>JAJPGU010000021.1 GCA_021325615.1 Nitrososphaerota archaeon | reverse complement strand
CTACTTTGCCATTACATTTCCAAGGACTTGGACGCTGGTTCATCCAATATAGATAACTCATATAATCTTGCGTGATGAAAAATAACGGGATAAACGAAACAGCGGATGGGATTAAAATTACTAAAAACAGTTTTTTATTCACATTTTCAAGCTAATCTTCAAACTTTAAAAAACTGACGTAGATTCCCGTGTAATTCCTCTAACGTACTCTGTTTCAGCCTTGTTTTCTTCATTGAAAGAGATCCATGGACTGGTGGGGTTCCGCTACCATATAGTTCATTTTCACGGTCCACGAAGGGTTAAGCAGATGCCTTTAATGCTGATTATGAATGAAAGTTACACATAGTTTTAATTATTCAAAAGTGCTATAACAAATTGAAGCATGCAGAAAGCAACAAAGCCAAAGAAATCAAAAGAAGACGACCTCACTCCAGAAGAGATAGCAGATGTTAAAGAATTCTACAAGGCAAAGGCAGAAGGTAAGACAAAGGTTAGTTCTTTAAAGGAACTCCTCAAAGAATTAGATAGTTAGTTTGTGGCAATTCCAATATTATAGTGAATTTATCAGACAATACAAAAGATTAGGTTCTGATAGGCAACAAAGGGTAAAGAAGGCACTAGCAGATTTAGAAGATTGTAATACAGATCCTAAAACTAAAGGCTTGTTCAAATCGTCTCTTAATGTATTCTCTTATGAATTAGGTCAAAGTGATAGGATAATTTACAGCATTGATTATCAAAATCAACGAATACTGTTGTTACGCGTCGGTGACCATAAAATGACTTACGGAAAAGATTAGGAATGTATTCAATGTGACTTTAGATTAATTCTTTTTTTAATTTTCTTATAGGACAGTAAGACAATTCCAATACCAACCAAAATAACTCCCAAATCAGTCAGAATGGGTTGGAGGAAATAATACGGAGGAAGATGAATTGGTCCCATGTAATCTGAATTTGTTGGAGTTTCACGTATTTTTTCATCAAATTGAAAATCGATTTCATAAAAATAGGAACTTACTCCAAGAAGAACCGTGCCAATTACAAGAAGGGCCGAACCTATACCTTCCATTTTTGTAAGGTGTATAGTTTTCAAAATACATCATCATTTATTCTTTAAACCATAAAAAACTGGCGTAGATTCCTACCGTAACTTTCTTCTAAGACATGTCGTGTTTCAGATCTTTTCCTGGTTAGAAAAGATCAATGGACTGGCGGGGTTCCGACCCGGTGTAGTTCATTCCTAGGTTCCACGACCCAAATTAATGAATAAAACAGAAGATGAATACACATAGTTTTAATTATTCACCTAGCTATAACATAGTGGAGATAACATGCAACGAGCCACAAAGAAACCCAAACAAGAAGCAGACGATCTCACACCAGAAGAGATAGCAGACATCAAACAATACGAATCAGACAAAGCCAAAGGCAAGATAAAACGAAGCACTTTAGAAGAACTGCTCAAAGAATTACATAGTTAATTTGTGGATACTTGCTCCAAACAAGAAGTTTATCAAACAATACAAGTCATTGGGTTCTGATTTACAAAAAAGAATAGACGTGGCACTTGCCGAATTAGTCAATTCGGAAAATCCCATAAAATTAGGCAACTACAAACCAAGTCTAAGAGTATATGCATACAATCTTGATAAGAGTAATAGAATTATCTACTCAGTTGATTTCTCCAACAACACAATAGAATTACGCAGGGTTGGTACTCATAAACAAGTGTATGGCAAGGATTAAACAAGATCAGCGTGTTGTGTTTTTTAGGCAACTGTGAAACGCGGGTCTAAACACTAGGCATTAATGCGGTAATGACGGTGTACTACAAGGTACAGTAATCCACCCACTCTGAGTCCATTTATGGCAATCCAGATTATTAGACGGTATAACAGAAAATTCCCTTTCAAACGTCTTTCCAAAAAAGGATATAGTAATCTTGTAAATACCCGTCTCATTCACTTGCAGAATTCCAAGGTCGCCGCTATCAAGATTCCAGTGCCATGTGGTGGGCCATGATGTCATCATATCGCAAAACATTGCATCAGGTCTGTTGGTCCATACCGTGCTTCCATTTTCACTGGTCAATGTGATACGTGGTCGTGAACATTCCCCAGAGGTAGTAGTTATGTTAAAGCGGATTTGTTGTCCCACAAGATATGTTTCATTCAGACCTTCAACTCTAATCGTAATAATAGACGTATTAATTTGTGATGGGTGAATCTCTAGATTTTGTTGGTTTGTTCTGTTTGGCATCATAAAGAAAAACAGAAACGCAGATACTACGATTATACTAATTCCTGTTCCAGTAATTATTGTAATATACAAACTCTTCAAAATATGTCATTAATTCATCCTTCTAACTTTAAAAAACTGACGTAGATTTCCACAGTATTATCTGCAATCCAGTGGTCTAAATTCAAAAACACGAAATTTACTCTAGGACTAGGGACAGTTAACAAAACCAAGTCTCAGTGGACAGTGACCCCAGTCACGATCAATCAATATTTTAGCAGTCATGGGTTTTACGCATGCAGGCGAGTCGTCCTGCCATTTAAGAATTAATTCGTCTCCTGTTTCACATTGGACATTTTGTGATTGTACCCCCAACCTTAATTGTTGGATTGGTGATACTAACAAGTCTTGATTCTTTAAGTGAGGAGATGCAGTGTTTTGTTCATTATAAAATAAGGTAACACTTGTATCAGAACTTGAATTAATATTACCGTCAAATTGAGGTGCTGTTTGCCTTGAAAATGCTTTGTTATCCGCGTCTATTCCATAGAGATTGATATGAATACGATAATTGGTATAATTGTCTTCAAAAAAAGAGTATGAATTCAAGTTAACAAAATCGCTCCCATTAGGAGGCTCAAATCCTCCAAGTATGGGCTCTCTTGTAGCGTTTTCTACCAACCAAGAATGTTTACTAGCATAATATTGAACAGATTCTCTTGTCGATGCATAGTTTCCACCCCAAATATTAGTTGATGTAGTCTCGTTTGGACGCATGGGTTCTATATGCAAGATCAAGTTTCCAGAGTTTGTATGAAATAACTCTGCCAGTAATGTGTAATTATTGCTAGTTATGTTGACGAATGCAGTAATGTGTGATATTGTCTGGTTTGTGTTATTATCAAAAAATCTGAATTGGAGAAATCGTGTTTGGTTATTATCATGGTCATGAATTGATATTGCAAGTTTTCTATTTCCAATGCTAGGTACAGACAGGTTTTCGTGAACATACTGTGCATGTACATAGAGGATAGAAGAAAGCCATAAGATAGAAGAAATTACAAGAAATACCAAAAGATGTAAAGTTTTCAAAATCTATCCTTTCTCGTTTATCAAACCATAAAGAACTGGCGTAAATTCCCATTATAATATTCCTTTGACACTCTTTTTTCACCTTTTTCTTCCTTGAAAGAAATCAATGGACTGGTGGGGTTCCGCTACCATATAGTTCATTTTCACATTCCGTATAGAAAAGATAGACAAACCGCTTGGCGGCAATCTGTAATCAAATGTAATAAAACATAATAAACTCTAAAACAATATTAGAAACAAACCCGTGCGGGTAGGGATTCGAGCCCTAGGACTGAGGTCACCCAGTCAGGTTTTTTCAGAACCTCGCTCTACCTTGCTAAGCGACCCGCACATTCATCTTTATACAAAATTAAGATAAAAAGTCAACAGGTAGATGAATCCATTTTTTTTAAATTCAGGTAATTTTCATTTTTCCTCTAACTAAAACCACCATGAAATGCCTGACCATAATACAAATTGTCCCCAACGGTCAGTAGAATTCCGCTGTGAAACCAGAACCCGATATAGTATGATTTGTCTAATGTTACATGCTGGCTTGTAATTATCTGATAACTTACTCTAACTACGTGGTCGTTCATGTCTTGCACATTTGACAGAAATACCTTGACATAGTTCTTATCTTTTTGATAGTGTACATCTGTGCGTATCTGTGTCTGGTTTACTTCATTGATATAAGGCGAGCCGAGCAGGTCCGAGATCGATATTGATTTGTTACCGTTAAATGAAGAAAGCGCATCTTCCGTTGTAACCTTGCAGTTGCTTCCCGGATAACGATTAAAATCATAAGTGAATTGGATGTACGCCGTCGAGTTTGGTCTTAATGCAAATTGAATCACATTTCCTACAAGATTCTTTGTAAGATTTGTACCCGGATAGATTACGCCGTTATCGGGCAGGTCATCCTTGGCGAACCCACGAGTGCCAACTATGGAATACGCGGGTTGCGGTATGGCGCAATCTTTTCCACCAAAAGGTTCCTTGTTAGGTGTATTCACTATCGTGTCCCCAACCATATCAAACCATGCATACCATCCCTGTCGTAGCATTCTCGTCATACTAGATTCATGGATACATGCTGGAGAATTGTCTTCCGAATTAATTACCAAGATAAATGTGTCATGACAGAGGACATTTTTGGCATCTGTTCCCAGTTGAAGTTGTTTTAATGGAGAGGGAAGCGGTCTAATATCCCCACACTGTATGCCATCTATACAGGGGGCATAAACTGAATTTATTCCGGTAAACACAAATAATGATAAAAGAACCATAGCGAGAGATATAATTTTCAAAATACAATTATTACTCTCCCTTCAAGCCATAAAAAATTGGCGTAGATTCCCTACCGATCATTCTTCTGAAACACCCCCAAACTTCTTGACTTTCCTCAAAATAGAAAACAATGGACTGGCGGGGATTTGAACTCACGAAATGAAGGTACAACGTGGTGTTTTTCAATCCCTCGGGATTCCCGACCTGCCGGCCTATCCGAAATTTCCTTGCAAAATTTTGAATGATGTATTCAAGTGAGATCAATTCAGAAACGATTCTTAATTTACAACTTGATAAAAGACCGGCTTCGGAGGCCCCTCCATGTACGAATGGCCCTTTGACTGGATCCTAAAGTGTTCCTGCGTCTGGTGCATCTTCTCGAACTTTTCCTGGTTTTCAAACTCTACAAGCATGGCGTGCTTGCCCGTTCGGGTTGCAAGGAGACGTCGGTTCACATAACCGTCAAACTTTGAGAGTTCCTTGTTTGACTCGTTTACCCAGTTTTTGAACTCGTCCTCCACGCCCTTTTTCAGCTGGACTTCGACTACAACTACGAACACATGATATCCCACCATTATTGGATTTAAGAGCATTTCTCATATTCCCATTTCGCGAAAGACGGACGGCAGTCCTGCGCAATAATCCTAAATACGGGCAGACTTGGGATAGGTCATGAACGAGAAGCTCATGGTCTTCGGCGGAATTGCAGCCGCCATAGTCATCATGACCACCCTCGTATTCCCGTTCTGGAACCTTATTCCAAATACCGTCAGCGAAACAGTTACGGTACGCCAGGTAGACTCGAGCGGGTGCTGGGTTGAGACAAAGGACCATTTTGTTATTCACGTTCCACCCTGCAATGCGCAGCCCGGCCAGAACGTTACTGCAACCTTTGACGCAAAGGTAAGAGAGCGAGAAAAGCAGATTTAGAGCAGCTTCAGATCCCGCGTAACCTTGTCAATCTCAGATTCTGGAGCTGGCCCAATCGAGATGCATGTTACCGTGCCGGGCTCGATCTGGGTGTGTCCTGCATCTGTGACCTCAGACCATGGCAGGCCAAGCGAGATGGCACGTCTTTTGATGTCCTCAAGATCCCCAAGGCTCGATACCTTGAGCACCACCTTTTCCTGGCCGAACCTTTCCCACTCGTCATACCACTCCCTTTTTGACTTTCTTACGTGCTCTGCGCCAAGCACGCATGCATGGCCCACTTGGGCTGCAATCTTTCCCGTCCCCATCCCCAAGTCCCGCCTTACAACTATGACCTGTTTTATAGCTCCCATGGCATCCCTCATCAGATTGGGCATGTTAAACTTTCGAGCCTGCCCCATCGGTGTGTGCCTGATTGTTACAGACTCTGAGATATATCCAGCAGGGCAGTGCCGGAGACATGGTAAGGTTCCAAGCCACCGCGCTTTTGTGCGCCTATTGTAGCGCGGAGATTAGGTTTGAGGAGGGCGATGTGATCTTTGGAGATGCATGGTTTCACAAAGAGTGCGCTCCAAAGTTCAGGCTCTCCCTAAAGCGGGAAGAATGACTCTGGTTTTTTGCACCCAGGCGGGCACGGTATAAATTATTCTCTTGGGTCGATAACGTATGGATTACGACGTGGTTGTCGCAGGAGGAAGCGTCGCAGGGCTCCTCTGCGCCAGGGAGATTGCGTCCCAAGGCCACAGGGTGCTGGTAATTGAAGAGGATTATGAGATTGGGACTCCTGAGCACTGCGGCGGGCTTGTAAGCATCTCGGCCATGGACGACCTTGGAATCATACCGATGCGCGGTACGCTAGACAACAAGGTCAGGTCTGCAAGACTTGTCTCGCCCTCCGGCAGGGAGGTGACCCTCGACGCAAGGCCCCAGCAGGTCATCGTGCTTGACAGGAGGGAGTTTGACAAGCAGGTTGCGCACCAGGCAACAACTAGTGGCGCCGAAGTAATGGTAAGGACCCAGCTTCGTGAGATTACGGTGGATGGCATAAGGACAAACGACGGTAACATAAGGTGCAAGATAATAGTGGATGCAAGGGGCGTTTCCTCGCTTGTGAACAGGGACCGCACGGGCATACTTCCTTCTGCGCAGTATGAGGTCTACGCCGACTGGGTGGACAAGGATCGCGTCGAGGTCTACCTTGACCAGGAGAAATATCCGGGCTTTTTTGCGTGGGTGATACCTACCCGGCATGACGAGGCCAAGGTGGGCGTAGCAGGCCGCGGGATAAACGCCGCAAGCACCCTTGAGGAGTTCCTTGGAAAAAAGGGCAGGCATTCTGTAATCAGGAAGATTTTTGCTCCCATCTGGGTAAAGGGGCCGATAAAGGACTTTGTCTCAGGAAACGTTGTCACCGTCGGCGACGCGGCAGGACAGGCCAAGCCTACCACCGCGGGCGGGATTTATTCTTCCGGCATGGGAGGGATACTTGCAGGCAGGGCAGTTTCGCAGTTCCTCAATACCGGAAAGAGGGAGGACCTTGCACGGTACCAGCAGGAATGGAATGACAAGTTCGGCAGGGAGTTTTCACAGATGCTCCTTGCAAGGTCGCTGCTTGAGAGGCTTGACAACAAGTCCATCGAGTCGCTTTTTGGTTCGATCACCCCCCAGGTGCTGGATGAGGTCTCAAGGGATGGAAGCTTTGACTTTCACACGACGTCGGTTGCAAAGATCCTCGGCGTCAAGGGATCGGTAAAGGCAGTCCAGGCAATACTTGGAAACGAGCTGCGGCGATTTCTTGGTTAGCAGGATGCGATCAACAAGGTATAAATTCGGTTGGAATTCAGCTTGAATCATGTCTTCATCTATTGCCCTTCCGGTTTGCAGTTCGTGCCACAGGCCAATAATGCCTAATGATAAATGTGTTAAATTCAACTGCCCAAGCTGCGGCTCGGTCCTCCTCTGGAGATGCGAGAGCTGCAGGGAGGCGGCAAGGGCGTATACCTGCAAGTCATGCAGTTTTCAGGGACCATAGAAAAGATGCCGCGACTAACACTACGAGCAAAGATTCTTCCGACGGGAACCGAGATTGACCTTGACAGCACTGCAAGCAAGATATCAACAGCCCTGAAGGACGGGATCAAGCTCTCAAAGTACACAAAGGAGCCCCTTGCTTTTGGTCTCTACTTTATTAACGCCGAGTTCTCACTTGATGACAAGGAGGGACAGATGGACTCGCTTGAAAACAGCGTTCGTTCAATCGAGGGCGTAGGTGAGTTTGAAGTCCTCGGCATCAGCCGGGCCTCTGTAGACGCCAAGTAGGTGCCACCAATGGTCAGAAAAGACGACCTGCTTCAGATGCGAGTCGGCGAGGCAAAGCAGAGGGACGTTGGCAAGAGGAGGGCAAGGATAGAGCCCGAGGCGATGGAATTTTTAAAAGTAGAGCCGGGAGACATGATAGAGATCGTCGGACGAAAGTCAAGCTGTGCCATAGTATGGCCTGCTGATGACGACAACAAGGCTCCCGACATGATAAGGATTGACGGCCAGACAAGGAAGAACGTCGGAATAGGGATAAACGACTTGGTCTCAGTCCGGAAGGTAACAGCCAAGGCAGCCAAGTCGGTCGTCCTGATGCCAGTCAACGGAAACGTAACCGTGGACAAGGAGTTTACCGATTTTGTCAAGAACAGGCTCAAGGGCCTGCCGCTCTCGGAGGGCGACGAGATTTCAGTGATGATACTTGGAAACTCGATGGACTTTAAGATTCACAAGATTGCTCCAAAGGGCGTAGTAAAGATAGAGCGCGCGACCTTGCTCAACATACTCAACGAGGCGGCAGTGGACAAGAAGCTCCGTGTCACGTACGAGGAGATTGGAGGCCTGAGGGCCCAGATAAACAGGATGCGGGAGATTGTCGAGCTTCCGCTCAAGCACCCCGAGGTCTTTACCCAGCTTAACATAGAGCCGCACAGCGGCATACTGCTATACGGCCCCCCAGGATGCGGCAAGACCCTTATCGCAAAGGTACTTGCGTCCGAGTCGGAGGCAAACTTTTACTCGATAAACGGTCCTGAGATAATGAACAAGTACTACGGTGAGACGGAAGCCAGGCTCCGCGACATCTTCAAGGAGGCAAAGGAGAACGCACCAAGCGTGATATTCATAGACGAGATTGACGCCATAGCCCCAAAGAGGGAGGAGGCGTACGGCGACGTGGAAAAGCGCGTGGTGGCCCAGCTGCTTGCCCTGATGGACGGGCTCAATGACAGGGGCAACGTCATAGTGCTTGGCGCGACCAACAGGCCCGAGAGCGTAGACCCCGCGCTGCGAAGGCCCGGTAGGTTTGACAGGGAGATTGAGATTTCAGTTCCAAATGCCGACGGGAGGCTTGAGATCCTGCAGATACACACGCGAGGCATGCCGCTTGGCGATGACGTGGACCTAAAGACGCTTGCATCGGAGCTGCACGGGTACACTGGGGCCGACATCAAGTCTCTCTGCAGGGAGGCCGCGATGAAGGCACTGAGGACTTTTCTGCCCGAGATAGAGATGGAGACCGAGAAGATTTCAGCCGAGGTATTGCAGAAGCTTACGATTCGATTGCAGGACTTTTACGATGCCATGCACGAGATTGTCCCTACTGCCATGAGGGAGTTTTACGTCGAGAGCCCCAAGGTGTGGTGGAAGGACGTTGGAGGGCTTGACGAGCCAAAGCGTACGCTCAACGACAACCTCATCACGGCAATCAAGGAGCCAGCCAAGTTCCAGAAGATGGGAATCAAGCCACCCAAGGGCGCGCTGCTCTACGGTCCCCCAGGATGCGGAAAGACCCTCCTTGCCCGTGCGCTTGCAACGGAGAGCGGAGGCAACATGATACTTGTTCGCGGGGCCGAGATACTTTCCAAGTGGGTAGGCGAATCCGAAAAGGCAATCCGCGAGATATTCCGCAAGGCCAAGGCGTCATCGCCGTGCATAATAATTTTCGACGAGCTTGACTCGCTTGCAAGGTCCAAGTCGCTTGAGGAGACAGGCGTAGGGGAGAGGCTCCTAAGCCAGCTTCTCACCGAGATGGAGGACGGCGGCGCGGCAAGGGTCATCGTAGTAGGGATTTCAAACAGGCCTGACCTCATCGACCCGTCCCTTCTCAGGCCGGGAAGGCTTGACCTGATACTTTTCATACCGCCGCCAGAGGAGAAGGGGAGGTTTGAGATAATCAAGTCGCTCACTCGCCAGATGCCGCTTTCGGGGGACGTCGACCTAAACGAGATTGCGCTCTCTACCAAGGGGTACACTGGCGCAGACCTTGTCGCGGTATGCAGGGAGGCGGCAGTGCAGGCCATGCGCAGCAACTCGCCAAAGATAAACAGCGTTGATTTTGCGGCCGCGCTCAAGGTGGTCAAGCCCTCCATAACCAAGGGCGTGGAGGACTGGTACACCTCAATCAAAGACAATATATCCTACGCCCTTCCAAAGCCAATTGACAAGGCCTTTTACGGATAACATCATGACAACAATGCCACTCCGAAACTCGGTGTACGAGATAATAAAAAATGCAGGCTCGATGACAGACAGCGAGCTCTCAAAGGCACTGATAAAGTCCGGGATATCCATACCAGAGGACGAGTTCAACAAGACGCTCCTCAACCTGGAGATTTACGGCCTCATCAAGGTGACCTGGCTCACCAAGGACGAGAGGAGGATAGAGGTTGCCACAAGGGAGGCGGAGGAGGACGAGGTTGAAAAGCAGGCGCGCGAGTCACTGGAGCGCGAGTACGAGGCCGGGTTCCCCGGCGTAGATCAGGAAGAAAGCTAGTGGAATACCGGAAAGTGGAAGGCCGCGTCAAGGGCAATGCCTACAAATATTATCGTGAGGTATGGCGCCGTCACCTTGTATGCCTTCCAGGCAAAGTCAGACGTCGGGTTCTTTGTAAGCTTGTAGTGATATACCAGCATTAGGATTCCCGAGGCTGCCGCGATTCCAAGGTAGACATATCCCAGCCCGAACCATACAAGCGCAATAGAGTACGGCAAAAGTATCGCGGTGTTGACAAGGATGTACTTGGAGGTCTTTTGCATCCCTATCAGGACCGGCAGCATCGGCACGTGCGCCTCTGCATAGTCGTCCCTTATCTTCATTGCAAGGCACCAAAAGTGCGATGGCGTCCACGCAAAGACAAGTATCCCTACCAGTGCCCCAAGTATGTCCATCGAGCCCGTTGCCGCGGACCACCCTGCCATCGAGGCGCAGCTTCCCGCAAACCCGCCGATTACTATGTTTGAGGAGTTGGTCCTCTTGAGCCACGCGGTGTATACTATGACATAGAAGAACACGCCAAGTGCAATAAAGAACGTCGAAAGCGGGTTTAGCGTAAACCAGGCATATACCACCGAGGCCGCGCTTACTGCAAGGCCGTAGATTAGGACAGATCTTGCCGACATCCTTCCCGATGGGATTGGCCTCTTTGCAGTCCTCTTCATCAGCGGGTCGATATCCCTGTCATAGTAGTGGTTGAGCGCGCTAGAGCCTGCCGAGGAGAGCGATCCGGCGACGATCAGGTGCAATAGCGATATCGTGTTCATCGGCGGCCCTATCAGTTTTGATGCCGCATACATCGAGGTAATGGCCGTAATTACAAGTAGGACTACGATTCGTGGTTTCGATATTTCAAGTACTTCTTTTAATCCCACCAGCATTAGCGGCCCATGTGGGAATTTATTAGCTTCGAACTTTGCCATGCGGGGTTCAAAAGAATTAAGTAGCTCAGCGATTCGAAAAATAGTCGATGAGCGACTGGGATCTCATGATGCCTGGCATGGGACTTACTGCCATCGGCCTTGGTGGAGTCATCTTGTCTTACCTAGGCATCGCCAACACGTTCCTTACCGGCATGCAGGCGCTCTCAGGACTTACAATGTTAATGGGCCTCATCTTCCTTTCCGCCGGCATACTCAACGGCGGGGTATCCACAAGCGGGAGGGCCAAGGCGACAACGCTTGTCATATTTGGAATAGCCGGCTCTGTCGGGGCCTATGCGCTGTCGCTTAACACCGTGATAACATCGCTCCCAAGGTTTGTCGGAGTCTTGATAATCATAATCATACCAACCATAGTAATCGGATTCTCTTCTATGAGGATGCCCAAGTACTTCAAGCCCGTTGCAGTGATATTCCTTGCAGCGATGGCAGTGGGCGTCGGCTCATACACGTCATTTGGATTCATGGGGCCTGGCGCCATGTTTACGCTCCACCAGGAGAACGCTACAAACGCCACGGCTGCAAACGCAACAACCGCCCTCCCGACAGCCCCGGTCATTACCGTAGACATCCCCGCAGGCTCGTCCAACAAGAGCAATCCCAACTTTACGCCGCACATAGTCACCGTGCCCAAGGGCGACATCATCCGGTGGACCAACAACGACACCGTACCGCACACCGTGACGTCGGCCTCCGACGCGGGCGCAACTTTTGACTCGGGCCTCATCGCGGCAGGCAAGACATACTCGCTTGACACCTCAAAACTCAACGGGACAGAATACGACTACATGTGCACGGTCCACCCCTTCATGACAGGCAAGATAGTCATCACCCAGCCCGTGATAGCAAACGTCGACATATCCAAGGGCGCATCCACCCAGGCTGCGGGACAAAAGTACTTTGACCCGGCAAGCCTGTCGGTAAAGGTTGGGACCACGGTCGTCTGGACAAACAAGGACCAGGCAGCGCATACGGTTACAAGCGGCACCCCGTCTGGAGGGCCGTCAGGAGACTTTGACTCGAGCCTCATCAAGCCGGGCAACACCTTCAAGCACACCTTCTCCAAGTCCGGCACATGGACATACTACTGTACCATACACCCGTGGATGACCGGAAAAGTAACCGTAGGATGACCGTGCAGAGGGAGATTGCCCTTTCAAGGGAGCACGAATCGATACTCCGCCAGCATGCCAAAAAGTGCGAACCAAACGAATCCTGTGCAATACTCCTCGGCAGTGACAAGGCAGGGACATTTTCCATATCCGATGTCATAATTACTGAAAACGCCGACAGGTCCCCTTCGACATTCTCTATATCAGGCCAGGACCTGATTCGGGCCTACGGTGAGTCTGAGAGGAGGGGCCTTGAGGTCGCCATATTCCACTCCCACCCCGCGTCGGCGCCGTACCCGTCATCGACCGACCGCAGGTACATGGAGGTAAATCCCGTCCCGTGGTTGATTTATTCAAACGTCTCGGGCGAGATGCGGGCATATATTCTAGAATCGGACATCATACCCCTCGGCGTCAAAGTACTCTGAGACCTACTGCTTGTGTATGTTTTTCTTGTGTCGCTCAAAGTGTTCCTTGTCTACAAAGGTAGCGCTGCAATCCTTGCACCTAAATTCGGATTTTTGGCCCCACAACGCCAATCAATACGCAGGACCAGCGTAAAAAGATTCTGGGATCGCGCCCATAACAGGTGGCTAGCCTTGATAAAAGAGGACGGTCATGCCATCGCTGGCCTTTTCCACGATATCCTTGCGTGCATCCCTTATCTTCCCAAACACATTGACAGGCGAGTATGGCCTTATCTCGCCTGGCGAGCCGATTGGTGTCGGCCCAAAGAACAGGCATACTGCGCTCCCCTGCGGCCAGTAGGCAACGTCGTACAGGCCCACCAGGGGCTTGGCGTTTTCCGCGCCAACCCTCATCGGCGTGGCATCGGTGTACAGTTCCTCCCCCCAGACGTTAATGCCCACCTCAAGCGGGAGGCAGGAAAGGAACGCCTCAACAGTTTTTGGCGCGATGCTGTCGTCAAGTTCTAGAACTATCTTTCCTATCTTTTTGAGATCGGCTGTCACCTTGTGCAACACAATAAAAACCAGCGGGAATCGGAATAAATAGCCCTTTTTTTCCACCAAAGGCATGGAAATACACGTGTACGACACATACGTGGAGGCAAAGGACGGTCACACGATGCACTTTGACGTGATAACATCGGTCAAGGACCACCAGAAGGCCATCCAGTATGCAAAAGAATGGCTCAAGACAATAGGCGAGGCGGAGTCAAAGGTAACAACGGAGGAGTGCCAGTTCTGCCATTCCCAGGGTGCCCCTGCGCCAATTGCCGACGAGATCCAGAAGAAGGGCTACTTCATCCAAAAGATGGAAGGCTGCCCATAGAAACCCACCTTTTTACCTAACTATTTTTGAAGTCTTTTTATCCCCAGATTTGCCTAGCCTAGGCTGTGACAAAGCACAAGTACCGCAAGCTCACAGTCGAGGGCGAGATTGCGACCAGGTGGATATGCGGCTGCTTTGAGACCGCCGACGGGTTCTTCAAGTTCTGCAAGAGCCACAGCGAGCCCATGAAAAAGACAATAGAGGCCCAGATTGACGAGCTTGACATGACGCTGGTTGTGGACGAGAAGGGCTAGGCTACTTTCGTTTTTGGTATGGCTTGAACGTTTTTCCTGCAAGGCCCCGCCTCACAAGCCTGTTGAACCGCTTGCCGTGCGACAGGTATGGGAACCTCAGGTGGATTAGTTCATGGACTATTGTGTTCTCAAGGGTCTTGTCGTCTGGGATCTTCTTTACGTTGATGAAGACCAGGTTGTGCATCAGGTAGGAGACTCCGAGGTACTTGTATGCAGACGTCCTCCGCCCCTCCGTGATTTCCCTTGGAAGGTCAAGGACCTCCCTTGTCGTAAGCACCACCTTGGGCTCGGAAATTCCGAACCTTGCCGCGTAGATTCCCGCCTTCTCAAGTATCCTCAGCCTAAGGTCTTCGTCCAGCCTCATCAGGAGTGACTTGATGCGCGTGTCGTTTAATGGGGGCGGTCAAAAATCGTGCAAGGGTTGGTGCAAATTTACTTTTTTACCAGCAAAGTGGTATTGGGTCAGAGATTGTGTAGCTTAATCACAAATCATACAGCCACCGGCTCATCATACCCAGATGGATAATCAACCAAACGCAATAAAAAGAGTTTTTCAAGCAAATGCGGGTCCATTGCTGGCACCTTGGGGCGGCACCATCTGCCGTGCCAAAAACTCTATCAAGCCTACCTGCTCATCTGGGCCATTATCTTCCTTGCCTGCTCCCTGATTCCCTCGTCCACCCTTACGATAACCAGCCCCTCGTTTGGCTGGCCGTAAAGAATGACAGAGTTTTCCGGGGCGGACACGGCGGCAGGGAGCACCAGCAGGTCCTCCTCCCCCATGACTGTTATCCTGGCAGGCGGCTTGGCGCCAACGGCCTTTTTTATGGCCTCAATGCTCTCGTCCGTTATCTCTGCAGGCGGGTTGGTACACTCAAATGCCGTGACAATCCTTCCGCCCGGGACATCCCGCCTGTGCCTCTTCTCAAGCGAGTCCACTATCTGAAGGTGCGGCTCAAGGCCCAGCCCTATCATCTTCTCCGTGGTGGCGTCCCCCACCGTGATGATGTATGCCCCCTCCGGCAGGTTCCTTGCTATGTTGTCCCTTGTTGCATCCCTTTCTGCAAGCAGGAGGCCAAGGGGCTTTTTCAGCGATTCCCTCATGGATTCAGGAAGGTGCATAAAGTACCAGTGGGAGTTTCGCCTTTTATGTTGTTGCAAGATATCATGAAACCCGCCGCAAGAATGCGGCCGGAGGCGCATTTTTCCGTCCTTGGTCCCGCGGGTTGCCTTATCTGCGCAGCCAGTTTCTGCGGAAACTTGATTTTTGCATTTGTATAAGCGATACCTGGTAAAAAAGTGGAGGATGCTATGGACCGCCCGCACAGTTGTTTGTGCAAGAGTACCATGCATTCAGTTGCTGTCCCGTAGAAGACTGTCTTGGCCTTTCGCTGGTATGGGTGTCTCCCCAGTACTGGAAGACCACGTCGTGTGGCGAGCCGTGGCAGTTGTCGCAGTCGTCAGGATATACGTAGTATGTCGAAAGGGGGTTGAGTCCCGAGAATGTGTATCCGTTCTCGTCGGCATACCCGGACTGGACTGGCGTCATGGAAGAGTCGTACAGCTCAACGTACATCGATGCCCCAGGTCCTGTGCCTGCGCTGCATGTCGTTGCAAAGCACGGGTCCCAGTATGGAGCCGGAATCCTGTGCGCGTACACAGTTATCGACGTGAGGCCGCTAATTGCGTTCAGTGTCGGGGTGACCCCTACGGAGCTTGGTCCCAGGTTGATGCCAAAGATTGTCGAGCCTGCTGCCTTGAGATCCACTGCCACATCGTCCCACGAGTCTCCGCTGCTTGCCTTCCAGCTGCATGTCACCTGTGCCGGGAAGGAGACCTCTCTTGAGCTTGATGCCCCAGTGATCTCGTTTGGAATGTTGTCATTCCACCCCTGGGTGCATGTGGGAGAGCCCAGCGTGGATCCCCCGTATATTGAAGGGACGTCCACTATCCAGTCTCCGACGTATTTGGTCGTAAGCGAGACTGACGGGCTGGAGGACGTGTTGTATCCTGATGCCGTTGTCACAACCGGGTTGTTGAGGTCCACGTTTGCAAAGGAGTATGCCCCTACCACCGCCTTGGTGGAAGACGACATGTTAACCACTACATTCCCTGCTGCTGCAGGGCTTGTCAGGTACCACACCTCCGCGTCGTTGTTATGGAATGATGATATGGCCTGCATCATCGGGACGCCGTTGAATGTCACCGAGGTTGCCGACGCGTTGTTTGCGCTTATGCCTACCACCAGAAGCTCGTTTGCACCGGCTCCCGGAGCAAAGTTTGCAAGTGTAATCTGGTTTGTCGACGAGGTCGTGCCGGAGGTTGACTGGACGTTGTTTAGCACAATTCCCTGCGTCGTGCTTGCGGGCACCTGGGCAAATGCCTCAGAAGAATACGCACCCGTAGTGGAAAGGACCACTGCGGAAAGGAATGCTGCCAGCAATGCCTTCTTACTTTCGTTCCTAATGGTCATTGATGTATCATGGAATGGGCGCTTAAATGGTAAAAGGAAAAAACTTCTGTAAGACTTTACGTGCAGGTCCCGGATGATATAATATCTAGGTTGCCTCGGCCTTCATTTCCTCGGCAAGCTGTGTCGCAATAACGCTGCACCTTGCTGCGACGTTTTTTGCAACCGCGAGGAACGCCTTGGCATGCGGCGAGTTGGGGTCTGTCACAAGGACTGGCCTCCCGCTGTCGGAGCTTTCCATGATTCCGGGGTTGAGCGGTATCCCTCCAAGGAACGGGAGGCTGTACTTTTCGCTCATCCTCTTTGCGCCGTCCTTGCCGAAGATATAGTGCTCGGTATCACATTTTGTGCACTTGAAGTATGACATGTTCTCAATGACGCCTATAATGGGCACGTTCAGCTTCTGGAACATGCCAAAAGCCTTTACCGCCACGTTTGACGCAACCTCCTGGGGTGTCGTTACAACCACGATTCCCGTAATGGGTATCGTCTGTGCAAGCGTAAGCGGAATGTCGCCAGTCCCCGGCGGCAGGTCGATTATCAGGTAGTCAAGGTCGCTCCAGTTGGTGTCGACAAGGAACTGCTTGAGTATTCCCGAGATTATGGGTCCCCTGTAGATTGCAGCCTGGTGCTCCTGGTCTGCAAAGAATCCAAATGATACCACCTTGAGCCCGTGCGACTCGGCAGGCTGGAGCTTGTTGTTCTCAACTTCCATCGCTGCCTTGCCCATGCCAAGCATCAGCGGGACGCTTGGTCCGTAAATGTCGGCGTCCAGTATTCCGACCTTTGCGCCCGTGCTTGCAAGCGCAAGTGCGAGGTTTACCGATACGGTTGTCTTGCCCACCCCTCCCTTGCCTGATGCCACGCCTATGATGTTCTTGACCGTTGGCAGCATCTCGTCCATCGAGAGCGCCCTTCCCTCCATCACCCTTGCCGTTACCTTGATGTCGGTCTTGGCAACCCCCGGAATCTTGGAGACTGCCTGCCTGACGTCCTGCTCTATCTGGTCGTTGAACGGGCAGGCGGGCGTTGTAAGCTCAAGTGTAAATTTCAGGTCGTTTCCGTTTATCTCAAGGTCTTTAATCATGCCCATTGATACAATGTCCTTTTTCAGGTCTGGGTCGATTACTGTTGAAAGCGTCTGCAACACCTGGTCCACGGATACCATATGATCAAAAATATTTTGGAACGCTATTTAAAGATAGGCTAAATCTGCGGCGGTGTTTCTCCCAAGCTAGGAGTTTGTGTCTTTGTACACCGCGGTCAGTTGCGTGTCAGATGAAATTGTCATCTGCCTTGGGTTGTCAGACGAGCCCGTGTCGAGCCAGTGGTCAAACACATAGCTGCCGTAACTTCCCATGGCGATGTAGTATTGCGACCCGGTGTCAAGGTTGAAGGAGCATGGAGTAAATCCCGTCCCGACAACCTGTCCTTCCGAACCACGGAGCTCGCAGTAGTATCCGGTAAGCGTCATGCCTGAGAACGCCTGCGAGTTTACGATAAGCCTTGAAATCGACGTCGTGTGGGCAGAAGACGTGTTTGACGGCATGCTGGTTCCCATGGCGTAGACTGCCGATACCCGGTAGGTGTAGGTCATGTTTGGAGCCAGACCTTTGTCCATGTAGGAAGTTGCGGTGCTGCCAGTGCCTGCCTTGATTGTTATCCATGACAAGCCCCCGTCGGTGGACCTCTCAATCTTGTATTCTTCCACCAGGCTGCCGGTTGTCTGAGGCGCCTTCCAGTTAAGGAGTATCGCCGATGGCGAGATGTCCTTTGCCACAAGCCCTGTTGGCGCCGGAAGAAGGTTGTTTATTGTCTGGTTTGCCGCGCCCCCTGCCGTGTTGACCGTGGATTCTGCAAGTGGCGCTGCCGTGTTAATCTCTGCAATCGCTGTCTGGTTTGCAATGCTAATCTCGGCAAGGGCCGCATCGGCTGCCGTGTTGGCCTCTGCAATTGACGTCGGCCCTGCAATGTCAATCTCTTCTATTGCGGTGCTATTTGCAAGCTTTATCTCAAGTATTGCAGCCTGCGCGGCGGATGCAATGTTAGAGTCTGCCGCTTGGTTGACCTGATTGATTCCGGTGACTGCCGTTTGTGCCACGTTGTTCTCCAATGGTGTTGCGGTAGAGTTTGCCGCCAGTATGGCGGAGACTGCACCCTGCGACGCCGTGTTTACCGCCGTGCTGCCCTTGTTTGCCGCGGCATCAACCGTGCTGACTGCAAGAGGTGCGGATGCTTCCATGGCATATACCGCCTCGCCGCTTGCCGTGTCGACTGTCTTTATCGATCCTTGTCCCGCAGTGTCAATGGCACCCGTTACTGCCGGAGTCGCGGTTGTAATGCCTGAAATGGCAGTGTTGTTGGCGGTGG
>JAJPGU010000022.1 GCA_021325615.1 Nitrososphaerota archaeon | reverse complement strand
TGTTTTTTTGCCAGCGATAATTATTTAATACGAACAATCTGGATGAAAGTCGGTCCCACGCTAGCTCAGCCTGGTAGAGCTTCCGGCTGTAGTGGTTGGCTCTCGGCTGACCGTCATCAGCCTATCAGGCTTACAGAAACCGGAGTGTCGCAAGTTCGAATCCTGCGCGTGGGACCATCATAATATTCAAAAAGAATGTCATTCCTATAGAATCCGTGTCAGAAGATTCAGGCTGGTCAGGCCTCGACGAGGTAGATCAGAAGATTATTGCAATTTTGAACAAGAATGCCAGGACTCCCTCAAAGGAGATTGCTTCGGAGCTTAGGAATATGGGAGTTGATGTTTCAGACAGGACCATCAGGAAAAGGATTGAGAGGCTCGAGAAGAGCGGGATCATAAAGGGATACAAGGCAGTGCTAAGCGGCGTCACCGTGTCGGATGGCTTCGAGGCTCTTTTCCTCAAGCTCAAGATAGCCCGCTCCCTCAGTACTCAGGTAGATGCAATAAGGGATTTTGCAGGTACATTTTCCAACTACCTTTTCGTGGCAACCCTTGACGGTGACTGGAACATGCTGATAGTGATGAGGCTTGACGGGGCTGAGAAGAACCCGACCTCAAAGATAGTTGAAAAGTTCTCCGACCAGATCTCGGACTACAGGATAAGCAACATCCAGATGAAGGACGTCAACAGGTTGAACATGTCCCTAGTGCTGCTTACCTGACCCTGTTGTTTTCTGTGATGTCAAGGGCGTTTTTCAGCTCGTTTATCGTGAAAGGTTTTTGGATAAAGGCTGCCGACCCAAAGCCGATTGTCTTGCGGACACGGGGTTCGCTTTTTTCGTCTGCAGTTATCAGTATGATAGAGAGATCCGGCTTTTTTTCCAGCAGTTTTTTTGCCACTGCGTCTCCCGTGATGCCGGGCATCTCCATGTCAAGCAGAATTATCGGGTTTTGTGATTCTTCGAGAAGATTGCTTACAATGGCTAGCGCACCTTTCCCGTTATCGGTAGTCTTGATATCCCTGTAGCCGAGCTGCTCCAGATAGCTCCGGAGCCTAAGCGTGATTGCTGGACTGTCGTCCACCACCACTATTGTGCGTCTTTCCTCCACCAGCTTTGGTATGAATTTTTTGGCTTCCTCCGAAGCCTTCATGGCAAGGTCTACCTGTCCGGCCTTGAGGAGGCATTTGGCTGCACACCGGTATGCATATTGGGATTCCGCGTTGTTTTTCTTGGCAATCCTCAGGTAGTATTTTCCAGCAGTCTCAAACTCTTCTTTGGCGTCCTTTCCCTGTTTTGCCTTGCAATCTGAGGCAAGGAGGAGGTACAGGCCGGCCTTCAGGTCGTCCTTTTTCAGTTCCTTTTGTGCGAGCGATACGAGGAGGTTGTAGGCCGAAACGTTTTGATCGTTTTTCATGTAGGTACATGCCAAGTCAAACTTCTCAAGATCGGTGTTCAACACCAAGGATTTACCGTACGAGATTATATTGTTTGAGTTTCCGGCACACGAAATAAACTTGACTTGGGCAGCCAAAAGAGCAAATCAAACACATATTATAAAGACAGCGTGGAAGATAGATTAGTGACTGAGGAAACCACAGGGACTGGGCTTGCGCAGCCTCCAGTAAATATTCTCTTTACACCCCTAGACATATCAAAGAAGGATGTCTGGAGCATAGACATCACCCGCATCCTTCAGATGCTTATTTCAATCCTAAACCAGACTGACAAGAAGGATCTCCGGGTGGCAGGAATAGCGGCCCTCTCCTCCGCAATGATCCACAGGATGAAGGTAGAGAGCATTTTTGCCCTCCAAAAAGCAGCAATGGAAAAAAAGCCCCTGAGCCAGAGAGAGGACGTAGACATCCAGATAATCAACATGCCCTACAGGCACGAGTCCACCTATCCGGTCACGCTTGACGAGTTGCTCTCCGTCCTTGAAAATCTGATTGGCACCATTGCAAACCCGCGCTCAAGCAGGAGGCAGTTGGAGTTTGAGCCGGTCCAGGTACCCAATTTTGACGATTATTTCATTTCGCTTGAGAAGATAATCGGCCAGTACGAGGAGCTCGTGATGAACAAGATAAGGCCCACCGGCTCGGGGTCCTTTAGGAACATAACCTCCGAGCTAGAGTTGATTGACCTCATACGGTGCTTCTTTGCAATCCTCTTCCTTGCAAGGGACCTCAAGGTGGACCTCGAGCAGACGGATAACGACATCATTGTTTCCATCGTAAAATAGGTTTACAAGCAGATCAACTGTCGGAAGGAATTCAATTTATGTACGATTCGGCCTCCCTTTCGTATAGATGGGAAAGGTTGAAGACGATGAGGCAATTGCCAGGCTAGAGGCCGCCCTCTATTCCGCGGGAAGGCCCCTATCGATAGAGGAATTGATAAAGGCCTCAGGCACCGAATCCCGTACCAAGACCTTGGCACTCATGACAGGGATAGTGAAGAAGACCAAGTCCGCCTTCAAAGCCATCGAAATTGCCGCCCTTCCCGACGGGTCGTACGTTTTCCAGCTCAAGCCCGAGTACAACACGGTGATAAGGAAATATGCTTCAAAGCCGCTGCTCCCTACGGCAACCCTCAAGACCCTTTCATACATTGCATACATGCAGCCAATCTCTTCAAAAAGGCTGGTCGAGGTGAGGGGGTCCGGGGTTTACATGCATCTGAAGCTCTTGGAGCAGCTTGCATATATCGAGCACCAGAACGTAGGCAGGTTGAAGATTTACAACACGACGGAAAAGTTCCAGAAGTACTTTGGGATACAGGGAGACAAGGACCTCCTCAAGCAGAAACTCTTTACAAAGGTCAGGTCCTCGAACCAGACAGCTGCTGTCCAGTCTGCCCCGCCACAACCGGAACAGACTGCAGACACCGTTGCAAACGCTACCCAGTAGCAGGAACTATAGATGGTATAAATTAGAGGTACTTTATCGGGTGCTTATGAAGAAGTCTGTGGAAAATCTTGCAACAAGCAAGATAACCGGTGGAAGGAGATACCCGCTGAGGACTAGAAGGAAGTATGAAATCGACAGGTACTCCGTTGAAGCAATCCCCGGTCCGCATGTAACCGTCACAAGGAAGGTCAGAGGCAAGAACAGCAAGACCGCGCTTAAGACAACAGACTTCGTAAACCTATCCATAAAGGATGGAAAAGTCAAGAAGGTCAAGATAACCAAGGTTCTGAAAAATCCCGCGAGCAGCGACTACGAAAGACGCGGCGTGATTTCAATGGGCGCAGTTTTGGAAACCGAGGACGGCCAGTGCAGGGTGGTTTCAAGGCCCGGCCAAGACGGCGCAGTGAATGCAGTTTTGATAAAGTGATTACAAAATGAAGGATTACGAACATGTCGTAATCTGGCTTGATTATTTCAACAAGACACTACCGAAAAAAATGGGCCGCAGGGTAGCCAGGGACAGGAGCGTTTTTGATCCCTCGCTAAAGGAGTTGTCAGATGCCGCAAAGGCTGCGGGGTTTGAACCGACAGAAACCAACGACCAAGTGAGGTTCCCCAGAAGGCCGTATGTCAGGTCGGGGTATATCATAGTTACAAAGGGCCAGCCCAAGGCAAAAATTATTTCCGCGATTGCCGAGAAACTTTTGTCCCGAAGGGTCAAGCAATCCAAGTAAAGCGTGAATCTAGCTCGCAGCTAAAGTAATTTTGACAGAACCCTATTGATAAGAGTATGAGGGTTCTTTCATTAATTGCAGGAGGTAGGCGAAGTATTGCATCTAGCTAGTAGCGGGAGGGTAGTGATTAGACTCTCAAAGCCCTTGCGCGATGGCCAGATCATCGTAGACAGCTCTGGAACCAAGGTCGCCAAGGTTTCGGAAATGATAGGTCCTGTAGATGCACCATATGCGTCCGCAGTTCCGCTTACCAACAATATCAAGAAACATGTAGGACATCACGTTTACATCGTCGAGGAGTCTCCTGCAACAAAACCAAAAAGATTCAGAGGAAAAAGAAGATGAACGTAACAGAACTACAAACACACTGTCCGGAATGCCGCTCTACTCTTATAGACGACATCCACAGTGGAGAAAAGATTTGTTCTGGCTGCGGACTGGTAGCAATGGAGCAGATGTCAGATTATGGCCCGGAATCAAGGGCAACAAATCCTGAAGAGAAAATGAAATCGGCAAGGGCAACTGGTCAGACAACATACTCGCAGCACGACCTTGGGATAAGAACCGAGATTGCAGTAGGGAGCAAAGACTTTAGCGGTAAGACGATCTCAAGCGACATGGCATTCCAGATGTACAATCTGAGAAAATGGCAGACAAGGATAAGGGTCGCATCACCAAGGGAGCGGAGGCTTGCAAACATCCTATCAAAGATAGGGGAGACATGCCAATCGCTTGCGTTGCCAAGGAATGTGGTAGAGACGGCCTCGATGATCTACAGGAACTTCGAGGGCCAGGCGGAGGCTAAGGGCAAGTCTGTTGCCTGCATGTCTGCCGCAACCATTTACATGGCATGCAAACAGTGCGACGTCGTGAGGTCTCTTGACGAGATTTGTTCTGCAACAGGCAGCACAAAGGACGAGAGAATGAACGTGAAGCTGACCGCCAAATACTACAGGATGCTAGTCATGGAACTCGGGTCCAAGACTGCGCCGGTGGTAACCCTGGAGAAGTACATTTCCAAGATTGCAAACCTCGCAAAGCTCGAGGTTCGCGTGGAAAGGCTTGCTGCCGAGATTGCTGAAAAAACGGACGATCACAACCTGGCAGATGGCAAGGCCCCAAACGGACTTGCTGCCGCGTACCTGTACATAGCCTCGACCCTTCTAGGGCAGAGCATTCTTCAGAGGGATGTATCAAGCGTGGCGGGGATTACCGAGGTCACCATACGAAACAGGTGCAAGGAGATTCTGACTGCCTACAAGATAAAGGTAGTATTGAAACCAGCGTTAGCCAAAAACTAACCCCTTTTCCTTTTTGTTTTTCCCAGATATGACGATCCACGTTTATACGCGGTTCCCCCTTGGATTATAGGATGATAAGGTACTGCCTCGTGATGTTTGCCTTCCTCCCCTTTGGTCTTGCCGTTGTGCCTCATGCGGGAGCCCAATCCAGCGGTGCCAGCGAGTCCGGCCCAGGCGTCGTAGCAACAGAGGGCCACCCACCCGGCAATGGGACATTTCTCAACGGTACGCGAATGGTAACAGATAGCAAGATATGCCTTGCAAGCGTAGACAGGTGCGCCATGGTAAGGATGATGCACCTTCCTCCAAGGATTCAGATGGAGGCAGGCATCGGGGCGCTCGACGTAGAGTGCGGCCAGGGATTTCAGCTGGTCCTCAAGGCGCTGGATGCCAGCCCTGCGTGCGTAACACCCTCCACTGCCTCAGACCTCGTGGCAAGGGGCTGGGCCTTGGGCCAGGGCGAGTTTGCAAACATACGTGCCGCCTTTGATGACCGAGGCCAGTAAGGCGACTCCATTCGAGGCCCCATGACTAGGATTTCAAAAGGCGCCCCGGTAGATTTTGCGTGAAAAGTTCCCGCATCTCAGTATGGAGGAGGCTGCACTATTAGTTGGCCCTTCATTGTTGGTGGATGATATGTGCAGTAGTAGGCAAATATCCCCGTGGTGTTTGCGTCAAATGAAAAGGTCGTGTTCTGGCCAGGAGAGAGGTCTACGTTGATGTTGTAGGGCTTGTCAAAGAGTGTAAACGAGTGGTGGTCCCCTCCCGGCTCCTCGGTATTGAAAAAGTGGATAACGACCTTGTCACCCTTGTATACTGCGATCACAGGCATGCTGTAGACGTCATGTGGCATCCCCATCTTGGTCTCGTTGAATTCCGGAATTTCACTGTTAAAAAGCCAGAACTCCCTTTTTTCCCCAGTGTAATGAGCCGTGGCAGCGGGGGATTCGGTGCGGACGGAGGTTTGGGCATTTTGAAACGACATGGAAAGGGCAGCTAGTGAAATTACCAGTGCCGCGATGGAAAGCGCTGCCATGACGTAATACTTTGTACCCTCCGCCATATTGTAGGTTTGAGGACTCCTACTATAAGAACACCCCCGGTTGCTGCAGCCTGGGCGAGCTCCGTGTTCCAAATCCTTGGAATTGGGGCGAAGGCCACTTGGAGTGCATGTGGAAGCCAGTTAGCTTGATCTAATTTTTTGTTAGATTATATATCGAAAAGCCCTTGGGTGAGATGAATGGCAGTACTTGAGATCAAGGACCTTCACGCCCAAAGAGAGGGAAAAGAGATTCTAAAGGGGGTAAATCTCAAGACAGGTCCGGGTGAGGTTCATGCAATCATGGGTCCGAACGGGTCTGGAAAAAGCACCCTCGCTTATACGATTCTTGGCCATCCGAAATACGAGGTGACAAGCGGAGACATTTTGCTTGATGGTCAGAGTATTTTGGAGTGGACTGCAGACGAAAGGGCGAAGAAGGGCTTGTTCCTTGCCTTCCAGTATCCAACCGAAGTCGCAGGAGTAGGATACTCGCATTTTCTAAGGACTGCATACAATGCTCTGAGCAAATCACTTGGAGATCAGAACCGGGAGGTCTTTCTAACTGTTAGAGAGTTCCAGAATTATCTGAAGAAAAACCTAGATCAGGTCGGCCTGAGACAGGACTTTCTCTCGAGATATCTAAACGAGGGGTTTTCCGGCGGCGAAAAGAAGAGGTCAGAAGTGTTGCAGATGGCAGTACTGCAGCCAAAGATATCCATTCTAGACGAGCCCGACTCGGGTCTCGACATAGATGCGGTTCAGGCCGTGGCAAAGGCCATAAGCCAGGTATCAAGGAAGGATGCAACTGTAATCGTCATCACGCATTATGCAAGGATCCTCAAGTTCCTTGACAGGCTTGACTACGTGCACGTCATGGCACAGGGGAAGATGATAAAAGAGGGGCCGAAGGAGCTCGCGGACGAGCTCGAGCAGAAGGGATACGCGTGGCTTGGCATAACGGAAACTTCAAGCCAGTGAAGTTCCTAGTCTAAATTTCCTTACATAGGGGCAGAAACTTTGCTTTCGGAAGCACATATCATGATGGAAGAAAATCATACGAGTGACTTTTATGCAAACTGTATGAAATACTTTGACTCTCTCAGGAAGCAGGGCAAGCAAGATTTTGGGTTTGAGGACGAGTTCTTTTACACGATGCCTGCACTGTCGGAAAAACTGGCAATCGAGAAATAGAAAAACCCTGCAGCGCCCTATTTGCGTTTATATATTCAGTGAATAAGACTCTCCTTGCAGAGGTATCGAAGCCCGGCCAACCGAGAAGGACTCAAGATCACCGCATAGGAAATCCTTTCCCTCAGGGGTTCGGGGGTTCAAATCCCTCCCTCTGCATCTTTCTTGCCTTCCTTGCCCTCCTCTGCCGCTGCTTGCGCGTAGGCTCGTCAAATCCCCTATGGTTTTCACCCATGAATCTCAATGAAATCCTTTATTAGAAAAATTTACCATCAGGTATTGTCGTTGGATTTTATGAACCACAAGCTTCCGGGCCCGAGTTCGCGTCAGGTGATAGCCAAGATGAGGAAGCATGCCTACGACTCTACCTTCATGTATCCGCTCGTCATTGCCAACGGGCACGACTGTGTCATAGAGGACCTCGATGGAAACAGGTTCATCGACTTTACGTCCAATATTGGCGCCTGCCCCTTGGGTTATTCGCATCCCGACGTTTTGGAGGTGCTCGCGGAATACTCGACTAACGGGACCCATAAGATTGCGGGACAGGACTTTTACTCCAAGGAGCATGCCGACCTGGCAGAAGAGGTCTCGACAATCCTTCCCAGGGATTTCAAATCATTTTTCATCAACAGTGGCGCAGAGGCAGTTGAAAATGCCATAAAAATAGCATACCGGAAGATGGGGCCTCTTCCCGGCGTCTCCTGCATGGGCGCCTTCCATGGACGGACCCTCGGGGCCTTGACTTTTACCTTCAGCAGGCCCGTCCACAAGTACAACTTCCCCGAAGTCCCGGTAAAGAGGATAAAATTCTGTACAAGTGACGACGATCCCGAGATAGACGCCGCAGAAGCCTTGCTTCGCGAGAACAAGGTTGCCTTCATCCTTACGGAGGTCGTCCAAGGGGAGGGTGGCTACAACGTTGCAAGCAGGAAATTCATAAGGCGCCTGAGAAAAAGTTCCAAGTCGTACGGCGTGCCGCTGATTTTGGACGAGGTGCAGTCAGGGCTGGGCCACACCGGCAGGTGGTGGGCCTTTGAACACTATGGCGTGACGCCAGACATATTGAGTGCGGCCAAGGCTCTCCAGGTAGGGGCTACGGCATATGACAGGAAGCTCGAGCCGAGGGACAGGGCGTCCCTTTCCAGCACTTGGGGAGGCGGGAGCAGGATAGACATGGCTGTTGGCATGCGCACAATCCGGGTGATAAAAAGGGACAGGCTCCTAGACAACGCTACAAGGATGGGCGGGATTTTACTGAGAGGCCTGCAGGAACTAGTCGGGAGAAGGGGCGTGGTGGATGTCCGCGGACTAGGCCTCATGATAGGCCTCGAGTTTGACACCAAGGCAAGGCGCGACAAGAAGATAATGGAACTTTTCAGGGGAGGCCTCCTCACACTAGGTGCTGGCCAAAAGTCCCTGAGAATCATACCTCCCCTTGTGATCACAAAGGAGCAGGTTGAGGCCGGCCTCTCGATCATGGGCAGGGCCCTGTCCAAGGCCTAAGGTTTCCGCCTAGGTTTTCTGGGTGTTAGTACCGTACCATTCCCGGGCTATCTTTTGAACATCGCCGACATATCCCATCAGGGCCGACCCCTTGCTGTCATCACCGGCGTTCATGCCCCCAGCAAGTATCCCCCTGACATCCGAGTACCCCATGAAATGAAATTCTGCCTTGCCGAGGGAAAGTGCGTGTTCCAATGATGCTGTGGGGTCCTTGTCATAAAAGCCCCCACTGGTTACCAGTACGAGCGCTTTTTTGCCGTCCATCAAGCCGACATACCTTCCCTCCCTCACATCCCATGTTTGTCCCTTTAGCATTACAGAATCAAACCAGGCCTTCACCGAGGCCGGCATGGAAAAATTGTACATTGGGTAGGCTACGACTGCAATGTCTGCCGACCTTAGCTGCTCCGTCATACGGTCCATCTTGGCCACGGATTTTTTCTGGTCATGGTCAAGTTCCGCCCCGAGGTAATTTCTCTGGATGTAGGCCGTGAGTCGTTCCTCGGAAAAAAGGTCCGGGGCATCACGGGAGAGGTTCAACTCCTCGATCTCGGAGTTTTTTATCTCCGACCTGAAGGCTTCCACGAGCTTCCTTGTGTTTGACCTTTCGTTCCTTGGCGTATAATGGACAATCAGGGTCCTCAATCGTCCAATCCCAGCTGTTTCCTCAGTGCCCTTGAAAGGTTCCTTATAGTCACGCTGCTTACACCGGAGGCCTTTGCGATGTTTTTCTGTGTGGCCTTTTCCTTGTTTATAAGGCCCGACAGGAATATTGCTGTGGCCGCCATCGAGACTGGGTTTTTGCCGTCGGTTATGCCCTTTTCCCTGGCCCTGCTTATCAGATCCAGTGCATCCCTCTTCGACTTTTCGCTAAACCCCACAAGAGTGCCTATCCTGGAAACGAATTCCAATGGGTTGAACGAGTCCACCTGCAATTCCAGAGACTTGACTAGGACCCGGTAGCTCCTCGAGAGGTCCTTGAAAGAGACGTTCCCCGCCTTTGCAACGTCGTGAAGTGTCCTGGGCACGTTTGCCTCCCTGCATGCCACGTAAAGGGCGGAAAGAACCATTCCCGTAATGGTCCTTCCCCGGATGATCTTCTTCGCCAGTGCCTTCCTGTAGAGGTAGGCCGCCCTCTCCACTACCGTGTCCGACACCTCCAACTTGGACTGGACGCTTTCCATGATTACAAAGGCCGACCTGAGATTCCTCTCCGTAGAGTTGGCCTTGCTCCTGCTATCCCAAGTTCGGAGTCGGTTGAATGCGTACCTCATGTAAGAAGATATTGAATTTCCGGCTGCATCCCTGTCGGAGCTGCCTATTACGGTGGAAAGTCCCTTGTCGTGGATGGAGAGCGTGGATGCAAGCCCCGTCCTTGAATTTTGTGAATATTCCTCCATGGTGAAGGACCGCTGTTCGGGTCCCAAGTCCTCTACGCGGTCTGCCAAGACTGATCCGCATCCGGCGCAGAGTATCTCGCCCCGGACGCTGTCCGTCACCAGAGGTCCGTGTGGCCCCCCGGTAGATGGGCAGTTACCCTGCCCCTTTGTCTGCAATACAATCTCTTGTTTTGGTTTATTTTTCTTAACTTTCATTTGTATAGTTACTATACATTTGAAAGTATTTAAAATGGTAGGTTAAGGCAAGTATAGCAGATTAAGGTCTGGTAAGTGGCACACTCTGCCCTCCCCTGCCGGACGTCCCAGGCACAGAGGCTCATTTCGGCTTCGAATAGATTTCCTTTAGAATTTTAGGCTTGCCGTCCTTGAAGATGTCCTTTGCGCAATACTGCATGGAATAGGCCGCCATCGCCTCAAGGACTGGCTCTAGTGCAAGCCCCTTTTTTGTCATGTAATACACAATCTTCACGGGAGTTCCAGGAGAGACACGCTTTTCTATTATCCCGTTTTTTTCCATCTCCCTCAGCCTTGCAGACAGCGTCTTGGGATTAATTCCCTCGATGGATTCCAGAAATTCGTTGAACCTGCCTTGGCCAAGCTTGGTCATGTTGCGTATTATGTGTACGGTAAACTTTTTTCCAATTATCTTAAACGTGTTATCAATAGGGCACGCCTTTAGATTACCATTGACAATTTTGCATTCGTCCTCTCTCAAACCTTAGGGCCACATCCGGAATTCATTGGGCCGCTTTGCAATTTAAATACTTACTTTTCTATAGCTGGTATAGGAAGGTAACGGGCCTCGCCGCAAATCTTGTTATGACGGCCCGGTTGCATCAATGATCTGACACTATGTCCTTCTTGCCGCCCGAAGACTTTCCGGGTGTCATCACCCCAAGGGCTGCATAAAGGCCGACAAAGGCCATTTGGATGTATTCTATTGACGGTATGCCCGCAAGGCCCCTTCTGGCCTCCCCCCTTGGAAAATCATCGTCCCTTTC
This sequence comes from Nitrososphaerota archaeon, assembly GCA_021325615.1. Lineage (GTDB taxonomy): Archaea > Thermoproteota > Nitrososphaeria > Nitrososphaerales > Nitrosopumilaceae > Nitrosotalea. The sequence continues at coordinate 26,196 of JAJPGU010000022.1, read as the reverse complement.
GAGGCCCGCATGATGACCCCCATTTGAGGAATTGATTCCCGCCAGTCCGTGTTGTACATGCGCCCCCGAAGGCCCAAATAGGCTGTGGGTATGGGTTGCGAACCACAGAATCATGAAAACAACGGTTCCGCCGATGCCGACAATCTGCCAGGCCCTACCCCACCCCTTTAGGACTGGGACTGCCCAAAAGACTTGCAGGATGCCGCCAACAAGGAACAAGACGCCCTCCCCCGCCTCTTGAGATATCGAGCGGGGAACCATGAGCAGGTGTAAAATCCCCGCAAGAACTGTTGCCGCTGCGGCGGCAAACGAGAGGGCAGTGATAGCGCGGTTATTTGAAAGAACTTGGCTCATCTTTCAAAGGTTGGACGTGTTGATTATAATTTGTTGCCGAACATAGTGAACTAATAAAGTACCGCAATTCTTAATATTTTTGGATGAGGGACTGGCAACCAACTAGTCCCCAATCCCTTTGGGCTAGTATGCCTGGTATTTGTCACCAAGTTCAAGCGAGGCGATCTTCAGCTTCAAGACCTCGTTTGCACCCTCGTAAATTATTATCGCCCGAGAGTCTAAAAAGTGCCTTGCCACCCTGTTAGTCCTCTGATAGGCAAAGGAGCCGAAAACCTGCACGGCCCTGTTTGCGCTATCATAAGCTGCGTTGCTGGAATGCAGCTTTGCTACGGCAGCAAGCCTGTCGGCCTTTGCTCGCAGCGCCGAGTATTCCCTGTCCTCCCGGTTCAGTTTTTCCTGCCAGTTTGGATCCTTCTCCTTTAGGCCTTCCACATAATCATGCAGTTTCTGCCTTGCAATTGCCGAGCGGTAGACAAGCCATCTTGAGCTTTCTATGTTCAGTATCATGGCTGAAATATGTTCTTGAATGAGTTGTTTCTTTGCCAAGAGGGACCCGTGCTGTTGTCTTTTCTGGGAATGCCTGATAGACTCATCCAAGCAATCCTTCATCACACCTATTGCACCCGCGGCAACGCTGAGCCTGCCATCTATGAGTGCGCTGTAGGCAATGCTGAGTCCCTTCCCCTTTGTTCCAAGGAGGTTTTCTTTTGGTATCACGCATTCTTCAAACCTAATCTGCGCATTCTTTATTGATAACAGCCCCATCTTGTTCTTCATCTCCTCGGCATGAAATCCCCTGGAACCTGCCTCCACGATAAAGGCGGAAATCCTGCCATCAGGACCTCGCGCATACGTTGTCATAACTCCCGCAAGCGTCCCATTACCCACCCAGTGTTTCTTTCCGTTGAGGATGAAATCCCCGCCTCTTTCCTCAAATCTTGTTGTCATGGATCCGGGATCACTTCCCGCGTCAGGTTCAGTGAGCGCAAAAGCCATCAGCTTTTTTCCAGATACCGTGTCAGGAAGATACTTTCTTTTTTGTTCCTCGCTTGCCCAGTTCTGCAGCACCATCTGCCCAATTGAGGTGTGTGCGGAGAAGAAAGTTCGGAGCGAATTCCCCTCCCGCCCTATCCTTTCAAGGGCGAAGACGAATGTCAGAATGTCATACCCTAGTCCCCCATATTTTTTCGAGATGGGACAGCCAAGCATTCCAATTTTCCCAAATTCTGGAACTATCATGTCGTTGGGGGCTTCCTCGAGATAAGAGCGAGACTCGTGCTCGCGGATTGACTTGCATGCCTCGTCCACCTGCTCCAGAAATTTTTTCTGTTCGTCGGATATCTCGAAATTCATCTTGGAGATGTTTGAGAAAGACATCAAGTCTACTTGCTAGCCTTTGGCAATAAGATTATCGCGTCATGCGCGAATCATGTCAATCTTTCTAACGGTGTGGCTCGAAAGGTCGACATGAAGATTGGCGTGGGTTTCGTCGGTGAAGACAAGGTTGCATCGATAACATTTCCACGCCTTAGAACTCATGATTTCATTATGCGATTTTTATTTATAAGGATAGTGAACGATTCATCTATTTATTACAAAAAGGACAATCTTTTGGAATAATGTTCTATGAAATTCAAACTTTGCCTGAAAAACCGAGAAATTTTTATCCCGTCGGTTTCACAGGCCCCTTCGCTACCAGTTTATCTCCAACCATGACATTATGGAATCTGGCGTAATTCTTGGAATCTTTGAAAAAAATCGAGGAATATGTGCGGAAAAGAACCAAAGGACACGACCCGGCTCATGACTTTGACCACGTAATGAGGGTCTGCAGGACTGCAGGGAGGATAGCAAGGAAAGAGGGGGCAAACCCAAGGATGGTACTGGCAGCGGCACTCATGCATGACTTGGTATCATATCCAAAATCCCATCCCAGGGCGAGGGATTCCTCCCTTGAGAGTGCGAGGCTCGCAGCAAGGCTTCTCCCAAAATACGGGTTTTCAGCCGAGGAGGTAGATGAAATTTCGGACGCCATACGGGATCACAGCTTCTCACGCGGCGCAATCCCCGGCACTGCAACAGGTAAGATATTGCAGGACGCGGACAGGCTTGACGCCATCGGGGCCATAGGTATTGCGAGGACTTTTTCCGTAGGGGGATCGGAGGGAAGGCCCTTTTACAGCACCAGGGACCCTTTTTGCAGGTTGCGCAAGCCCGATGACAAGGTCTGGACTCTTGACCATTTTTACAAAAAGCTTCTGCGCTTAGAGTCTGGCATGAACACGCCGAGCGCGCGCCTAGAGGCCAAAAGGAGGACCGGGGTCATGAGGAAGTTTCTGGACGATCTCAGGCGAGAAATTCAGCCGTAATCCAGGTATCTTTTGAACCTTTTTTCTATTTCAGGATTTTTTCCTTTAAGAATCCTTTCCAATTCCTTCTGGTAGAGGAATCGGACGTGTCTTGCCATTTCCTCCAGCTTTTCTTCCTTTGAATAGCAGGCTACCAGAGGGTCGAGCATTTTGTAGTATTCTACAACCTTGTTCCGGAATTCCTCGGCGTCGGGGCTGCGTATCCTGTTCATTCTGAACCAGATTGTTGCCCAGCTTGCACCCACCACGTGGGGGAGAAGGTCAAAAGCCCTGTCTATCTCGAATCCTTCGTCTTCTCTCATTTTTCGCCAAGTGCCTTTGCGGCAATCTTCGAGAAATATGTTACTATCATGTCAGCCCCGGCCCTCTTTATGGCGGTAAGTATTTCGAGCGTTACCTCTTTCTCGTCTAGCCAGCCCTGCATTGCTGCCGCCTTTACCATGGCGTATTCACCGGAGACGCTGTATGCTGCTATAGGGACGTTGAATCTTTCCCGCGTCATAGCTATAAGGTCGAGGTAAGCAAGCGCAGGCTTGATCATGACGACATCGACGCCCTCAGCTATGTCGGTCTCCACCTCCCGCATTGCTTCTTTGGGATTGGTGTATGGCAGTTGGTATGTCTTCCTGTCCCCAAACTGAGGTGCAGAGTGTGCCATGTCTTTGAAGGGAGAATAAAGGGACGATCTGTGCTTTGCCGAATGTGACATTATGGCTACATCCGTAAAACCTGCATCATCAAGCGCGGTTCTTATCGCCCTAACCTGCCCGTCCATCATGGCAGAGGGGGATACGACGTCGGCACCTGCGCGAGCCTGGCTCACCGCAGTCTTGGCCAACACCTCTAGGCTCGAATCGTTGTCAATCTTGTTTCCATTCACAAGACCGCAGTGTCCAGAGGTGGTGTACTGGCAGAGGCAGACATCTGACATTATGGCAACGCGGTTTCCCACGCCCTTCCTAATTTCAGAAATTGCCTTTTGTACCACGCCGTCATCGGAAAATGCAGAGGTCCCCTTGTCATCCTTGTGGGACGGAATTCCAAATACCATTATTGCCGGGATACCGAGGTCGATGATCGAATTTACCTCGTCCGTCACGCCGCTTAGAGGCAGCCTCTCAAAACCCGGCATGGAGCCACCTGCAAGTTTCGACTTGAGGTCCTCCTGAACAAATATCGGGCACACCAGATCCTTTGGTGAGACCCTTACCTCCTCCAACAGTTCTCGAATCTTACTGCTCTGACGCAGTCTACGAAGACGGACGTTAGGGAAGGACATTACAAAAATTACGACCCCGAGTCAATATAACTTCTTACTCTTTTATCTTGTAATCAAAGAGCTTTGTCGCCGTCTTGAGCATTTCCGAGTCGCCCTGCTCTGACGCCTTCCGAAGATTGTTCATCGGTACGGATATAATGTCCTCGACTATCGCTTGCGTGAGCTGGTCGATGATTCTAATCCTCTGCTCGTCTTTTTCACCAAGCATCTGCAACGCTTTTTTTAATTCCTTAACGCGGGCCTGATCTATCTCCTTGAAGACATTCTTCACAATTGGTTCTACCTCTAGCCTTTTCATAGCCGCTTCCATTACTGGAAGCTCCTCGTTAATTATCTTCTCCGCCGACGAGACAACCCCCATCCTGGTGCGCATGTTTTTGTCCACCATTTCGGCAATTTGGTCCAGGTTCATCATCTTTATCTTCTTTATCGTTGAAACCTTCTCATCAACAGTCCTGGGGTTTGAGAGATCCATTATCATCATGCCGTTTTTACGGGATTCCATGGCCTCCTTCACCCTATCATAGGTCACCAAGAAATATGGGGCAACGGTAGCCACAAAAAGCACATCCATGGACTTGAAGTCTGCAATTGCACCCTCAAACTTCACTGGGGTTCCACCTACTGTCTCTGCAAACGACTTTGAACGTTCAAACGTTCTGCTGGTTACATCAAAATCTATTCCTCGCTTTTTGAGGGATTTTGCGACCAGGCTCGCCGCCTCGCCCGTCCCGATAAGCAGTATTTTTTTTGACTTTAGATCGTCGATGTTTTCCTCCGCAAGCTTTACCGCCATTGAGCCGATTGATATGCTTCCCTTGCTGATTCCCGTTGCCTGCCTTACCCTTGTTCCCACGCGGATTGCCTTGTCAAATAGCGTGTTAAGCGTCGCCCCCGAGGCGCGCATCTGTCGGGCTGCACTAATGGACTCCTTAACCTGTCCCAGTATCTGCTCCTCGCCTATTACAAGCGAGTCAAGCCCGGAGGTGAGTTTGAGCAGATGCTGGAAGGCCTCTGCACCCTGGCTTATTTCCAGGTTCTCCTTGAAGGCATTTTCTTCGAGACCTGATACCGAAGCCCATGTCTTTTTTATCCTTTCAAGAACTGACGTATCTCCAAAACCAAAAAGTTCCACTCGGTTACATGTCTGCAGCAGCACACATTCTTGGAGGCCAGAATGTTTGAGGAAAGACTGGTAGGCAGAATCAATATCCCTAAAGGTAAACCTTTCAAGCATGTGGATTGGCGCCTTTCTAAAAGTAACCCTAGCGTTGATTACTTCGCCTGTTATTTGAGATCACCCAACATCTCGATCACCTGTTTCTGTGCCTTTTTTAAATTTCCGTGAGCTATTAATTGTTTGATACGATTGTCATTCATGACCCGGTATAGGAACTTCTTGCGTTCCGGGAAGGTGGCAAGTTTTTCCTTCGCGGCATGCCTTGCAAAATCCTGCAGCCTTATCTGGTAGATGTCCTCTTTCTTTATGAGCTTCTTGAAAACCTTCTCTGCCTGCATCCGCAGCCTTCTTGCCATGGCAGGGCTCCTTCCCCCGGTGGAAACAGCTATCTGGACGGTATCCTGTATGTTTATGACCGACCCGAATGCAAAGTCGCTTACCTCTGGGTCGTCGGCCGCGTATGCATAGCACCGCATCTTTTTTGCCTGCTCGACAATCTTCCTGTTCAGATTCCGGTCATCCGTTGTTGCAAGGACCGCAAACGGTTTGTATTTTTTTACAAAGTCGGCGTTTACAAGGCGCATCTTCTTGAAATCAATCTTTTTCTGTTTGACGTACTTTTCTATCTGCCTGTTTGTCGAGTCTGAGATTAGGAGGATTCTGCAGTCCTGGGTCAAAAGTGCGTTTACCTTCTTCAGACCCTCATTGCCACCCCCCACAACAATTACAAGATTTCCCTTCAGGTTGAGGTCGACGATCAACGATCTCGCTGGCTTTGTAAGATATTTATAGATTCCATGGAAATCGAGGCAACATTTTTAATTGTAAACAGGAAGATTTTGGTGTACATGGACAAGATGGACAAGGAGATCCTAAACGAGATCCAGTGGACATTCCCTCTTGTCCCAAGGCCGTATTCTGAGATTGCAAACAAATTCCACGTTTCGGAGGAGGAGGTCATGAACAGACTTCGTGAACTGAAAAAATCTGGAATCATAAGGCAACTTAGCGCAATCTTTGATACGCGAAGGCTCGGTTACAAGAGCGCACTTGTTGCCATGGCCATCGACGCCGACAAGCTGGACCACGTTGCGGCGCAGATTAACAGGCATCCCGGCGTCAGTCACAATTACGAGAGAAACCATGAATACAACCTGTGGTTCACCTTGGCAGTGCCCCCCGGTTCTGATCTCAAGACGGAAATTGACAAGTTTTCAAAGCTTGCGGGAATCAATAAGGTAAGGATGCTTCCGACCATCAAGCTTTTCAAGATAGGCGTAAAACTCGAGATGGTAGAGGACAAGAAGGCAGATGTAAAGCCGACGGAGGAGAAGAAGAAGATAAACGAGATAAAGTTTGTAGCCACGGAGGAGGACAAGAGATACATTCGCGAGCTTCAGAAGGATCTTGAGATAACCGAGAGGCCGTTTTTGAAGTCAGCCAAGGCCCTAGGCATTACGGAGGAGGAGCTTCTTGACAAGGCGAGGTATTACGAAGGCATCGGAGTCATTAGGAGGTTTGCTGCAATTCTAAGGCACAGGGACGCAGGGTTTGTCTCAAACGGCATGATAGTGTGGAAGGTTCCCGACGAGCGGATAGAGCAGGTTGGTGCAAAACTCGGGGCTTTCCCCCAGGTGAGCCACTGCTACCAGAGACCCGTATATGCAGACTGGCCCTACAATGTTTTTTCGATGGTACACTGCAAGTCAAACGGTGAGGCGGAAGAGATGGCAAAGGAGATCGAGTCCCAGATAAATGTGCACGACTACAAGATACTGTTCAGTTCCCGCGAATTCAAGAAGACCCGCGTGGAATACTTTGTAGAGCACGATTTCAAGATAGAAGAAACTATTCCCGCATAGGGAAACTAAAAATAAAATAGAAGAGAAGGCCCTAGAGGATTTCCAGTTGTGGGCCCGGTACTGCGTCGAGTGTGACCTTGATGGTCCTCACCCTGCTTTTGTACATGAAGTATTTTTTACCTGCTTCATTTGTGGCGCCCGAGATCTTGACAAAGCCCAGTTTGTGAAGTTTCCTGACCCACCTGTAGACCTGCGTAAGCGGTATGTTGCATGAAGAGCTAATCTCGTATGCAGACCTCGGGGTGCTCATGCTGAAATCAAGTATCTGCATTGCCTGCTCGTTCGAGATGACCTTCAAGACTGCCTCTCGGATGTTTTCTTCGCCAACGTCTCGGCCCAAAAGAAGGACTTGCATAGGTAACTCTTTTCCCTAGGCGATATAACAAGGGCGATTCTGATGTGCTTATTTGCAAACAGTTGCAAACATCTAGTCGCTGAACTTGAAAGAGATCATGCCAGCGTTGTAGTCAAACTGGACCTTCTTGTCAAGCACTTCGGAAAAAATCAGCTCAAGGACGGTTTTATGATAAAGGGACCAGTTTTCTCCAAGGTCGTGCTTCACGATGAAGGTGTGGTAGCCGTTCTTCATATTGTGGTTTATCTCTATAGACGATGCCTTCATCCTTGCCTCGAACCACGACAGGAAGGAGCCCAGGTTTATGTCGCCCTTCATGAACAATGCAATATCTCGGACCACGTTTTTTCCTATGCGGTTTGCCATGTCTATTATCTCCTCCTTTGACATCTTTTCGAAAAGCTCTACAATTATCGGCTTGGCGATTGGCACCATGCCGACCTTTGATTCGAACATGTCCCATTCCACATACCTCTTGAAGATCTGGTTGACAAATGTGTTGAGGCTGGTTTCCCTGTGTTCGGATTCGGCACGGAGTTTGTTCAGGACGTCCTCGTCAATTCTAAATGTCATTGTGGATGTCTTTTTAGTACTCAAAACCACTTCTCTACAGACCTCCAGTAATTATAGATTCTCTACAATTCTCAGCCGCGGCAACATCCTCAAGCTGTCTGGGCAGACGCCTTTAGCTCATACGGCGGCCACTGGTTGAAGAGCTCGGCAATCTCCTTCATGTCGGAAGGTTCGAGATATCTCCCGTCAGACATTTGCGAGAACAGTTCTACCTCTTCCTCGCTTACGACTGTTGGCAGCACGGACGAGATTCCCCGGTGTGAAAGAATGAACTTTATTGCAAGCTCCGTTATGTTCCACCCGTAGCGTTTGGCGATTGGCATGAGCTGGTCCACCTTCTGGAGGGACTGCTTCACCCAGTCACCGCTCCTGACAGAGCGGTGGTCCTTTTCGCTGATCTTTGTGTCGGCCTTAACTTTTCCTGTCAGTATGCCAGATGCGTCAGGAACCCTCACAAGAATTCCCACGTCGTGTTTTTCACCCTTCTCTATCAGTGCATTGCCTGGATTCTGCTCAAGTATGTTGTAAACGGTCTGCACGGCTGTTGCGCCGGTTCGGTCCATTGACTCTAGGCCTTCCTGTGCCCAACCTATGGCCGGGCCCAATGCCACCTGGTAGCTTTTGATTGTACCCTCCCGTACTTTTTTGTCAAGATGGTCTATTATCGTCCTGTCACGTATGGTGTGAATTTTTGGGTTGTGGAGTCCATATACGTCCAGATAGTCAGTCTGAAGCCTTTCGAGGCTTTTTTTCAGCGCAAAATCAGTGAATTCCGGCGTAAACTTTTGGGGGAGCTCCCTGTGGCCTATCTGCTCATTGCTGTAAATGTCATACCCGTATTTTGTCGATATTACAACTTCGCTCCTTGTGCCCGCAAAGACTTCGCCTATCAGCTGCTCGCTTTTACCCCTGCCATAGATGTCTCCGGTCTCAAAATAGTTAATGCCAAGGTCGTAGGCGCGCTTCAGAATCCTCTTTGCCTCGTCGTCCTCAATCTTCTTTCCCCACCAATCAAGACCGAGGGTCCATGCCCCAAATCCGATTTCGGATACCTTTATCCCGCTTTTACCAAGGGTTCTGTATTTCAAATTACAATTCTCCTAAAATCCGATAGCTGCGCTTCAAGTTCGGCATCGCTCAAAACAGCCTTTCCACCCTCGGAATTTACATTTAATTCTATCCAAGATTTGCAACCCTGGTAATCCGGCAGCACCGGTATTTCCGTGGGCGGCACCTTGAAAACCTTAAGGAAGATCGCCTTCATCGGTTTTGACGGCATCCAGTTCATCCTTTCCGCCATGTAAGAGTCGCTCCATATGTGGAAATGCGATAGCCGCTCCAATTTTTCTTGTGAATCTATATCGCGCTCCTCCACCACATCGGCCACCGATGTTATTGTGTTGTATCCGTTCCTTGGCTGGTTCTCCCTTGCTTCCGCAAGATAACCGTAAAACTGTGACTTTAGGGATGCGTTGTCCTGATGCTCAAATGTAGGAAACAGGGCAAACCTTCTTGCCTCCACCCTGAATCCGGAGGCAGTTTCCAGTATTCCACCCTTTCTTAGAAGAACGGTCTGGTTGCCAGTTTCAAGCGCCTTTATCACGGTAGCCCATTCCTTCAGCGCCTTCATCATCCGAGACTCCTTATCATTGGCACAAGATCCTTTTTGATGCACACTATCATCGGCGTATCAACTTGGACATATGCGCTGACCCGCGTCTCGCGCAGGTCCATTATCAGGTCCTGAAACCTGTCAAGGACATTGGTTTCAAAGGCAAGCATAAAGTCCTCGTCATGTATGCCAAAGGAATAGGTGGTGTTCAGGTTGACGTCGGGATATCTCTGCCCAACCGCAATGTGTTCTGCCATCATCTCCTTCCTCTTCTCAATTGGCAGCAGGTACCATTCCCTTGTCTTGATGAATGGATAAACAATGGTGTATTTTTTCTGCTCCTCCCCGCCAAGCCATCCATGTGTTGTCGGGTTTTTCGTGTAGACTGATGGTCTGGTACATGAGAGGTAGACGTGGGTCGGCACAATGTATTTGCCAAAAACTGTGAGGTAAAGCTTTGATATGACATCCTGCATCTTGTCAACAGATTCTGCGGCAAACCAGAGGAGAAACTCGGCGTCATCACGAAGCCCCAAGGTCGAGTAGGATCTGAATTGGATTTGAGAGTTCCTCAGGACGTTCTCGACCTCCTTTGCAGATTCTTCCTTTGCAAGATCAGCCATCCACCGCCATTTGGGGTCCACCTTGAAAAAGGAGAAGTTAAAGAAGGTCCTGGGTTCGGAACTCATGTCGTCTTGATTTACCTGATGGTTATTTAAAATCTAACCACAATATTCAGCCCTTTCTGCGGAATGTGTGGAAGAAATAATAGGCATCTGCCCGGCAAAAGGACGGCTTGAGGAGAAAGATGGTCATCGCAATTGTCATGGACGGCATTTTTGGGCTTTTTATAATAGGCACCGTCGTCATGGTAATCAACGCATCCCGTCCCTGACCCGTTCCATGTCGCAGGGGAATTGGCACAATTTGTAAAGGCGCGTTTTTTTGAGACTCGTAATGCCCAAGCTTGCCCTAGATTCCCCAATAAAACATGCAACTTGATAGTAGAACATGGATACATCTCACTAAATCTTTTCCCTTTTATAGCTAGACGATCCTATCCCGTACATTGAAGTACCGGAGCAGGACTGACATAACAATAATGATTCTCGAGGCGGTGCGCGGGGGCGCCACCAAGACCAAGATAATGTATCAGGCATACCTTTCCTACGGACAAGTGGGCGAATATCTAGATTTTTTGCAGAAAAATGACCTTATCAAGCACGACGCTGAAAAACAGATTTATCGAATCACCGAAAAGGGATTCAAGTTCCTGAACATTTCAAGCGAACTAAATGACATGATAGCTGCGCCCAACACCAAGTATACAATCCACAGGTGGTAAATCACACTACATGCAGGTGTGCGGGCAAGCGCAGGCGTAATGTCTTGCCTGTGGTGCACTCGAAATATTTCGTGCCGCCAAACTGGCCCGAAGTTTTTGCAGGCTGATAGGCAGCGAGCACATGTGGTTTTCCCGTGGTGATCGAAGTTTGCAGCAAAACACTTATTATTTGAGTGGGGAGAACTTTGCTAAATGCCAAACATAGGCCAACTCAACAAGCCACAAAACAGGCTGGAGCCAGTTGAAGGAACAATAGACAGCATAAGCGAACCGAGAACGGTTAACCTCAAGACAGGTGGACAGGCTCAGGTTGCTGATGCCGTTCTAAAGGACGACACCGGACAGATTAAGCTGACCTTGTGGGATGCGCAGATAAAGATGGTCAAGCAGGGCTCAAAGGTCAGAATTGAAAATGGATACATCAGCACGTTCCGGGGAGAAAATTCCCTCAACGTGGGCAAATATGGAAAGCTAGAGGTAATAGAGTTCTAAATATACCTCGACTGATTTCTGCTTTTTCTCCAATCCATTACGACAAGTACTATCCCTGCAATGATTGCCATAATCCCAAAGATTAGCATAAAACCAGCCGCGGCAAGCGGGACGATGTTCTTGTTAAATGGTGAGTTCGGGTCAGTGAGGGCCTTTGATTTTTCAGGATTCTCCGTGAACAGCATTTCAGCGGTCAGAGAGTCGCTGCCGGTGTTCTGAACTGCGAAGCTGTAGGTGTCCACCTTTGGGATAAGAAATGACTTTATGAATATCGGGTCTCCGTCGTCGTATGAGGCCAACTTTGTGTCGGAGGAATTGGTGATGACTATTGAAAGGCGGTCGTCTGGTCGGTAGTCCGTAACATACACCCCCCACATTAGCGGCACCTGTGACGTGGATGTCGTGTGGCTAAAGGTATACGTCATCCCGGGAAAAATCGTTTCCTTTTCAGAAACCTTGTCAAACATGCTTTCAGGCGACGGAAGAAGTCCGTTACCACCAAGGGTTGAGCCAGCATTCTCCAGTATCGAGTACGATAGCAGGAACGCTATGCCCACAAGTACGGCACCTGAAATAATGACTACGGGTCCGCGTTTTTTCATTGCTAGCTTATGTATCCCAGCTTCTTGTCAGGCTGTTGCATTGGAAGGGATTCCGGAGGATGTCTGCCCCCCATTTGCTCCTCGATAGTCTTGACAAGTTGCTCAGTGTCCTGCGCCTTCTTTGTTATTCCGGACAAGTCCAAGGTCAGGCCCAGCAGCTTCGCCAGGGTTTCAAGCACTGCCTTTGACGCCATGGCATCAACCACATAGCCGGATGTCTCCCCAAGGAGACAGATTCCCTGTATGTTCTTCCTTTTGCCGACTCCTATTATCAGTCCGTTCATGCCGGTGATGCTGCCGCTGTTCATAGGTAACACTCCATGCTTTGAAAAGCCCTTTACAACTTCCTTGGAGGTGCTGGTGCCGTAGACTCGCTGGGTCTTTGTAAATGATCCCGTGATATAGGCTGCAAGGGTGTAGATCTCCCTTACGCCGAGCTTTTCGCAGATCTTCGTGATTTCCTCCGCCATCTCATATTCGCTTTCCGGGCTTACCGGTTGCGCGTCGCCGCTTAGCAGCACAAGGTCTGACGGCTCGGACCTGCAGTAATAAAGGGTGTTCTTCATAAGGTCGGCAGTTCCGTCCGATTGTATGATTACCTGCGGGGGAAACGAGGAGGAGAATATGTTTGCAAATGGTATCCCTTTCATTTCTTCTATAAGATGATCAACGGCAAGCTTTCCCACATATCCGCTCCCCGGGAGGCCGCATACCAGAGACGGGTTCTTCAGCTTCGGCATCTCCGTCAGTTCAACCATTATCCTGCCAGTGGCGGACATGGCTACGGAAAAAAAGTTATTCAATATTAATTAAGCGTAGGACGGCTACTTTCGCCTTGGCCTTGATCCCCGGGACTTGCCGGTTCTTCTCGGATGGATCCTCCTTGCCGCCTTTTTCCTGGCTGCCTTTCTGACATTCTTCCGAGCCCCCGCCTTGGCTTTTTTACGTGTTCCCGACTTGCGCGATGCCCTCACCGGCCTCCTGGCCTTTGTCTTGGCGCTTCTTTTGGGTCGTCTTCTATGGCTCCTTGCTTTTTTGGCCCGCCTCCTCTTTGCGAGTGACTCTGCAAGTTTTTTCTCCGCCGATTGTAGTGCCTTTGTAGTCTGCTCCTCCCTCTTGATGAGCGACCTGACCTTCGGCCTCAGGAGCAATTCTGCCCTCTCGCTCGTTTTTAGCTGTTCCACCAGCCCAGGCCTGGCGTGGGCCTGCTTTTTCAACTGAGAGTCGAGCCTCGTCTTCTCCTTCTCAAGATCCGCAATCTGCCTTTCGAGGCGGCCTTCTGCGGCCTCGCGCTCCTTCATAGAGGCCCGAATCTCAGATATTTTTTCCTCGATTGAGCGCATTCTTTCCTGCGCCGATGCCTTCTCCTCGACAGGGCCAAAGTCTATCTGCTGTTTTGTGCTGTCCTGAACGTCAAGGTCGTGCTTCAGCCTTTCCTCGGCATCTGTCTTGAGCCTTGCAATGCTTTCCTTCTGAGAGCGATATTGGTTTAGAAGCTGCGCAACGTGCGATGCCTCCCTTTCAAGAACTTCCTTTCTTCGTTGAAGAGAAGCAAGTCCTGAGGAGGATCTCCTTTTGAGTGACAGTGTTTCCCTGAGACTGTTCTCGCTTTTCTTACGCATCTTGGAAACTTCAGCCTTCCTTTCTCTATACGATTTAGTAAGTGCCTCTAGGGACGCCATGTGTTTTTAGTCACTTTGTAATCGATTAAGTTTTTGTTATGATCAGGATTTGACATAAGAGTTAATATTTTTAACATGTTTTCAGGAATTTTAGTCAAAAATTTTGGGTAGTCTCGGAAGGAGCAAGTAGATTTTATTTGGCAGCCCAGCACACATGCCATGGAATTCCACCCCTCTCAGATCCCCATCTCGAAAACCTTCGAGGTCAACGGAGAGGGCGAAGTCCCCGGCGTTGCATCAGAGATGATAAGGATGGGATTTGGGTCGCAGAAGGGCGGGTTCAGAGTGATAATGACCAAGGACAAGAACGCCGCAAAAAAAATAGGGTTTACAATAATGAACGAGCTGAACTTCGGCCTGAGGAAGGCAAAGCAGGAGAGGGACGTAAGGTACTGGATTTACAGCCATGACGAGGGGCACTATGCGATGGTCCTCATCAGCTCCAAGGTATTCTCCGACCTAGGTTTTTGAGGCATCGAATATCAGATCGAGTTTGAGTTTTTTTGCCATAATGTCTGCAAGCAGGATCCCAAGGACCGCCCCTCCGATCACGGTTGTCGGATATTCTTGCAGTAGGTACAGCCTGCTAATGGAGACAAGTATCGGATATAGCCAGATTAGGTGACAGCCCCTTGGAAACCTCCGCGAGAGGGCATAGCCCACGATGAAGGCAAACAGCATGGTCCTTACGGTGTGTCCCGCCGGAAATGTTCCATCCACCTGGCACGGTATCCCGACATCCGCGCCTGAGGTGAATTGGAGTTTGGTCCCAAGGAATTGCAGTGCCGGTTTTTCATAACCAGTATAGCACCTCATGTATGCCGCTGCAATCGTACCTATCAGGAGCGAGAGCAGCAGGATGAGGCCCAGCCGCCTCGTGCTTTTTCGTATAAAGAGGATTATTGCCACAAATATAGGATACAGGACCCAACCAATTTCCGAGAACCCCTGCATGGCAAGGTCTAGAATCTTGTTCCCCGCGAGTTTCTGCATCGAGCCCTCAAAGCTCGAGTCTGCGGCTGCTGGGATTTTTGCACTGGCAAGCCATACCAAAACAAAAAAAGCGAGTAGTAAGAGGAAAAATGTTCTACTTCTTACATCAAAGATCCATTTTTGCACAGAAAGTTCCTCCTTTGCACATACATCTAAACCTTGATCGCGTGCCAGACCATATTAAAGTGAGATCAATTCTTCTAGAAAATTCTACTGCACGTTGGAATGGCTAAAGGATTTTAACCACCGCCAAGAAAGGATCGCCGTGAGGATTCTAACCCTTGACGATTTTGATACCAAAAGTAAGACTGTGTTTTTGCGCGTGGACATGAACTGCCCCATTGATCCCGTGACGATGAAAATTATAGAGACCAGCAGGATAAGGGAGGCGACCGAGTCACTCAAGGACCTGGAAGGGTCCAAGGTTGTGATCGCCTCACACCAGGGCAGGGTGGGCAACAAGGACTACACCGGAATGGAGAACCACGCCAAGGTGCTGGAGGAAATTCTTGGAAGGAAGATAAAGTATGTCGAGGATGTGATAGGTTCGGAAGCCCAGACCTCGATAAAAAACATGAAGGATGGAGACATACTCCTCCTGGACAACGTCAGGTTGTGTGCAGAGGAAAATTACGAGTTTTCCCCTGCTGATGCGTCAAAAACCATAATGGTAACGCGCCTTTCAAAGCTGTTCGACCTGTGTGTATTGGACTCGTTTCCAAGTTCCCACCGCGCACATCCGTCCATCGTTGGGTTTGCCCACGTCCTTCCTGCCTGCGCGGGAAGATTGGTCGAGCGCGAAGTAAAGAAACTTGACGAGATCCTTACCGTCGCAAAAGGACCCCACGTGGTGGTCCTTGGAGGATCCAAGGTGATAGACAGGCTCGAGGCGATAAAGGAACTCATTCAGAACGGCCGTGCAGACCAAGTCCTGCTGACCGGCGTGATAGCAAACGTGTTTTTGCGCGCGCAGGGGCGGATCAAGTTCCCCCTAGGCATAAAGCGCGAGGAGGAGGTGGTGCAAAAGGCCCACTCATTGATTGGGGAATACCCAGATGTTTTCTCTGTACCGGTAGACATTGCAATCGAAAGGAATGGAAAGAGAGTAGAGATGGACGTGCGCGAACTGGTAAAAGGGGACAGTGTTTTTGACCTAGGGCCAAAGACGGTAGAATACTACCTCAAATCAATCCAGAGTGCCGGCACGGTGTTCATGAGCGGGCCTGCGGGCTTTTTCGAGAATGAGAGCTTCAAGTTCGGCACAGAGGAGCTCCTAAAAGGGGTTGCAAATTCCTTCGCCACGACCATTGTTAGCGGCGGACACCTCACCGCAGCCCTCAAGAGGTACGGCCTTGCGGAGAAGATAAACCACATTAGCACTGCGGGGGGAGCGCTTGTGCTTTACCTGACCGGCGTAAAACTGCCCATGATCCAGGCCCTCGAAGAGGCTGCCGAGAGATACAGATCTAGATAGGCGCCTTGCAGGCTGCGTTCGGGCAGGTCCTTGGCTCCAGCTTTCCAAGGCATATCTCGAGGTGGCATGACTTGCAGTCAAACCTTTCCACAACATCAAAAATCTTGAAGTACTGGGTGGTAAAATTCTGTGCGATGGGCCTTATCAGGCCCTCTTTGTGGAGCTGCTCAAAGTAGGGCTCCATGTCATCTATCGTTAGTGAACTGTCAAGCCCTGACTGTTTGAGCACATCAAAGACCTCGTCGTTTGTGAACCTGAGGTTCGGATCGTTGAATTTTTCAAAGATTATCTTTCTTATTTGCAGCGGTATCTGCTGGTTTTGGGTTGCCAATTTAATAGAGACCCGAGGCTTCCTCTTTTATCTTGTCCGCCGATGCGGTGTCCTTGAGTTTATCCGACAGGTAGGAATACAGCCCGGATTTCAAGACCTTAAGCGAGAGGAGTGCGCATTTAATCCTAGCAGGACCGAGGTCGTGCAGGCCGAGGTTTTCAAGAATGTCTTCCTTGGAGAGTTTCTTTACGTCCTCGAAATCTTTTCCCATTATCAATTCCGTCAACATCGAGGCACTTGCCTGGCTTATCGCGCATCCCTTTCCCGTGAACTTGACATCGACCACCTTGTTGTCCTTTATGTTGAGGTGCATCTCAAGCTCGTCTCCGCAGAGAGGATTGCTGTCCCTTTGTGCCACGTCGGGATTTGGCAGCTTGCCGTAATTTCTCGGGTTCCTGTAGTAATCCAGTATTATTTCCCTGTATATGTCCGCGCTACTCAAATCCTGAACAGCTCCTTTGCCCTGTAGAGGGACTTGACAAAAGCATCTACCTCGTCCTTGGTGTTATAGATATAAAAGCTTGCGCGCGAGGTGGCCGAAACATCCAGCCTTTCCATGAGAACCTGTGCACAGTGGTGTCCTGATCTGATTGCGATGCCGTCCTCGTCAATTATTGTCGCAAGATCATGCGGGTGAATGTCGCCCAAGTTGAAGGAGATTACCCCTCCTCGCTTGGCCGCGTCCATTGGGCCATAAATCTTCATGCCTTTAATCTGTGAAAGCTTGTCAAGTGCATACCTTGTCAGGTCAATCTCATGCTCCCTTATCTTGTCCATCCCTATCCTCTCGAGGTAGTCTATCGCTGCGCCGAATCCAATGACATCTGCTATGTTTGGAGTACCGGCCTCGAATTTGTATGGCAGGTCGTTCCATGAGGTTTCATATTTGTGGACCTCCCTTATCATGTCCCCTCCGCCGTTGAACGGCACCATTCCCTCAAGCAGTTCCTTTCGCGCCCACAGGACTCCGACTCCCGTAGGCCCGAGCATCTTATGGGCAGAAAAGGCGAAAAAGTCGCAGTCCAGTTTTTGGAGATCCACTTTCATGTGTGGGACAGACTGTGCGCCGTCTACTAGGACCCGCACACCCTTTGCCTTGCAACGCTTGATAATCTCCTCAGAGTTTGTTATGGTTCCCAGCACGTTTGACATCTGGCTAAAGGTGACCAGTTTTACCCTGCCTGTTTCGAGGTACTTGTCTAGCTGGTCAACAATAAGCTCGCCGTTGTCGTCTACGCCTATATATTCCAGCTTGGCCCCCTTTTCCTTTGCCAGCAATTGCCACGGGACAATGTTGCTGTGATGCTCATATTCCGTTGTAACTATTATGTCGTCCTTGCCCACGTTCTGCCTGCCCCAAGTGTATGCCACTAGGTTTATGGCCTCTGTGGTGCCCCTTACAAAAACTATTTCCTCCCTATTTTTCGCGTTGATGAACCTGGCCACCTTGTCACGGGTTGATTCGTATGCAGCCGTTGCCTCCTCCGCAAGCTCGTGGACGGCCCTGTGGATGTTAGAATTGTAGTTAAGATAGTAATTGCTTATCGCGTCTATTACTTGGATTGGTTTCTGGGTGGTGGCAGCGTTGTCGAGGTATACCAGCGCCTTGTCCTTGTGGACCTTGCGCCTAAGGATTGGGAAGTCGTTCCTGACACTTTCTATGTTTATTATGCTTGCCTGCAAACTACGCTACCTCGACATAAATCTCATTTTGTTCTATTTTAACATTGTAGGTTTTCAGGGGCACCTCTGCCGGAAGGTTCTGGGGAATTCCCGTCTCGAGATTGAACGTTGAGAGGTGCAACGGGCATGTCACTCCCTCCTCGCTCAGCATCCCGGTTGTAAGGTCTGCATCTGCATGCGTGCAGATCCTGTCCGTGGCGTACACCTTGCCGTTTATGTTTGCCAGCAGAATTTTCTTGCCTTCATAATCAAAATCCAGCATCTCGCCTTTTTTCAAATCGCTCATGGAGCACACCTTTACCCACTCTGTCAACAGGCTCACCGGTACTTGTAGTGGCTTCCAAAGATGTCTGCCTCACGGTACCTCGTCTCCTCCACCTCCAGTATTGCCTTGAGCTGCTCGTCGGTCTTTATCTTGAGGTCTCGGCCAAGCCATTTCGATTCTATTAGGTAGCTTATCCAGGCCCTTATCTGGTATGACATCTTTCTTGACAGCGGTTCGAGGAAGCCTTCCACAATGATCTTTTGAGCCTCTGACTTGCTGAGGCATCTAGTGGCAAGATAGAACAGCTGTTCCTCATCCATCTGGGCCACCGAGGCGGAGTGGGTGGCCTTGACATCGTTGGTAAGGATCTCCAGTCCGGGAATAGAGTCTGATTTCGCGCCCTTGTCAAGCAGGATGGAGTGCCCTGCAAGATATGACTCGGAATGTACGGCGCCCTTTTCGATCCTAATCATGCCCTTAAAGAGAGATTTCGAGGTGTCCTTAAGGACTGATTTCTCAAGTACCCGGCCTATTGTGGACGGGGCGTTGTGGATAAGGTTGGATGCAAGGTCGAATGATTGGTTTTTGTCGCCAAAGACGACCTCAGTATCGTGTGCCGTGGCACCGGTTCCGTTTAGAAAGTTGTCTACCTTGTATCTTGAAAGGTGAGATCCGAAAAGACCAAGGTACCAGCTCATCATCGCATCCTGTGCAACATGGGCGGATCGGGATGAGAAGTTTACTGCGTGGCTCCCCATGGCTTGTAGTGTTACAAGCTCCAGGCGGCTGTTTTGCCCCGAGGTGACATCCAGAACCTCGAGATACGCCTGTTGCTTGCCTGAACTTGGGGCGTAGATTTCCTGGACGATGGAGGCGGCGCAGTTTTCCTCCGCTACCACAATGTTCCTTGAAATTGTCGAGGTGCTGTCAAGCGAGAGTGATGAAACTATGTGGATGGGCCTTTCTACTGAAACCCCACGGGGGATATAGACAAAGATTCCCGAATTGAAAAAGGCGTTGTTTAGCGCAATGTACTTGTCACGGTTGGCATCGATTTTTTCAAACACTTGCCTGACCTTCGGTTCATGGGTTCGGATTGCATCTTGGATGGAGCAGACAACAACGCCCTTTGCTTTCAGATCCTGCGGGATGTTTATCTTCAAGATGTTGGTCCCGATCTGGATAATGCTGGGGTCGTCGGAAATCTCTGCAAGCCTGTCCTTTACAAAGTCTGGCAGCGTGGTGTCCGAACTGAGGGAGAACGTTACCTGCGAAGGATCCATCTTGTTGGCATCTGAATATTTGTTATAAAGCGGCGAGACCTCAGCGGGTAGCTTTTCATAAATCGCAAATGCATTCTTCCGGTATTCCTTCAGCCACAATGGGTCGTTGTTGGATTCCGAAATCTCATCAATGTGACTCGCGCCAAGCTTTGACAGGTTGAAGGACGACATATCTTTTCAGGTTGCGGCTTTCTGGCTAGCCGACTGAGCCATCCATTTCCAGCTTGATCAGCCTGTTAAGTTCCACCGCATATTCCATCGGTAGCTCTTTGGTGAATGGCTCGATGAATCCGTTCACTATTAATGTTAATGCTTCCTCTTCGGTAAAGCCCCTTGTCATGAGATAGAATATCTGTTCGTCACCAATCTTTCCTACAGTCGCCTCGTGGGTTATGGTGGCATCTTCTTGGTTTATCTCCATGTATGGGTATGTGTCGGTTTTTGAAGTATCATCAAGCAGCAGGGCATCACATCTAACGGATGCCTTGACATTGGTTGCCCCCTTGGCAACATGCAGCAGTCCGCGGTACGTGGTTCTGCCGTTGCTTTTGCTTACAGATTTTGATGTGATTCTTGATGTGGTATTTGGAGCGAGGTGCACCATTTTGGCGCCGGTGTCTTGATGCTGGTTTTTTCCTGCAAAGGCAATGGATAGTGTCTCCCCGTGTGCCCGCTGCCCCAGGAGGTAAACTCCCGGATATTTCATTGTGACTCTGCTTCCGATGTTGCCGTCAATCCACTCGACCCGTGCTCCATCGTATGCGTATGCTCTTTTAGTTACCAGATTATACACGTCGTTACTCCAGTTCTGGATTGTGGTATACCTCAGTCTGGCGTCCTTCATTGCAATAAGTTCTACTACCGCAGAGTGGAGGGATTCCGATGAATATACAGGAGCGGTGCATCCCTCAATATAGTGGACCTCTGCACCCTCGTCGGCAATTATGAGCGTCCTTTCGAACTGCCCGATGTTTTCCTTATTTATCCTAAAGTATGCTTGCAATGGCAGGTCTACCTTCACGCCCTTTGGTACATAGATGAACGATCCCCCGCTCCAGACTGCACTGTTAAGTGCGGCAAACTTGTTGTCTTCAGGAGGGATTACCTTTCCGAAATATTTCTTAAAAACTTCAGGGTGCTCCTTTAGGGCAGTGTCGGTGTCAAGGAAAAGGACGCCCTTTTTTGCCAGATCTTCCCTCAGATTGTGATAGACCACCTCTGACTCGTACTGGGCACCAACACCTGCGAGGAACTTCTTTTCAGCCTCTGGGATGCCAAGCTTGTCAAATGTTGCCTTGACGTCAGCCGGTACGCTGTCCCAGTCTTTCTCCGTCTTCTCGGATGCTTTCGCATAATAGTAAATGTTGTTAAAGTCAATGGTGGAAAGATCCGCGCCCCAGTTTGGCATGGATTTTTTCATGAATATCTCGTAGGAGCGGAGCCTAAAATCCAGCATCCACTTTGGTTCGTCCTTTAGCCTGCTGATTTCCTCGATTACCTCCTTTGACAGCCCCTTCTTGCTTGTGTAAACATACATCTCGGTCGGGTTTTTGAAATCATATTTGGTATAATCCATATTGAGGTTCTCGGTGGTCATGTTTTGCATAACTCCGTTATGTTATAAAAAAGTTACACACCACTTCATAGTCGTAAAGCGGAGTAGGCCAAGCTAAATGGGCACCGGCGACAGATTCCAAGGTCTTAGAATATGATCCTTAGCTCGACCTAAGCGGGATTCTAGTTTTGGCTTGGAGTTATTTTCCTCAGGCAGATTCAACAAAGACAGTTCTTTATCGTCTCCACGGCACCAGGTACGGTATGTATGTTGGCAATTATCGGGTTTATGCCAAACTTCTTGAGCTCGTCAGCAGTGAAGGGTCCAATTGCCACAACCTTTGTTCTTTCCAGGTTGGCCTTGAGTGTTTTTTCATCCGTGTCTCCCAGCATTATGTCAAAGAAGGCCCGTACTGAAGAGGCACTCGTGAACACCACCCCGTCCACCTTGTTTGCGGAAAGTAGCTGTTTGAACTCCATCCACTGCGTGAGGTCGCTGTGGGACTTCACGTCATACAGGTATACCTCCCTGACATTCAGACCTATCTTCCCGAGAAGTTGTGCAAGGAAAGGCGTAGAGGCCCCGCTTCTCGGGATGATCACCTTCTTTTCTTCCGCATTGAGCCGCGTGAATACCTCTCCCACTCCCACTGACGAGAATCTCTCCGGGACATGCGCCACCCGGATTCCTTCTGCTTCCAGGGCGGCCCTTGTTTTGGGCCCCACTGCAATCACCGTAGTGTTTGCCACTGCCAGCTGAAGCTTTTCATGTTTTGAGATTTTTCTAGCGGTTTCAAAGAGAAGCCTTACCGCCTTGGAGCTCATGAAGACTGAAAAATCTGGATCGTCCTCCCGGATTGCGTCCAGAAACTCGTCGACCATACCGTCGCCCTTGCTCACAAGTTCGATGGTGGGAAGCGATATGGCTCTTGCCTTTTCGCTTGAGACGAGCCTTACAAACTCTTCCGAGTCTTCCTTTGACCTTGTAATCGCTATGACTTTGCCTTGCATCATTTGCGCCAACCTATCTTATCTGAAAGTGATACGACCTCGCCTATTATAATTATGGATGGAGGCCTAACCTTTGCCGCCCTTACCTTTTTCACGATGTTAGAAAGGTCCCCCTTTATCATCCTGTGCTCGCTTGTGGTTCCGTTTTGGATAACCGCCACCGGGGTTTTCCTCGGAAGGCCACCGCTAACGAGGCTTTTTGATATTTCGTCAAGGCGCGAAAGTCCCATCATTATCACTATGGTGTCTACCGACCCTGCCAGCCTTTTCCATTTTACCGTCCCTCGCGCCTTCTTTGCATCCTCGTGTCCGGTTACAAATACCACCGATGATGCATGATCCCTGTGCGTTAGCGGTATGCCGGAATATTCGGCAGATCCGATGCCGGAAGTGATGCCGGGGATTATCTCGTAGCTAACGCCATGCGCCCGTAGGAATTCGGCCTCCTCCCCGCCCCTCCCGAAGATGAACGGGTCTCCGCCTTTTAGTCGTACGACGTTCTTTTTTTCCTTTGCATACTTGACCATAAGGTCATTGGTGGTGTCTTGGTGCTTGTAGTCGTCCCCCACTTCCCTGCCAACATAGACCCTCTTTGCCCTTTTTGGTATCATTGTGATTATTTTCTTGCTCACCAGCCGGTCAAAAAGCACTACATCCGCAGATTTCAGGGCCTCGACTGCCTTAAGGGTAATCAGTTTTGGATCCCCGGGCCCGGCCCCCACTATTGAAACCTTCCCTCTCATTTTGCGTTCCATTCCTCCACCTTCTCCCTCCAGTTTTTTGCAAGCTCTTCTATTCCTTTTGCTGATAGTTCGGAGGCGACCTGTCTCCCAAGTTCCCTTGACTTTCCAACCTCTGATTCCTTCTTCACGGCTATGAACTTGCTACCATCCACTGAATAAACTGTAACGCTGAGTGTCAGCATATTTCCTTCCTGCTGCGCAAGGGCGCCCACTGGGAACCTGCACCCAGAGTCCACAAACAGGGAGAGGGATCTCTCTGCCTCTATGGCGTTCCTCGACACGGGATCCTCAATTTTTTTTAGGAGATCCAGGGCGCCGCCGTTGTCGCCTCGCGCCACGATGGCAAGTGCGCCCTGTCCTGGGGACGGCATAAACGACTCCAGAGGAAGTTTTTCAAACTTCACGTCCAATCCAAGGCGCTTCACGCCGGCCTCTGCAAGCACTATGCCGTCAAAACCACCGTCGTTAATTTTTTTTATCCTTGTTTCGATGTTGCCCCGGATAGGCCTTACCACCAGATCAGGCCTCCGTCTTGATACCTGCACTGCCCTACGCAGGCTGCTTGTACCTACCAGTGCGCCAGGTTTGATTTCATCGAGCCTTGAACCGTCTTTTGAGATGAAAATGTCATTTGCAGGCTCCCTTTTTGGTATGCATGCAAGGACTAGGTCATCTGGCAACTCCGCAGGGACGTCCTTCAAGCTGTGAACGGCAAAGTCCACCTTCCGTTCAGCAACTGCCCGGTCGATTTCCTTCTCGAAGATACCCTTCTGGTTTATTGTAAAAAGCGGCCTGGCGTCCGTATCTCCCCTTGTTGTGATTGGTACTACCTCAAATTCGTTTGAGGAATCCCGTTGTTTTAATTCGGATATTACCCAGTTGGTCTGCGCAAGTGAGAGCTGGCTCCCCCTAGCACCCACGAGGTATTTCATTGCTTCACCTTCTTTAGCGCCCTCTCATAGGCAGCCGCCGCCATTTTGATCTCATCTTCACCGTGGGCATATGACAGGAAGACCGTTTCAAACTGCGACGGCGCGACAAAAATT
Organism: Nitrososphaerota archaeon; assembly: GCA_021325615.1. Lineage (GTDB taxonomy): Archaea > Thermoproteota > Nitrososphaeria > Nitrososphaerales > Nitrosopumilaceae > Nitrosotalea. The sequence goes on along the minus strand of JAJPGU010000022.1, from coordinate 2,108 downwards.
CCCTCCCTGAGCAGCTCCTTGAAAAGAGTTTTGAACTTTTCCTGATCTGCCGCCTTTGCAGTAGCATAGTCCACGACCGGCCTATCTGTGAAGAATATCTGGAACATTGAGCTCTCGCGGTTTACTTGGTGGGGAATTCTCATGTCCGAGGCCTGATCTCCTATCGAGGAGGCAAGATCCTTGCATTTCTTTTCAAGGCCCGGATATAGCTTCGCCTTATTACGGTTCATCGTCTCGATGGAAGATATCGCGGCAGAGACCGACACAGGGTTTCCCGCATAGGTGCTTGCCTGGTACACCTGTCCCTCCGGGGAAAGCATGTCCATGATTTCCCCCCTGCCTCCTACAGCCGCTATTACAAACCCGTTTCCGAGGGCCTTTCCAAGGGTGGTAATGTCTGGCCTTATGGAATAATACTTCTGTGCCCCCCCAGTCGACATCCTAAATCCGGTAACAACCTCGTCAAATATCAGGAGTGAATCGTGTTCTTGGGTCAGTTTTCGGACATCCTTGAGGAAGCCCTTACCCGGTGGAACAAGCCCCATGTTTGCAAGGACCGGCTCTATGATCACCGCCGCCACGTCTTTCTCCCTGTCAAGCACGTCAGCGAGGTCCTGAGAGTTGTTGTACTGGATTACAAGCGTGTTCCTTGAAACCTCGTCAAGCCCGCCTGCCGAGACGGAAATTCCATTGTGTGCCGCCCCGGATCCTGCCTTTACAAGCACATAGTCGTGTGCCCCATGGTAGCAGCCTTCGAATTTTATAATCTTCTTCTTTTTGGTAAAACCCCTGGCAAGCCTTATCGAAGTCATGGTGGCCTCGCCTCCAGTATTTACAAGCCTCACCTTCTGCATGGAAGGAAAATTTTTTGATATCAATTCCGACAGATTCACCTCAAGTTCTGTCGGCGCACAGTACAGAGTGCCTTTTTTTAGCTGTGATGCCACCGCGGAGATGATTTCCTTCCGCCTGTGGCCTAGAAGGAGCGCACCGTAGCCATTGCAGAAATCCAGGTAGCGTTTTCCGTCTGCATCCCACATGGAACTCCCCTCCGCCCTAGTGACGAAGAACGGGTACGGCGCATAGTATCTTACTGGGCTGTTGATGCCAGACGGAATTACCTTCTTGGACCTTAGGAACAGTTTCCTCGATTTTGACATCCACAATCAAAAAAACAGGTTGTCATTATAATCTATGGGAGTGTCCCGGTTCGGGTTTCGGAACTACTGCTTCTGGGACTGACAGTTTACGACGGTGTCCTCGCTTGGGTTTCCAAGGTAGCACATGTTGTGTCCGCTGCCGCCCTCAATGACGTTGCTTCCAGAGCCCACATAGATTAGCTCGTTGCCTGTCCCGCCTTTGATGACGTTGCTGCCGTTTCCTGCAATTATCATGTCGTTTCCGCCACCGCCTACTATCACGTTGTTTCCGTTTCCTGCAATTATACAGTCACCCGCTGGTCCTGCTCGGATTACGTCATTGCCTTCAAGTCCTAGGATCAGGTTCGGTACTGATGAGCCCGTAAGGGTGTCTGTTCCGTTTGTTCCCATCAGTACGTTGTAGTATGACTCTGGCTTGCCGCATGCCAGGATATTCACGGTCTGGTCTAGAGTTTTGGTGTTGCCAAACTTGTCAGCCGCTGTCCACTGAATCACTGTTTTTCCTATGTGGAATATTCCCGTGGAATTGTTCGTTATCCTAGGCGACGTGTCAATTATTCCCGTTGCGGTTGCCTGTCCCGTCGGAATAGGCATAGCAAATGCCGTGGCATTAACTACAATGTCCGCAGGGATCGTAAGCTTTGGCGGGGTATGGTCTACAACCTCGACAACCTGTGTTGCAGTTGCGGTATTGCCCGCCACATCTTTTGCTGTCCATGTCACGGTGGTGTTTCCAAATGGAAACACTGCCGGCGCGTTGTTGGTTAGGGAGACCACCTTTGTGTTGTCAGTCGCCGATGCGTTTCCTATTGTTACTGTATTGCTGGTCGGGCTGGTTGCATTGACCAGGATGGCAGGCGGAGGAATGATCTTTGGTGGAGTATTGTCCACGATGTCTACTACCTGGGTTGCATTGGCGGTGTTTCCAGACCTGTCCTTTGCAGTCCA
>JAJPGU010000012.1 GCA_021325615.1 Nitrososphaerota archaeon | reverse complement strand
ATGAGACCTCAACAAGGTAACAGACCTCAGCAGGGAATGAGACCTCAACAAGGTAACAGACCTCAGCAGGGAATGAGACCTCAACAAGGTAACAGACCTCAGCAGGGTGCAAGACCACAAATGTCTGCGACAAAAACTGCTCCCAAACCCCAAGCCGGTCAACCAAAGCCGCAGAAGAAAGTGAAAAAGGCCAGTCCGGTAAAACCTGCGGCACCAAAGCCTGAAGAGAAGAAATCTCCAACTGTAGAAAACAAGTAGAGTTTTTTCCTACTACAATTTTATTATAGAAAACTTTGTTATTGGGTGTTGGTAAAACGACTCCAGATTCTCGTCATCGGAAACAACGAGAACGGCTTTACTCCTGAACTTGAGAAGATAGCGTATGAGACGGGTAGAGAGATTGCAAAATCTGGGGCGGTCCTCATCACAGGCGGCCTCGGCGGGGTAATGAAGGCTGCCTGCCATGGCGCAAAAGATGCAGAAGGCATGGTAATCGGAATCATCCCACAAAATGATCCGTCTTTTGCCAACGAATACTGCGATATTGTCATACCCTCTGGCATCGGGCTTGCGCGCGATTTTCTGACCGCCCTTTCAGGCGACGGGGTCATAATTATCGGTGGAGGGGCAGGGACTCTTTCTGAGGCATGTGCGGCATACATGCACAAAAGACCCATGGTAGCAATCCGTAACACTGGAGGCATCGCAGACAGGTATGCAGGCCAATATCTGGACCATAGGCAGCAGGTCAAAGTTGAGGGGGCGTCATCCCCAAGCGAGGCCGTAAAAATTATTCTTGAGAAGATCAGTTTGAGGTAGAAACTAGGTACGGGTCTGGCTCGTAAAATGCACCGTAAGTTTTGGCAAGAGATTCCAACTCTCTCACGATATTTTTCAACCCAAATTCCTTTGCCGTGTCAAAGATTGGCTTTTTAAGCCCCATGCCAAGCCTTAACGCCTTTTCGATTTCCGGGACGTCGCTAACTTGGTTTGTGATGAGCCAAGCCGCATTGTTGAGCATCGTACCTAACAATTGAATTGGGTTGAATTTTTTTGCGAGATCCTCGGTGAGGTTTATCCGCTCGTACTTTTCCCCCGAGTAGTCATAAAAACCGCTGCCTGTTTTTTGGCCGTATTTTTTCTCATCAAACAACTTTTGGATGAGCGGGTGCGGGTTGATTACCCTCTTGTCCCTTGAATGCATCTCCACCGTGGCCTTGTGAATGACATCAAGTCCGGTAAAGTCGGCAAGCTCGAAGATGCCCATTGGGAAGTTCAGGCCGAATTTCACCGCCGAATCGATTTCTAGCATGGAGGATTTTGTCCTGTCCATTGCCCATGCTGCCTCGTGGACTAGCGGGATGAAGACCCGGTTCACTATAAAGCCAACAACGTCCTTCTTTAGCAAAACTGGTTCCTTTGAGACCGATTTGACAAAACTGAGGGTCTGGTCTACAAGATCCTGACTAGTTTTCTTGCCCGGTATGACCTCTACAAGCTTCATCAGTTGCGGCGGGTTGAAGAAATGGATTCCGATGAATCTTTCAGGCCTGCTTGTAATACTTGCAATCTCTGTAATTGGTAGCGTACTCGTGTTCGACGCGTAAACTGTCTTGCTGTCTGCCACGCTGTCTACCTCAGAGTAGACCTTCTTCTTGAGGTCCATTATCTCAGGTACTGCCTCTATCATCAGGTCACAATCCTTCATGGCATCCTTGAGGTCCACTATCGGCCTTATTCTAGAGTATATTTCCTGAGCCTCTCCCTCGGAGATTTTTTGCTTTGATACTAGTTTGTCAAGGCTCCACTTGATCTTCTCCATTGCCTTGTCGAGGAACGACTGTTCCACGTCCCGCAGTACCACATTGTATCCCGACATCGCAGAAACTTGGGCAATTCCATGTCCCATGATTCCAGATCCTAGAACGGTTATGTTTTTTATCGCCATGTTAAAATTTTGTAAGTTTATCCCTTTGTAAGTTATTCGGTCGGCGTCAAAGGGTATCGATTATTGGTTTCAGGGCAGGAGGTAGATCCGGAAGCTCCCCTATGTGGCTCATGTTGTTCTGAAGTATGTCAGGACCAATTCGCCTTACTTGCTGCGTTGCAATCAGGGTGGCGATCCCCCGGTCGATATCCTTCTGTTCCAAAACCGTCTTGAGCTTCTCCACCAGAATGTTCTCATTCTCGTATTTGCTGATGGCATGCTGGAGAAGTATAAGCTTGTCCGAGGCCGAGATGTTCTCCATGAAGAGGCTCAATGCCACCTTGATAAAAAATGTTTTTAATAAAAGATCAGTATGTCGGGATTGGGTTACCCATATTCTTAAAACCTAGCAGCAGATGAACACTAGTAGATTTTGGATATTGAGAAGTTCACTGATGATGTATATACCGTGGCCGAGAAACTGACACAAAACAAAACACCCGAAATGAAATCAAGGATAAATTTCGTACGCGAGAGGCTCATTGAACTTTACCAGAAGAACCTTGTCAAGATAAACCACTCCGTCCTTGAGATGATCTGCGCGTCAAACCTGATTACGCAGGGTTATGCCGTAGACATTGAAAAGCACCTTTCTGACATTCTTGTCTGCGATGTCTTTGCTACAAAAGGTGACGGGACATTCATCATGGAGATAGAGACTGGCTTTACCCCGCCGGACCATGCCCTTGACACAATTGACTATTACGTTGCAAGGATTGCAAGCAAGATTGCAAGGTATAGCCAGTTCTGCTCCAAGTTTGCCCTTGCGACTCCGGTGGTAGGCATACTGCCAATACCAAAGATATTTCTCAAGCCCCCAAGCAAGAGGACAAAGGAGGAGGTGGCCAAGCTGAAGGAACTCTGCGATAGGTTTTACAAGAACCCGCCAATCGAACAAGACGACATCCTAAACGCGAGACTTCATTCCGTATACCTCATAAACATCGACAAGTGTTTTGCCAAGCAGATGGATCCCTATGGATACCTAGAGTTGATTGAAAAACTGCAGGAAGCAAGCGGGTTAGACCTTTGAGCCGAGTTCTGAAATAGTGGCCGTTTTCCGGTATTCAAAGACTTGTGTGAGCCTTCTTGACGCAAGCGGCTCAAATGCCCTTCCGAGCGGGCCGAACGGGAGCTCAAAGTCTATCTGATCCTCCACCTCGGTCACTTGGTTGCCGAGCCTTACAAACCTGTGAAGGTGTTTCCACGACTTGAATATCCCTCCGGTCATCTCGTCGATGTACTCGTAAGGTTTCATGTGTGTTATCTTGGAGCGCCATCTTGATCTTCCAACTATGGTTGCTTCAAACTCGCACTCTGCACCTTCCCTTATCGCACTACCGTCTGAACTAAGAATTGTGAGGCTCATACTAGGAGGGGTTATTTTTCCTAGATGACCAATATCGGTATAGAATTTCCACACACTTTCAAGGTCCGCGTCAACTGTGAAGGAATGGCTAAACCTGCGGATTTTTTTCTCACCCCGAGCCCGTTTCGAGGCTTGCCCTCCGTCGCTTGACCATGCACTTCTGCATTTCCTCCTTGCTGTGCAACTTTATTGATTTGCCGCACATGGGACATGTCGGGTCCGGCGCTATAGGCTTGCGCTCAAATTTCAATAAGATATGGTTGATTCGGCAAAATATATTCTACGGGAGGCTAGGCATGTCTTTGAAGCGCAGTTTCAAGCTGGAGAATCGACCTCAGGACCAGCCCGGAAAGTCCAAGGTGCGAGGTCAAAAATGCCGAGGCATCTTCAAGGGAATGCTCCCCCCTGAAACCCTCGTCATATGTGGTTTCAATAGAGCCCTTGTCGGTCTCGACATACACCGTGATTAGCGAATATGGACCAAGTTTTGGATCCCTGTTCTGGAGATACAGGTTGAGCGAAATATGTTTGACAGTATATCCCCTTTCCGTGAAATTTCCTGAAGACATCAATACTATGATCTTGTCGGGGGTCCTGTCTACCCGCTGTGGCTCGACGACGTCCACTATCTTCATTGCTAAGAATACTGGAATCTTTCTAAATAATCTTACTATAAACGTGTCCGGCTTTATGAAGAATTTTTTACATTAAACCAAGATTATGGATTACGCCATGCGTGGTGGGCAATCCAGAGCATCGGTATTGGTTACTCGCTATCCACGCTGCCACCCTGACCATAGATTACCGGCATGGTCACGGTGCTTGTTACGTTTTCCACATTTCTGACCTTTGCGATTGATGCGTCAACGTTTGCAGGATCCTTTGCCTCGATCTTGGCAAAGACATCATATTTTCCCATTACGCCGTTTACTTCCGCAATGTTTGGCAGGGCCTTTATCTTTGCAATCACGTCCTTTTCGCTTCCGGGCATGCATGTAGCCAAGATGTATGCAATCACAGTGTGATGGACGGGAGATGTTGTTAAATAATCTATCTAGACCCCGGAATTCCCAGGCGTCGCGAAGATATGATGACTGCAGATATCCCGGCTGATAGTGCAAAAGCCGCCAGAGGTCCAAACTCTGGAATCACCGATGTTCCCATCAAGGTTAGGGAATATGTTCCCTTGTTTATTGGGCAGTCAAGCACCCGCTCGCCGTCCGCCTCGCTCTGGGCGCAATCCATCAAAATACCGTTTTCTTTTACCACTAGGTGTCCGTATGTGGAGTCAATCACGTGCTTTGGTATGTGGTATTCCTCTGGAATTGATTCATTTTGAATCATCGAGGTGTCAAGCGGGATTGTAATCGAGTTTTCCGGGGTTGAAACCTGCGCGGTCCCATACTTTATCATGTTTGCAAACGTGCCGGTGGACCTTATCACGCCGTCCATGACAGGTATCAGCACCACCTGGCCCGGGGTAACGTGGAACTGGATTTGCGCGGTCATCCCCCCCTGTCTTATGTTGACTGTATAGTTGCCGTCCGTTGCATCGCCGCCAAGGACGAAATTGTGCGAAAATAGGCCGCTTGCGAGCGGAACCTGTCCTACCGCATATACATTACCGATTGGATTTCTTACTATTATTGTGACCGGGTTGTCGTCTGTTGGTTGTTGGACAGAGCCTGAGATTACAACCCTGTCCCCGGGTTGGTAATACTGCTTGTCGGTACTTGCCGCTAACCCATGATCCTCCTGTGCGTGAGATACCCCGATTGAAAAAATGGTAAGAACTGTCAAGACGATCCCTACTAGTGCACGCATTTGAAATTTTTGTTATGCCAGAGTATTTAACTGTAGATTTGTGTTGAAAGTTCTTCCGGTTGCCTTGGCAGGCCACTCGACCCTTTCCTAACTAGAATGGTTCTTGTCTTTGATCAATCTTGAGGGTTATCCCTCACCAGGATTTTCCAGTGGCGAAAATCGAATCTAATGCGAATTTTGGCGCCTCGAAGATTTCGTCGGTCTTTTCAGCCTCAATAGCCCTCGCAGGAGTTGCCATGCATCATTCTGTCCATCTTTCCGCTGCTCGTGATGCCTTTGACAATGCACATTCCGAAGCTTAGGGCTGGAGTACCATTTGGAATGCCGCCAAGTTATGCGCGGATTTTTGTCTTCTGCCGTCAAACCCTTTATCCTATTAATTGCTTGTTCCTGTTTCTAGATGTATGCGTCAAGGCCGGTTTTTTGAGGCATCTCTTGCTCTTTTAGAATCTTTGACATTTTCTCCCCCATCTTTTTTGCGGCGGTTACCTTCCTCCTGCCAATCCAGTAGTATGTCTCGTCGGTCGTGTCCTTGGCAATCAGCACTATCAACTTTCCAAAGTCCTTCCTGCCCGTCCTGCCCTTTCTCTGGACATAGCGGATAGAGCTCGGGACGTTGTCGAAAAAGATGACGGTGTTTACCTCGGAAATGTCAAGGCCTTCCTCTCCCACCCGTGTTGCAATGAGTGCCTTGTATTCGCCATCCCTGAATTTCTGCACGGTTTCTATCTGCTTCTTTTGCTTCAGTCCAGTCTCCCCGGCCTTCCCTATGAGGAACCCTGCCGGAATGTTCATCTCTCCAAGCTTCTGGTGTATGACATCCACTGAATCCCTATAGCTTGTAAATATCAGGACTTTGCCTGGCAGGCCGTTTATTATTTCCCCGAGCTTGGTCAGCTTGGAGTGTTCTATGCCCTTCTGCTGGGCCTCGGTAGCGAGGCGTACTGCAGTAACAAAGTTTTGATCGTTTTCAAACAGATCCTTTATCCCCACCCCTTTCTTCTCCCTGGTTCTCTCACAAAACCTGAGGAAGGAGGTGATGCCGTGTGACTCAAGTACGTTAAGTGCATGGATCAGCCTAATCGCAGTAAAGAGCGGCTTTGCGGCCCTCCTGTTCTGGCGAAGGACGAATTCCCTTGCCCGCAAGAGTTCGGAAAGCGACCTGGATGCGGAGAGGCTCAGCCCTAGCCTCTTGAGGTCGGCATACTGGGATTCTATGGAGAATTTTATGTATGACTGGATCTGTTTCATTTCCGGCGGGAGATCTACAGTCATCCACTGAGTCTCAGTTTCTTGAACGTATGGTTTGACGTCTGGGCTTTCCTCTGTCCTTTGGGCAATTGATGAAATCCTGAGGGTCTTAAGTATGTCAGATGCTTTTTCTCTTTCGCTTGGGAGTGTTGCAGTCATACCCATGACCCTGACACATGTGGTCGCCAGTCGCTCTGCAATTCCTGAATATGCATAGTCGCCCACCGTCCTGTGCGCTTCATCAAAAATGACAAGGACAAACTGTGATGGGTCCGCAAGCTGGCGGTCAAGGTCGTTTTTTACTATCTCTGGGGTCGCACACACCACGCTGTTTATCCACAACTTTTTGCGCTTACCTAGGGGGTCTTCGCCGGTAATGAGGGAGATGTCGTCAACAAGCAGGTTCGATTTGAGAAACTCATAATGCTGGTGGGCAAGGACACGTGTAGGGGCAAGGAATAGCACTCCGCCCGTCCTCCTCGAAAGGAACTCTGCGATTACCTGCAAGGCCACAGTGGTCTTGCCAAGGCCCGTTGGTAGGACAACGAGGCAGTTGCTGTCAATGGCCTGTTTTGCTAGGTTTGCCTGATATTCACGAAACTCTATTGATGTTTTCCTGATAAGTGGATGTTCCACATGCCTTGTGCTCAAGCAACTTCAGCTCCCTTTGGCAAAATAAAACCGTTCTTCCATGCAGATAGCTACACTAAGCTTAGGAATTTGCATACGGATCCTTTGTAGATCTTATATTAGACCGAGTTGACAGTTCATCTGTGAAGAGGGAATTCGAGCGTCCTACTTGGGACGAGTACTTTATGCTTCAAGCTGAGCTTGCTAAATTGCGTTCAAACTGTATTACTAGACAGGTAGGTGCAGTAATCGTACGAGACCACCGACAGATCGCCACGGGGTACAACGGCACCCCTCCCGGCGTGAGGAACTGTTACGAAGGAGGCTGTAAAAGGTGCCAACTTCGGGTAGAGGGAAAGGTGGCATCAGGCGAGGCACTTGACAGGTGCATATGCAACCATGCGGAGGCAAATGCCATCATGCACTGTGCTATCCTAGGCGTTGGATCAGGAACAAAGGACACCACGCTTTACACAACCTTCGTAACTTGTCTTGAGTGTAGCAAAATGGCCATTACCACAGGAGTAAGGAGGATAGTCTGCCTTGACTCTTATCCTGAGACGGATTACGACCTCCTTCAGGAAGCGGGGGTGGAGGTTGTGAAACTTGACAGGGAGAGGATAAAGTATTGGATAAAGGCTTTGCTTGAAGAACCTGCTTCAAGCCTCATACCCAAGTGAGATAAAGATGCAGCACACCAAGGCCGTCGAAGAAGTAACCACTACCATGTCTCCCGCTCTCCTAGTCTCTGCCACGTACGACGGTCAGAAGAAGGTGGCAGTGCTAAAGTTCTACGAGCCAGTCTCGCAGAAAGTCCTTCTCTGGTCAGACAACACTGGACACAAGCCATACTGCTATTCTAGGCTCATGCCGGAAGAAATTTCGTTTCTTTCAGAACGCAAGGACGTCATCAAGCTGGAGAAGACACAGAAGCAGGACCTGCTAAAGGACAGGACTGTCGACATGACAAAGATAATAGTATCTGATCCCCTTGCCATCGGCGGAACCCAGACAGACAAGAGCATAAGAAACACCATGGAAACATGGGAGTCCGACATCAAGTATTATGAGAACTACCTATATGACAACGGCCTGATTGTGGGAAGTTATTACACCATAGAGGGAGGAAAATTAAAGGAATTTTCATACGAGATTCCAGACGAGGTTCAGATAGCCCTCAAGGGGCTGCTTTACGACAAGGTTACAAGCATAGGCATAATCGACCAGAAGGGGTTCCAAGACCACATAACCCAATGGGCAAACCTGCTCAACCAGCCCATCCCGAAAATCCGCAGGGTGAGTTTTGACATCGAGGTTGAATCAGAGACCGGGCGCATCCCGGATCCAAAGATTGCTGACAGGAAGGTTACCGCCGTAGGGTTTTGCGGGAGTGATGGCCTAAAAGAGGTCTTCGTGCTCAAGAGGGCTGCAATAAAGGAGGGGGCAAGCGAGATTCCTTCCGACGTCAAGGTCACGTTCTTTGACGAGGACAAGGAGGCAGACATGATTCGGAGGTCGTTTGACATTATTACTGGATATCCCTTTGTAATAACCTTCAACGGCGATGACTTTGACATGCCGTACATGTACAACAGGGCAGAGCGCCTCGGTATTGAATTGAAGGACATACCGCTGATAATGATGAGGGACTCGGCGACCCTGAAGCAGGGCGTACACATCGACCTTTACAGGGCGTTTTCAAACCGCTCATTCCAAATTTACGCATTCAGCCACAAGTACAATGATTTTTCACTCAACAGCATAGCCGAGGGCCTCATTGACGAGTCCAAGATAGAGTATGACGGGGACCTAAACGACCTTTCGATGTACGAGCTGGCAAACTACTGCTTCAATGACGCCAGAATAACTGAGAAGCTCACGAGTTTTAACAACGACCTGCTGATGAACCTCCTTGTGGTAATCACAAGGATTGGCAGGATGCCGATAGATGACATCTCAAGGATGGGCGTCTCGCAGTGGATACGCAGCCTCTTCTATTATGAGCACAGGAGGCACAACTTTTTGATTCCAAGGAGGGAGGAGCTTGAGCAAAAGTCGGTTGCCGCGTCAACCGAGGCGGTAATAAAGGACAAGAAGTACCGGGGGGGTCTTGTTGTCGAGCCAAAGGAGGGCATACACTTCAACGTTTTTGTGATGGACTTTGCGAGCCTGTATCCAAGCATAATCAAGGTAAGAAACCTCTCATATGAGACCGTCAGGTGTACCCACGACGAGTGCCGGAAGAACTTGATTCCCGAGACCACCCACTGGGTTTGTAAGAAGAGGGACGGCCTTACCGCCATTCTGATAGGATCACTGCGGGACCTGAGGGTCAACTACTACAAAAGCCTCTCAAAGAACCCGACCCTTAGCGAGGACCAAAAGCAGCTTTACACCGTGGTAAGCCAAGCGCTCAAGGTCATCCTGAATGCTAGCTACGGAGTCATGGGGGCTGAGATTTTCCCGCTCTACTGCCTTCCGGTAGCAGAGGCCACCACTGCCTTTGGCAGATTCACAATAATTGAAACCATAGAAAAGTGCAAGTCCATAGGAATTGAAGTTCTTTATTCTGACACGGATAGCTTGTTCCTCAAGGGACCAACAAAAGACCAGATACAAAAGATAGTTTCATGGGCAAAGGGCGAGTTTGGCGTAGACCTTGACCTTGACAAGGAGTACCGCTATGTAGTTTTCAGCACTAGGAAGAAGAACTACCTCGGCGTTCAAAAGGACGGCAAAGTTGATGTCAAAGGACTCACAGGAAAAAAGTCCCACACGCCTCCATTCATCAGGAACCTTTTCTACGAGATTTTGGGAATTCTTTCAAATGTCCAATCCGAGGGAGATTTTGCTCAATCAAAGCAGAAAATAGGCGAGATGATTTCCCAGTACGCTAAGCGTCTCAAGGCAAGACAGATCCCACTCAACGAGCTTGCATTCAACGTAATGATAAGCAAGGCGCCGTCGGAATATGTCAAGACGGTACCACAGCACATTCGGGCAGCCAAGCTCCTCGAGTCCACCCGCGAGATAAAAAAAGGCGACATCATATCATATGTCAAGATAATCAACAAGCCCGGGGTAAAGCCAGTCGAGATGGCAAGGTCTGACGAGATTGACTCTACAAAATACATGGAGTTTATGGAGAGCACCTTTGACCAGATACTGTCTTCCATGGACCTTGATTTTGCCACCCTGATTGGCGCCCCCAAGCAGATGGGGCTTGACCAGTTCTTTTGGAACTAGGAAATGGACTGCCCGCGCTGCGGCTCGCCGATGGAAATTGTCCATGATGCAGGAACCGGCGGCGGGCAGAAGAAATACCGATGCCTTTGCTGTAATTATAGCACTGCGTAGGACGCCCTACATCTTGCCGAACTCGTCTTCGTCAGAATATGCCCGCTCGGCATGTTCCTCGATGTCAAGCCCTGCCTCCTCAACCTTTGGCGAAACGCGTATGCCTATAAGCACGTCTAGGACTTTGAGTATGGCAAATGTCCCAAAGAAGCCCATCACCCCTGCCACTCCGACCCCTATGGACTGCACTAGTAACTGGTGCGGGTTTCCGAAGAGTAGGCCGTTCGGGCCCGCTGCGTTGACCGCGGTGCTTGCAAAGATTCCTATTGCTAGTGAGCCGACGATTCCAGCCACGCCGTGTACTGAGCTCACATCCAGTGCGTCGTCGATGTGCAGCTTCTCCTTGAAGAAGATTACGCCGAGGTATGAGATTATTCCAATGGCAATTCCTATCACAAAACTGTGTTCAACGCTCACATAGCCTGAGGCGGGCGTGATTCCTGCAAGGCCCGCGATTGCACCGTTGATTGCGGCAATAACGCTGGGCTTTCCGGTCTTCATCCATGAAAGGCCTACCCAGATTAGGGCAGAAACGGAAGATGCGATGTGCGTGTTTATGATTGTGTTTCCTGCAAGGCTGCCCGAGGCAAGTGCGCTTCCCGCGTTAAAGCCAAACCATCCGAGCCACAAAAGCGATGAGCCTAAAACGGCAAGAGGTATGCTGTGCGGAATCATTATGGACGGGCCGTAGTTGAGCCTCCTTCCGAGGGCCAATGCCGCAGCAAGGGCTCCCATTCCCGCACTGGTATGTATGACGATGCCTCCTGCGAAATCTACCACGCCCATTTTTCCAAGCCAACCCCCTCCCCACACCCAGTGAACCAAGGGATAGTAGATGAGTCCGCTCCAGGCCACTATGAACAAGACATATGCGCTAAACTTCATCCTCTCGGCTATCGCGCCGGTCAGCAGGAGGGGCGTGATGGTAGCAAACATCATCTGGAATTTTGCAAACAGTACGCCTGGAATAGTGGGGGCATAGTGTAGGCCGGCATCATAGGGTACATTTTTGAGGAATATCCAGTCCATGTTTCCTACGAGGCCAACCCCCGTGTCTGGACCAAATGAGAGGCTAAAACCGAAAGTAAACCACATTACGCTAAGAATTGCAAGGCCGAAGAAAATCTGCATGAAAACTGAGACCGTGTTTTTCTTTCTTAGGAGGCCGGCCTCAAAAAGTCCCAGAGCTGGGATCATCAACAATACAAGGCTGGATGCAATAAGCATCCAAGCGGTGTCTCCTGTGTCGATTGGCAAGATTTCTCTATTAAAAAAACAGCATTATAAAAATTAATTGGTTTTTTGCGAGTTTTACTCCGGATAATCTTGCACAAGATTTTTTAATGCGTATCAGGATTCTGTTACAACTTTGATCAAGATAGAGATCATACTTCCAGAAAATGATGTAAGGCCAATCAGCGACGCGCTGAAAAAAATCTCGGTGGGCGGAATTACCGCATACAGGGGATGGGGAAGGGGCAAAACGGTCAGCCCGCAACTCCACGCCTCAAAAGGAACCGAGATTTTCACGCCAGAATTTGGCGAAAGATTCATCGTGGAAGTGATTGTACCTGACGAGAAGAAGGGCGAGGTGATTGAGATCGCCCGCTCAAAAGCAAAACTCGGAAAAATATTTGTCATGCCGATTTCCGAGGCATTTGACATACCCACTGAGAAAAAGGGCGAACAAGTGATTTAGAGATCATTTTTCGCAATTGTTAATTAGTGTCCGAGGTATTTTTTTGCCATGATAAGAATTGAAGTGGTAGTAGGGCAGGGCGACACCAAGGCAATAAGCGACGGTTTGAAGAAGATCCACGTTGGCGGCATTACCGTGATGAAGGTTCGGGGCCGAGGCAAAAGTACCAGTCCGAAAATCCACGCTGCGAAGGGGACGGAAATGTTTACGCCTGAGTTCAGCGACAAGTATGTCATCCAGGTCATCGTGGAGGAAAAGGACGAGGAGGCCGTCGTTCAGATAATCAAGGATAATGCGAAAATCGGCAAGATTTTCATATCTCCAATCAGCCGCGCAATTGACATTGCCTCAGGCGCACAAGACGAAAAGGCAATCTAAGTACGAAATTCGGCTTTACATAATTCGCATGGGCGTGTACGAAAACCGCCATGACAAACGTTTCCATTATCCGACAGGATTGAAACTCGGCCTGAAGCAAAATATCGCTCCGAGCATGGCAATTGTAAGGACAACTGCTGCAAGCGCACTAAACTCGGGAATAATCTGGGTTCCAGTTATCGTGATCTGGGAGGTTGAAGGTCCAAACTGGATGGCAAGGGTCCTGCTTGTAGGATTCGAACGTGTCTCGTTAAATGGCGATACCTTGCCGTCCTCTTCCACGGCATAATTAGCGTCTTGCCCTCCGCTCTTTGCGTCAATTATGGAGCGTGGAAGGTCTATCGACAAAGTTCCGTTGCCCGAGGATTGAATGCGTACCGTGAGTGATTTTGCCGAAGTGTCCGGAACAATTCCCAATACCTTTCCGTTTGTTATCCTATAGGTGGCATTGTACTCCTGACCCTCAATGGTAATTGGGGTCGTGAGGGTAGAACCGGCAAACTGGAACATGGCCTTGGCAGTATTGTCCTTACTGCCATAAGTTACATCCACCTCGTAAGATCCCACCGCAGTCCACAAATCTCCCCCCGCGGTGACAGTGGTAGAATACGTGCCGTCCGAGCCCGGAGTCACTTGGCCTATCAGCACAATATTTCCCGAAGGATCTTTCACGACGATTGAGATCGGGACATTTAGCTGGCTGGCGACGGTACCAGAGATTGCCATCTGATCACCGTCGGAATATGATTGCTTGTCGGTTTTTACTGTAATGGCAGAATCCGCCTGCGCGAGTGCTGGGATCGCTGTGAATATGCCTGCCGATAGCGCAAGAACAAGGAGGAATGGTACGGATTTCAACAAATAAACGGTGGATTTTAGTTATTTAAGACTCTCGATTAAATTTACTAGTTAAGGTGTTTGCATTTCAGTCATTATCCATATCCAGCTAGACTTGCATTCCCGGCATGCCCTTTGGTTTCTGGCCTCCTGCAGTTTTAGGCTGGCTATCCCTCTGATGACGATTTGCCGCCGTCGACGTTTAGTATGACGCCGGTTATCCAGTTTGCTTCGTCAGAGGCAAGATAGACCGCGGCGTTTGCTACGTCGGCAGGCTCTCCAATCCTGTTTATCGGCTGTCTTTCCTGCAGGACCTTCCTGGCCTCAGGGTAATCCAGATATGGCTTTATGCTCCCCGCGTTGATTATTCCGGGATTTATGCAGTTGCACCTGATGTTCCTTCTCGCATATTCTATTGCTATTCCTTTGGTAAACATGTTTATGGCAGCCTTGGTTGTACAGTAAACCGTGAGGTGAACCTTTGGTATCGCCCTCTCGCTTGAGATCGAGCCGATGTTTATGATGCAACCCTTTTTGTTTTCCAGCATCTTTACGATGGCAGATTTTGTTATCTTGAAGGTTCCAAAAAGGTTGGTATTCACAAGATTCACCCAGTCCGTCTCCTTCATCTCATGGAAGTGTATCGGGTCGTTTATTGCAGCCGCATTATTGACTAGTATGTCTATCTTGCCGTAATGTTCGTTTACTTGGTTTATTGTCTGGATAACCTGCGACTCGTTTGTTATGTCGCACGGGATAACGACAGTATTCTGCTGGTAATTTGTTATCATGGCCCTTGCCTTTTCCAGCTTTTCCCTGTTCCTTCCAACAAGAACCACTTTTGCGCCCTCCTCGACAAACCTTTTTGAGATTTCGATCCCTATCTCGCTTGATGCGCCTGTTACTATTGCCACCTTGTCCTTTAATCGCATACGATACCCTAGAGCCAGTATCTTAAAAAAGTCACCATCAACACCAGATGTGAAAATGAGTGAATTTTATTCTACGAACCCGGCCCTTTAAATTACTTCTTGATTAGTTTTTGAATTTCCTGAGTTACTAGAGGCAAGAATGCGCCAACATCGGTCACTATCCCAAGGGCCTGCCAAGTTCCCCGGTCCATGAGTTTTGTTACGGTCGGCTGGTTTATGTCTACTACGACAACCTTTACGTCGGCCGGGAGCATGTTACCCGTCGCAATGGAGTGGAGCATGGTCGCAACCATTATGACCATATTTGCATCCTTGAGTATTTCCTTGTACCTCCTCTGGGCTACTGTCATGTCCGTTATGACGTCGGGAAGTGGGCCGTCATCACGCAACGAGCCTGCCAGGACAAACGGCACGCCGTTCTTCACGCACTCGTACATTATTCCCTTTGTCAGGGCCTTTTTTGCCACCATCTTTGAAATCGATCCTGCCTTGAAGACGGAGTTTATGGCCTGCATGTGGTTTCGGTGTCCCCGCACTGCCAGGGTTCCGTCCTTTACGTTCATTCCAAGCGACGTTCCAAGCGTAGAGTACTCTATATCGTGAACTGCAAGGGCGTTTCCGGCAAGGACCGCATCGATGAACCCCATCCGAATCAGCGTGGCAATGGAATCCGACGCGCCTGTATGCACTATCGCCGGACCTCCCACTAGCACGATCTTCCCCTTCTGCCTTTTTGTCCTAAAGATGTCCTCTGCCACCCTCCTTGCAATGTGCTGGGTTGGTCTCTCGCTTGAACTGCCGCTCCCCATAAATTGGAAGAGGTTTACCCCTTCCCTGGGCCTTTCCGGCGGGGTAATGCGTATTCCTTGCTCCCCTATCACCACAAGGTCGCCCCGCCTGACATCGCGAATGGGAGTGCAGAATGCCTTGTTCCCTTTGAGGACGATACATTTGTCCATCATCATGTTTTCTACACGGATCCATTTTCCCTTGTAGAAAACATCGGTGTGGTTATTGGTTGTGCTGTAAAAGTCGTCTGGCATTACCATGTCCCTTGCTGCCGTCTCTAGCGTTATTTCCTGCTGGATCTTGGAGGTTGCACCCTCCCTGTATACTGCCTGAAGTATTTGGTTGAGGTGTTCCTTTGATTTACCTTGGATGAGCAATTTTGCATAACTCTCGTCCTTCTTTTTCTTTCCAACTACAAACTTCTGGACCTGAAACTCGCCCTGCAAATCCATGATTACATCGAAAATCTTGGTTAGTATCATAGAGTCTATGAGGTGTCCCCTGACCTCTATCATGTGTTGAAACTTGGCCATTTTCTGAAATTGCAGCCCGTACTAATTTAACGTTTAAGGTCTTGCCCTGCTTTGTTATTAATATCGTATCTCTGAAATCTGTATTTTCTCAGTATTGACACCGTGGAGGAGGCCAGTACTATCACGAAAACCGCGTTAACGGCCAAGGTGAGCGGGTTGTCCATGGACTCTTGAAGAGTTCCATAATGAAGCGGGTTCACCCACATGGTGCCGGGTGAAAAATAGATTTTGTCCAGGTACAGGAGCGAGGTCGTCGAATGTGCAAACACGAAAAGTGCTGCGATGGCAACCCGCATTTTGTTTCCCTGCAACCTTTGCAAAAACGACCAGAGCCCATAGCAAGAGATAAAGATCACTGACACCTCGAGCGGCAAGAGGTACCTTTCAAGTGAAAAGTCCTTTACTATCACCAATGTAAGGACAACCGTCGATGCAAGCCACAAGAGGAGCAGCATCTCGTTAGCCATCAGGTTTCGCGACTTCCAGATCCTGTAGGAAAGAAACCCTAGCCCTGCAAAAAAGAAGACCGTCATTGGCACGCTTGAATATGTGGGAGGATATGTCCAACCAAGGCTACCCCATTGGTCCTGCGCAGTGCCTGAAGGTATGTCTTCGAGGAAGCTTGGAAAGACTGCAAACTGGAATAGGGAGTGAAGCGATTTTGGCTGGAGGTTCTGAGTTGTTGGGTATCCTATGTACCAGACATCGTGGTTGTAGGTGTCCATGTCAGATTTCATGATCTTGATTTCCTCCACCGGGTTGACGTAAAAACCCGGCTCTGCCAAAAACATCCCAAGCAGCGAGATGAGGAAGAAGGAAGAGGCAAGCAGGGCGGCCCTTCCAATCCGTCTTTTACTTCCAGAGCCGCTCTGAACGGAGAGCCTGTTGATTATTATGATTCCGAAGAACAGTCCTGCGAAACAGACTGCCAACAACTTTGAATTCAATGAAAACCCCAGAACTACGGCACTCGCTGTAAAATACGTGATTTTGATCCTTTGCCCCCCCAGGGAGTGCAGAAGCAGGGCAATCGATAACAGCGCGAAAAACACATAGTGGATTTCCACCATGATCTCACGGCTGTACCACACCCACATGTCATAAAACATAAGGACAAGGGATGCAAGGATCCCAAAGCTTGTGCCGAACATTTTTCTGCCAATTACAAATACGAGGACAACTGCACCGGCACCAAAGAAGGGGGACAGAAGCCTACCCGCGGTCATTTCTGAAATCGACGGCCCTTCATCCTTGTGGTAACAGTCCCAGTAGCAGGACCAGTTGTAGAAATTGCCGTTATCCGCTCCCAAAATGTACATAGGCAGACCTATGAACAGATTTCTCACCGGACTGTATGTGAGCCCAAATGCGGGTACGTGGAACAGGTCTTTGCAGTTATCCAAGGTGACAAGGCACGGATTACCATAGTCTCCCTTTGAAATCAGGCTCACGTAATTTGCCCCCCATCCGAGGTATGTTATCTCGTCACCGTGCCACGGCTGGCCCTCCAGGCTGTATGAATAAATCGCAAGAGACCCAATGAAGAGCAAGGCCACGATTAGATAGATTGCCCTTGGTCTCTCTAGATGTGACAATATCATTGGTACCAGTTTCCCAGCTCAGATTCCCATCGTATTGTTAAAGTACGTTTTGCTCCCTTCTTGAGACGGCCCGTTAAACAGGAAGGGCTACCTCGCCCATGTGCTCCGGTACGTTGTCTGACTGGAGTGACTTGATTATTGCTTCCTTGCGCTCGGTATCAAGACCTCTGACAATCGCCTTCGAAATGCCGTTTTTATCGCAAAGTACTACCATGAAGCCACTCACATCTGTCAGGACGTACCCGCCTGCGTCATTGAGCACTGCGTAAAGATTTTCCGCACCCACCGGCTCCCAGATGTTTGATTTGTTATCCCGCAGTGCAAGGGCAGGCATTGCCTGCCCGTTGGAGATTTTGTTGAGGTACTCCCTTGCCTCCTTTACGCGTTTCTCGCCAATCTTAAGGGCTGCAAAGTACTGCACGGAGTCAGATAGCAAAACTTTGTATTTATATCATAGCGTGTCAAGTAGGGCAAGCAAATCCTTTGATTTTATCTCTCTGCGAGACGACTCGAGGAACTCTTCAAGCCTTTCCTTCTGATACCCCTCGCCCAGATATTTCGCGGCCTGCACCGCCATCTCAAGCTTGTCAACCTCGTGTAGCAAGGCAGCCTCTGGAGACCCGCATTCCAAGTAGTCCTTCCACAGGATACTGTATGTTTCTGCAAGTCGTGCCGGAAGTTTTGAAAGAATTTCTTCCATTGCCTGTGACTCCACGACCTTCTTGTTCTCCCTTGAAATCTCACCCGGGATGAAATCTCCTGTCACAGCCTCGGCAAGGTCATGCAACAGTGCCATCCGCAGCATTTTTGTCGTGTCAAGGTTTTCCATGTCGGAATAGACCATCGCCATCACTGAAACACCGTACGAATGGTCGGCTACGGACTCTGGCCTTTCTATTCCAACCTTTTCCTTCCAACCTTTTCGCTGCGTTTTCTTCAGTTCCGATACAATGTTGAAGAATTCCGAAAGGGTCAACGATTAGTTCTAGGATCTCAGAGGTTTTAGGTTTTTGTCTGTTATTCGAACAAGATAAAAACGACGGATTGCTCCGATACCTGTTGGTGAAAATCTACACAAGGACAGGCGACGACGGTACAACCGGACTGATAGGAGGCAAGAGGGTAAAAAAATCAAGTCCAAGGATTATTGCATATGGCGCCGTCGATGAGACCAATTCGGCAATCGGCGTAGTTCTTGCTGCGGAGATTGACCCCGACCTGCGCGACCTTCTGACCAGGATTCAAAACGACCTGTTTGTCGTAGGATCCGACCTTGCCAATCCCGACTTAGAGAATACCCGGGGAAGGGTGACTGAGGAAATGACAAAGTATCTCGAGTCACAAATAGACAGGTTGGAGGTCGAGCTTGACCCAATCACGTACTTTATACTCCCCGGTGGGAGCGAAATTGCCTCGCGGGTCCATCTTGCCAGGGCCACTTGCAGGAGGGCGGAGGCAAACATAATCGAAGCCTCTGAAAAAGAAAAAATTAACAATTTGTGCCAAGTGTACATCAACAGGTTGTCTGATCTTCTTTTTGTAATCGCACGCACCGCAAACCGCCGAATGAAGGTCAAGGACGTTGCGTGGAAAAAATAAAAGAAAGACACATTTTAATTCCCCCCTAAAAGGACTACGAATGTGCCACCGTAGCTCAGCCCGGGAGAGCACTCGGCTGAAGACCGAGCTGTCGCGCGTTCAAGTCCCGCCGGTGGCACTTTTATAATTAAACCTGGACTGATACTAGCCTGCCTTGCTGCGGAGGGTTACGCGCTTGTTTTCTTGGTATGCAAGTATGTTGGTAAAGATCAGGAGTCCCTGTAGAACATATCCCCCCGTGATAAGCACTATTGCGTTGTAAAGGGGATGGAGCGTCGTCATTATCTCGATGTGCTTGTAGAAGGCGCTATTTCCTGCAATTACTATTGCCGCGATGACAAAGTTAGGAATATAGACATGCCTATAGTGCCTAGCAGACAAAACCGCCAGGGCCACGAAGGAACCCTCAAGAACCACGGCTTGCGGCACAAACCTCGGGTCACCCAAAGGGATTCCAAGTGCGCCCACCACGGCCACTGCGGCAAGCACTATTGCCACCCTCCTCAGACTGTCCATGAGACCTATGGGCTGTCTATTATTAATAAAAATGCCTTTTGTTTTCAAAAGCGCCATTCGCTATTTTAAATAAAGGGAGTGCCGAACATATCTAACAAGAGACAACATCCATGAGTACCACCAACATGACAAACTATTGCAAAAAAATTCTCGAACTTGACCCGCAGATAAGGTTTGCAGGAAAGATTGTCAACGACCAACTGGTTTCCTCAGCAAGAAAGGACGGT
This sequence comes from Nitrososphaerota archaeon, assembly GCA_021325615.1. Taxonomy (GTDB): domain Archaea; phylum Thermoproteota; class Nitrososphaeria; order Nitrososphaerales; family Nitrosopumilaceae; genus Nitrosotalea. The sequence continues at coordinate 144,013 of JAJPGU010000012.1, read as the reverse complement.
GTGATACCATTGCTTGACAAGCAGCTTGCAGACCTTGCCCACCACCAGGTAGTGGTAAAGGCAATGATGGACAAGATGTTCACTGACAAGATGGGTAACACCGACTGGATTGTAGAGTCAAAAGGAAAAGTAAAACTCCTAACGATATTCCAAGAAGACGGAATACTCATCCTTTCAACCGAGCCCACCTCTGATCACCACGGCATCATCGAGAAAATAAAACAGCTAAAGTAGTACATCCTGTCCAGCTGGATCTTTTTAAAAGAGATTTTTTTCCTTTTAATACCCGATAAGACAAGTTTAAAAGGATGATACACCTTGTTGGTTAATCGTCGTAATGGCCAAGGAAAAGAAAAAGGAGACAAAAAAACCGGCAAAAAAAGAGGCGAAAAAGAAGGAGGCCTCCAAGGTAAAGGCTAAGGAAAAGTCCAAGCTAAAGGAGGATGTCGTTGAGGAAGATACAGGAATTATTGTAGTCGAAGACGATACGGACGTGGACAAGGAAGCAGAACTTGAGGCAAGAAAAGCCTACTTGGAAGAAGCTCGATCCCAAGAAGCAGGCGACGACTAGAATCCGGTGCCTGGCGGCCCAAAAATCATAAAAACTTATCCGTTAGAACACCAGAACAGAAAGGATATGAGGGCATTGTGCCTAATTACCGTCAAACCCGGAAAGGTGGATATCGTCATCAAGGCCCTTCAGAAGGTCAGGAAGACTATCAAGGAGATAATGGTGGTCACTGGGAGGGCTGACATAATCGTGGTCATGCAGGGGACCATGGACGAGATAAATAACACGGTAATAGACTTCAAAAGGATAAAAGAGATAGTCTCGACGGAAACCCTCATAGAGGTGGAGGTGGATTTGGGATGGTCAAAGCCGTAGTATTGGTAAAATCCCCTAAAAAATTGATTGCCGCAAGGCTCCGCATGGTAAAATCAGTTTACGATTCCTTTGCAGTAAGTGGCCAGTTTGACGCGGTTGCCCTGATAGAGGTTGGAGAACTCGCACAGATAAAGGAGGTCACAAACGAGATACAAGGGATAAGGGGCGTAGAAAGGACCGAAACCATGGTCCAAGTGGTATAACATAATAGTTTTAACATTGGGCTCTTAAGGAGGTGTATGAACATAAAACACCTCGGCAGCGTCATAATCGCGGTTTCAAACCTTGAGAAATCTGTCGAATTTTATAGCAATGTAATCGGCCTTCCGGTAAAGAACAAGCACGGTGATTGGGCCGAACTTGGGAGGGACGGAGCCACGCTTATTCTCCATCCAGCCTCACGACCAATCAATACTGGAACTTCGATAGAAAACGGCATAGTTCTTGGCCTAGTAGTAGGCGACATTGGATCGGCAGTTTCCGACCTCAAGTCAAAGAAAGTCGCAGTTTACCGCGATATCGAGTCTCACAAGGCGGGTAAAAACTGCATAGTGTTAGACCCGGACAAGTACATGATATCATTGTTCGAGCCATCTGGCGAGGGCGGTCCCCAGCAGGCGCGTGGTTTCCACGGGTTTGCGCCGGTTTAGATAACCTTCTTGATTTTCGCTACAATTTTTGCCATGGCGTCATCCGTTACGCTCTTGTTCATGGAGACGTAATAGATTCCCTCCACGCTATGAAATACAAGTAGGATGACCTTCTCATGCCTGAATACGGCATAATCAAGCGGCCCTATTGCAGAGTCAATCTTGTTGCGCATGTTGAAGACAGTAGAAACAAGGAAGAACTCGTTTCTTGCCGGGTCTGGCCTAAGGAGTATCTTTGTACCTGGCCTTATCATTCCGGTAAGGGTCCTACCATACTGGTTTATCAGTCCGACATATCGGATTGCCGGAGACATGCCTAAAATTTTCTGGCACTTTTTTTTGTATAGGGAGATTTCCTCACCCCACTTTTGGCTCGGCGTTGATCTCATACCATTTGTAATAATTTCTGACCTTATAAGTTCGTCCTAGTTTTTCTTTTCCTTGCCCTTTCCTGTTTTGAGGGCCGAGTTTTCCCGTCGCAGCTTTTCGTTTTCTTCCTTGAGGCCATCAATTGTCTGCCTCATGTTGTGGACTGGGTGACCTGGCATTAGTGCCCCAGGTGCTAGGTCAAAAAGTCCTGCGGCGTATCTTTGGAACATCGTGTGGTGACTGTTCAGGCGGTTCATCATGAGGTCCTTGTCTTGCACGATGCTATCCTTTATTTTGCCTGTATTTGATATCCCAAAAGGAGAGTTTGCCCTCGGAGGCATCCTAGGGAACGCAAATGGCGAGTTCAGCATGTCAAGGGACTGACCCAATTCCAAGGCACGCCTTGCGTAGAAATAGTCCCACATGGACGGGAATTCTGCCGGCCCATATTTCATGTTTGCGCAGGAATCCGGGCGTTAGATAACCCCATATGTCAAGTGTCGGTCATTTTTTATCAAAATACGTTGATCGCAGATCCTTATAGAATGGCCTGATCGAGATCAAATAAATGTCAAAAACGGTATCGATGAACTGCGTAAAGTGTAAAAAAAACATAGTTTCTACCGATTTGTACAAAATCGTAATGTATGTTATTGACCAAAAGTTCACCGATCACCATTACGAGCATATCGAGTGTCCCGACAATTTCACCGTCTAGACATGTAACGCATAGACACCATAGATTTTTCCAGTTTCCTTGTCGTGGTAGTTCCACTGGTTTCCGTGCCACTCCACCTTCTTGAAGAGGTCCTTCAGTGACGGGTGGAGTTTTTCATGGACATCCTCACCAATCAATATCTGGTTTGGCCGTGCAAGCGCGGTTATCTTTGCGGCAATGCTAACGGCAGGTCCCAATATGTCCACATGCGATCTTACCTTGTCCGATCCGTATCGCACTATCGCGTTCTCTCCAAAGTCCATCCCGATCTTCACGCGGAGTTCCGGGTAGTCATACTCGCTTAGGATTGGGTTTATGCCGCGCTCTATTACATCGATCATTGTCTTTGCACAGTTGACGGCGTTGTCAGAGACCACTAGTGGATTTTCCTCTGCCACAAAGTATCCGATTACGGCATCCCCCACATACTTTAGGACGTAACCGCCGTAATTCTTGATTACATATCTCATCTCTTGGGAGAATGAGCTTATGATTATGCCTAGCTTTTCTGCTGGCAGAATAAGTGACATCTCTGTAGAACCCACCAAATCTACAAACATTACAATCATGTGCATCCTCTGGGAAACATGTTCGCGTAGGAACTGGTCTGACTCATCCTCCGAATAGAGATACTCGTACCCCTTCTTCAGCGAACTCCAGACCCGCTTCTGGGTCTCCTTGATAAGGGACTCGGTGTCAAGCAGGCCCGTCTTGCCGCCGCTTAGCATCATGTCCACTATGTTGCTTGTCGGAATCTTGTCCTCTGGTTTTGCGCCTGTTTCTTCACTCATTAACCATCAATCCAATGGAAAATTGACCCCACATACCGGGCATTGCCCCCTTTCCCCCTTGTATTTTATATCAAAGTATTGAACTATTTCTACGTCACAGTTCCAGCAAATTATCTTCTTAAATGAGGGCTTTGCCATCGCTTACACCAAAAAGTGCACTAATTGAATATTTAAACTACCTATCAATTTTATTTAAGAGAAATCGAGAAAAAACCGTGCAAATACCATCAAACTCGCAAGATCCATTCGTAAAGTCGCTTTCTGAAAAGGCTGAACAAGCCAGAGCGCTCTTTCTCGAGCACGTAAAGGAGATTGCCAGCAAAGCCCCAGTCAAGGTGATGCTGGGAGACGGAACTGTTTCGGACCAGGAGTCCTTCGATCCGGGGTTTGCCAGAATGTTCTACGAGGGGGTTCTAAGGAGGCTCGAAGGGTGGTCTTCAAACGGTGTCTCGGTTACCTCAGACCAGGATTTGAGGAGGGTATTCATCAAGTTCGAGACAATGGAGGAAAGGTACGCACTATCAGGTCACATGACCCTTCAGTACCATGCCCTGTTGTTCTACAGGCTTGACCACAAGGTAATCGAGATACAGAAGGAGCTTTCACAGATAAGCGACACCCTCAAGGAGCTCGAGGCCCAAGTGGCGCCCGAGGGCGATAAGATGATAGAAGAGAGACTAAAGGCGGCAGGGTATGACAATATAGACCAGCAGAAACTCTTCGAGATTCTATTTGAGCACGAGGATCTTACCAGGGGCCTAGATGAGGCACTCAAGTCAAACCATAAGAAGGTCCAAGATCTCACTGAAAGACGCGACGTGCTTTTTGGGGAGCTCGATAAACTGCTCATAGAGGTTTACCATACAAGCCCTGTGATGATTGACGAGATGAGGATGATTGGAGCGGAGGAGGGATGCATGTGCATATTCAACCTCGAGTATGAGAAGAGGAAGGACTCAAGGGAGGGAAACATCAACCTTGCAAAAATTTCAGACAAGGCAAAACAAAAACTGCTTGCAAGGATGGATGATGTGATCCAAGCCTTGAAATTTTGAAAAATTCTTTATATCCTAGTTTTTTTTATCTGTTAGTACTTTAAGTCAGGAGGTCGTGGAACTGAAGCTTTGCGCCACAGATATTGGGGAGTTGACGCAAAACCGACCTCCTGACTTTGATTTGTGATCTCGGTCAAATGATATTTAGCCTTTTCCGGAACGTTGAAAATCTTATCGAATTTGAAACAGAGTATAAAATTTCTGCATCATATTTCCCCTAAAACAGGAAATGATAAACCGGTTTTTGTCCCTTGCTATTTAAGGTGTCAACCGCAAAAGCCATCTTTGGTTGTACGCGCCTCATACAGATTTTCAACTGCTTCGTCGGAAGGCGGCGGGTCACGCATTTTAGTACCTGCAACATGCTTGCTTTCTGGCAATCTGCATGTCGTTGCACTGGACACAGCACGCGCAAGCGGCGTCGTTTTGGCATCAGGTTTTCCAACAGAACCCTATTTAAGAAACCAAATATACGGTAACTGAAGTTGAGATCGTGTTGAGTTTATCATATGATTCCATTTTGAAATCACAAAGGATACAGGGTAGCGTAATCCGTCGCACGCCGCTTGAACTTTCAAGGACGTTCAGTCAGATGCTTGGAGCCCAAGTCTACCTGAAATCCGAATGCCTCCAAAAGACAGGCTCCTTCAAGGTACGAGGCGCATATGCAAAGATTGCCACGTTGTCGCCCGAGGAGAAAAGAAAGGGAGTGATTGCCGCATCCGCGGGAAACCACGCGCAGGGAGTGGCATTTGCATCGGCGCTTGAAAAAATCCCGTGCACAATAGTCATGCCGGTTACTGCGTCGCCCGCAAAAGTTGCCGCAACAAGGGCTTACGGGGCTAACGTCGTTCTGCATGGTACAATATATGACGAGTCATGGTCCAAGGCGCAGGAAATTTCCAAATCCACTGGAGCAAGCATCATACATGCCTTTGATGACGAGACCGTCATTGCAGCCCAGGGCGTCATAGGCCTTGAGATCCTCCAGGATCTTCCCGATGTAGATGAGATTTATGTGCCAATAGGCGGTGGCGGGCTTGCTGCAGGGATACTAAAAGCTGTAAAATCTAAAAAACCCCATGTCAAGGTAATCGGCGTCCAGTCATCTGCGTTTCCCGCAATGAAAAAGTCTGTCGATTCTGGAAAACTCGAGTCGATTCGGGGCCAGCGCACCATAGCCGACGGAATATCCGTCAAGCGCCCGGGCGAACTCACGTTCAAGATAATAGATGAGTTGATAGATGACATTGTCCTTGTTGACGACTCCGAAATAGTAAAGGCCATGTTCCTGCTTATGGAAAGGGCAAAGACTGTTGTGGAGCCTGCCGGAGCCGTAGGCCTTGCCTGCCTGCTTGGAAGGAAGCCTCCAAAGGGCAAGAAAATCGTCCCCATCTTATCAGGTGGAAACGTGGACATGTACCTGCTAGGGCAGATTGTAGCCAAGGGCCTAACCGAGATGGGAAGGATGGTGAAGATATTCATCGTCCTTACCGACAAGCCTGGGGCCCTAAAGGAGGTAGTCGATGTCATATCATCATTGAGCGTAAACATAGTGGAAGTAGTACACGACAGGCTGAGCTCCAACATACCGGCAGGCACTGCCGGCGTAACCCTCAGTCTTGAAACAGAAAGCCCAAAGCATGCCGAGAGGCTGATTGCAAACCTCAAGCAAAGGAACATAATGTTCAAGATAGTTACCTGAGCATGTGCCTTGCCTGCAACCCTTTGAGGCGTATTGAAGGAAACCCCTAAAAATAATTAATGGATATGTTTTCCCAAATATCAAATGGCCTTTGGTGGAGACGTGGATACCCTTGCCCTTACCTTTGACAAGCTGCAGTACATATTCAGGGGTTATGACCAGATTAGAGAATCTTTTGTAGCGGCACATTCCTCGTTCAAGGCTGGAAATATGTCAGAGGCTGAATTTTTCAGCCATATCGAGGTTGGCGTAATGAGGTTTTCGGCACTGGAGTTTCTGGCACTAAAGGCCGTGTTTGAGATAAGAAAGGCAACGGCCAGGGGAACCGGCACTGTAAAGATAGAGGATCTTTCAGGAAGTGTCGGCCAGACTCAGCCTCCGGGACACTCTATTGCCTCATTCATCTCTCCTGCGGCCCTTCAGAGGGCAGACATGATGCAGAAGGGCCCCAAGGCTACCACATGCATTTGCGGGACCTTGGCAAGACCCGGGGCCATGTTTTGCTCCAGATGCGGCAGAAAGCTGTAATGCCTCCCAGAAATCAGTACGACACTAACCTTGGCGCTCAGGTTCCCTTGTCTGCCTGCTTTGACTTTCGCTTTGCAATCGCGCCGCTTATTATGGATCCGACAAGTAGCCCAAATGCCGCCTCGGTGTAGGATTGGTAACTCGGACTCTTTATGTTGAAAAACGAGAATATGATGAGAACAAAACCTATCGCGGCCATCACAAAACTCATCACTCCAAGATTATTTTTTTTCGTGGATTTCCTGCAAGGCGAGACTTATTTCAAGCTATCCGGCACGACGTCTGGAGTTCCCCAAAAGGCGGAATCACCGATATTGCAGCTTAAGGTATCGCAAAATTTGTCATTCATTGGATGTTCAGCGAACAGACCATCTTGTTTATGGTGCTCACAACATCGCCTATCTCGATTGGTTTTTTTAGGATCGCGTTTACCGTGTCGTCAAGCTTCCCTTCCTCGAAATATGATCCTGAGACGAGGACGATTTTTGCACTGGGATCGACCTCGCGGATCTTTTTTGCGCCATATAGGCCGTCGTACTCTGGCATGATGTAGTCAATGAAGACGAATGCGGGCCTGTGAGCGAGGAATAGGTCCACTGCCTCTTTTCCATTTGCCCCCACCCCTACAATTTCCACATTATTCATCTTGAGCAATTCTACAAACAGGTCTCTTACATCTATGTCATCGTCTATTACGATCGCCTTAATAGCAGATCCCCCCACACCTGCCAGATTCTTATCAGCAATTTCCATACTGATATTCGCCTGAGAAGGCACAATAACGATAGCTTGTACGGTATCTACAAGCTATCTCACTGCTATACATGCGTTTGATGGATTGTCTTTGGCATGGAGACAGTGAATACGGTCGGGGGCGACCGGACCGTGATTGTTCCACCGTGCTGTTCTATAATGTTTTTACAAATTGAAAGTCCGAGTCCCGTCCCAGTAAGTTTTGTTGTAAACAGCGGCTCGAAAAGTCGAGTAATTACGTTCGGAGCGATTCCTGGGCCCGTGTCTTCAAATTCGATTTTCAAGTTCGTCCCAAGGTCAAAGGCCCGTATTCTAATCTCTCCCCTCTCGTCCATTGCCTGAATCGAGTTTAGGATAAGGTTTGAAAACACCGCCTCCATCTTTCTTGGCTCGCAGTTTAACGGCATGTCACGCTGCGGTTTTACTATCTTTACGCTTGCAGGCACTATCAAACCGTTAATGGCTCCCTCCATAACTGAGAAAAGCGTGGTTGGGTGCAAGACAAGGTCGGTCTTTTTCACAAAATCCAAGACGTCGTCGATCTGGTGTGACATGCGCTGTACAGCCCTTTGGAACCTGGAGATATACTGGAGTCTCTCCTCGATCCTCATATTCGGCTTTGCCGACATTATATCCATGGTATTTTTTATGACGGAAAGCGGGTTCCTTAGGTCGTGTGCAAGACGCGCGGCAAGTTCTCCAACCACTGCAAACTTTTCCGCCTTGAGAAGGTCTTTTGTGGTCTCCTCAAGTTGTTTTGCCAAAAGGTCGCGCTGCAGTGCCAGCTCCCTTTCCTTCTGCAGCACCTTTTCAAGCTTGGTCTGAAGCTCAATGCTTATAATGCGGTTTTGGTTTTTTTGCCTTTCAAGCTCCTGGTTTGCCCGCTTCAGCTCGTCGTTCTTTGAATTCACAGAGAGGCTTAGGTCCTGCAACGACCTCACGCGGTTCTGGAGATCCTGGTTAATCTTTGACACCTCCTTAAGCTTCTCTATGGATTCCGACGTGAGGTGGTTTAGGTGCTTTTCCTTCTCAAGAAGCTCCCGCTCTGCAATATTAAGCTCGTTTAGCTCCTTCTCCACTATTTCCCCAGTCTGGCCTGGCTTTGGCCTGTCATCCCGTGTTTGCTGGCTCAACGCCCTTGCTACATATGCCGGTTTAACATTTGGTTGTGTGACTGAATTAAACAGACTTGCTTTAGAGCGAGAAAGACCCATGGAAGCGAGGAGTTTGAGGCAGGGGCCAATTGATTGCGTAGCCTACGACACCAATAAAGCGCAATGGGCCCTTGCTAAACAAACCTTGAAAGGCCGCCCAGATACACGGCGTGGGAATTTTCGATATAAAATGCCCCTAGTAGTGGAAAACGGAATCCCCTATCGTCTTCTTCCAGTCTGACCTTATGCCAGGGCGCCCCTTTAATTTCTCGACATAGTTAAAGGCCGACAGCCCGGCTGAAGCCCCGTCGCCACACGCAGCCACGATTTGCTTGTAGGGGATGCTGGTTGCATCACCCGCTGCAAAAATCGCCGGGTGCGACGTCTTGCCACCCTCAGTAACCTCAATCTCGCCTTTTGTATTAATTTTGACAAGATGTTTTACAAAATCAAGGTTAATTTTTGAACCCATTTCGATAAAGAGCCCGTCGACCTGGACCGTCTGCTCCTTTCCAGAGTTGTCCAATATAGTAATAGATTGCAGGGTTCCGGTTCCAGACAACGACTTGACACTAGACTGCGGTACCAGCTGGACGTTTTCTTTCTTTTCAATCGATGCAATCAGGTCCTTGTCGCCGCCGAGCGCACCCCCCTTGTAAATCAAGTATACCTTTGATGCCATCCTGGAAAGCAAGATTCCTGATTCCAAAAGGTACCCGCCAACACCCACGGCTGCAGTCACTCTTCCTTGATAGAATGGTGCATCACATTTGGTACAATAATGCACCCCCTTGTTAGCGAATGAAGTTTCATTCTCAACCCCCAGGTTGTTTGGGACTTTGCCTGGTGCAAGGACTATTGCCTTGGCAGAGTATTCGGAACGGCTGGCCTTTATCCTTAGGCCCTCGGAATCTTCCTCGATTCGCTCCACCGTGTCATAGGTTAATTCCCCACCAAAGGAAAGATATTGGCTCTCCAGCGTTTTTGCAAGCAAAGGTCCGCTTGACATGAGCGTACCAGGATAGTTTTCAAGCTTGGGAATTAGGTTCAGTTGCCCTCCCAGATCCTTCGAAATTACAAGGCAAGAAACCTTTTGCCTTGCCACGAATATCCCGGCAGACAGACCGGCAGGTCCCGCGCCAACTATGACAACCTCGTAATTTTGGACCAAGTCAGCTAATTGTGATAAGCGATGTGAGGTTTGTGATTCCTTCTATCTTATGCAGGTCCTCGTCTATGGCCTGCTTTATTTCCTGCATGCTATTTGACTCTAATACAACCAGGATATCGTATATTCCATACGTGGTCCTTACAGATTTTACTGGAGATATCTTCTTTACCATTTGTATGACGTCTTTTTGTTTCTTGAAATCTACGTTTAGCAGGACATACGCTTCGTTCACACGGGAAAGATGGAATCATTTGTAATAAAGTTTAGGATGAGAAGTGGACACGTACAGATTAAATCCAGCCATAGACATTACAGTGGTTTTCCGCATAGGTAATTATCAAGTATGAAATTCGTATTCATGCTATAAAACTTGAAAAATCATCTTCAAATCCACGAACAAAAAGATTGTCATTTCGATTTCTGCCATGGCATTGTTAGGGGTAATTTTGACAAGCCAGTTACATACGCACCCGTTGCTGTCTGACGGGAGCGCGCTTACCAAAAACGATGTCAATTCCGCTTTGAGTGACCAGAAAGCGGATTTGTTGCTGCCGATGCAGATGCTTGTCGTTCATTATGACCACATCACAATGGGCCACGTGTATGCGTTTACAGTTAAGATTTTTGACCCCAAGACAAACCCTGACAGAGACATAGGTCAATTCTACGGCGGAATACCCGGGGTAAAGATTAACGCTACCGTTTATGACAAATACGGCGGCATCTATCAGAAATTCTCTGGGATCACCGATGATAAGGGGTCTTATTCCGGAAGCATGCTTATGCCAGTCATACCAGTACAACAAAAGGAGTTTTACACCGTCTTTAATGCAAGCAAGCAGGGGTATGCCCCCCAGTCAAGTGTACTCCCATTTGTAGAATTCCATCCACAGGTTTCCGGAAACTCAACGGGCCACTAGCATTTTACCTTGGCCCAAAATTCGTGTCCTTTTGTTAAAATTCAGGATTACCATATGAAAAATGAAAGTCAAGAGACGCATGCCTTGTAACAGGGTCTCCGATGGACATCACAATGCATTCATTACCATTTTAAGGTCTTTTATTCTAACAGATGCCTTCCCCCGTAATGGAAAATGCATTACAAATGAATCTGAGGCAAAAATCTTTTCCTGCCAGCCGAATCCAAAATCTTTGGTGCCCGAGAATTTTTCATACGCCACCTTCCCTATAAAGCACACAACCCTTGGACTATATTTCTCAATTGCGTCCAATATTCTCCTCCTGCCAATTTTCTCCTCGCCTCTTCTTAATGTTGATATGTCAACAGTTGGCCTGTTTACGACATTCAAAAACCCATACCCGTATTTCTGGTTGAATCTGTTCAAATAGAATCCCTTCAATTTTGCATCATCCCTAAGGTCTTCAATTTTCTCCTTTATGCTGCCAGACCTGTTCAGTAGATACCAGAACATTTTGTTGTTGGAAAACGGAATGCCTCGCCTAAAGGAGCCAGGATGAGGATTGATGCCCACAAAAAGAATCGTCATATTTCTTGACACTTTGTACCTTATCATACGTATCACGGATATGTTATCTTCCTCCCCTCTATCTTGGCAAAGGGGGTGAGTACGTGTTCTCTAGATGATTTCTTGCTTGCAATATGTAAAGCCTTGACATGCCGCACAATCAGTGCATCTGCCACAAGTGATCTATGGCATCGAAAAGGGTTTCCTTCTGCACACATGATTGCAACGGTATTTTTCCTACCCAATGCAATCAATTCCCTAAGGGATGAATTGAACTCCTTTGTTTGCATATAATCTGCAAAGCCGCGAAACGAAGGATTCAGCCATCCCATGTTTTTCGAATTTTTATCCGGATGCCTAAGACCTCCCAACCCTCCCATGTGGAGGTAACCAATGCCATTGGCTCTTAGACTCTTCTTCAGGCAGTCCATGTTAAACTGCGGATTGTGTCTTGACCTTGGTATTGTCCTGATATCTACAACAAGGTCAATAGAGTGGGCCTTCAACATATCTACGAATGACTTTATCGTACGAGTAGAGTGACCCACAACAAAAATTACATGCAAGTAAATTACCTAACCCTTCTCCAGTTTTGATACTAGTATATCGATCTTCGCAGCATTGTTTACTAAGCCGGGTCCGACCAACTCCGCTTGCAAGGGGAAATCCACAGCCCTAGGAATCCAAAATGACATCCCTGCTTCCTTTTTTTCACGAGCCATCTGTTTTTCCAGTCCCGACCATCCTACAGATAAACGAAGACGTCCCCTGTCTTTTCATCTACTTTCGTTTTGTAGGTCTTTATCCCGGATTTGCATTGCAGTACACCGAGAGGTTCTCCCGTGCGTATATCGTAATACTCATGATACCATGGACATCGTATGTAAAAACCCTCCACTATGCCCGAGGCAAGTGACTTGCATCCTTCTCCACATCTAGATTCTAATGCAAAAACGTTGTTCATTATTCTGACAAGCAGTATGGGTTTACCTTCAAACCTTGCCCTAACGAGTTTCCTCTCCTTCAAGGTTCCAAGGTTTGCGACCCGGTGCAAGACCCTATTCCGTAATGCCATAATCTACTTTTCATCATCCGTTCTGATAAAGGCAATGCATTAGAATTGTTGCATCTTCGTGCTGTATACTAAATAGTATTGAGGCTGAAATTTCTTTGTAATGGCAATCCAACTAGGAAGTGCATGGGAAAACCAAGGAAAGATAAGCATCATAAACTCGCTTTACCTATATTCCGACCTTCCGGTCGAGCGGATTGCACAGACCGTAAAGATGGACATTATGGAGGTAAGAAGGATAATTGACGGCGTCATACGAAAGAATGCCATTGATGCCATTTACGAGCAGACCGCCATACCAGTGACACAGATAATGGAAGGAGATGTTGCAATTCTTGATCATGCCAAAACAGCGCTTGATGCCACAAACCTCATGATACAAAAAGGTGTGGGATACGTTGTTGTGACTGAGCATGGTGAACCTTTTGGAATAGTAACTGAGCGAGACATCCTGTGCGAAACGTCCGTTTTTGACAAGAGACTGGGGGAACTTTCCCTGAGGGTGATAGCGTCAAGACCCATCATCTACACCTCACCTCAGGATACCGTGACGGACGTGGCCGATCTGATGATGAAACACGACATACGCCGGATACCGGTAGTGGAGGATGCCAAAATTATAGGAATCGTAGTGGCAAGAGACCTTGCACTGCTAATGTCATCGGCAAAACGGACAAGGCTTGCAGGGGTCATACTTGAGGCAATTGCACGCTCAAGGAGGGGCTGATGGAACCTTGTCGGCGATGCCACGTTCGAAGATAGGGCGTATAATCGCTGGCAGGATTTTGCTGGATATGCGCGCGTTGGTTTTAAAAAAGAATGAATTGGAGAAGGAATTTTTCAAGCATAGAAGAAAGCTTTGCCAAACGAATAGTCGAACCACCCTAAATTCGGCGAATTGGGAAGATTGGAAGCGCCTAAGCATGGAACATGATGAATTAAAGGACCTGATTTCCGACATCAATAAAAGACACCGTGCGTTAAGGAAACTAAAATTCGAACTTTGAACAAGGCGATGGTATAACTACAACCCTCAAACGCAAATAAACTGCGATACCAAGCCTTTCAATCAGAAAATCATTTTTGTGTGCAAGATTTTTCGGGTTGGCTGGCCTTTTCTCGTATGAACGTTATCAACTTTGAAAAGTGTATTGGTTGTTTATACCATACAATGGTAAACAATGCGTCATGTGTGAAACTACGTTGCACAGGATAAACCAGGAGGCCTGACTGGAACGAGTCTCCGGATAAAACCTGAATTTTCCGACAGGACTGATTTTCACTGCATCGTCTGTGGTTCTGGCGACTGGTGCGGTTGTGATGATCGAATCTACTGCAAAAAATGCTGTAAAACAATAAAAGAATCGTGTGAAGTAGAGGAATAGACCTTTAGTTTGCTGCCACAGTCCTGCCACGACCTTCAAATTTGGCAAGCCCCAGATACAACACATAATCAAATCTGGCTGACACTTTCACTCCCAGTTATCAAGATATTCAAGACAGTAGTTGCATACCGGATACCCGTTTTCCTCCTCGTATTCTGTCTTGCATCTCTTGCAGATCTTTTTCTGTCTGCTCAGTTCTTGTCCTGTCTTCGTATCAGGATTTCAGCTCCATCTGTTCTCACGTGGCATGTCGATAGGAGGCATGATAGAAAAGATTTTGTGAAAAATTGCAATAATTTTATTGCATGAAATTCTGCAGCTAGGTGCAACCGTTTGCAATATACTCTAGGTCAAAAATCCCACCATCACGTATAAAACATTAGACGATTACCAGCCTTGAGCTTTCCCGCACTGTTAATATGCAATTGCCTTGAAAAAAAGTCAAATTGGAAGGCAAAAAGCGTACAGAGTCTGTGTCCCTCCGCCTTGACAGCGATACATGGAACAGGATAAAGGTTTTTGCCAAAAAACAGAAAATTAGTCCAAACGCCCTTGTCAGCCAGATCCTGGATTCACATGTGGAATGGGAGATAAACGCCGTGGCGGCAGGCTGGGCAGTCATGCCAAAGCCGTTTCTTACCCAACTTTTCAAATCCGTGGACAAGGAAAAAGTGGAAAAAACCATTTCGAGCCTATCCGTCCGCATGGCAAAGGACATGAACTTGTACATGCGGGGCAGGCACGACGTGGATGCATGGCTTTCTATACTCCGTGCACGATCCCAGAGATCCGGGTTCAACATCACCGAATATGAGGATGAAAGATATCACGAGATAGTAATGCAGCATGACATGGGAGAAAACTGGTCTTTGTACTTTAAGACATTTTATGAGAATGTGTTCCATGATCTTGGGGTAAAGACTGAATTTGATTATACCGACAATACCATTGTGATAAAGATGGAGAAGGGCCCGGCCTCTTCATGGCGCAAGTAGTGACTCGAATTCGACCTAATTATCAACCTGTTTGCATTAAAATTGTTGCAAATTACTGCAAGGCCTTTTCTATGTAGGATGGGATTGTTCGTCTATGCAGAGGGATGATTCCGCAATAAATGATACCTTGGAAGACTTTTTGGGCGAGCATGTGCTCCAGGTCATGCTTGTCAACAAGATGGGAAAGGTTGAATCAGCGGCTTCCAAAGGTACTAACAACTTAGCCAAGGACAGGGAGGAGATATTTTCCATGGGCCTTAGGTTGCACCAATCGATGTTACAGGAATTCGATGATGAGTTCGGCCCGGTAGAGCACTGTGTTATTTCAAGGAAGAATGCAAAGATTGTAGCCATACCGCTTGGCTCTAGGAACCTTGTCTTCGTCATGGATATCAAATCCGACCACGAGGCCGTATTCAGAAAGACCGACGGTGTGAGAGGGTACTTCCGGGGCAAGGTAGAATCCAACCCGTTGCACGCCGAGGAGAAAGCAGATGTCTAGTAGAAAGATTAAACGCATATTGGTGCCGATTGACGGATCCAAGCCTTCCCTTGAAGGCCTTCACCAAGCTATAGAAATAGCAAAGCCTACGGGCGCAAAGATTACCGGCCTGTGCATCATTCCCTCAAATCCCCCCATATCACTGCCAGGAGCACAGGTGTCATTCAAGTCATACATGACAGATGAAGCTGCAAAGGTGCTATCCGAGGCAAAGAAGATCGCGGCAAAAAACAACCTCGAATTCCACGGCAAGCTCTCATATGGCGAGGCATCTTCGGAGATTGCAAATTTTGCAAACAATAAGAAATATGACCTTGTAGTAATAGGCTCAAGAGGAAGAAGCGGCCTGAAGGAGCTCTTTCTTGGTAGCGTGGCAAATGCCGTAGTTCATAGGTCGCGGGTGCCGGTGTTGGTGATAAAATAATGCCGATTGATCCTGATTTTCCAAAGAACCACAAAGTAATCGGCATGCACAGGCATGCAGACGGGGAGCATTTCCACTTTGTCTGGGGCCCCGGGAAGGACGACGGAGAGTCGTCAACTGATCAGAACGTTCAGAAAGCCTACAAGGAGAGAGGGGAGCAATATCAACCGCTCGGGGTACATGGAACCTTTGTTGCTGTAGACTGGGACTCGTGCATAGCAGACGGGGGATGCATCGAAGTCTGTCCTGTACAGGTATACCAGTGGTATCGGACGGAAAATGATGTCCCTGCCATACAGATGGCCAATGCTACCAGCGCAGGGACTGGCGAGTCTCACCAGAAGGAGGGGAGGAAGGACTATACAGACAAGTCCGAACCCATCAGGGAGCATGACTGCATCTGGTGCATGGCATGCGTCACGGTGTGCCCGACCCAAGCAATCAAGGTCGAACAGGCAAACCAGAAAATTTTCGAGGAAATGAAGGAAAGGCGCGGTGGGTAAAGGTGGCAATAGCTCACAAGCAGAAAGACGAGCTCGGGTCAACAGGGGGCAAAGAAAAGACAAAGTGTCCGAAATGCGGGAGCAGGAACACCCTAGTCATAGGCGAGTACGGCGACAAGACGTTTTCATGTCTTGACTGCCTTTACACTGAAGGCATCGGAATTGGATAGCACAAGAACATGGAAATATGCCATCATAATGGAAGGACGGGATTAGATCATTGAACCGTGCGCAAGTTTTCGTTTGCAAATGCGGCATACATTAATTTTTCAGATGCGACTTGGTACAAGCAAATTTGCTTTTCCCTTTCTCATTACAACAACTGTGACAATCCCTGCCACCGCCACAAGAAATGCTGTAACAACCACGTATTCAGCCGGCATTGACCGCGGGCCAGAATCTGACCTGTAAAATGTTTGTATTTGTTCTCCCATTGCATGTCCCTGAGAAAGCGCCATTCCCCTTGGACCGTTCACTGGTGTTGGGTTATCATCCTGTAAAGGCCTCCCCAGAGGGGATATTGGCGTAACAAGCCCCTTATGCCAATCATCAGGAGGCGGAATTTCTCTTAGAAAATTGTGTGAATATCCCAGAAGATTTGCCTTGTCATAGACCAGAGCACCATATGCCAGGCTACTTAGCTGTGCAACAGATGCAGGATTTATTCCAAGATCCCTCAGGCAGTGTGCAAGTTCCACTGGCTGGTTCAGATATACATTTACCATATATTGTGCCAGGTCAGCCGTCTTGTAATTTGGATTGTCCTCGACGTAGAACCTTGCCGCGTCATTAATCCCAGCGATGTCCTCCCTGTAAAGCTCCCGGTTGAAGGTCAGGTTATCCGCGGTACAGTCTTTTGCCGTGACTAGACCGTGGGCCTCGACATATTCTATCGCTACTGGCCCAATAAGGATGGAGGCGACAAGGCATAACAAGATTCTGGCAATCATAACATATCAGGCACAACGAGACCTAAAAAGGAGCAAGCATCAAGATGCAACAAAATTCTTGCAAATTTTTACTGCCTAAGAATACCGCCTCGGGCATACGTGACAAATAAATGGCAAGAAAGAGACATTGGCAGAAAATGAAGCCGCAATCCCGGCTGCCAACACGTCATCAAGTTCCATGCATAAGCCGGTGTTAGTACCGTCATAGTTAACCAGGCTGTACATGGTTTCAGTCATTGATTAAAAACCCAAAAAATCAGGACGGCTTGACTTTCTTGCCGTGATCCCAAGTCGTCACGTACTTGTAAAGGTGGTGCGAGAACAGCAGAAATTGCAGCATTCCCTGGACATATTGCCTTGCAGCATCCACGTCATTTATATCGAAATCCTTTTTCGAGATTGCACCGTAGAACCTTTTCTCAACCTCCTTTGCTACCAGATTTGAGAGAAAATCAACCACTTCTTTTGCATTGCCTGTTTCCAATGCCCTTTCTGCAAGCGGGATTACTGGTCCAGTGTCAAGGCCTGCAGGCTTGAGGCCCGAAAATGATGCCCCCTCGCCCTCCCTATGGAGCCGGACCGCGGTCTCATAAAACCAGTGATCGGCAAATTCAGCCGTACTGTTTCCAAAACTCCGCATTTGTAAGGTTTTTTTAAATGCATTTTCAAGCTCCCCTTCAGACTCTTTTTGTATCCAGGGGAGCACCAGGTTAACGTTTTTTCTGTCAATTGCCAGTCTTGCCGCCCTTACGACAGGCCCATCCATGGTGTCACAGTGAGGTGGCATTACGATTGGTTAGGACCTTGTAGATTTAAGGTAGCAGCAAGAATTTCGAATCTGAATCTGAACATTTGCCCAATCTTGATGAGTTACATCCGAGATTCGGCCAATTTATAATATTATTTGGAATACCGGTTTTGAAGCTCAATTATTGTGGAAATCATCTTTCCCTTGGTTTGTGTTCCAAGAACGTTTGCCTCTACTTTTTTGAATCGGTCCACTATGTTCCTGTGGTCTTCTTCCGTGAGGAGGCCTACATCCTTGGATTTGAACACCTCTTCTTCCTTTCTTACGTGCTCCCCCAGTGAAGCTGCATAATCTTGGATATACTTTATGAGGAGTTGTGTCGATTTCTTGTCAGCCTTCCACTTGTCCAGCTCGGTCTTAAGATTCTTGAAGATTTGTCGCGCACTGTCGTGTTCTGCCAGAAGGGATCGGATTGGCCCATCAAAGTTATGGCTTCGTACCTTAAGTTGAAACAGGACTTGGTCTTCTTCCACGCGGTGGCACTTGTCCATATTTTCAAGGACTGTCATCATCTTGTCAAGGTCAGAAGGCGACACTGCATCTCCGGCTGCCAACCTGACTGAAACAGCCTTCATCATACCAGATACCATTTGGATGATTTCGTGCTCCTTCCTCAGGTATGCGAGGCTATCGGCCGACTCCACCATGACTTCCCATGGCCCTTCCTAATTTTTAAGATAAATGTCGATTTTCAACCTTGAATTTAGGTCACTCCTCCATTTGGCGGATATTTTGATAGGATTCAGATTATCATAGTTGGAAATGACGTACTTGGCACGGACTAGGGATCGGCCAGATTACCATCTTTGATAATGTGATTGATGATTTTTATGACATTATTGATTAATTTTTCTGTGATAGTTCTGACATTCAAAAAATTCTGCAGGATTGGAATGAGCAAAAACTTGCAAACCTATCATGTGACGCAGGACGAAGCACCACATCCATGAATCAAAAATCTAAAATGTTTGTGGAATTATCTCTCGATACGCCCACTTTTAACAAAAGGTTTGAGATTGTTGAACGAAAGGGTTTGGGTCACCCAGACACCATATGCGACCTGGTCGTAGAGGAAATTGAGGTTTCTCTATCACAATTGTACTTGCAAAAAACTGGCACGGTCCAACACCACAACATGGACAAGGCACTACTTGTTGCAGGCCAGAGTGAGAATAGATTCGGCGGGGGGAGAATAACAAAACCACTAAAGCTTGTGGTTGGCGACAGGGCGACATTTGGTCAAAACTTACCTAAAGAGCAAATCGAGGATATCGTTACAAGAACTGCCAATTCATGGTTTGAGAAGCATCTAAGGTATCTAAAAGAGGAGCACATACAATACCAGCTAGAAATAGGCCAGGCATCACCTGAGCTTAGGTCCATCTTTGGCAGACCGGAAGAGATTGGCGCAAACGATACATCCGCTCTGGTCGGATATGCGCCCTTGACAGACACCGAGGATGCAGTACTCCAGACGGAAAGATACCTCAATTCCAAGGAGTTCAAGTCCGAGTTTAATGAATCGGGCGAAGACATCAAGGTGATGGGCTTTAGAAACGGAAAATCTCTTGAAATTACGATTGCCATGGCGTTTGTTGACATGCACGTTTCTTCTGAACAAAAATACTTTGAAAGAAAGGACGAGATGATTCAAGCAACAAGTGAATTCCACAAGAAACTGGGCAAGTTTCCAGATCCTAAGATAATCCTAAATAATCTTGACAAGAAAAACAGGGGTCTCGGCGGCCTTTACCTCACTGTCCTTGGAACCTCTGCCGACAGCTCCGACTCTGGCCAGGTAGGGAGGGGAAATCGCGCTAATCAGTTGATTTCCCTGAGCAGGCCTTCCGGTTCTGAGGCGATTGCAGGTAAAAACGCCGTCAGCCATATTGGAAAGATCTACAATATGCTCTGTTTTAAGATGGCGGATGAGATATACAGACAGGTTCCAGACCTTGACGAAGTGTTCATTTGGATGTATAGTGCCATAGGTCAACCGATGAACCAACCAAAGGCAATAGTGGTCCAGCCAGTCACAAAAAAAGAGTCAATCCAAGTACCTCAAATAAACAACATCATTGAAGAAAACTTGTCTAAAATAGACGACTTCTGCAAGTATCTGATGTCTGGCAGAGCTTTGGTGGCATAGGTCCTCTAAAGCACGAACTCGAATCGTTTTTCTTTGTAACCTTTATCGAGTTTTCCTACAATTGGAATTTTGTTTCCGCAATTCTTGCATCTGTTATTATCATCGAGGTCCCATCGCAATATGTCAAAGTTGAACCGATGTATTACTACCTTGTTGCATTCTGGACAATATGTGTTCTCAAGGGGGTGCCCTGGCACGTTTCCAATGTAAGCATATTTCAATCCAACCTTCTTTGCTATTGCATGGTGCTTTACAAGTGTTAGAATAGGAGTTTCCGGAAATTCCATCATTTTGTAGTGTGGAAAAAACCTTAAAAAATGAACAGGCATCTCAGGTCCAAAAAGGTCAAAAATGAACTTGCATAGCTTTTCGGCATGTTCAAGATCGTCACCAACCTTAGGAACTATGAGATCTGTGATTTCCACATGTATGTTTGTCTTGTCATGTAGTTCTATTAACGTGTCAAAGACCCATTGTGAGCTTGGTATTCCAATATATTGTCTTACGAACCTCTGCTCCCCATTACCTTTGAAATCAACAGTGATGCAATCAAGAAACTCGTTCATCATCTTAACGGCCTGCGGCGTCCCATATCCATTGGATACGAAGACGTTGAATAGGCCTTTTTTCCTTGCAAGAACCCCGCAATCCCTTGCATATTCCAAAAAAATACTGGGCTCGTTGTAAGTATAAGCAATTCCCTGCGTTTTGTAATGCAAGGCAAGGTCAACGACCCGTTCTGGCGATATATCCTCCCCCTCGATTTTTCTTCGTTGGCTCAGGTCGTAATTTTGGCAAAACTTGCATAGAAAGTTACAACCTGTTGTACCTATGGAAAATATGCGTGATCCTGGCCTATAATGAGTAACGGGCTTTTTTTCTATCGGATCGACATGACATGCGGCAACCTTCCCGTATACGTATAGGGCGAGCTTTCCATCTTTGTTTCCGCGAATTCCACACAGGCCTACCTGGTCCCTTCCAATCTCGCAATATCTCCCACATGCCAGACATCTTACCTTGTCGTTTGGCAACCTTTCATAAAGGACTGCTTCCGTATCCAATACATGAAAATCCGCTATCTGCAATATTAGAATGATGAATGATTATCATTTCTGGAAATGAGACAACGGAAAGGAACCGTGCCCATATCGGTCGATTTTCAGAATCGGTAACTCTACATGTCTTACGGAAATTTCGAATGATAAAGATTTGGCAACATGGATTCACTTTAGAAGGAACCGAACCAAGATTTGTAATACTCATTTGGTAGTGTCCAGGCGTCTTTGAAATTAGAAATGATATCATCTAACAAGTTACTGTATTTTAAAGGTAGAATTTGAATTTAATCAAGAATAAAAAACACATGGATTGGAAGGGATTAGATACTGTGGCATTCTAGTTTAGGATCCAGTACGCCATGAATCGAAACTTAAATAATTAACAATGTTATTGAACAATACATGTCTGTCAAGGTAAAAGATGTCAAAGCTAGGGTAATCAAAGAGGATGATGGCTCTTATTCCATAGCATGTTCTGCATTAGGAGTGTATAGCAATGGCAAAAACATGAAGGATGCCAAGAAAAATTACCTAAAGGCACTTAATCTTCACCTGTCAGTACTCAAAGAAAAGGCCACAGAAGCAATTACAATTTGAACAAATTTAGGCCAATAGAAGGAAAAGATCTGGTCAAGATTCTTTGTAACAAATTTGGGTTTATTGCAATAAGACAAAAAGGTAGCCATGTAACATTAACAAATGGATCAACCTACGTTACCGTCCCCATGAAAGAAATTAGGGTGGGTCTACTGGGCGTAATTCTTAGAGATTGTGGAATTAATAGAGAAGAGTTTTTGAAGAAAGCCTGATTTCGCAACAAAAATAAAAAATCCATGGATCGGAAGGAATCCGTGCCGATAGCGGTACGTTTCTGGGATTTGTTTGGCTCTGATCCCCATATCACATTGTAGAATGTAAGTCTTTGGTAAGACGGTTCCATTGTTGGAGTGTCATCGGATAGCTTGGACCTCAAGTATCCAAAGGAACTAGAGATGGTTCCAGAGCACATTCCAGGGACAAACCAGGACGATGGCCTTGCAAGCTCGGTCCAGTTTGATATTGGCGCAGGCGGGATGGGAAATTACACCGTTACCGCATCAGGACCAGGTAAGATACAAGGATCCGCGCAGATTAGTATCATGCCAAGATGCCACGATTCATATCACATTGGAATAACGCCTCTGCCGGCAAGATCTGGAATTGCACAGGATATTGGAATAATGTACATCTATGATGGTTCCGGTGCAATGGTGGAACCATCAACTGTATTTGCAGAACCTCCCGACGTTACAATCAAGAGTACAATAAAGGACATTCCAGGCAAAGTCCAGTTTGACTCAACCAATCTTATCCTTTCAGGAGATATATCTCAGAAGACAGAGATATCGGCATCCATTGCAGGTCTTCCTCCAACTAGTTCTTCTTTCATTCCTGAGGATACCGCAACAAGTGTAGAGTTTGACCTTCCATCAAAAGTACATGTTGGTGAGAAATTTCCATTTGTGGTATACAAGACCAATTCATTTGGGGTGCCGCTACAACTTGATACGGCAGAAGAGCTGTCAGCTGTTGGAGGTGTGATACTTGAGCCCTCAGGCAAGTATCTGACCATATCGACCGAGGGCAATGAAACCATAGCAATGTTATCGCCAAACGGAGTTGTAATGGAACCAGTCGAATCATTTTACAATACAATGCATGTTACCATCGATGCAAACAATACTGTAGTCAAGGTAGGAAAACAAAATCTGTTTGGTATCACATCGGATATCGAGAATGCAAGTTACAGCTTCCAGTCTCCGTTTCAAGTAACGCAGCAAGGACCAAGTCAATATTCTGTATTGCCTAGCAGGGAAGGAGAGTTTGATGTTACGATATTTGCAAACAAGGATGGTTTTAGGCCAATAACTGATACGCTTCACTTCATTGCAAAAAAGATAATCGAGATCACATTTTCAGCTACAGGAAATTACGGTTCAGATCTTTATGTTATACCTATCATATCAATTCACAACCAAACCCTTAGTGGAAGCATTCCATTTGACCAGACAGCAAACGCAGGGCTTGCACACATCGAGGTACCTCTACAGTTTAACGAGACCGGCAAAAACTATGCTCTAGATTACGTGGACATTTCTGGCCAAAAGTTCACAAGCGGAAAGATAGATCTATTTCTTGCAGATGATTCAAGGATCCAAGCAAACTATTACCACATGATACAGATCAATGCAACAAACGCAGACGGAGGTGGGCAATATCCATATGGCACAATAGTAACACTGCATGCGCCAGACAAATGGCAGCTCTCATTTCTTGTACGCCAAGTCTTTGACCACTGGGAAGGAAACGATCTCCCATTTGATTCCAAGACAAACGACACAAGTTTTGTTGCAAAAGACAATCTCTTTGTAACTGCAGTCTACAGGCAAGATTTCACATATCTGATGCTAGTAATTGCTGGACCAGTTACCGGATTTTTTATTCTAAAAAAGCGTAATGATATCCAGTGGCATGCAAGAGAATTAGAAGATAGGATAAAACAATTCATACCAAAGGTAATAAAAAAAGAAAGACTAGGAAAAAATTCCTAGCCTCCTTCTACAATCGGACAGAACTTCATTGTTAAATTTGTATTTAAGCACCACATGATAGAAATAGGATTGTAATAACTTCTAAGAATCATCATTCAATTTTTATCCAAGTTGCTTATATTGCAAAGTCATAGAAATGGCAAGATTAGTAAGAAAAGATGCTACTGGACCAATGGAGATCAAAGTAGGAAATGAATCCAAGTGGATCTGCATGTGCGGTTTGAGCAAAAATCAACCATATTGCGATGGCTCACACAAAAAAACATCTGGAGAAGAAGCAGGTAGACTTTACATGTATACCAAAGAAGGGAACGGCATAGAAATCAAACAGTCAGATGAAACATACAAGAATTTCAGTTGAATGATCATCTGAAAAAACTCAAACACTACGAGAGAAAAAGGCAATACGAAAGTAGATATGAACAAAGTAATAGGAAGTCAGTCACGTGATGATGTCGCGTGATCTTAGGGTTCTGACTCTTTTTGTAATTTTGAGATCAACCTTTCAAGCTTTTCAGAATCAATCTCAACATCTTGGCTGACACTATCTAATGGGCATGCGGTAATAGAAAACTGCAATATTGCTACAAGTATCTTAATTTCTTCTTCAATGAGATCTATGATAGTCAATAATTTGGCTTGACGCATATTTTGTATAAATAAACACCATGATTTCCATTATTCATCTTTCTCTTGTTGTAGAGTCAAGAAAATCAACAAAGTCTTTCATGTGTGCCTGTTTTGTTTTTTCCCAAACTTTCTTAAATTTAGGTATAGTCATCATTGTTTTTGTTAGTTCTTGCCATCGCAACCATATGCTAATTTCTATCGTTTTTGCTTTATTCATGAGGTACAGAAATTCAAACAAATCAAGAAACGCCACGGCCGTATAATACTCGTCAGTATTATCTACTAAAGAAAAACGTTCGGCAAACACGGGGCTTTCTTTTGCCATTTTTGTAAAAGTTTCAGTCTTTTCAAGGTTAAGTCTTGCCTCGATTATCCTTGCATAGATCTGCTGCTCAGTCTGAATGCGCATCTCTTTTTTTACTGTTGAAAATTGCCATAAAGAGATTGCAAGTATGCAGGTAAGGATACCAACTATAACGAGTTCTAAATAATCCATGAGTAAATCAAAAAGTGGAATTAAGGGTTGATTATTCCCCTTCCTGTAATTTTGCCTTCTTTTAGCATTGTCAGTGCTGTTGTTGCCTCACTTAGCTTGAATCTATTTGAGACTACTGGTTTGATTATTCCTCTTTTGGTGAGGGAGACTAGTTCAATCATGTCGGTCAACGAACCTGTATAGGAACCAATTATTTTGTATGCTCTTGTAGGCATTGATACCAAGTTTAGTTGTAATGCACCTCCAAAGAGTCC
This sequence comes from Nitrososphaerota archaeon, assembly GCA_021325615.1. Taxonomy (GTDB): domain Archaea; phylum Thermoproteota; class Nitrososphaeria; order Nitrososphaerales; family Nitrosopumilaceae; genus Nitrosotalea. The sequence goes on along the minus strand of JAJPGU010000012.1, from coordinate 118,926 downwards.
TACAAGCACGACTCTTGCCCTTCTTCGAAGTATTTGCATATCTGTTTCGACCGTTTTGCTGGCATTGACAAAATCTATGACAGCGTCAGCTCCAAGATTATCTGTCAGTTCCATTATGGATTTTGTCGCGTCTTGATTTTTTGAATTTACAGTAAAATCTGCTCCATTTTGTTTTGCGATTTTTAATTTTTCATCATCAATATCCATTGCAATTATTCTCGCTCCTGTCACTGCTTTTGCAAGCTGGATTGCCATCAGACCGAGGCCGCCTGTCCCCACAATAACAACATTATCGTTAGGTTTTAGGTGCGTGTTTTTCACGGCACCATAGGCTGTAAGTGCAGCACATGACAACGGTGCTCCAGTGTCAGTGTCCATGTCACCAAGTCTTACAAGATATTTGTAACTTGGGACAAGCAAGTATTCAGCGTAACCACCATCATGGTATACCCCCAAAGATCTTGGCTTGTCACAAAGATTTTCTTCTCCGATTCTGCAGGCGGGGCAGAGACCCTCTCCTATCCATGGGAAAACAAGAACTTTCTCATCTTTGACAAACCCCTCCACATCCTCACCCATGGAATCAACTATTCCAGCCACTTCATGACCAGGAGTGAGTGGATATTTTACGCCCCTGTCAGTAGTCTTCATAAATTGACCTGCCAGACCCTCGTAACCACCTTCCCACAAATGTATGTCACTGTGGCAGACACCGGCCGATTGAACTTTAATCAAAACTTGCGAGCCTCTTGGCTTTGGGGTCTCGAGTGTTTGTATCTCTAATGGTTCTTTTACTCTGACAATTCTTGCTGCTTCCATGTCACTGGTTGATTATCATACCATATAAGGGTAACAATTAATTGCACTAGTGCATTTTTGTATGAAATAAAATAAGCGAGCATTAATCCATATGGGATAAAATAGTTTGTATGTGTTTACGTGAAGTGCCATTTTGGGAACAAAATTTGACATGAAGCATCAAATTTCAGGCACGACCTAAACACGTATGATTATTTCATGTGAAAAAATGAATGGCTAAAAATTATGAGAAATCTATCAACATTCAACACCAGAATGTTATCATGTTTGAAATTTATTCTACATGGTGACTGACTACTAGCTGATCATAGAATCTTACTGATTTTATATTGACAAACTCTAGCATGCCATATCGAGAGAGTTCCCTTCCAAACCCGCTCTGCTTTACTCCACCAAATGGTATTCGGGGGTCAGACACGACTACATTGTTCACCGTGATGATGCCCGATTCTATCATTCTTGATATCTTGTCTGCCTTGTCAAGATCCTGGGTCCATATGCTCCCTCCAAGTCCGTATTGCGATTCGTTTGCAAGACGTATTGCTTCTGCCTCATCTTGCACAACTGTCACGGGAGCTACTGGTCCAAAAGCCTCTTCTTGTGCTATACGCATCTTGGGGCTCACATTTCCAAGAATGGTAGGGCTGAAAAAATACCCCTTACTTCCAACTCTTTTTCCTCCGGCCAATATTTGCGCTCCCTTGTCGACAGCGTCCTTTACAAGATCCTCTATCTTTTCAAGACCTGCTGAATTTACCAGAGGTCCGATGTCTGTAGATTCCAATGTGGGGTCACCTACAACCAATTTTTCAGTTTTTTGAACAAACTTTTCGACAAATTCCTTTGCGAGATTTTTTGTAACAAAAAACCTCTTTGATGCTATACAGCTCTGACCGCAGTTGATAAAGCGTCCCTTTACAGCCCCGCTTGCTGCTTTTTCTACATCTGCATCAGAGCACACGATGAAAGGATCGCTGCCTCCAAGCTCCAAGACGCATTTTTTTACTTTGGAGGTAGCGCGTTGGGCTACCTTCGAGCCTGCCACATTGCTTCCAGTAAACGTCACTGCGTTAACATAGTCTATTAGTTGTTCTGCCATTGTAGAGTCCGCAATTGCAGTTTGAAATACCCCGTCTGGAATCCCTGCTTTACGAAACATATTCTCAATCTCAATCCCACACTGCATTGTAGCACTTGCTGGTTTTAACACAACTACGTTGCCAGCCATAAGTGATGGTGCAGCAAACCTCAAGGCCTGCCAGTATGGAAAATTCCATGGCATGATGCTTCCTATCACGCCAAGTGGTTCAAATGCAATAAAGCTCTTCCTTGCATCAGTGTTTATCGACTCATCGTGGAGAAATGTCGCCCCGTTGTCAGCATAAAACTCCATCACCCATGCACACTTTTCAACCTCAGATAGAGACTCTTTGATTGCCTTTCCCATCTCTTTTGTAGCAACTAGTGCCAATTGTTGTTTGTTCTTTCTCAATACATCGGCAAAAATATGAATGAAATCAGATCTTTTTTTGATGTCCTTTTTCCAATCCAAAAAAGTGGTTTGCGCTCTCTTTGTCTTTTTCTCCAGTTCTTCCTTTGTGATATTCTCATATTCGGCTAAAACTTCCTCGGTTGCAGGATTAATTGTCTTAATTGCCACGACGTTGTAGCTGAATCACCATTATTATACTTTTTATCTTCTTTCTATTGCATCTGAGTAATTTGCAATTTTTTGTTTTTTCATCATGTAGTATCCGTCCAAATTCTCACAAGTTATTAAACCGCTAAAACTTGAGATCTCATGTATGAAAGACAGCCAAGGCAACATTAAGGTAAAGGATCGAAGAAAAATCGTCATCTTAGGAGGAGGATTTGGCGGAATCAATGTTTTGAGAAGACTGGAGAGCAAGTTTGAAAATGATTTCACTGTAGATGTTAGCATAGTAAGCAAGGACAATTTCTTTCTATTCACTCCAATGCTGCCAGAGGTATCTTCAGGTATGATAGAAACCAGACATATAGTGACGCCTATTAGGGCATTTTGTAAAAGAGCAAGATTCTACGAGGCGACGATAAGATCGGTCGATTTTCAAAAGAGGCAGATCACAATAGCAAATGTAATAGACAGCGGAAACGACCAGACAAAGTGGCATGACCATGTCTTGGATTATGACCATCTCGTAATATCTCTTGGAGGAGAAACTAACTTCTTTGGTATGGAAGATGTCAAAAAATACTCGCATACCATGAAAAGTCTTGGTGATGCAATTGTTCTGCGTAATCACGTCATTGACATGCTAGAGCAAGCCAGTATTGAACAAGATGTGGAATTAAGAAAAAGTCTAATGACCTTTGTTGTTGTCGGTGCTGGATTTGCAGGTGTGGAGACAGTGGGCGAATTGAATGCGCTAGTCAGAGATGCGGTCAGGGACTTTTATCATGACATCAATATCAAAGATATTCGAGTGATTCTTGTTGATGCTATGGATGAGATACTGCCTGAAGTAAGCAATGACCTTTCAAAATTTGCCACCCAGAAGCTAAAAGAATCTGGAATAGAGATAATCCTGAAAAGTCCAGTCAGTACGGCAACGCCATCAAATATGAAACTAAAGGATGGTACCACCATAGGGACTCATACGTTAGTATGGGCAGGAGGTGTGACCCCAGAAAAGATTGTCAAAGAGTTGCAATGCGAACATGACAGAGGGGGGCGAATCTCGGTCAATGAATTTCTTGAACTCAATGGAATGAATGGCGTGTATGCACTTGGGGACTGCGCGTCTATCACTGACAAGCATACTGGAAGACCATACCCGCCTACCGCCCAAAACGCGGTAGAGCAGGCAAAAGTCGTGGCAGATAATCTAATATCAGCAGTAAGAGGTGGAAACAAGGTTAATTTCAATTACAAATCAAGAGGAATAATGGCTCAGATAGGAAAAAGAAAGGGCGTCGGAATATTATTTGGCATAAAGACTCATGGTCTGCTTGCCTGGATGATATGGAGATATTACTACCTCAGCCACCTGCCTACTTTTGAAAAGAAGTTGCGAGTACTGGCAGATTGGTTCATTGATTTATTCTTCAAACCCGACATTACTAGATTGAAAATCTTTACGGAAGGCCAAGAGGCGCAAACAAAGACTTTTTCAGGCGACGTGAATGTGTCATCAGAATCTAAAACTAAAAGTGAGACAACTTGAAATCTCAGGATGTCATTACATCAAAAAAAGACGATGCCCGTCTTGAAAATGTTCTTGTGTTACAAGGAGGAGGGTCGCTTGGCGCATACGAGTGCGGGGTTTTCAAGGCGCTACATAAACGCAGTATAAAATTTGATATCGTGGCAGGTACATCGATTGGTGCAATCAATGCATCAATAATTACAGCAAGCAAGCATGATAGCCCGGTAAAGGATCTCGAAGATTTCTGGCTTACTCTAATCGAAAAGCCGATTCCATCATTTCCATCACAGAAATTTAGGTCCATGTTGTCTTCAGCATATTCAAGTTTTTATGGAAACCCAAATGCTTTTACCGCCATGTGGTTCAATCCATGGCTATTTGGCTCTTCATTTAATCACCCGTATCTCTATGACACTACCCCACTGAAAGAAACACTAGGAGAATTCGTAGATTTTAGCAAGTTAAAGGAATCTGGAAGACCGCGTCTTGTTGTGACTTCGACCGACATAAAAAAAGGAACACGCGTGGTATTTGATAGCAGGCGTCACGACATCCAGATAGAAAACATACTTGCAAGCATAGGCTATCCATTCTACGGAATAGCATGGACGGAAATAAACGGTAGATACTTTTGGGATGGAGCATTACTCAATAACACTCCATTAATTGCAGTCATGGACGCCTCACCAAAAAAGGACAAGAATGTCTTTGTGACAGATCTCTTTCCTCACGAGCAAGATGATCTACCAAAGAACATGATGGAATCGTGGCATCGAGCCCGGGACATCATGTTTGCAGACAAGACACAGTGGGCAATTGAGGTGTCAAAAAGAACTGAGAATCACATTGATCTCATGCAAAAGATGTATGACATATTACAAAACAGTATCCTTGACGACAAGAGCAAATCAAAGCTTGAAGAGATAAAAAAAGAATACCAGAGGCTTGTGTTTGAGCAAGGGGCCGTGATAAGAAAGATAACAAGAATAGAGCGAAAAGAGGACGTGCACTTTCTCTTCGAGGACGCTGATTTCTCGTCGGAAACCATAAGAAAACTGATTGAAAAGGGGGAAAAAGATACCGAGCAAGTCCTTACGTAAGGCCATGACGTCTTTTTATGAAAATCAAACAATGGTCATTTTTGAGATAGTTTCATGACTTTTCGAAGTTCACTAATTCGAACAGAGGCTTTTCCATGAAGTGGGAAATGCATCACAAATGATTTTGATCCAAAGATGTCAACCTGGCGCCCAAACTTGAACCTCTTCGGATGCGAGAATTTCTCGTATGTTATCTTTCCCACAAAACAAACTACTTGCGGTTTGTATATCCTTATTGCGACTAAAATCTTCTTTCTCCCAATCTTTTCTTCCCCTCTTTTTAATTTTGACACATCTATTGTAGGTCTGTTGATAACATTGAGCAGACCAAATTTGTAAATCTTGTTAAACTTGAAGTTGTAGATCTGCTTGAGTTTTATATCATCTCTCAGATCTGAAACCTTTTCATTGATCAATCCTGTCCTGTTTAACAAGTACCAGAATGTCTTGTTGTTTGAAAACGGCACCCCGCGTCGATATGTGCCAGGGTGAGGATTGATGCCAACAAATAGAATCATCATTCCTTTTGATACCTTGTATTTTATCATGATACTTCAGGATAGGTAATACTTCGACCTTTTACTTTGGCAAACGGTGTCAGCACGTGTTCACGAGATGATTTCTTGCTTGATATGTGAAGCGCTTTAACATGCCTTACTAGCAATGCGTCTGCTACGAGCGACCTGTGACAACGAAACGGGTTTCCTTCTGCACACATGATTGCAACCGTATGCTTTCTGCTTAATGCAATCAACTCTCCAAGTGACAAATCAAACTCCTTTGTTTGCATGTAGTCTGCAAAACCACGAAACGATGCGTTACGCCATCCTAGGTTAACCGAATCTTTAGCTGGATGCCTCAAGCCACCTAAACCCTTCATGTGTAGATAGCCTATCTTGTTTTCTTTTAGTACTTTCTCAAGATTGTCCTCATTGAACTGGGGATTGTGCCTTGACTTTGGGATGGTCCTAATATCTACAAGAAGATCGATTGTATGCGCCTTCAGTAAATCTATGAAGAATTCTACTGTCCTTGTAGAGTGCCCCACAACAAATACCTCAGACATGGTTCTTTTAAGAAGTAAACACAAATACATTTTTAACTGTACTCTCAACTCGTTTTGCAATAAATTTGAGATAGGCATGAATTTTTCTCAAACATTTTTGATCTTGTAACGCCTAGTCCCTTAAATCTTCATATTCTTCATCTAGACTAATTTCAATGAAAAACTTGTTTTACACCATCAATCACAAACTGAACTGCAAAAGCAGCTATGATAATTGCAAATATTCTGGTCACAATCATCGAACCTCTTTTTCCCAAGAGTCGATAAATGGGTTCCACTAGACGAAGTATTGCATATGTAATACCTAATACAATTATGATTGAAAGTACAGTTACGAGTATACCATAGGTTTCAAAAGAAAGAACCACCAGAGTAAGGGCTCCTGGTCCTGCAAGAAGAGGAAAGGCAAGTGGAACAATTCCTGATTCATCTTGGAGATTTTGACTGCCAAATTTCCATTCTCCATGTGTAAGCAATTCCATTGATACAAGAAAAAGAAGAATCCCTCCCGCAATCATAAAGCTGTATATAGATATTCCAAATGTAGAAAAGATTGTACTTCCTATAAAGGCAAAAACAAAGAGTAGTGCAGCCACGGTTATGATGGTTATGTTTGAAGTCGACGTTCTCTGCTTCTTTTCCATTTTGTCTGTCAATGCAATTATTACAGGAACGGTAGCAATTGGATCAATTACCACAAGTAATGCTACTACGGCCTTGAAAAGATCACTGAACATGTCTATCATATTTTTCCATGTCACAAGGGTTATTTCAATTGCACAATTTTAGGAATTCCACTTCCTATGGAGTACATAAAGCCAGAGTCCGCAGTTTGAAACTTTTTGCCCCAGACTATAATTCAATGTATGCAGACAGGATTTCCAACACAATGCAGGTTTGCACCTGAAAAGTAATGCTTTCTAGGTTTGTCAGATAATTCATTATTTCAAGGAAAACAGATTTTCTTATTTTACAACAAGTACTGGTGTCTTTGATCTGTGAACTACGGCATTTGTAACACTTCCCAAGAAGGCCTGTTTTATTGGATTGAGGCCTCTTGATCCAATTACAATCAAGTCAAATTTTTTGCTTGTTGCAAACTCTACAATTTCCCAAGCTCCGTTGCCATAGAGCAGTTTTTCGTTAAATACGATCCCTCTCTGAGCAGCGGCCCTTTTTGCTTCGGCCATGAATTTTTTGGCCTGTTTTGCAGTCTCGTTTCTGAGAGGAGTCAATATCCTCCCCGGATTTCCAAGTTTTATGCTGTACAATGGGATAACGCATAGTCCGGTTATAGTCGCCCCGCACTGTCTTGCAAGATAAATTGCTTTGTCCAAGCCTCTTGAGGAATTTTTGGAACCATCAAGCGGTACAAGTATCTTTTTGATTCGTTGTCTTTCCATATGCTAATTCGTTCCCACACCTTCAGTATAATCACAATCAAGACAAGAAAAGGTCTTATCACCTCTTTCACCTATAGTAAGTATATTCCTACTGCCACATTTGGGACATCTTATCTTTTCTTCTTCCAGCCTTCTGTCTTGCTGTTTTTTATTTTTAAGTTTATGAATCGCAGTCATTTTTACCTCAGGTTTTTAAGAGATCTAAATCTATTGTCATTAGGATGCAATAGGCCTGCAGATTATTTATGAAATGTGCAACAAGTGTATTTGATTGCATGAAATTTCAGCAACATGCCCAAAAAACAATCCTATTCTATATTTAATTTATCTCTAAATTTATCATTTTTTCTAGGTTTGATTTGTTAATTAAAATATTTTCATTCCTAGTTTCAATCTGAACTAAAGGAATAATCAAAAAGTTGTTATCGCTGATGGATGATATTGCATTAGAAGGTTATGGAGCTAGATCAAGACTCAACTATTGTGATGAAATTAGCTGGAAAGGATCTGATATCAGATCCAATTTTCAACAAAGGGACGGCCTTTACCGACAAGGAAAGAACCGAATTTGAATTACATGGATTGCTGCCGCCGGTTGTTGAAACACTAGAACAGCAACTGGTTCGCGCATATGAAGCGTACAAGAGAAAGGACGATGACTTGGAGAGACACATATTTTTGAGGGCGTTGCAGGATACAAATGAGACACTCTTTTACGCGTTGCTTTACCGCCACATCAGAGAAATGGCCCCTATAATCTATACGCCGGTTGTGGCACAGGGTTGCATTTATTTTTCCCACATTTATCGCCGTCCGCGAGGACTGTTCTTGTCATACCCACTTGCCAACAAGATGGACGAAATAATAGAAAATCGACTCTACAGGGATGTTGACGTAATTGTTGTAACTGATGGGGAGAGAGTGCTTGGCATAGGCGACCAGGGATCCGGCGGCATGGGAATTCCTATTGGAAAGCTTTCACTCTATACTCTAATTGGCGGAATAGATCCGCAACGAACTCTTCCAATCTTACTTGATGTTGGTACCAACAATGAGGAGAGATTGAAGGATCCAGAATACATAGGATGGCGTCATCAAAGAATAACGGGACAACCCTACTGGGATTTTGTGGACAAGTTTGTGTGCTGTATCAGAAAAAAGCTTCCAAATGTATTGTTACAGTGGGAGGATTTTTCAAAATCACACGCTCGTCCGATTCTTGACAAATATCGTAACAGCCTCTGTACTTTCAATGATGATATTCAGGGCACAGCTGCAGTAACGCTAGGCGTGTTATACAACGCATTGAAAATTACAAAGAAAAAATTTTCAGATCAACAGATTGTAATTGTAGGAGCAGGTAGCGCAGGAACTGGAATATCTGACTACATCTTGGCGGCAATGGCTGCTGAAGGTATGGACGGGAAACAAGCCCTTGAACGCTTCTTTCTCCTTGACAGTAAAGGTCTGTTGCATAAAGGTCGGACTGATCTGTCACCTGTACAACAGAAATTTGCACAACCCTTTGAAAAAGTCACCGATTGGAAAGGAACAGACGGACAGATAGACTTGGCCAAAGTCATGAATAAAATTCAAGCTACCATTCTTATCGGCGTATCAAGTCATCCAGGGATCTTTACTGAATCAATTATCAATATTATGGCAAGCAAGGTGTACAGGCCAATTATTCTTCCTTTGTCAAATCCCTATGACAGAGCAGAAGCTGTACCAGAAGATCTCATTCGATGGACAGACGGTCGTGCCCTCATAGCAACTGGTACAGAATTTCAGCCAGTTTCATACAACGGCAAGACATTCAAGGTAGCTCAATGCAATAATTTTTACATCTTTCCTGCCATAGGTCTTGCGGTATCTGCTTCAAGAGCAAGTCGTGTAACTGATAACATGATGGTAGCAGCAGCTGCCGCGTTAAGTGATTTTCAGGGTAATGACGACAACGAATCACTGCTTCCTCCAATAGAGAGCATGCAAGAAATTGCTGTCAATATTGCAATAAAGGTTGCAATTCAAGCGCAGCAAGACGGTGTGGCACAAGAAATGAGCAAAGATAATGTATCTCAGCTGATACACAAAAAATTCTGGACTGCAGAATATAGAAAATATAGCAGGTCGAAAAAATAAATCTCAAGATAGGCTAGCTACATGAACAGATTCGTACGTGCCAGATCCACAATTTCATCCCCTCTGCCGTTGAGCACAGCCTTTATCATGTACAGAGTAAAGCCTTTTATCTGAGCTAGGTTGATGCTCGGCGGAACGACCAGTTCTTGCCTATTCACAACAATGTCTACCAAGGCAGGGCCGTCGTGCTCTAGAGCTTGTCTTACCATCGACTCTACCTGTTCTGGCCTTTCTGCCCGCAGTCCTAGGATACCAACCGCTTCTGCCAACTTTGCAAAGTCCGTTTCTACCAAATCAGTGCCATAGGTGAGAAATCCAGATGACTTCATCTCAAGTTCTACAAAATCAAGAGAACTATTGTTGAACACGATAGTCTTGATTGGTAGCTTCAACTGCTTCAACGAAAGAAAATCCCCCATCAGCATGGAAAATCCTCCGTCGCCTGAAAGGCAAACCACCTGGCGACCAGGAAATGCTTCTTGTGCTCCAATTGCCTGCGGCAGGGCGTTTGCCATGGAACCATGAGAGAAAGATCCCACCAACCTCCGCATGCCATTCATATGGAGATAACGCGCGGCCCAGACAGTGGGAGTGCCAACGTCACATGTAAAAATTGCATCAGGTGATGCGATGTCGTCTATTATCTTTGCCACGTATTGTGGATGTATTGGAATCTTGCCAGCTTTGCCTACTGCATAAGAGTCCAGTTCTTTTCTGGTCTTCTTGTAGTGTGAGAGCGATACCTCAAGATGACCATTATCTATCTTTTGCTTTAGCATCGGTCTTACAGCTGCAAGTGTCTCGCGGATATCTCCAACAAGTCCAAAATCTACTTTCGTGCGTCTTCCTATCTGCTCGCCCCTAATGTCTACCTGAACGATATATGCGTGTGGAGGATAGAACTGTTGGTATGGAAAGTCAGTACCCAGCATAAGTAGCAAGTCACAATTCATCATTGCATAGTATCCAGATGAAAATCCAAGTAGACCTGTCATACCGACATCGTAAGGATTGTCATATTCGATGAACTCTTTTCCCCTCAACGCATGAACTATTGGTGCCTTGAGTAGACCTGCAACTTGTATCAATTCAGAGTGTGCGCCGGCGCAACCAGCACCGCCAAGAATGGTAATTTTCTCTGTCGTGTTAAGAACATCTGCAAACCTTGCAATCTCTTCTTTGGAGGGACAGACGACGCTCTTTGATTGTGTCACCGGCATAACTGGTCTAGCGGGAACGGCTTCTTGTAATGCAATATCTCCTGGGAGTACAATAACTGAAACTCCGAGTAGAGAAAGAGATGTTCGTATTGCCATATCCAAAATACGGGAAGCCTGATCAGCGTGAGATATGGTCTCGCAGTAATGGCTGCATTCATTAAACAAAAATTCAGGATGCGTCTCTTGAAAGTAGGTACTTCCTATCTCACTGCTTGGTATCTGCGCAGCAATTGCAAGGACCGGTACCCTGCTGCGATAACAGTCGTACAATCCATTGATAAGATGCATGTTCCCAGGGCCGCAACTGCCTGCACATACAGCAAGGTTTCCTGTGAGGTGGGCCTCAGCCCCTGCGGCAAAACCTGCTGTCTCCTCATGGCGAACATGAATCCAAGAAATGTCCCCACCGTGTTGGCGGATGGAATCTGTGATACCGTTTAGAGAATCACCGGAGACGCCGTACACTCTCTTAACTCCTGCAGCAATAAGCGATTCTACTACTATATCAGAAACCTTCTTTGTCAAGGAACTGTTCTCACATTACAATCATATCAAAAGACGGATAAAGATTTTCATAGGAATTGATGCGTTATCAACTGATTTGGTATTTTCTCGTCCACCATATAGCTTGAGATCCATCAAAAATATATTTACTATTCTTGACGTTTCTGGCATGGAGAAAGAAAATGACCTGTCAGAAGCTGAGATTGAGGCAATAAAAAACTTTTATTCCCCTAAGAAGAGGCATTTGAAGTTTCCAAGCGTACACGAGCTGCTAAGGCATTTAGAGGAGTAGGGATGTGGCAGTTTGTGATAGACCATACATTCAAGAGTCGCTTCAAGAACCTCAGCCCGGATTTACAAAACAGGGTGAGGCAGGCCCTCTTGGAATTGGCCAATACGAACAATCCCGGATTGCTGGGAGTTTACAAACCACATCTCTATGGTGGTGCATTCTCATATCACATTGGACGAAATTACAGGATAATCTATCGAGACATTCAGCCAAAACACGTAATCGAGTTGATTCATGTAGGCGATCACAAGCAATCCTATGGAAATGATTAGGTTGCAATCTTGCGCACAAGTGGAAAGACTATCACTTCCTCTTCCGAAAAGTGCTCTTTTAGGGCATCAGCAAATTGGGTTATCTGCTCCCTTGCCTTATCTTCTGGCACCAAACGCAATTGAGGCAGAGTATTTTTGATAAAAGTAACTACATGGTTGTGCTCTTGCATAACATGAATGGATCTCTCAGAGTCTGACCTTGCCTTCTCCATGATTATCCTCATCAGTCTTGCTTCCTCCTCTACTGCGTGCTGGATGATCTTCTCACCAAGCTCATCTAGTATCCGGATAGAACCATCCCGGTTGTAGACCAGCATACTCAACGATGTTTCAGGTTTTGACCTAAAATCTTGGTGCTCCCTTTCCAATCTTGCTACCATCTCTACAATCGGCTCATCAAAGTTAATTCTGTGAACAGTATGAAAATTATCGTTCAAAAATTGTCGCCGAAATTACGTGTATGTGCGTCAACCTCGTCCTGCGGCGTCGGATTTTTGATCTCATGCCTGTGTTCATATTTGTGAATACGCTTTGCCATTTTCTGCTCATGTTCTTTTCTTACATGGTGTAGCCTGTCTGCCTCATGAATAAATTCCTGTCCACATTCATCACATCTTACAATTGGATGGTGATGTTTATGGCGTGCATGATTGATTAATTCCAGATAGCTCCCAAACTTGTCCTTGCATTGGTCACAAGAAAATTTCTTTCCTAGTCTCATTTCCTGTTAACACCCTTTTGTCTGTCCCTGTCGTACGACTCATACAATTTATTGACATTTGAGATTGTTTGAACAAGATTCATGTCCTCCTCTGAAAGACCATGCTTTTGCCTGATCTGAAATATAGATTGGTACAAGTCCCACAGCATGCCTGCATTATTCGCAGTAGCATCGCCAAAATTTGATGTGATTGAAAGAGTGGTTTTATAGATCTGGGCAAGATTGGCACATGTTACGTCTGTATTCTGAATTGTTTCTGCAAAAAATCCGTTCCATAGAGCCTGATATGACATTGAAACATAATGCCAGGATGGATTGAGAGGTTCTACCTTTCTCTGCAATTCTAAGAATCCGTTGATTGCACCGTGCATCGATTTTGCATACTCATCGGACAAATCAAGACAAAACTTGAATAGGTCCTTGTATAGTGCAGTCAGACTGTTGATGTTTTTGCTGTAAGCATTCTTCAGTTTGTTAAACTGTTCATCAAAACATATTGGACAGTTTTTGTCATCATTAACAATATCCGTTCCACAAATCGAACAAACATCTCTTTTTGTAGGTTGAGTACCACTTGGATAATTGCCATTTTTTTCTTCTTTTGTCTTTGTGTACATCATCGAAATCTTGATCAATGTAATAAATTCGCCCTTTTGAATATGATGTTGAAATTTCATGCAATCAAATGCACATGTTGCACACACCATAAATAATTCGATGACGAAATTAGTTTCTTGTGCAACTGAGATGTTGAAGAAAATATTCAAAGAAGACTTACAACATGAACACAGGGGGATAGTTATAAAAGACCACTGGGAATGTGCGATCTGCCACAAAAAATTTGGTGGATGAAAATGCCAATAGATCCAGATTTTCCTAAAAATCACAAAGTAACCGGCATACACAGGCATGCAAATCCAGATTATTTTCACTTTGTCTGGGGACCGGGCAGACTTGCTGACGCATCAGACGATGAGAATGTAAAGAATGCTTATGCTGCTCGTGATGAAGAGATAGTACCACTTGGAGTCCATGGAACATTTGTTTCTGTTGACTGGGATGTCTGCATAGCAGACGGGGGATGCATCGAGGTCTGCCCAGTCCAGGTTTATGAATGGTACAGGACTGCGGTCGATGTTCCTGCCAAGGATGTACCAAATACTACCAGTCCAGGAAATGGTGAATCGCACGCAAAGGAGGGACGAAAAGACTACACCGACAAGTCAGACCCAATAAGGGAAAAGGACTGCATCTGGTGCATGGCTTGTGTGACAGTCTGCCCGGTAACTGCAATCAAGGTAGAGCAGTCAAACACACAGTTCCATGAAAATGCAAAATTGTCATTTGGAAAATGAGTCAAAAAACCAAGAAGATATGCAAAAGATGCAAGACAGAATATGAAGAGAACACTGGCTTTCCAATATGCTCTTATTGCCTAAAATATCTGGACAACTGGGAATGATTGTACCTAGTCTATTCTTGAACGAGTCTTTATCAATACAGTTGTTGGAGTAATCTCCGAATCTGTTTTTACCTTTTTTAACTCCCAGAAGATTTTTTCAATCAATCCGCTGATGAAAAGTGAAAATATCTTACCCAACTCGTGCCTTATGACAAAGGAATAAGACCCTCCAACAGTGGAATATTCAAAACCAATTTCTCCTATCCTGCAGTACTGTTCTATGGCATCGAGGCAGGCGCCCAAATCAAACCTCATCTTTGAAACAAGCGCCCAATCTCTGATGCTATTAAAAGAAATATCTGTCAACTCTTTTATCTCAGAATCTGTAATTTTTTCTAAAACATGTTTTATGGAATCCTCCGGTGTAGGAAGCAACCTCATCCTCTTCCTGTGCCTGTAGAACTCGACATAGTCGTGAAGAATCTGGTTAATCAAGACATTGGTTGAGATCATATTTGATTTGGCCTCCTTCTCAATTTCTGATATCACATTTTCTGGAACTCTGAAGGAAACCGTTTTAGAGTTTTTCATTGCTTATTCCTTTCAGATGTGTATCCCATCTTGTTATAATAATGTAACATAGATCGATAGTTGCAAGAGATTTAATGCAATTATTTGCATGATGATATCTGTAAATGAAGATTACATGTGAAATGATAAAACAAAAATAATTCTGATGAGTATAATTTAAAATGGTTACTGACCATGGCAAAAAACATAATTCCAAGAAAACGGTTACACTCAGAATTGATAACGAAACATTAACAAAATTGCTTGAAGAAGCTGGACAAAAAAGAGTCAATCTGTCCATCCTTGGCAACCGTATTTTCAAGGATCATGTGGATTTTCACAGTCGTGCAATTCAAGCTCAACTGATATATCTTCCAAAGCAGCTGCTTGTGAAGATGATGGATTCTATCCCCGATAAGATGATAGAAGATATTGCAAGATATGTTGTAGAGAACGTAATGAAAGGTACTATTATTTCCATGAGGGGCAAATACAGTTTTGAAGAACAGCTCTCAACTCTTGATTCCTGGCTCTCGGTCTCAGGTTTCCCATACGAACACAAAAAAGATGGAAACAAGCACGTTTATACAATACAGCATCAAATGGGAAGAAAATGGTCCCTGTACTTTGAGAGTGGTTTTTCATTGATGTTCAAAGAGTTTGTTAGGGGAAATCCCAGAATCATGTCTACTAACAATGCTGTGGTCTTTGAATTGAAACTCAAAGAGTAACCGAATACTAAAGACAAGAAATACCATGTTGAACTTTCATGAGCTAACAAGGGCCACTATTGACTTGTTCGTTTTGATAACCTGTAGCAGCCCTTATTTTTGATATGTCCTCATCTGTCATTGAATCAATATGTAGTGAGAAGCTATCGGTATCGTGTTGAATCTTTTTGTAAAAATCAGATTGCATGAGGGTAATAACAAGAAAATAAATTTTAGTTTTTCAATCCTTTATCTACGCTCGACTAATTTTTTAAAAACGATATCAATAATCTGATATCACTACACGGCAGCTAAAACACACATCGAATAAAAAACATGGCAAAAACTGCAAATAACTGCATGAATTTTAAGATACCTCTTGCACATTACATAAATAATTTCCTCTCCAATTATTATCCAATGACCCTAGAACCAGTTACAGAAAAAAGCCAGATCACACCACGTATTGGACTATCACAAGAGCAGCGCGACGGAGTAGTTCAGATACTTAATGCGCTGTTGGCAGACGAATATGTGCTTTATACCAAGACAAGAAAGTATCACTGGAACGTTAAAGGCATGCAATTCAATGATCTCCACAAGTTCTTTGAGGCACAGTATGAGCAACTTGATGATATAATAGACGATGTTGCGGAGCGCGTGCAATCACTTGGCGGTGACACCATTGCCACCCTTGAAGAATTTGTACAAAATGGTCGATTAAAGGAGGATCCCCGCAAGTATCCTCAAGCAGCTGGAATGATATCGAGTCTGCTGGAAGGACACGAGTCAATAATTCGCACCTTGAGAGTGGACCTTGAGACATGCGCCTCAAAACATTCCGACATGGGCACAAACAACTTTCTTACAGACCTCATGGAAAAGCACGAGAAGATGGCCTGGATGCTGCGAGCATTCCTCGAAGACCGCCAGTCTTAAAGTTTTTTTAAGATTTTTTTACTAATACAAGCTCGTTTAATTTTATGGACTCGTTACCCAAGATACTCAAATCGTCGAATTTCTTTCTTGATAGTATGAGATCTTTAATCACAGCAACATCTTCTTTTTTGTTTACAAGCATCACTGCATTTACCACACCGCCGTCAGCGTAGAACTTGACAAATCCTTCCTTGCCATCAGTCCTTCCGCGTACAACTATCTTGTCGTACTTGCTCATATCGCCATATACCTCTATTCTAAGTTCAAATATGAATGAAAAAAAGTACGGCAGATCATCAAATGGTTTAACACTGCCTGACATATTTTCTCCTGCAATCTTGCCGTGTTTTATTGTCAGATCATAGTGTTCAAGCCTCAGATGCCTTCCAAAGACAGGGCTGTAAAATCTGGCCACATCGCCCGCAGCATAAATTCCTGAAACGCTGGTCTCCAAGTACTCGTTTACCACTATGCCGTTATCTGTACTCAGTCCAGAATTCTTTGCAAGCTCGACGTTGGGCAAGATGCCAATCCCCACACAGACAAAATCTGTCGGTATCTTGTTGCCAGTCTCAGTCTCCACATACTGTACTGTACCATTGTTTCCTGCAAGTCTGCTTGGTATTGTCTTTGTAAGTATCTTAACGCCCTTGCTTTCAAGAAATGAAGCAAGCCACATTGCAGTATCTTCATCAAAGACTCTACCAAGAATCCTGGGCCCTACCTCGATTATTGTGGATTTGATCCCCTTTTTTGTAAATGTTGACGCAAGCTCGCAGCCGATAAAGCCGCCTCCTATAATTACGGCGTTTTTTGATCTTTCGAGGGTCTTTTGAATTGCCTCTGCTTCATCAACGGTGCGAAGATAAAAGACACCGTTCAATTCCGAACCCGGAATCGAAAGCCTCCGTGCCTGTCCGCCCGTGGCAAGGAGTAATTTTTTGAATCCAAATTCCTGGCCATCATCAAGCCTAATTGCCCTCTTTAGAGTATCAATTGATGCTACCTTGTGACCTATCAGAATTTCGATCTTTTTTTCTTGGTAAAATTCTGCTTTTTTGATATATAGTACATCTCTTTTCATCTTTCCAAGAAGATAATTCTTTGATAGGGGAACTCTGTCATACGGTCTGTGATTCTCACTTGTAATTATCGTAACACTGCCTGAGGGGTCATTTGACCTAACTGTCTCAGCTGCATATCCACCGGCAAGTCCACCCCCTATTATGAGATAGTCGATAACTTGCATTTTTTATCGCATCCCAATGTCAGGGTAGATACTTATCTTACTTTGGTAATAATGGCATCTCTTTCCATCCTTTGTTATGAGAAAGTTTTTTCTAACAAGATCATGAGATTCTAAAATTTTCATCCTGTGGTACACGGTGCTGATTGGAATACATGTCATGAGCATGATCTCCCGGACGGATCTTGGTTTTTCAATTATGGCACAAAGTATCATTCTAAACTTCACATCTCCTGGAATCTCTGTCATCTGACTAGTTTGTTTTTCACATGTCTTAATTTCCTCGGCAACCGTAAGATGTTCACTCTTAGTCAGACTCATTTTAACCTTGTATTACTAGCGGCTCACGTTGTAATTCAAAATTAGAAATTTTCTTTTTTATCTTTTTAACTATGTTATGATGTGGTGTTTTTCTGTCTGTTACTAACGTTATGACCTCTTTTGATATCGGTATAGAGATAAACTTTGAATTGCCCCTGAGGGTCACAATATTATCCACCAAACCCAGCTCATCGTTGAGGTCCCCAGCCATGGAATGGATAAGCCTTATCTGCATGGCCAGCATATCTTCTTTTTCCTTTGGTAGTGTAAGGTCAGACTTTATCTTTTGAATTCTCCCTTGTTCATTGATTATTCCAAGATACCTTATACTTGGATCGGATATTTCTTCCAGCTTTGGTATCAAACTACTTTCAAATGGCACTGTTACACCTTACGTAGATAAACGAAAAAAAGTTTTGCACACACTTGCATGAAAATTAATACAAACCTTGCATTATGCTTAATTATTGTGTAGAGGTTGATTTCAATTGCCGTGATTATGTTTGATAGTGATAAAACGCATCTACGAAGATTACGAGGATGGATACAGAATATTGATTGACAGGTTGTGGCCGCGTGGAATATCAAAAGAAAGGGCCCGGGTAGACCTGTGGCTAAAAGAGATTGCCCCAAGTGATAATCTCAGAAAATGGTTCTCCCATGACCCAAAAAAATGGCAAGGATTCAAATCAAGATATGCAGATGAACTCAAGGACAAGCGAGCATTATTACAAGAGCTGAAAAGCTTGGAAAAAAAGAAGAAGAGTATTACGCTACTTTATTCTGCAAAAGACAATATACATAATAATGCGGTAGCACTAAAAGAGATAATGGAGACGGTTCGGTAGGTATGGTTGCAAATAAAATTTCAAGGATACTTGTTCCGCTGGACGGCTCTGACAGGGCCTTTGCCGGCCTCGATGAAGCAGTATACATTGCAAGGCAATGTGGTGCCACAATCACCGGGCTGTGCTGTGTTCCAATTTATCCCCCCATTCCCCTTATCGGAGTACAGAGCTCATACAGAGACAGGATTGCAAAAGAGGCAAAGAAGTTCATGGTAAAGGCAAAAAAAGTTTGTGCTCAAAATGGCGTGGAATTTAATGACAAGATAATTTTTGGCGTTGCCACACTGGATATAGCCGACTTTGCAAACAAGAAGAACTTTGATCTAGTGGTGATAGGACATCGCGGACACACTACTGCAAGAGAGATCTTTCTTGGAAGTGTTGCAAACGCACTTCTTCATAAATGCAAGATGCCTGTACTGGTAGTGAAATAAATCATGGTATCCACCGCGAATTTTGCAAAGGTTGCAGAAAGAAAGGATCTTGCGGAAGGTCAGATGAAGCTAGTTGAGCTTGGTGAGGAACAAGTCTGTCTTGCCAACATCAAAGACAATTATTATGCCATAGGTAACGTTTGCACTCATGAACAGGGTCCACTCAACGAGGGAACACTTGATGGATATGAGGTTGAATGTCCTTGGCACCAAGCAAGATTTGATGTCAGATCAGGAGAAGTCTTGTCTCCGCCGGCAGAGACGCCAGTACCAAGCTATGAGGTAAAGGTACAGGGGAACGACATTCTAATCAGAAGGAAAAATTGAGTTCTAAAACTCATTGTTTTAGAGATATAAAATCTAAATGGAATATCTACGAGGTAGGTGAA
This sequence comes from Nitrososphaerota archaeon, assembly GCA_021325615.1. Taxonomy (GTDB): domain Archaea; phylum Thermoproteota; class Nitrososphaeria; order Nitrososphaerales; family Nitrosopumilaceae; genus Nitrosotalea. Next base: position 99,340 of record JAJPGU010000012.1, on the reverse strand, counting down.
TTGTGAAATTACTAGTTGGTCGCCAAGAAAAAACAAAAATAACACCGCTTGCTAGCAAAAGTCAGAAGAGAATTGCGTCCTCTTTAAAGGAAGGTTTTGAATACCATCACTTTGCCATTGAAAGGTCAATCCAGTTTCTGAAAAAACACGATTCTGAGCGATTGAAGATGTTCATACTCTTTGTAGATTTGGGCAAATCTACAAAGATGAGCTCAGAGTTGTCTCCTGATGCCTTGGCAAGGATTATCAGAATCTATTCCCAGGAAATGGCATACGTTATTGAACATTTTGGTGGGTATGTTTTAAAATACGTAGGAGATGCCGTAATTGGCTACTTCCCTTCAGAAAATACCAAAACAATCACTGCCAAAAAGGTCGTGTACTGCGCCCGTGCAGTGACATCTGTAATCGAAGATGCCATAAATCCTATTTTGATCGAAGATGGATATCCTGCTCTTCAAATTAAGATGAGCTCAGATTTTGGAGAGAACAGCATAGTCAGATATGGTTCGGACAAACAAAGATCACATATTGACATAATAGGCCTCTCGATCAATCTTGCTGCAAAGATGCAGGCGCTGGGCAGGCCAAACCAGCTGATAATAGGCAAAGAGGTTTTAATCAGATTGCCTCACCAGCTGAGGGCTTGTTTTAAGAGACTTGATGTTGATTCAAGAACATGGCCATATCACAGTTTTGACAGTAAGGAAGCATATCCTGTATTTTTTTGTGACCTGTGGTCCTCATACTGTGGTGAATAAGAGTTGCTTGTCTTTGGACAAAAAATAAGGAATTACTGCCTCTTTGTTTGAGGCGTCGGTGGTTCTTTTTTTGGTGACGTTGATCTTTTGGGCAACTCCACCGTTAGGATACCATTGTTTACACTTGCTGTTATGTCAGACTCGCTTATCTTCTCTGGCACTGTAAGAACTCGCTGATATTTTACAAAGGACCTCTCATTTTTAATAAAATCCTTTGATTTTTCCTCCCGTGTGTCCGTGTGTTCCGCAGTTATCTCCACCTGCCTTCCGGAGACATTTACCTTTACATCGTCGGTCTCAATCCCTGGAAGGTCAGCAGTGAGAACATATCTGTCCCCCTTGTCTGCAAGGTCACAACAGATGTCCCTTGGGAACTGACGCATGTATCTTGGGAACATCTCGTACATTTGATCAAACCCGTCAAAAAAGTGATTAAACGCAGTTTCCATATCCCTGAATACAGGCATGTCAGACCAGGGCGTGTAGTATGGTTCAAGCCAGGGGTTCCTGATTGCCAGAGGAAGTCGTTTCTCGTTGGTTACTTTGACCATTAGTCCTAAAATATGGTAAAGTTTGCTTAAAATTATTTCGTTGATTTTCACATATGAGAAGATAATGCATAAGGATATTTCTTGAAACGTACTTTCCTTTTTAAGCAACCTTCCATCTAGCCTCGTGAGACCACAGCGTTCCTTAATCACAATCCTAGGTTTTGATGACAACAACAAGGCCGCTGGAATTCCAAGAAAGGATCAGATTCATACCGCAATCTTTGGCGAGGTGGGTTCTGGCAAGAGTACGGTAAATACAATTATGATAAACCAGAACATAAACCGCGGCGAGGGATTCCTAGTGCTTGACCCTCACGGCTCGCTTGCCCAAGATGTTATCAGGATGATACCGGAATCAAAAAAACACAAACTGGTATACATTAGCCTTGACTCTGTAACACGCTGGGGCAAGACTATCAAAATAAACCCGCTTGAGGTAAAAGATCTAAAGGAAAGATACGTCATTGTGATGAACTTCGTACAGGCACTCAAGAACATCTATCGCGACTCATGGGGGCCGCAGCTTGAGATGATCCTGAGAAACGCAGCAAACGCCCTAGTCGAGATTGAAGGCTCGACACTTCGCGACATGGTAAAAATCATCACGGACCCAAGGATGCGGTCCGTATACCTCAACAGGGTGGCAAACCCAGATGTGAGGAATTTCTGGTCCGTGCTATACGAGCAATATTACCAAAAGGATGCAGGACGTGCTGCATACAACAAGCTTGACAAGATTCTTGCAACTCCGCAAGTTGCTGCCATGCTTGACACTCCAAGGTCAACTATTGACTTTGAGAATGTCATCGAGTCTGGCAAGTGGGTGGTAATTGATTTGTCAAGCGGAGGGTCTGATGACGTGGTATCGTTTGTTGGAACCATACTTATCAACATGGTATACGTCGAGGCAAAGAAAAGATTTGGTAATACCGAAGCTGACCACAAGCCATTTTTCATGTATATCGACGAGGCGCACCTCTTTGCCCCATTTGCGCTGCGTGAGCTGCTCAATACCATGAGAAAGGCAAATGTCAAGGTGGCAATCACGTCACAGACGCTCAATACATTTCCAAGAGATTTTGCAAAAGAGGTTTCCGCCCTTGTGAGAACCATAGTCTGCTTCAAAGTTGACATCGAGACTGCAAGCATGTTCAAGACGGTCATGCCTGTACCTATAGAAGTTCTCACATCTCTATCACATGGAAGATTTGCCTTCTATTCTCAGGGCGACCCGCCTCTTTCAGGCCTCCTCCGGGTTTTTCCAATAGTTGACAGAAAAAGAGACTGGATGGACCTTGCAAGGCAAAGCGTGGCACAGTATGGTGAGAAGACATCACTTGAAAAGTATATCACGCCGACAAAGAAAGAAGGCGACGGCCCACAAGTATCCCCACTTGAAGCTGCAATCCTGCTCCTGTTGTATAACGAGAACAGGGACATGACAAGGGACGAGTTGTGCGATTTTATCCAAAAAATGTTTGATGTGCCAAGAAAGGAAGTCCTTGAAAAGCTTGAAGACATCCTGATGAACAGGCTGCGCCTTGTTGAAAGAAAAAATGTCAGAACAGGCGACGGTGACAGAAACCTTGCTACACGCTACGTGCTCTCCAGTCTTGCATACAACAGCGTCTTCTCGCAGGCCGCCATGGGAAGGCGTGCAGGCTCTGACTTGCATTTGGCCACAATATTTATGATAATGGCGATGCAGCAACAAAGCTTCAAGTTCTGCATACCGGACCTTGGAGACAGTGGAAAGCAAAGGCCGGATCTCCTGGTCTTTGAGCCACAAAAAATTCAAAATTCTAGCAGCGAAACAATGTACGATCCCTTGCAGTGGTCAAACAAGGTAATTGCCGTGGAGGTAGAGACAGATCCTACAAAGCACAGTTTGCAGGTGCTTGAAAACTTTGAAAAAAATTTTGAGTTTGGACATGATACCTGGTTTGTAGTATTCTCTGAGAAACACAGACAGTATATCACTGAACTGTTGGAAAAAAACAGAGTTGACAGAAAACTTTACAAAATATCGATTGTAGAGCCCGAGTCGGTTGAACGCCTGTCAAATGTTCAGAATAATTCTGTAGCACATCTTACAAGAGAAGAGCTTGAGATCTACAATGCACTTGGGAGAGGCAGGACTGCAAAATCGGTTGCGGAAAGAGTGGGGCTGTCGTCATATGATGTCATGGCAATACTTTGGAGGCTAGAGCAGAAAGGACTGGCAGAGCGCGGATATGCTGAGACAAAAAAGGCAGAGGTCAACCTTGTAAGTGGCATGAAATCGACTGAGACTAGGCGTAAGGAATATTTTGTGTCAAAGCAGGTTGCCAATCTCCCCATTTCAGAACCTCTCGATTTTAGCAAGCTTTCGGACACGGAGCTGAAGGATCTCGTCCTTCATCCAAGATGCGGTAGTTTTGCAAAGAAGCTTCTTGAGAACAGGGGCAACGAAGTTTCGATAATGGATGGCAAAGTAGACCTTAGGAAAAAAACAAACTGGTCTTAAAACTCTTTTTGTGATAAACTGGCATGAGTGATACAATAACAATGCCAAAAGAGACACTTGAGAAGATAATGGAAAAGATGGAGTCAGTTGAGGAATGAATCCACAAACTTGGCGACTTGACAAAGTTGCAACTAAGATCTGACGACTCTGGACAGTAACCTGCCTCCATTCTTGCTGCCAAAAAAAGACAGTTAGAACATTATCTTCAGCGTGTTCTCGGTCGGGTTTATCGCCACCCTCTTCTGGGCAACCTCCTCTATTACGTTCTTGAACAGGTGGCCAAGATAGACGGACCAATTTTTTCCCAGATCATGCTGTAGAACGCAAGTGTTCAGGCTCCCCTTTGTTATCCTGCGAAATGGTATCTTGGATACCATTGCCCAGGATTCGATTACCCTTAGAAACGATTCTACGGTGTACTCTGTTTGCAGTACTGCCATCATGTCCGTGATGATATCCTGCGAGATGTATTCTGCAAAAGCAATGACCTTTCTCTCGGGTAATTCTGCCATCAGCTTCACAAGGAGTGGCTTTGGAATGGAGACAAGCCCAGCATTGCTCATGTTGGCCTCAAACCCAAAGTAGCGCTCAAGTATCTGGGCAAGGAGTGCATCCTGATTTGTCTTTTTTTCTACGGCCTCAGATGATAATGCGTCTGCAATCTCTTCTGGAATTCTGACCGAGATTCTTAATGTCTTTTTTACGCCATCCATTCCATGCCACCTAGATCATCCGTGATACCGCGATACATTACAAGTGATCCGAAAGACTGCATTCCAAGCCTGTAATCTCAAAACTGAAACCACACGGTATTTCCTGTCGTATCAATCGCTACCTTCTTGCCGGTAAGATTTTCAATGACATTTTTGTAGATATGGGCAAAGTACACTGACCAGTTCCTGCTCAGGTCAAGCTGGATGGTATATGTTGTAAGGTCGTCCTTTGATCCCTTCCTTAGCGGAAATTTGTTGCTTCCTGCCCAGTCCTCAATCATGCCAAGAAAACTTTCAAGGGTATACTCGCCTTTGACGGCATACATCCTGTCCACCATGGGCTCGCCTGAAACGTACTCTGCCATCTCTATTATCTTCTTCTCGGGAAAACTTTCAATCAGTCGAACCAAGAGTGTCTTTGAAAAGGAAACGAAACCAGCATTGCCCATCTTTCCACCAAAACCGAGGTGGTTGGCAAGAATTTGGGCAAGCAGAGTGCTTGTTGGAATATTTTTTACGGTCGACTCTGTCTCTATGGACTTGACAAGTTCCTGCGGTATTCTAAAGGATACAGTTCTATTTTTTTGACCTGATGAATTTACTACCAATCCCAACTTCTTCCGTAAAACAATATTGTGAGAATTTATCATATAAGAATGATCACGGTTGGAAAAGGCGTGAATCCGCATATGATGCAGGACTAACCATCAGTTGGTCTTTTCTCTTTTTTCATATTCATAAAATGAATCAAGAAGAAAATTCTCCAATGCCTGAGGGTTTGTCTGTTGTCTCCCACTTGTCCCTTTTTGGAACATGAGTAGTTTTCATCATGACACCCCGCGGGCCTTTACCTCAAGGCGTTTGTAACTGTACCACATCTTGGCCACTTTGCAACCAAGATGCTTGAGAACATTGGAATCATGTTATCACATGGGAAGGAAAGGTAAGGCGTAGGAAGAGGTTTTGATAAAGTCTGGCCTTAAAGACAGATGCCAAATAGATTGTGTGAGTGTGGCAATAGAAAAGAAAAACATTACATCTGTCAAATTTAAGCGGGTTGACAAGTGTGCAAGATGCAACCTTGACTTTGACTTTATCCTTGAGAGGCTGACAGCTTTGCAGCGACAATTGCACCAGTTAGAGAGTTCACTTGGGTCTGCATCTTCTCAACGATGCCCTTCATCTCTTCAAACCGGTCCTTCCACCCCCTCTCGGCCTCTGCAAACTCCTCCCTTGCTTGCGCGACTTCAGAGATCTGCAGCGACGGAACTGCTTTGAGATAGTCTGCCAAAATTTCCTGATCTGTCGGACGATAGTACGAATCTGAAACACCAGTCGAGTGACCCATGAGGAACTCGACATTGATTGGCTTCATTGCCTGCTCGGCTTTTGTCTTGAAGAACTTGCGAAAGCCATGGTCTGCCTTGAACTCGTGCCTTTTCTTGCCACGTTCCAGCTTTTTTCGCACACCCTGGGCCCAGAGCGCACGCTCTACAAGCCTCTTGATACCGTTGCACTCTAGCTTTTCCGGATATGTTGCCGTTCCGCGGCGCGGGTTCTCGCACTCCCACAGGTCGCGCATGACCCAAGTGTCATCAGTTATCCGCTCGCCTTTCTCGGCGCGATAGTCAATCCATGATTTTACAGCGTCGTATGCCTCAGGCGTAAGAAATGTAGTGTATTCGTCCGGAGTCTGGGGATATACCACCAGCCTTGCTGCTACAACTTGACCGTTTGATACAACCGGCTTGATGTGGCCCCATCTGATATAGTCCCATGCGCCAAGCCTTATGCCGGATGATGTCATGAGGCATACAATCGCCCTCATCCTCCTGTCCGGATAGTTGCAGATTTTTCTCAGCTCGTCAACAGTCGGGGCCCTGTCAGATGAGGCCTGCATTGCCCTTGGCAGGCCTACCCGGATCTTCTTCCAACGCAAGACGATATCGTTCATCTCGCAGAAGAGCTTGACTGGCTTGAAATAATTTGCCACGGTGCCTGCCGTTATCTCGCCCCTTGCCTGGCGCTCCTTTTGAAACACGAGAAATTTCATCAGTGATGAAAGGGCCCAAGCATTGTCCTGCATGGCGCGCCTGACAAAATCTCTTGCCTGTTTTTCAAAGCTGCCTTCGAGGCCCGCGTGATCAAAAAACACCTTGAGTTTTGCAGTATAGTGCCTTTTAGTTCCTGGTGCCATCAATGCATATGCAAAGTTTGCAAGCGGGTCCTGCTCTATTTCTTCCAACTTTATTTTATGGCTGGATCCAATAAAAGGACCGGTATCGGCACGGAACCCAGAAGATCCCAACTTATGGTGCCTTAAATTTTGCAACTCGTCCATGCTATGCGCTTGCGATTTTTTCGGATACTTTTCCGGTTTTTTCAAATTTTTCACTACTCAGAGCCTGAATCCAAAAAACGAACCGATATCGGAATGGATCGGAAGGGATTCGAACCCCTGACCACCGCAGTGTGAGTGCGGTATCCTACCAGCTAGACCACCGATCCAAGCCTTTTGAAAAGTAAGTACCTATTTTGTCTTTGCAATAATCCCAAAACCTCAGGCGATGGGCCCTTTTCCCCGCCGGAAAGTGACATAAGGTTTAATTCGATAACAGGATCAAGTGCAGAACATGCGAATTTTGCAGCTTCACTGTGACTATATCGAGTTTTCACCCGTCAAAAAGGAAATAAAATCAGCCGAGGAGATTGACCCAAAGCCGCAGCATTTGGACGAGGTGGTTGTGGCCTTTGTTGCAGTGGAGGACGGCGACAATTCCGAGGTGGCAAAAAAAGCCATGTTTGAGATATCCGAATCAATGAAAAAGGTAGGCTGTAAAAAGCTCCTCCTCTACCCGTATGCCCACCTCAGTTCCAAGCTTGCCTCTCCAAGCACTGCCCTCTCCCTGCTGAGGGAGATGGAGGCCAAAGCCGACGGGCTTGAGGTCCATAGGGCTCCCTTTGGCTGGACCAAGTCATACAAGGTGCAGGTAAAGGGCCACCCCCTTGCAGAGAACTCCAAGACCATCACCGCGGGCGAGGAGAAGGAGGCGACCTCCGAGGCGCTCAAGGCAGAGTCAAAGATCCAGTCGTTCTGGTACATCATGACCACCGACGGCAAGATGCATGACGTCGGCAGTTTCAACTTTGCAAAGCATGCCAACCTCGAGGTTCTTGCAAAATATGAGGCTGCAAAAAAGCGCTCGGTGGACGAGCCGCCGCCGCATGTAAAATTAATGAAAAAGCTTGCAATTGCAGATTATGAGCCCGCCTCCGATGCCGGCAACATGAGGTTCTTTCCAAACGGGAGGCTGATCAAGTCCCTTATCGAGCGGTATGTCACGGAAAAGGTGGTAGACTACGGCGGCTTCGAGGTGGAGACTCCAATCATGTACGATTCGCACCATCCAAGCATGGAGAGCTACTTTAACAGGTTCCCGGCTAGGCAGTACAACGTCAACTCGGAAGGCAAGCACCTCTTCCTCAGGTTTGCCGCATGCTTTGGCCAGTTCCTCATGGCCAAGGACTTTCAGATGTCATACAGGAACCTCCCGCTGAGGCTCTACGAACTTACAAGGTACAGCTTCAGGAGGGAGCAGTCAGGCGAGCTTGTAGGGCTGAGAAGGCTCCGGGCGTTTACCATGCCTGACTGCCACGCAATGTGCAAGGACATGGAGCAGGCAAAGGAGGAATTCCGGAAAAGGTTCGACCTGTCACGCGAGGTCATCACGGGATTAGGCCTTGACGAGTCAGATTTCGAGATGGCAATCAGGTTTACTGAGGAGTTTTACAACGGCAACAAACCCCTTATCGAGGAGCTTGTATCCAAGATTGGCAAGCCAGTCTTGGTCGAGATGTGGAAGGAGAGGTTCTTCTACTTTGTGCTCAAATGGGAGTTCAACTACATCGACAACCTGGGCAAGGCGTCTGCCCTCTCGACTGACCAGATTGACGTCGAGAACGGCAAGAGGTACAACATAGAGTTCATCGACGAGTCAAACAGGCCTCAGAACCCCATCATCCTCCACAACTCCCCAAGCGGGGCAGTCGAGAGGGTGATTTACGCTCTGCTTGAGAAGGCTGCAAAGGACCAGAAGGAGGGCAGAAAGCCCGGGCTTCCGCTCTGGCTTGCACCGACACAGGTCAGGGTCATACCTGTCAAGCCCGAGTTCCTGGCACACTGTGAGAAGATTGCGGAGAAGCTCACCGAAAGCGACGTTCGGGCAGACATTGACGACAAGAACGAGAGCGTAGGCAAGAGCATAAGGGATGCTGAGACCGAATGGATAAGGTACATCATTGTTATTGGCGAAAAGGAGGCAAACGCATCCAAGATTAGCATCCGCGACAGGAAGACCGGAGGAGTAAGGGAGCTCTCAGTGGACGAGTTGATTGGCGAGATTAAAACGGAGACAAAAGGCAAGCCCTTCATCAAGATGAACATGTCAAGGTACATCTCAAAAAGGCCCCAGATAATGGTCTAGGCTTCCCGGTACTGGGACTGTCTTGCTGGTTATTTGCGCGATACTGTCATGGCTATCACTTCGGCCATGAGCTTTGCCGCAAGGGACGCGGTCGCCCCGTTGTCATATGGCGGGCAGAGTTCCACAATGTCCATGCACGCAATGACATTGTTTTCCATTGCATATATCATGTCAAAAAGCTCGCGGGATGTAATTCCCATGGCCTCTGGATTTCCCACTCCTGGCGCATATGCCGGGTCAAGCACGTCAAGGTCTATGCTCACATATACCCTGTCAAAGGTAGAAAGCGCGTCCTTTACAAGTTTGGGTCCCAGTCCTTCCCGTATGTCCTTGTCGGTAATAGTCCTTACCTTGTGTTCCGTCTTGAACGCAAGTTCCTCCTTGACATAGGACCTTGCGCCTACATGAATGATGTTGTCTGCGCCGCGCTTTTCGATAATCCTCCTGAGATAGGCGGCATGGCTTAGCTTGATGTCGGCGTATTCGTCGCGCAGGTCGTAGTGCGCATCAAAAACAATGTAGCCCGTATCCTTTGGGAAGCTCATGTATGTCCCATATGTGATAAGGTGCTCGCCTCCAAGGATTATGAGCTGCTTGTTTCTTGGGATAAGCTCGGTTGTTATCTTGCCTATCATGTCAAGGACCTCGGTTGCCACAACGGTATGCCTCGTGTTTCCAAGATCCTCCACGTTTATTGATTCGAGGTCTACGTTAAACCTGTTCGAGAAGATCTCAATGTTGTTAAATGCCAGCCTTACCGCGTCGGGGCCGAACCTTGTTCCAGGCCTGAAGGAGTGCGTCGAGTCAAACGGAATTCCGTACACGATTGCCGAGACCTCGCCCTCCTCGTTTGGGCTTGTGATAAGCGGGTTCCGGTTCATGTAAAGGTCTACAAAACTCATCAGTGACGCTCACGCTGTAACATGGATATAATTTTATGGAAAATCCCTTGACCGGAGGGTATCCTCAAAAAAGTAATGGCGAGAACGCCACAGGGTTGGTAACAGGTCAAGAGTAAGCAGATGCGTTCTCGTCAACTAACAATTCTTATGGAAGTATTTATCGCTGAGTTAACTTTGTTAATGCCTTTTAGGCCAGACTAGACCCTAGTTGAGGATGAGCCTTCCGTCTATTGTTCCACAATTCGCATGGACTATTGACTCGCTTGTCCTGTTGCAGGATCTGCATATCATGCTGGTTACCTCGTTGCATTCGTCACAGCGTTGAAATTCTTGCATATCTTCGCCACAGGTCCTACAGGAATCTATTCGCATATATACAAAAATTACAAATTCTACTTATAAATTATAGGATTATTAGTATTGACTAACCGATTGAAATGGAATGCATGACAAGGTTCTAGTAATTCCTAGGAAAGCCGCTTCTTCAGAATCTCAAGGGTGATGGCAGGGTCTGCCTTGCCCTTTGTCTTCCGCATGACCTTTCCCACTAGATAGTTTATCGTAGACGGGTTCTGGCGGGCCTCCGCTACCGCCTTTTCCTCCTCCTTGAAGACCTCGTCGATTATTTTCTCAAGCGAGGATGCGTCGGAAAGGTTGCCCAGGTCGAGGCTCGATACGACCTCGGCAAGGGGCCTTCCTGTTTTAATCATCTCGTACAGGGCTGCCTTGCCAGAGTTCCTCGTGAGCTTGTTGCCTACTATTGCGTCGGCAAGGTCTGCAATGTGCCTAGGTGTGACCTTGAGTTCCATCTTTTTCTCCCGCGTGTCGGCAAAACCCATAAGGTCTGTGGTAATTATGTTTGCAATCGCCTTTGCGTTGCCCGCCGAGTGGGATTTTTCAAACAGGTCAGAGTAAAACTTGTCAGAAGACAGGACTTCCGCCACCTGGGCCGGGATGCCGTACTTTTTGACATACCGCTCCCTTTTTGCCATTATGCTCTCAGGCATCTGGGTCCGGAGTTTTTCTATCTGGCCCCCTGTAATAGATATCACGGGGATGTCTGCCTCCGGAAGGTACCGGTAGTCCTGCTCCTCCTCCTTTGACCTTGCCGATACCGTTATTTTCCTGGCCTCGTCCCAGTGTCTTGTCTCTGCAGCAACCTCGATGTTTCGTTCAACGAGGCTCTGCTGTCTTGTTATTTCAAAGTGCAGCGCCTTTTCTATATCCCTAAACGATCCGACGTTTTTTATCTCCACCCTGTTTCCGCTTCCGACGGAGATGTTGCCGTCCACCCTCATTGCCCCTTCCAGGTATGGGTCGGAGACGCCGAGGTTTTCAACAAGATCTGCAAGGACATTGAGGAAGATTCGGACCTGTCTGGGGTTTTCAAAGTCCGGTTCCGTAACTATCTCGACAAGCGGCGTTCCGGCGCGGTTATAGTCTACTAGTGTTATCTGGGTCTTCTCGGAGCTTCCCTCGTATACGAGCCTGCCAGGATCCTCCTCCAGCTGTATTCTCCTTATCCTGATTTCCTTGCCCTCTATCTGGACTGCTCCGTCTGAGCCGATGCTCGTAGGGCCGTATGCATTGTACTGTGTTATCTGGAAGTTTTTTGGAAGGTCTGGGTAGAAGTAGTTCTTCCTGAAGAAGCTTATTTTGTCTGGAACCTTGCAGTCAAGCGCGAGCGATATCATCGCGGCCTTCTCGACTGCCTTTTTGTTAAGTATGGGAAGCGAGCCTGGCAGCCCTGCGCACACAGGGCAGATGTTTGTGTTTGGCGGAAGATTCCTATAGTCTGCCTTGCACGGACAGAAGAGTTTGCTTTCAAGCCTAGTCAGCTGGCAGTGGATTTCAAGCCCTATCTTCGTCATATCGGCACTCCGGGAAGACGTGTTGACTGCTGGAGCGAAAAGGCCGCCTGCAAAAGCGCCTTTTCTTCAAAAGAGTTTGCCAGCAGCTGCATGCCGATTGGCAGGCCGGCGCTTGAGATTGCAAAAGGTACAGAGATTGCGGGGATTCCAGCAAGGTTGGCAGTAATGGTGTTGATATCTAAGAGGTATAGTTTGAGGGGATCGTCTATTTTCTCCCCTATCTTGTATGGAAGGATTGGCATAGTGGGCGATACCAGAAGGTCTACCGTTTTGAACGCGTCGTCTATCTGGGATTTTATCATTGCCCTGACCTGCTGGGCCTTGAGGTAGTACTTGCCATAGTATCCGGCGGACAGCACAAAGGCCCCAAGAAGCATCCTTCGCGTAACCTCAGGTCCGAAGTTGCCCCTCACCTTTGACACGTATGCCTTGAATTCGTACCCTTCATTCCCGAAATCAAACCCGTACCTGAGGTTGTCATACCTGGCAAGGTTGCTGCTTGCCTCTGCAGAGGCGATGGTATAGTATGCGGCGACCGAGTGTTCTATTGCATCAAGGGATACCGTAACGCACTCGGCCCCAAGATCCTGCAGACGTGCAAGGGCGGCCTCTGTTGCAGACGAGACCTCCTTTTCGAGTCCCTCTCCTGCCATCTGCTTGACCAGGCCTATCCTCTTCCCCTTTATTCCGGCGTCAAGGTCTTGCACATAGTCATCGGGCTTTCTTTTTGCCGTGGTGTCATCATGAGGGTCGTGCCCTGCAATGACATTCATGAGCAGTGCAATGTCCTCAACCCTCCTTGCAACAGGGCCCACCTGTTCAATACTGTTTGAATATGAGACCAGGCCGTATCGGCTTACAAGGCCGTAGGTAGGCTTGAGCCCCACAACCGAGCAAAAACTTGCCGGGCTGCGGACGGAGCCTCCGGTATCGGAGCCAAGCGATGCCATGCATTCAAGCGCGCTTACTGACACGCCGCTCCCTCCGGACGAGCCTCCCGGCACGTAGTCGGTGTTCCACGGGTTTCGGCTCGGTCCAAAGCACGAGAACTCGGTCGTAGAGCCCATTGCAAACTCGTCAAGGTTTACCTTTCCCAGAATTATTGCGTCCTCTGCCTTGAGCCGAGATACCACCGTGGCGTCGTATGGCGGCACAAACCCTTCAAGCATTTTAGACGCGCATGTTGTCCGCATCCCAGTCGAGCAGATGTTGTCCTTGACGGACACTGGCATCCCTGCAAGCACACCCGTCCTTTCCCCCGCCTTTATCTTCTTGTCAATTGCGCGCGCCCTCTCAGCCGATTTCTGGCTGTCGATAGTGATGAAGGCGTGAAGCCTGTCCTCCACCTTGGCAATCCTTTCAAGCGTCTTTGCGACAAATTCCTCGACCGACAGGCCCCCTTCCCGTACAAGCGAGAGATATTCTGTTGCGGAGATATCAAGGCTCATTTAGATCATCTTTGGCGCCCTTACGAAGTTGTCCTGTGCCTTCTTGAGAAAGTCTACAAGCGGCCTGCCGTCGCTTGAAAACTTTTCGTACTTGTCCTCCCTGAGGTCGTCGTATTGGATTTCGTTCCTGAGCGTTTTCTCGGACTTGAAGTCAACCTTGTCAAGACCCTCAAAATAGTTCAGGATTTGTTCAACCTGCGCAATGTACTTTTCAGGGTCCTTTAGGTCAACCTTGACCAAGTCCCCAAGATGTGCTATTTCTTTCCTGTCTACCATCATTTGTCACTACGGAGTAAGCCTGTCGACGTCCCTTGGATAAAAGGTGGTGTCCCTTATGTTTTCTGTGCCGGTGAGCGCCATCATAAGCCTCTCAAGACCTATCCCACATCCAGCATGGGGCGGCACCCCATAATCAAACACCCGTAGGTGGTAATCAAAGGGGTCCAGCTTGAACCCCTTGTTCTTCATCCTCTCCTCAAGCTCGTGCCTCCTCTCGATCCTCGTGCTTCCAGAGGAGAGTTCAAGGTCACCAAACATCAAGTCAAATGACTCAGAAATCCTGGAATCATCGGATCTTGCCTTGACGTAGAAAGGCTTCGGGGCAATGGGCCAGTCCTTGATAAAGTAGAATCCCTCCACCTTTATCTTCTTCAGCTGTGACGGATAGAGATCATCCCCCCACTCTATTTTTCCCCCCGCATTCTTGATTTTCTCGACAAGTTCAGAATAGGAGTGTTGCGGGATGCTTGACGGTAGATCCGGTACTTTGTATTCCGATCCTTTGAGTGTCTTGACATAATCGTTGACCGCGCGAATTGATCTTATGATTATGTTTTCAATATGCCTCATGATGTCGTTGTAATCCGCAAACGCCTCTTCAAGGTCTATCGAAATGGCCTCAGACAGGTGACGGTTTGTCCTTGAAGGCTCGGCCCTGAAGATTGGCGCTATCTCGAAGACCTTCTCGAAGCTCAGCGTAAGTTGCTCCTTGTAGAGCTGCGGGCTCTGGGCAAGAAATGCCTCCTTGTTGTAGTAAAAGATTGGAAAGAGTGCAGCGCCGCCCTCTGTGGCTGTAGCGATCATCTTCGGCGTGTTGACCTCAAGAAAACCCTGCTCACATAGGTAGTCCCGGACGGATTTGAGCACTAGCCCTCGCATCTTAAAGACCTGTTGCAGGACATTTCGGCGCAGATCAATTGCCCGGATTTCAAGCCTAGTGTCTATGTTTGGCACGGTTTTTGTCTGCCAGGTAAAGGGGGCTATCTTTTCCACTGCGGAAAATATCCTCATCTCTACTGGCACTATCTCTGCCCCGTTTGGTGCCTTGTTGGATGGTTTGACGTTACCCCGGACTGCAATCGTCGAGTGTTCTTTTAGTTTTACAATGGCCTGCCTGATTTCATCTGGGCAGGCACCTGCCTTTGCCGTAATCTGAATCTCGCCTTCTTTGTCGTTTAACATCACAAAAACCAGGTTTCCATGGTCCCTTACGCTCGAAACCCAGCCCATTACCGTTACATCCTTCCCCTCAATTGAAGGCGAGATATCTTTTGAATAAGCGGTTCTCCGCCAATTTCCAAGTTCGGTCTCTATCATCTGTTTCATCAGATGTGCCCTACATAGTGTTAATTTGTGTATCGTAGGTAGTAGAAATGTATCGTAAGAGTTTCGTACTATGGTTTTGCTGTGCCCATAAGGGACAGTTCTGGGTTGGGTGTCACAAATCTGTCAACCATAGAAATTTTCATAAAAATCAATGCTGGTGATACATTTTTTCTTGAAAGATGTCATTCTTCCCCAAAAAGTTATAATGTATGTCATTATTTACCATATATGGAGAATATTTACTTGTTTGTGTTCTGGTTAAACACAGGGGTTGTGGAGGTTAGAATCCACGGCAGCTTGTGAATACCAGAGGAGGCCCGCTGGGGCAACGATACGCCTTTGGTTAGCCGCGCTTGTCAGCCTCATAAGGTCTAGGACCCTCGTCTACGCCTTTGCCGTTTCCGCCCTGGGGGTGTATCTGGTGGTTACTGGAGGAAAGGTAACGGACATCACCGTCCCAATCAGGCTAGGCATCTCGGCATACCTGCTCGCCCTTGCAACGTACCTTTACAACGACATCACAGACTACAAGACTGACCTAGTAAACAAGAGAGCCACAGTATACAGCCTTGGTGATGCCAGACAGAGGATGACAAGATATTACACACTAGCGTTCTTTGCCATTTCCACGATCCTTGCCTTTTCCATCAACTATTACACCGGCATTGCATCACTTGGCTTCTCGAGTCTTGCAGTATTGTATTCCCACCCGAGAACCAATCTCAAGAGCATGTTTGTAGTCAAGACTGCCGTAACTGGAGCAGGTGGGTTCCTCGTAGGCATGATGGGGTGCTTTTCATCCGGGGGCTTCTCTTACCTTGGCCTTCTTGCATCAGTTATTCCCTTTTGCTTTTACTTCATCCTAGGCCCACTTGGTGACATCAGCGACATGAAGGGCGACAAGGAGGACGGTAGGAGGACATTCCCCATCATCATCGGCGTAAAAAAATCCCTACTTGTAACGGTGGCTTCGATCTTTGCAATCCTGTCGATATTCCTAATATCCAACATGATTCTCGGCATAAGCGCCGTAGGAGTAGGCCTCGGGATCATCGTCACAGGATTCATGCTTTCAAGGATTGCATCAGTATCGAAAAAATATCAAGACAAGAACGAGTTGAGAAGGTGCAGGCGTTCCATACGTTACTGCATTTTTGCATGCCAAGTCTCCCTGATGATCGGTGCAATAATTGCAGGAATTCCTTAGAAATTCTCTGATCTTTAGGCAGTCTTTTACCGTTTCTATCCAGTCGACTTGCTAGGCTTTCTTTGCGATTGGAGGGCTGGCTGAAGAGTGTTGCCATAGCGCCTCAAACTCGTTCTTAATCTGCGAGGACAATTCTCCGTCCTTTCCAAATATCGCCATCTTGAACTTGGCAGGCTCGTAGTTGTTTATGATTTCCATTCCAACGGCCTTTTGGTCGATTATCAAAATACAGTATGGTACCTTTGCGTATCTTCGCTCTATCCTTGCTGGGTAGAAGGGGTTTGCAACCACGTTCATTCTTTCCTTTGAATTCTTGTCGTTTACCTTCATCTTTTCCTTTTCAGACTGGAAGTAGTTTTCGACCATTCCTACATCTGAAAGTATCTTTATCTCCATCCCTGTCTGTGCTTTCTTGAGGATCGAGTTTATGATGAGCTCGTTCTGGAATCTGGTAGCAAGAATTATCTCCTTTTCTGCAAACTCTATCATCTCGATTACTTTCCTTACCATGGAGTCAAATGATACGACTGCGGTAAAGTGTGAGGTTACAGTTCCGTCCACACGGCCCATCTCAGGGTTTAGTTTTGCGACAAAGTTGGAAATTTCGTCAGTCTTGAACTTGGAGCTTCGCTTGAGAAGATCAATCATTTCCAGCTCCTTTGAGATCTTCATGCTGTCCACGAGGCCCAAGAGGTGCCTGTTGTAGATTATGCTTCCAAACGCAGTGTGGAAGTACTTGTTGTCGTTCTTGTTAAGAAGGCCGTACTCTACAAGCTGCTTTAGTCTAGTGTAATACTGCTTTTTTGTTAACCCGATCTTTTGCGGGGTGTCAAGTTCAGATGCAAGCCCGTCCTTTGCAGTAAGAAAGATTAGCAAGGCATCGTTTTTTGACAGAATGGACAGAGTATCCGCCAGTTTAGTTACGAGTTGTGGCGATTTCTCCACCTGAAGCAGTTTTCCTATGGCAGAACTTTCCTCACCATATGCTAGGTTTGGAGACATCTGGCGCTTCATTATTCTACTAAATCTCAGGTCGTACTTATACATTACCTGTAGAGTGTAATTCCCCTACATAATTTCCCTTTTTTAGCCAATCGGGCTCGTCATTATATAAATGGCCCTGGCATGTTCTCCTGCTACCATGCTCCCTCCAAAAGGTTGGTCATCACGGCAATAAATTCAAATTAAAAATTGAGAATACTACCGTGTGTCTCTAACGGAACGGGAAAAAATTGCAGCCCTGATATCCCAGGCAATGACGCTCTACGCTGTACATATGCAAGAGGGAAATATCCCGGAACACCAGTCCATTATTGATTTTGTGTTGAAAAGCATCCCGGAGCAGCATAGGAAAAGTCTCTCGATGGATATGATAGACGAGATTTTCGCGTTCATCTCGACCAACCACATGGAACCCTCATAAATCCCCCCGATTGTGTAAAATGTGCGGTATGACTACAATCTCCACCCTCGGCTCGCACTGCGCCCTCCAAGTCCTCAAAGGCGCAAAGGACGAGGGGTTTGACACCTTGCTGGTATGCGAGAAAAAGAGGGAGAGACTTTACAGGAGGTTTTCATTTATTGACGACTTGGTTCTTGTCGACTCGTTTAAGGAGATACTAGAACCCAAAACCAGATCAAGGCTAAAGGAAAGACAAGCCGTCATAATCCCTCATGGCACATTAATCTCACAAATGGACTCGTCGCAGATAGAATCGCTGGACGTCCCCATCTTTGGAAACAAGTGGATACTCAGATGGGAGTCGGACAGAAACATGAAGGAGAAGCTCATGGTAGAGTCAAGCCTCCACATCCCTAGGTCCTTGGCAAGCCCGTCCGATATTGTCGGCCTTGTCATTGCCAAGAGACATGGGGCGGCAGGGGGCAAGGGCTATTTCCTTGCCACATCCAAGTCCGACTACGAGGAAAAGAGGGACAAACTTATTGTGCAGGGGATAATCAAGGGCGATGCCGACCTTTACCTTCAGGAGTACGCCTTCGGCGTTTCGGCTTACCTACAATACTTCTATTCCCCACTTGACGACAAACTGGAGTTTTTCGGCGTGGACAGGAGGTACGAATCAGATATCGATGGCCTTGGGAGAATCCCATCCAAGGAACAGATTGGCATAGACAAGATTCCCTCCTTCAATGTTGTCGGCAACAGCCCGCTGGTCCTCCGAGAGTCGCTGCTTGACGAGGTCTATTCGATGGGCGAGAGGTTTGTCGAGGCTGCGAGGAGGCTTGTTTCTCCAGGGATGAATGGGCCATTCTGCCTCGAGGGCGTCTACGACGAGAATGCCAAGTTTACAACTTTCGAGTTCTCATCAAGGATAGTTGCCGGCACGAACCTCTATGTCGAAGGTTCGCCCTATTCCGCGTTTCTTTACAACGAGCCGATGAGCATGGGGCGCAGGATCGCGCGCGAAATTAAGAATGCCGAAAAGGAAGGAAGGCTGCAGCAGGTAGTAACCTAGGATAGAAGGACTGTTTTTTCACCAATCAACAAAGGACAGACATTATTTGGTCCCGTTCTTGGAAGGCTGTGGCCATCCCATGGTAAGGGTGGCATCATGAAACTTGACCACTATGCTGTAGGATATGTCGTTGTAGGTGATTGTAAACGACTTGTCACGCGGTGCGTCGTTCAAAATCACCAGGTCTGATATCCCTCCGGCGTCATAGTCTCCAAAGATTCCCGCATTTGGCGAAATCTCACGGCCTGTAATTGGAATCGAGAAGGCGCTGATGGACTGCGTTCGCATGTAGCCGTTGCTGTCTGGAAACAGATGTTGGATGCCATTGCTCTGGAGTGCCGCCACGATGACACCCTGAGGCGCTGCGTCCTCAAGCAGCCTGCCGTTGTGGTTGAACATCATAGATGTGAGGTTTCCTATCAGATTCTGCATCGCATATGCCTGGGTGAAGGTAGGCGAGGGCATTACTGCGCTTCCGGTTCCCAGTAGTCCGTCTGAATCTGCCTTGCCGTTGTCATCAAATGCCATGTAGTAGAGCGTATTGTTTGAAGGAGACGTACCCCACGTCCATGAATCTAGGTCCGTCGGGTCGACGTTAAGCTGCGGGTCAATTAGGTCGCCCTGCACCTGGGCACCCCGTGGAAAGTCCGGCCTGTTGCTGACAATCGCAATTTCATTTGAGGGTATCCTGTCAAATGTCAGGTTGACGATTTGATCCCCGCCTGCTGCATGATAATCCACTGCCACCGGAGTTGGAATTGCCGAAAAGTCGTACAACTGGATGATTGGCCATGCCGCCTCATAGGCGGCAGAGGCTGCAAACCCCGGGGAGTTTGCGTTCAGTGTCTTGTTATACCTTACAACATGCTCTGTTGTTGTCGCAACGTGGGTTGTAACGGAGGTAATGGTTCCGAGGTCGCAGTTGTTGACAAGTGACCCGCCTTCTGGAAAGTTTGCAAGGAAGGGCGAGGCGGGCTTGACATAGCCGCTGGAATACAAGTCGGATGAGGTGACGTTTGAGGCAATGCCGGTGCTAAGGAACGCCTGTCTTGCCATGGTGAAACCCTTGGTTTCTGAGAAGGAAAGGCCTGCAGCTATGCCGCCCACATTAGAGTCCGGCCCGCAGAACCATCCAAAGTTCAGGCCATGGCCTGATACCGGGGCGGTCCTTGCTGCTATCTCGGCTTGGTTACGGTCTGCAAAGTACCCGTACCAGTTCCCGTCGGTTGCCTGGGCAAGCCTGAGCCTGTGGCCGTTAACCGTCACTAGTGGTTCTCCGTACGCCTCGTCAAGTCTGTTAATGTTTGGGTCGCTTACCACTACCTCCACCACCATTGGGCCAGCAAAATAATTTTTGAAGAGCGGGTTTTCAACCGAGACATAGAGATTTGGATTTGAGGAAACGTGTTGGATGGGCTCGTATTGGGGCAGGAGGCCCTCCATCGCCAGTACCGGTACGACGTTCGGGAGAAGCGAAACAGAGTTTGAAAGGATCAACACAATAATCGCGATGCCTAAAATCCGCATGCCGCCATTCAATAAGTGCAATTATCGGCGTTTATTAAAAATGCAGATTTAAGTATATTGATACGTCATTTCAATATTCTCGGTTTTTGTCCGGTCACCTTTATGTTTGACAGTGTGAAAGGATCCATTTCTCGATTGTCCCGATGATTTCCTGTCTTTCAAGCTCCGAATACTTTTCCGAGTCTTGGTTATAGAAAACGGCATCGAAGAACCAATGGTCTGAGGCGGGCAAATAAACTGTCTTGTCCTTCGAGCCCACAATCTTGGCAAATTCCTCGCTCACTGTGGGAAATATGTTCTGGTCATTTTTTCCATGGATGAGAAGCAGCGGCAGGGTTGTGGACGAGAGTGCCTTGATGTCGTCGTTCCTCTTTGCAAGCACGTCTATTATGTACCTGTAGGAATAATCGACATTCAGATCCCGGTCTTGCAGTATCTGTGCCATCTCATAGCCGCCGTATTTTACAAATCCAGGAAGGGCCTTTGCCACATTGACCTTGACATCAGGGGTCAGCATGCGCCTCAGCAGTATCTTCAAAAAGAGACCCACGTCCGGTTCCATGTGGCTTCTTTTCTTCAGGGTTCGCACCCTCACATATGGCGCCATGAGTATCAGTCCGTCCATGTCGTTTTTGAATTCATGGTCATACCACAGGGCATATGTGCAACCCATGCTGTGCGCAAGAAGAAATGTCTTCCCAAGGGCCTTGTATTTCTGGACAATTTCATGGATTGCCCGAAGGCTTTGTTCAAAGTCAGTATTTCCCTTTTCGCCTCCCGACTTGCCGTGTCCGGGAACGTCGATGCTTACTACTCCCACGCCCCTTTCTGAGAGCTTCTGGCCCAGATAGTTGAAAATCCTTGCATCACTGCAGAGCCCATGGATGCAGATTACAACTGCCTTGGGGTTTGGCGGAAGGTGCTCAATTGCGTTTATCCCCCCAGCGCCTGTCTTGTAAATTGTCAGTCCGCTCTCAACCCGTCTCGCATCCTATTTTTTTGTGCCCGTGACAGTAAACACCCTTGCGTAGGTGGCAAAGCTATTCCTGTCATTGGCCATATCTTTCAGATCACGGAGCAGGCAAGAATACTCCCTTGCATTCATAAGTCCAAGAGAGAGAATTTTTGGCTTTAGGCTCTCTGCAAGCCTCCAACCAAGGACATTGTATGGGCCCCTCCCCATCCTTATGCACGGTGATGTGCAGTCAACGTTTGCGTCAAGCGAGGCGTCCATGAAAAGTTTGTAGAGCTTTCTGCCGGCTAGCGGGTCCCCTCCCATTTCCTTTACTATCCTCGTGTAGCACCTTCGCAGGACCTCGAACGAACCAGTCGTCGGATGCGAAAGCCAGGAATCCGGCGCATGGTCAAGTTCTTGGATTATTATGGTCCCGCCTTTTTTCGCAAGCCTGACCATCGAGTCCAGGGCTCGCCTCTTGTCGTTTAGGTGGACAAACATGAACCTAGAGTACACCACGTCGAAGGATCCGTCAAGGCCCAAGTCATCGGAAATTATGTTCCCTTTTACGAACCTGGTGTTTCCCCTGGTGTTCACCTGGTTGCAGTAATCGACATATCTCTCGCTCAGGTCTATCCCCACCGCCCTTCCCGTCCTGCCAACTATTTTTCCCATTAGGCGGGTGACGTGTCCTGCGCCGCATCCAACATCGAGGCATTTCGACCCCGGGCGCAACCCCCCCGCAAGGAGGGCAGTCTCAGCCATAGGCTCAAAGAATGAGGCCTGAAGAGACAGGCGCATTATTTCCCCTTTAGAGTCACCGAGGGCATACTTGTCCTTCATATACATGGACCTACCAGATAACCCGCGTAAATCGTTTTTCATTTCATGGCCTTCGTGCAGGCACATCCGGTACCCAGCACTGGATTCCAGGTCAAGCCCCGCCAAGGGTAACAATCAGGTCTGTCACAAAGCCAGCACAGACCCCCACAAAGATTCCCATCATGAGTATATTGTTGCTCGTCTGCCTGCGGCCAGCGTGGTACATAAGCAATGAAACGTAAATGAGCGCCCCGCCGGCAATCGATAGGAAAAGGATGTATGCAATGCTTGAAAACACCAGGCTTCCAAGAACAGTACCTAGAAAAGTAGGACCTCCCCCCACAAGTCCCGCAATAAGCAGGAACTTTAAAGTGGGCTTTCTAAGCACTCCGGTCAGCGGTCCCGCGATTCCAAAGCCCTCAGTCGTATTGTGGGCACCAAACCCGATGATTAGCAGTATCGCAAGCCCGATTTCCCCTGCAACGTAGGACTGCCCTATCGCGAGTCCCTCGCTAAAATTGTGTGCGCCAATGCCGACGGCAATCATCATTGCCAGCCGATAGGCATTTGTATCATGGAAGGCCTGTTTGAGGTGGTCGTCGCCCTTTTGTATGTTCTCAAGCGAGAGGATGTCTGGAATGTTTTTTGTCATGCTCTTGTGCTCAAACCATGACAGGCCTAGTAGCCCTATCGCAATCCCTCCGAAGAGGGCAAGAAGATCAACAATCGCGCTGCCAAGCGGCTCCTTTCCTGCAAGGGCTGCAGTGGCTGCATCCGATGCGGTCTCATAACCGTGGCTAAAGACGTCAATTATCAGGAACACGAGAATCCCCAGTGCCACAGCGTTGAGGAATCCCTTCTTTTTTGCGCTGAGGTTTTTCATCAGGGCAAGAGGAAGTCCGAGGAAAATTGTAAAGCCTGCAATAGCACCAAGCGTCAGAAGTTGCCAGTAATCCATCTTACTCAGTTAGGATAAGCTAACTTTATTTAAACGAGAGAATTGTTCCAAATTCTTAGAACGTCTCATTTGGTTTAAATAGTTAGGCGAACCTAACTTAGAAAAATTGAAGAAAATTTCGTTCTCACAGCTGAAGAAATACGATGTGAATCAAAAGGTCCTCGAGGCCCTTTCCGATGCTCAGTCAAGGACCATACTTTTTTCAATTGTCCGGGAGGGTAAAACTGCCATCGAGTTGTCACAAAAATACCGGATACCTCTAAGTTCAGTCTACAAAAAAATAACGGATTTGGAGGCGATTGCGCTGGTAAAGGTGGAAAAGTGGGAGCTTTCTGAAACAGGCAAGAGGTTCAAGGTTTACAGGAGCAGGATTAGCAAAGCCGACATCAGCATAAGGAAGCCCGAGCCTGCAATTACACTTACCCCAAACCACGACTCGTGAGTTTGGAACACAGACCTCGCTCTGCTGTGACGTGGATGGGATGAACGTGGTGGTTGGGTTTGAGAGTAGATCCTTCGGACAGGCTCGAAAATCCTAATATTGGCATCGGATAAAGCAGACAGTGTGAAAAAGAAGTTTTTTGCTATACCCGTCGCGGCGGCAGTAATAGCGGTTTCAATATTCGTGTTTTATCCCAACCAGAGCCAGTCTGGCCAAAGCCCGGACTCGGCCCAAGCCTTGGTTGAGAACGGATCCCCCGTACTAGGAGACCCCAATGCAAAGATAACAATAGTTGAATGGGGTGACTACCAGTGCACCTACTGTCATCTTTTTCACCAGAATACCAAGGACCAGATAATTCAACAATATGTAGACACAGGTAAGGTGAATTTTGTCTTCCGCGACTTTCCTTTGAACGGTGCCGACTCTGTCCTTGCCGCCGAGGCGGCGTATTGTGCAGGCGACCAGAACAAATACTGGCAATATCACGACGAGCTTTACAATAACTGGGGAGGAGAGAATACCGGCTGGGTCAACCAAAAGTCCCTTGACAAGTTCGCAAACGATGTCGGCCTTGATCTTGGCCAGTTCAACCAGTGCCTCGGCGACAAAAAGTACGAGAACAAGGTCTTGGAAAACCAAAAGTTCGGGGAGCAGATAGGCATCAATGCAACCCCATCCTTCATCATATTCAACGACAAAAAAGCCATGAAGTTGGAGGGCGCGCAGCCAATTTCGGCTTTTGAGCAAGTGCTTAACAACATCTAACACACACAAGGAATTTTCACAATGGTCAAGCCAAAAATCGAAAAGCATGATTCTGTAAAATTATACCGACTACGCAAGACGTTGGAGGAGCTCTCAGACAAGAGCGGGCGAGGGACGGAGCTTATCTCGCTGTATGTTCCGCCAAAGAAGGCCCTTCACGAGGTCACAAACGGTCTCAGGGAAGAGCAGGGAACTGCCGACAACATCAAGTCCGACCTTACACGCACCCATGTCGTTGACGCCCTTTCAAGGGTAATACAGAGGCTGAAACTCTACAAGAAGACTCCGGACAACGGCCTTGTAATGTTCTGCGGAGCTCTGCCCCCCGAAGGAGGCGGCCCAATTGGCAGCGAGGTCATAAAGATGTACGAGATAGAACCCCCAAAGGAGCTGCAGACCTTCCTTTACCGATGCGATGATCATTTTCACGTGGACATTCTAAAGGACATGCTCAAGGAGGAGAACATGATAGGGTTCCTTGCAATAGATGCAAAGGATGCAGGCTGGGGACTTCTCCATGGGGACAAACTAGACGTACTGTCGGAAACATCGTCCGGCGTCGCAGGAAAGCACAGGCAGGGAGGCCAGTCGGCCAGAAGGTTCGAGAGGTTGAGGGAGATGGAGTTGAACGACTATTACAACAGGGTAGCGCATACAACAAAAGAATACTTTATCGACATATATCCCATCAAGGGCCTCATAGTTTCAGGGCCCGGTCCTACAAAGGAAAATTTCATCAAGGAGGAATACCTCGAGTACAGGCTTCAAAAAATGATAATTGCCACACTTGACACCTCATACGCGGGAGCCGAAGGGGTCCGGGAGGCCTTTGCAAGGGCCCAGGACGTCCTGACCGACTTTAGGATGGTCGAGGAGAAGAAACTGGTAGAGAAGCTTTTCTATGACATACATAACAACAGGGGCCTTGCCACCTACGGTCTAAACGACATCATCGACCTTCTCAAGCGGAACGTGGTAGATACCATACTGATAACTGACGACACCAACCTCCGCAGGATTGAGATAACATGCAAGAGGTGCCAACACGTCCAATCCGAGATCCTCGAGAGGCCAAAGGTAATTGCAAGGATTCAGGAACTCATAGGCAAGCCCTGTCCCAACTGCAAGAGCATGGACCTAGAGTCTTCCGAGAGGGACATTGTAGATTATCTCTCGCTCCTTGCAGACGAGGCTGGCACAAAAATAGAAGTGATTTCAGGTACCACCGAACACGGGGCAATGCTGTCAAGCATCGGGAAAGTAGGCGCCTTTTTGAGATACAATCCAAACCAATGAGGTTGGCGGCTACCAACAAGAGTGCACCACCTATTTCGGCGCAGAGCCCTTGCAGTTCCAATTTTTAGGCATGGGATAAAGTGAGAATCACCGTGACACAGAAATACCATACCTCATAGCCAATGACAAGGTTTGATCTTATGATTCTTCAAGATTGGTGGTTTACCACCCTTTTAGGCACCCGGGATCCCATACGTCCGCCGTTAAAAGGCGACGTCAAATGCGACGTTCTCATAGTTGGTGCCGGCGCTGCCGGCATCGCCGCCGCGCTCCGGCTGGTAAAATCTGGGAAGATGGTGATAATGCTTGAAAAAAACATTTTCGGCGGAAGCTCCACCGGCAAGAGTGCGGGCTTTCTTACCCCTGACAGTGAGCTTGAGCTATCGCAGCTGCTACGGAAATATGGCCATCAGGGAGCCCGTGACCTCTGGGGGGTTGCCGCAAAGGGGGTGGACATAATGGTGGATACCATCAAGACGCACAAGATAGACTGTGATCTCCAGGTCCAAGACTGCCTTTTCCTTGGGAAGGGAGCAAGCGGATGGAAGGATGTCCAGGACGAGGTGGATGCAAGGGCAAAGCTTGGCTACTCCAGCACGGTCTACAAGGAGGCCGAGGTTCCATCGGTGATTGGGTCTAATGCATACTCCGGTGCGATAAGGTACAAGGGAACCTACGGTGTCAACCCACTCCTTTATGCGCAAGGAGTAAAACAGGTTCTTCTCGAAGGAAACATCGAGATCTTCGAGTCGTCAGACGTCCTTTCATGGAAGGGCAATACGGTCTTTACCCACCTTGGTTCTGTGACTGCGGAGAAGATAATCTTCTGCATAGACAAGCCCAAGCCCAACATAACAAAGTTTAGCAGGGATGTTTATCACGCACAGACCTTCCTTTCAATAAGCGAGCCTCTTGGGGACAGCGACATTGCAAAACTCTTTCCCGACGGGCCATTGCAATGCTGGGACTCGGACCTAATCTACACGTACTTCCGACTCACCGGGACAAAGAGGCTTTTGGTGGGTGGCGGAGACCTTTTAACCACATACGCAAAGAACGATACGACCACGCCGCGTGTCATGGACAAGGTTATCAACGGCCTAAAGGAAACAATACCGTCGTTGAAGCCGCTTCGCTTCATCCAGTACTGGCAGGGTAGAATAGACATGACAAGAGACCTCATCCCGACAGTCCTTGTAGACCCGGAGCATCCTTGGGCCCACTTTGTCCTCGGCTGCGTAGGGCTTCCTTGGGCTACATTTTGCGGTGATTTCGCGGCAAGAAACGTCATGGATGACAGGGAGATCGACAGCGAGAAGTTCTACCAATACTTTTCCCCCAACCGAAGCTTTTTCCTTCCGGTCTGGCTCGAAAGCATCCTTGGAAAGAGGATTGTATTTACCGTGAATAACGCATGGGCAAAATACAGGCAGAAGGAGAATACGCCGGGATCTGGTAACCCTAAATAATTTGCAAGTATAACACATTCCATGGAACACGTAACGCCCGACGAGTTTGATTCAAGCATACTGAAGGACAGCGAACGAAAGATAGTCCTCTTTTATGCCAGCTGGTGTCCATACTGCTCGAATTTCAAGCCTTCCTTTGAGGCTGCGAGCATCGGCGGTGCAAGGAAGGTTGGGGCGCTGGTAGATGAGGATGAGAATCCCCTATGGGACAGGTTTGACATCCAGGCAGTCCCAACAATAATAGCCTTTGAGAACGGGAAGGCGATTGCAAGAAGGGATGCGAAAAAATCCATCGGGCTTACTCGGTCTGACTTGGAATCCCTAGCAAGGGAACTAGCCTGACTTTACATGGGCTCGGATCTTTTCTGCAAGTTCCCTTAGATCCTCGTCTTTGGCAATCATCCTGCTCCTCCAAGGATTTCCGGACTTTTCATACCTTGGGATGATGTGGACATGGACGTGGGGGATTATCTGGTTGGCGGCCCTTCCGTTGTTCTGCCCTATGTTGAAACCGTCAGCCCCCGTAGCCTTCAATATCGCCCTTGCCACTCTTGGGACCCTTGAAAAGAGTGCCGAAACTCCCTCTGTAGGCAAGTCGATTATTTTTTCGTGGTGATCTCTTGGTATCACAAGTGTGTGGCCCCGCTGGATTGGATACTTGTCAAGTATGGCTATGTGTGTGTCATCCTCAAAGATCCGGTGTGCATCCATCTTTCCTGCCGCAATCTCGCAGAAAATGCACTTCATGAAATCATCCGTCCTTGTATTTTATTTATAGTATGGGAGCCGGCGTTGGCACCAGCCAACTCTGCCTCGCCCCGAGGCAACATGATCATTACCTTCACGGCAAGACCAGATAGTCATTCCCAAGTTTTGAAACCATGCGGCCTTTTTTAAAAAGGCTTATGTATACGACAAATCCAACCCTCGTTAATGCACAAGCGAGTAATTACAAGCGCTATTGTAGCTACGCTAGCCCTTACGCTTGTGGGAGCAAACTCAGCTGTTTACGCTCTAGCAGGACACGGTGCATCCTATGGACCGTCATTTGGCTCAATGGGTGCAGGCTCTGCACTTGGTAGCACTACGCTGTACTACCACGATGGACTCACCATCAATGGTGACACCTTTGACATATCAAAGAACGTGCAACACATCCCGACTGAAACGATCTATGTTGGAGCCGCCTCTACCATCACTGCCAAACTTTGGGAGTATGGAGGCACGTACAAGATCCAAGGCTTGACGATGTTCCTCAACGTTAGAGGATATGACCCAAATCCATCCAGCAGCGACACATGGATCCAGTACTCAAAGATAACCGGGACTACAGTGCACGATCCTCACAACATACTAGGGACTGTGAAGGTAGATGTCAAGTATGACCAAAAGTTCATGTACGTAACATTCCACCTCACCCCGAACAAGCCTATGAGCACATCTTGGATAATACTGACAGCATGGGACAACCAGCTATCCGTGACAACTGCAAAGGTAGCAAATGCACTGAACATATCGTATGTTCCGTTTGCATACCATTAGAAAACTCCCCAAGTCTTACAACTTTTTTTACGACCCTCAAAGATACCATCATGGGATGTTAAGATTTATCAGAACCGTTAATTAGGGTGAAATTTTGACTTTTATCGTCAAATGGGCAAAAAAGAGAGAGAGGAGCGCGAGCAAGAGCGTGAGACCTTTTATGAAAAGCACCAGAAACAGCAGTTCAAGTACAAAGCGATAGGAATCGGCGTGCTTGCCGGGATCGTGGCCGTGCTTGTCGTTTCAAGCTATAATTTCTACGAGTTGTCATCTCATGTTGTACCCCAAGGAATGCCTCCTGGCGCAGGTGCCCTTGGTGGAATAAACACACATGCAGGCCTGCTTACCATGATTTACGGACAGCAATTCGACTATTCTTCGCCCGCATACCAAGTAAAGAGCAGATATATCGACTTTGAGAAGGGCGATGGGCAGACAGTGCACATCCACGCTTCAAACGTCACCATGGGCTTTCTCTTTGACTCGCTGAACATAGGCCTGACGGACAAGTGCTTTACGTTCCCAGACAAACGAAGTTTCTGTACCGATGACAAATACAGCCTAAAGTTCTTCATCAACCACCACCAAGTCCAGGACCTGAGGAATTATGTTGCAAAGGACAACGACAGGATCCTCATCTCATACGGGAACGAGAACGCCACACAGATTACGTCCCAGCTTGCCAAGTTAGATTCCTTCACGCTTTCCTAGGGCTCAGCCAGCGCGTCCCGCGTCGCCTTGAATTCATCAAGAGTAATCTCGCCCTTTGCCAGCCTGTTTTTCAGTATCACCATTGCAGGGTCATGCATTCCCTCGCCTTCTTCCTGCTTGGCCGGGGGTTGTGTCGGTGCTACCTTCCTAGACCTCACCTTCCGGTATGTTATAACACCTACAATTGCTGCGCCGCATGCTGCCATGGCTGGATAGATTACGTCAGATATTCCTACACCGTGCGGGGTTTCTGCAGCAGTTGGCGAGCCCTGACCCATCGACATGTTAGTAAGGTCTTGTGCAGACAGGTTTTCTCCGATTACTGACTCGAAATGTCTTGCTCCTGGCGATTGCGATGCAATGGGGGCACTTCCCTCCTGTGCGGTCTGGTTTGACTGCGTTACATGTGTCACAGGTGAGCCGTCCGGAGAAAAGTCAAAGTAAATGGTCTTGCCAGTTGCCTGTGTGTTGACAAACGCAGTTGCACCGTAGGCACCCTTGTTCCCGAACTGGGTTGGGTCGTTGGTGTTTGCCACAATCTGGAATGTTCCGTTAGCAGCCGAGAGGTCTCCCGTCACAAGTACCAGCTTGCCATCAGGGTTGAAGACCATAAGGTTGACGAGTTTCCCTGCATCTGTACTGTCTACGGTCCCGGAGAATTTGATATACATGTCAACTGAATAAAGTTGCCTGTCCGTCTGCAGCGTCTCCACCTCTGCAAACGCAGGAATTAGCGTGAACACAAGGGAGAATACCGCCGGTATCAACATCAGTGGCCTTGCCATACAGATGTCTTATTGTTCGAAAATTATTAAAAACACGTAGAATTGTGAAGAGATGTTAAATGGATTAGAAATATTTGACCATGGTGACCTTGTGGAGAGATTCTGCGTAGTTTGTTCATGGTACTGAAGCTACAGATTTATTGGCTTTGGAGACACATTTAGCTATAACCATGAATACCGCTCCAGCAATTACCTTGGGACAGGCCGGGAGATAGCCAGGATGATACGCAAGGCAGGAACCTCAGAAACGCGCCTTCCAAAGGTGCTCATATTGGGCGGGGGATTTGCCGGAAGCAACGTGCTGCGCGAGGCCCAAAAGACCCTCGGAACCCGTGCCGAGATAACCCTTGTGAGCCAAGACAACTTTTTCCTGTTTACCCCGATGCTCCCTGAAATTTCCTCCGGGATGTTGCATCCAAGCGACATATCCACCCCCATCAGGACTTTTTGCAAGACGGCCAACTTCTGCCATGCCAGGGTCCTTTCCATAGACTTGGATTCCAAGGAGGTGAAGGTTGTGAGGATATTTGATCAAAAAGAGATGGTAATCGAGTACGACTACCTCGTCCTTGCCATGGGGAGCAAGGACAACTTTTTTGGGAATGTCAACATCGAGGAGTTTGCATTCACTGTAAAAACCCTGGAGGATGCGATTGCCATCAGAAACCACGTAGTAAGCGTCCTCGAGTGTGCAGACCAAGAGCATGACAAGGTCCTTCAGGAGCAGCTTCTCCGGTTTGTAGTTGTTGGCGGAGGCTTTGCAGGTATAGAAATTGCAACGGAAATCAACCACTTTATGCATGACGCCGCGCGGGAATTTTACAAGAACATAGACCACGAAAGGATAAAGGTAATAGTCGTCTCGGCAAGGAACGGGATATTGCCCGAGGTGGGAGAAGAACTCGGCAACTTTGCGCTGGACTATGTCCGCAAGTCCGGAATCGAAGTCATTACAAACACAAAGGCGGTAGACGCAGGCGAGGACCACGTACTCCTAAGTGACAATACGATAATCCCCTGCGCCACGCTCATCTGGGCAGGCGGGGTGGTTGTCGAGCCTCTGATTGCCGACCTCAAATGCCAGCACGGGCCCTCCGGCAGGGTTGTAGTGGACCAATACCTCAGAGTTCAGGACAGGCATGAAATTTTTGCTCTTGGGGACTGCGCCCACCTTGTTGAGCGCAACAGCAATACGGTATACCCCACCACCGCCCAGATTGCGATAAGGCAGGCAAAGGCAGTCGCAGGAAACTTGGCTGCATCCATCGGCGGCAATGAGTCCGCTATGGTCTCCTTTGACTATAAGAACAAGGGAGTCATGGCAACAATTGGAAAGCGCGTTGGCGTTGCCCTTATCAACGGCAGAAAGATCCACGGGTTCGCGGCATGGCTTCTATGGAGGACCTTTTACTGGATGAACCTGCCCACAAACGAGAAGAAGGTCAAGGTAGCGTTCGACTGGATGCTCCACCTCGTATTCAGGGCCGACATCATGACGGTAGGGTTCATCAAGAAGAAAACCCTCACGAGGCTTGAAACGCCCATCTATTCCATCCTTGAAAGAAGCAAGGACGAATCCGAAAACCTCACCTACCTATAGGCGCACACCTTTAGGGCCCAAATGATAAAGTACAAAATGACCCTCCTTCTTGAAAAAACAGAATTGTGGAAAAAACCAGCGCATCGCGTCTTATTACAGGTGGCAGTTTTCACCCTCATACTCTGCCTCTTTCCGTCGTTTGTTACGCTTGATTTCCATGCCGCCCATGGCCAGGTGTCAACATCCTCAGGCGGAGGCCCCATCCAGTTCAACAAGAAGGTATTCTCGTGGACCGACAGGGTTTACATTACGATATATGCGCCCGACTTTAACTCCGATCCCAACCTGGTAGACACGATTGGGGACACGGCAGACGACAAGGTAACAGTCTGCACAACGGGCCACTGCATACCATACAGGCTGACCGAGACAGGGACGGACACGGGTATTTTCACAGGATATGTCGACCTCACAGGCGACCCCACCCAGAAGGGGGATTCAGGAATTGACGGCAGCGGCCTCAACCCCACTGGATACATGTCTTCTTGCAGCCCCACCTGCGGGCCTACTGGTGGAATGCTTCCCTCGACTGGAAACGACGGCATCTCAGTCTCATTCGAATATTCGCGGGACCAGACAGTCACAGGCTCTGCCCTGATCCGCTGGCACCTGGGCCAAGTACAATGGCTACAACCTAACTATCCAGCCGACGGGCAGGGGATCCTCCAGATTACCGACCCAGACATGAGCATCAACCCAGATGCAATCAACAAGTTTGATGCCAACGTATGGTCGACCTCGGACTCGGGTGGAATTAAGCTCACCATGACCGAGACAGCTCCCGGGTCCGGCATCTTCCAGGGAACCGCCGATTTCGCTACCCAGTACCCGTCCTCCGGAAACAGGCTACACGTTTCAGATGGGGACACCATAACCGGCGAGTATACGGACAGGACACTGCCGCTTCCAGCCTCTCCTTCCGACCAGGAAAAAATCGATGCCACGACCACCGTGGGGCAGACGTTGCCTCCCCTTGACAGAGTCACGGTCGGCAGTCCAAAACTGGTCGATTCTACCGGCAAGGTGCTTGAAAACATCAGCACAGGACAACAGGTCGGGATTGTATCCGACATTACAAACAACATGGCAAGGAACCAAGCATTTGCATATCTTGTGCAGGTACAGGACTCTAACGGCATAGCTGTTTCCCTTTCATGGATTACCGGGTCGCTTGCCCCCAACCAGAGCATGAGCCTTAGCCAGTCATGGGCTCCCAAGTCACCAGGGCAGTATACCGCACAGATTTTCGTATGGGAGGGTGTCACGAACCCCAACGCGTTATCGCCCCCTGTGACCATCCAGATCCCCGTATCCTAGCGCTGGCCACGCAAGTTTTGCCGTGGTACTGATACCCGTACCAAGCTTGTTCAGAATGGAAACCCTGTTGTTGATTATAGAAGACGGGTAGGAAAAGCTGTGAAAAAACGAATGATACTTTCTCCTATCGGTTCAGAGGGGTGCACATATGCCAGGCGGGCTTGATACGGAACCGTTTACTAGGTACAGGACTGAAAATGGGGCAAGAAATTACGAGGATTTTATTGAAAAGAACCTAGACGCGATAATAGAACGGTACCACAAAGCTGAGCAAAAATACAGGAGCCTGTATGACAACTCTCCCGACCTACTAAGGACCATAAACCGTGAAGGGATAATCATCGATTGCAACAAGACCTATTCTGATTCTTTGGGATATTCGCGCGACGAGATTATCGGGGCCTCAATCTTCGAGCATGTAGACGAACGGAGCATGGAGCAGCAGAAGGAATCATACCAGGTGTGGAGGGATACCGGCAACGTACACGATCGCGAAATATGGCTAAGAAGGAAGGACGGCACCGCATTCCCGACCCTGCTTAGCGCCACAAGCCTTTACGACTCGGACGGCAACCTGGTGGGCAGCAACACCACCATTCGAGACATAACAGACATCCACACTGCAAGGCAGGAGGTTGAAGAGCAGAAAGCCAAGAGGATAAAGGACATGGGAGCACTCTCGTCTAGGATTGCCCATGACCTCAAGAACCCGCTTTCCGTGGTAAAGAACAGCGTCGAACTATTGAAGATGCGCCTATCTCCCGACGATGAGGCCTCAAAGAAGCATTATGAGAGAATAGACAGGGCCACAGTACGGATTGCGCACCAAATCGACGAAGTATTGGAATATGTCTGGCCAAAGCCCCTCGCTATTTCAGAGGATTCGCTGCTCAGGATCCTCAAGTCCGTTATTTCAAAGATTAACCTTCAGCAGGTCAAGGTAGAACTTCCCGATTCCGATACAACTCTTTCCTGCGATGGCGCAAAACTCGAGATAGTTTTTTCAAACCTCCTCCTAAATGCAGTACAAGCCATGGAAGGGGTGGGAAACATATACATCAGAACATGGGACGACGACAA
This sequence comes from Nitrososphaerota archaeon, assembly GCA_021325615.1. Classification (GTDB taxonomy): domain Archaea; phylum Thermoproteota; class Nitrososphaeria; order Nitrososphaerales; family Nitrosopumilaceae; genus Nitrosotalea. Next base: position 65,543 of record JAJPGU010000012.1, on the reverse strand, counting down.
GTCCGTCAGGATGACGGTCGAGGATACGGGCCATGGCATTTCCCAGGATCTCATCCCCAAGGTATTCGAGCCACTCTTTACGACAAGGCAGGTTGGGACAGGCCTTGGACTTGTAAGCTGCAAAAGCATAGTGGAGAGGCACGGAGGGAGCATATGCGTTAGTTCGGAAATCGACAAGGGCACTACATTCACCTTGGTGCTTCCAAAATCCCAAGCCAACGGATCCAAGGCATAATGATGAGAGACCGTAAAACCAACACTGCGAGTCTGAAGAAGGCTAAAATTATACCAGAATGTAGCTCCGTTATCACGTTATGGAGATATCAAGCAGAAACGTAGTTGAAGGCCCGTCAAGGGCTCCCCACAGGGCGATGTACAAGGCCATGGGTTTGACAGACAATGACCTTGGCAGGCCGTTTATCGGAGTTTCTCACACCGGCAACGAGGCAACACCTTGCAACATCCACCTAGGAAGGCTGTCACTACATGCCAAGGCAGGCGTGACCGAGGCAGGAGGGACCCCAAGGGAGTTTTCGACCATCGCCGTTAGCGACGGGATTGCAATGGGACATGAGGGAATGAAGTCTTCCCTTGTGAGCAGGGAGATAATCGCAGATTCCATAGAGCTCATGGTGAGGGCACACCAGTACGACGGCCTTGTGGGCATTGCAGGTTGTGACAAGAGCCTCCCAGGGTCAATGATGGCGATGGCAAGGCTCAACATTCCCTCCGTTTTTGTCTACGGCGGTACAATCATGCCTGGAATTTATGAGGGCAAGCAGGTCACGGTACAGGATGTTTACGAGGCAGTTGGGGCCTACGAGGCCGGACAACTTACGCTGGAGGCCCTCAAGAACCTCGAAAATGTGGCGTGTCCCAACGCAGGATCTTGTGGTGGAATGTACACTGCAAACACCATGGCCTCAATCAGCGAGGCAATAGGGCTTGCTCTGCCGGGTAGCGCGTCTCCCCCTGCCGAGGATCCAAGGAGGGAGAAGTTTGTGCACGACAGTGGAAAGGCCGTGATGAACTTGCTTGAGACCGGCATCCGCCCAAGGGACATACTAACCTACGAGGCCTTTGAAAATGCAATTACAATAGCAAATGCCATAGGAGGCTCGACCAACGCCGTCCTCCACCTCCTTGCACTTTCAAGGGAGATAGGGGTGAAGCTTGACCTCGATGATTTCGAAAAAATTCGAAGGCGCACCCCCCACATTGCAGACATGAGGCCCGGAGGATTTTACGTAATGCTGGATCTTGACAAGATAGGCGGAATCCCGCTCGTAATGAAAAGCCTCCAGAAAAAGAACCTGCTAAATGAAAAGGCACTTACGGTTACAGGCAAGACAATAGGACAGAACCTAGACGCCATCCAGCTCTCGCATGTCGAGAACCAAAAGGTCCTAAAACCCATCGAAAGTCCCATTCATGATGTTGGCACGCTCACCATCCTCAGGGGATCCCTCGCGCCAGAGGGGGCAGTTGTCAAGGTTGCCGGAATGCATACTACTGAATTCGTCGGCAAGGCAAGAGTTTTTGACAGGGAGGAGGACGCCTTTGGTGCAATATCAAGGCGCGAGATAAAGGAGCACGACGTCGTCATTATCAGGTACGAGGGACCCAAGGGCGGACCTGGAATGCGGGAGATGCTCGGCGTCACCGCAGCGCTCGTTGGACAGAAACTGGGGGAGAAGGTCGCCCTCATCACAGACGGGAGGTTTTCCGGCGCTACCCGAGGCCTCATGATAGGCCATGTCGCACCAGAGGCGGCCATAGGTGGAAACATCGCATTGGTAAAGGACGGGGATGAGATTAGGATAAACATTGCAAGGAACAGCATAGACGTGATGGTTTCAGAGAACGAGCTTGCGGAACGTAGGAAGCAGTGGCATCCAAGGAAGCCAAATTATGAGAGGGGCGCACTGGCAAAGTTTGCCTCCCTAGTAACCTCTGCGGCAGAAGGGGCAATAACTAAACCCAAGTGGTAAAACCTTATTCGCCAGGTAAATGATACTGGCAGAAAAGCCTCATCCTCTGGCCAATTTTCTTTGCCGTGACAGAAACCCCGTCGCCAAGGCTTTTGCTGCATATAACGCACGATGCCTCCCTAACTGTGGATGCAACCTCTGTCTTTTTCCTTGGGAAATAGAGATCCTGAAGCAAGACCTTGTTTGTCAGGTCCTTTCTCCTTACTAGTACCTGTGACATGACATATGGATCGGACAGATCGCATATAAAGGTACCGTACGATACGGTATTATACCCTTCCCCAGTGATGGTTTTAAATATGGTCTGAAAGGAGGTTCATGCATGGGTGGCCACATTTGGGCATTCTAGCCTTAAGATAATACCTCTAGACTATTCTGGCTCCCAATTTGACCTGTATTCCAAGATTTCAAGGAATTACGAGTATTCGTTCCTTTTCGAGTCGCTCACAGGACCGGAGGAACTTGCAGAAACTTCGATAATGGGTTTTGACCCCCCCATCGTGGTCAGAGGCTACGCGGACAGGGTGACCCTCCACTACAAGAACGGAACTTCGACCACCATCAAAACAGAGGACCCGCTCTCAGAAATCAAAAAGTTCATCCTCAAGGTGCCAGATCAAAAGTACCGTTATGTAGGAGGTGCAGTCGGGGTTATCAACTATGATGCCATCAGGCTCTGGGAAAAGATTCCCGATTCGCACGGGGACAGTGGTGTGCCGCTCATGGAGTTTGGGGTATACGATGACGGGATAATTTACGACAATAAAGAGAAAAAGTCGTTTTATTTCTATTATGACAACAACAGGCTGCAGACCTTATCCCAGACCGAGTCTCCTCTCGGAGCATTCACCATATCAGAGATATCTGAGAACATCGACAGGGATTCCTTTGAAAAAATGGTTACAAAGGCCAAACGATACATCCATGACGGAGACATCTTCCAGGTAGTACTCTCAAGAAAGTTCAGATTTGAGGCAAGCGGGGAGCTTCTTAGGGTGTACAAGCACCTGAGGCAGATCAACCCGTCGCCCTACTTATACCACATGCGGCTAGGCGAGAGGGCAATCATAGGTTCAAGCCCCGAGATGCTGCTCCGCATTACCGGAAGCAATGTCGAGACATTCCCCATCGCGGGGACAAGGCCCATAACCGACAATGAGACAAAAAATCAGGAGATGAAGGAGGAGATGCTCCATGACGAGAAGGAGCTAGCTGAGCATACCATGCTTGTAGACCTAGGGCGCAACGACATAGGACGAGTTTGCAAATACGGTTCGGTTCGTGTCCGGGAATTGATGGCGGTAAAAAGGTTCAGCCATGTCCAGCACATCGTCACACACGTAGTGGGCACCCTTGACAAGAAATACGACATGTATGACGCCATGCGAGCCGTGTTTCCAGCAGGTACCGTCTCGGGAGCGCCCAAGATTCGCGCGATGGAGATTATCGACGAACTTGAGCCGGACGCACGGGGGCCATATGCGGGCGCCGTGGGATATTTCTCGTTAAACGGGTGTTGCGATTTTGCGATTGCGATAAGGTCCATTTTCATGGACGGCAGGCGTGGGTTTGTGCAGGCCGGGGCTGGAATTGTGTCCGATTCGATTGCAGAAAACGAATGGATGGAGACAAAGCACAAATCAGATGCGATGATAGCCGCGTTGAAGGAGGCTGCGAAATGAGGTTTCTGATTATCGACAACTACGATTCCTTTGTCTACAACATAGCCCAGATCCTAGGTGAGCTTGGGGTGGACTCGGACGTGGTAAGGAACGACAAGATAACACTTGATGAGATAAAGTCGAAAAACTATGATGCCATAATCATATCGCCAGGTCCCGGAACACCCGAGGATGAAAAATATTTTGGAATCTGCACCAAAGTGATACGAGAGTTAGGCCCCACCAAGCCAATCCTAGGGGTATGTCTTGGACACCAGGGAATCATCCACGCCTTCGGGGGCAAGGTCGTGAACGCCGGGAACGTGAGGCATGGCAAGACAAGCCCTGTGGAGCACGTCACCGACCCGCTGTTCGAGGGCGTGCAGAATCCCTTCCAGGCTACAAGGTACCACTCGCTTGTGGGCGACAAAACCGTAATCCCAGATGACTTGGTTGTCACCGCGGTAGCAAAGGACGACAATGAGATAATGGCCATAAGGCACAAGAGATACCTCATCGAGGGCGTCCAGTTCCACCCAGAATCGGTAATGACCTTGGAGGGAAAGAAGATCCTTGCCAACTTCATCAAGATGATAAAGAAATGATCATAGAAACCATCAAGAAACTTGCAAAGGGAGACGACATAACACACGAAGAGATGAGAGAGACAATGTCGGAGATATTTGACGGACGAACCAGGGTGGAGGATACGACCGAGTTTCTGAGGGACCTTACCGCAAAAGGAGAGTCGGACTGCGAACTCTTGGCCATGCTAGAATCCATGGAGGAACATGCCATCAGCATAAGGCCCCGTTGCAGTGGAAGGATGATCGACGTATGCGGGACTGGTGGCGACAGGATGCGGACATTCAATGTTTCTACCACTGCAGCGTTCGTGGTTGCGGCCTCGGGGGTTTACGTCGCAAAGCACGGCAACAGGTCAACCACGGGCATTAGCGGAAGTGCGGACATTTTCGAGTATTTCGGGTATGACCTCAACATGGATCCGGAAAAGGTACGGGATATAATAGAGCGGTTCCGAATCGGGTTCATGTTTGCGCAGAAGTTCCACCCCTCAATGAGGAACGTGGCAGAGGCAAGAAAGGCCGTCGGCACAAGAACCGCCTTCAACCTCCTCGGGCCGCTGAGCAACCCGGCCGGAGTTAAAGACCAGCTTGTCGGGGTCTTCTCGCCTGACTATCTTCGGAGAGTCATAAACATACTAAGGTCGCGAGGATCAGAAAACGCGATTACCGTCATATCCGGGGACGGCCTAGACGAGCTTTCAACTACATCCAAGAACAAGGTCTGCGAGATGAGCAGTGGCAAGATACGCGAATTTGTCTTGGACCCTGAAGAACTCGGCCTTCACAGGGCCCCGATTTCCGAGATCCAGGTATCCACAAAGGAGGAATCATTCAGGTCTTTTGTCAGCGTCCTAAACGGCACTGCGAAAAAGGCGATGATCGAGGTTACCGCGCTAAACGCCGCAGCTGGACTAGTAGTTGGAGGGATGGCAGACACCATAGGAGACGGGCTTGGAGTCGCGCTTGAGACTATCAACGGTGGCAAGTCCTTTTCCCTCTTAAGGGATTTTATCAGGCACTGTGGTGACACTGGTAAGCTTGAGGAGATGGCTAAGAATTGAGTAACATGCTTGAAAAACTTGCTAGCAACTCGCAGAGGGCGGTACAGGATGGCATTTATGAGGTCGGGGACAGGGTACCCAAGTCGGGGAGAAACATCGTGGACGAGATAAAAAGAAACCCGCATGCCTCACTTATTACCGAGGTAAAGTTCTCATCGCCATCACTTGGGGAGATAAGGCAGGCATCTGATCCTGTGGCAATAGCAAGGATGATGGCGGAGGGGGGAACGACTGGGCTTTCAGTCTTGACCCAGCCATACCTTTTCAACGGGTCGCCCGAGTATTTTGTCGAAATTAGGAAAAACGTCCCAGTGCCGATGTTGATGAAGGATATCATAATAGACAAGGTCCAGATAGATGCCGCGGAAAAGATAGGAGCAGACATCATACTGCTCATCCAGTCCATCTTCGACAAGAAATTTGCAAAAGAGATCGACGAGTTCGTTGATTATGCCCACAGCAAGAACCTTCTGGTCCTGCTGGAATCCCACACCAAGGACGAGTTCGCCGAAGCGTCAAAGACAAAAGCAGACATCCTAGGAATAAACAACCGGAACCTTGACACCTTGGAGATAAACCTTGGGACTACCGAGGCCATACTTAGAGGGCATGAGGGCGACGGAAGGACGGTGATTTCAGAAAGCGGGATAGAGACCCCCGATCACATACGATACCTGAGTAAGGCGGGTGCAGACGCCTTTCTTGTTGGAAGCAGCATCATGAAGAGTAAAGATATCAAGGGATTAGTTTCAAGCCTGGTGTTAGCAATATGAGATTAGGATATCCAAAGAACGGCAAGTTTGGCGAATTTGGCGGGAGGTTCATCCCTGAGACCCTGGTGCCCGCAGTAGAGGAGCTCGAAGAGGCATACCTAAAGTTCAGGGACGACAAGGCCTTCCGGGAGGAATTGGATCACTACTTGAGGGAGTATGCCGGCAGGCCAACACCCCTCTACTTTGCAAAAAACCTGACGGAATCAATCGGCGGGGCAAAAATTTACCTCAAGAGAGAGGATCTGCTGCACGGTGGCGCCCACAAGATAAACAACACACTGGGCCAGGGACTGCTGGCAAAAAGGATGGGCAAGAGGAGAATAATTGCAGAAACGGGTGCGGGGCAACACGGCGTGGCTACCGCCATGGCCTGCGCGGCTCTGGGTATAAAGTCAGAGGTTTACATGGGGTTCAAGGACACAGAGAGACAGAAGCTCAACGTCTTTAGGATGAAGCTGTTGGGGTCTACCGTACATCCTGTAAAGGAGGGCACCCAGACTCTCAAGGATGCAATCAATGAAGCGATACGCGACTGGATTACCAACGTTAATACTACATATTACCTTCTGGGTTCCGCCGTCGGCCCCCATCCATACCCTGTCATGGTACGGGACTTTCAGTCGGTGATAGGAGAGGAGATACTGATACAGATGAGACATTTGGAAAAATCCCCGCCCGACTCGGTGGTAGCCTGTGTCGGCGGAGGGTCAAATGCCATAGGGACGTTTTATCCCCTAGTAGACAAAGACACTCAAATGTTCGGGGTGGAGGCTGGCGGAATAGGAGTTAGGACACAGCACCATTCTGCGACCCTGACATCAGGTTCAAAAGGCATACTCCATGGCATGCTAACCTACCTGTTACAGGACAGATATGGCCAGATCCAGGACACCCACAGCATAGCAGCAGGCCTTGACTACCCCGGTGTTGGGCCAGAGCACGCGTACCTGAAGGATTCGAAGAGGGTAAATTATGACACGGTAAACGACGCAGAAGCAGTGAATGCTTTCCTTACACTTTCAAAGCAAGAAGGAATCATACCGGCGCTTGAATCCTCGCATGCTGTAGCATATGCAATGAAACTCGCAAAGAAGATGACCCGACGCGAGACCATCGTAGTCACCCTTTCGGGGAGGGGCGACAAGGACGTTGAGGTCGTAGAGAGGTACCTAGAGGAGCATGTCTAGAATCCGCGACAAGTTCCTGGATCTCAAGTCAAAGGGCCAGAAGGCGTTGATTGCCTATGCAATGGCAGGATACCCAAGCGACACTGAGACGATCGGCATCGTCCGGAGCCTTGCAAGGGGGGGCGCAGATATCATTGAGATTGGCCTTCCCTTTTCAGATCCCCTAGCAGACGGGCCAGTCATCCAGAACGCAAGCTTTCTTGCGCTACAGAAGGGAATGAACCTTGACAGGTTCCTCAGGATAGTAAGGAGGATACGGGCGGAGACTGACGTGCCACTAGTCCTCATGACATATGCAAACCTGCTTTACAGCCGCGGTTACGACAGATTCCTTTCCACCATTAAGAAGGCAGGCATAGACGGCGTGATAATACCAGACATGGCAATAGAGGAGTCGGAGGGATACCTCCGGGCGGTGCGCAAAAACAATCTCGATGCCATATTTCTGATTTCGCCAAACACTTCCCCTGAGAGAATCAGGAGGATTTCAGGCGCGTCGTCTGGTTTTGTCTACCTCGTGTCGACCTACGGTACAACAGGCGGCACCAAGAAACAATTCCAGAAATATACCCTTGACGCGATAAGAAATGCCAAGAAGATCCTCGGGGGCAGAATACCCCTCGGCGTGGGATTTGGTGTCAACAATGCGGAACAGGCAAGATCCCTCCTCAAGAGCGGGGCAGATGCCGTCATTGTTGCAAGCGCCTTTCTGCGCCTGATAGCAAAAAACCCCAACTCAAGGTCGCATCCAAAGATCGTAGCCTTTGCAAAGAGCCTAAAGGCATCAACGATGCCAGAATAAGAAATAAAAATGCGTCAAATCCATCATTGATATGCAGACGGAGACAAAGTACATTTTTGTGACAGGCGGAGTAATGTCTGGCCTTGGGAAGGGCGTCGTATCCTCATCCATAGCAAAACTCCTCCAACTTTCTAACCAAAAGGTTTCATGCGTAAAAATTGATCCCTACTTAAATTATGACGCCGGCACCATGAATCCCATTGCCCACGGCGAGGTGTTTGTAACCGACGACGGAGGCGAATGCGACATGGACATCGGCAACTATGAGAGGTTCCTCAACCAAAGCATTCCCCGGACCCACAATATCACCACCGCACAGATCTATTCAACCGTGATAGAGGCTGAAAGGCGTGGCGAGTACCTGGGCGCATGTGTCCAGATCATCCCCCACGTTACGGATGCCATAAAGGAGAGGATTAGGAAGATTGCAAAGGGCGAGGGCCTCGACGTCCTCGTGGTGGAGTGTGGCGGAACGGTGGGAGACATCGAAAGCCTCCCATTCCTTGAGGCGCTGAGGCAGATGAGGCTGGAGGAAGGCTCGTCAAACGTAATATTTGTTCATGTAACCCTTGCCCCCTCCCTCGACGTAGTTGGAGAGCAAAAGACCAAGCCCACGCAGCATAGCGTCCAGGAACTCCGCAGGATAGGCATCCAGCCGGACCTCATGGCGGTAAGGTGCAGCAGGCCCCTTGAGACATCGGCAAAAAGGAAGATATCGCTTTTCTCCAACGTCTCGGAAAGAGACGTCTTCTCGTGCCATGATGCCGAATCCATACTGATGGTGCCGCAGATGCTTTACGACCAGGGAATAATCGACGTCATTTTCAAAAAGTTCGGGAAGATGGGGCTTGTAAACACGTCTGCCAACTGGGACAAGTGGAACTCTGTGGTAAACTCATTTTCCAACCTGCATGATCAGGTAAGAATAGCAATGGTGGGCAAGTACGTAAAGCTCGCGGATAGCTATGTCAGCGTAAACCAGGCCCTCAAACACGCCGGTGCAAAAATCGGAAAGAACGTGGTGATAGACTGGATAGATTCGGAGGAACTAGATGGGAACCTTGACAACCTTGCACAGTACAACGGAATCATAGTTCCCGGGGGCTTTGGGGAGCGCGGGGCGGAAGGGATAATCAGTACTGCCAACTTTGCAAGAGAGAAGAACATACCATACCTAGGGATTTGTTTCGGGTTCCAGCTCGCGGCAGTGGCGTTTGGAAGGTACGTGTGCGGCCTTGCCGACGCAAACTCGACTGAGATAAACCCGTCCACTCAGAATCCAGTTATCGACCTGCTGCCGGAACAGAAGTTTATCGAGAACAAGGGCGGATCCCTGAGGCTTGGCGCAAATGAGATAAAAGTCGAGGACAACACGCTTGGGTTCAGGCTTTACAAATCAAACACCATATTCAAGAGACACAGGCACAGGTACGAGTTCAATCAGAAATATCTAGAGATGTTCAACAAACACGGGCTGCTCTTTTCAGGATACAGCGACAGCAGGAAGCGCATGGAAATCTTGGAAATTCCAAGCCACAAATTTTACCTCGGCGTCCAGTTCCACCCGGAGTTTAACAGCAGGCCCGGATACCCCGAGGAGTCGTTCGAGGCATTCATACGTGCCTCGTCAACTGCCTAGTTGTTTTGGGACCTCGTAAATCCTTTGCCTTGTGTCACGCAGCGAGACACGCCTTTTCACATACCCCTTGTCCAGTAAGTGACGCAGAGCAAGCCTTACTGTCCTGTCGGGAAGGAGCGTCTTTGCCGCAAGCTCCTTTTGGGTGAGCGCTCCCTCGTATTCGAGCGTCTTCAGCAGGAGTTTTGAGCTTGGTGGCATGTTAAGGAGCTCATCAGCAAGCTTGACCTTTTTTGCCATTGCCGAGACCGTGGTAGAGTCCTTCTTCATCCGAATTATGTTTGCAGGCTGCGGGAACTTGGTACACTCTACCATCTTTTCCACCTTGAACCTCTCCTTTCCGTCCATCACCACCTCGCAGCGGAGGCTTGACGATATATCGTCGATCTCGATGAAGCTCTCCTCGGGCACGATTAGGGGTCTTCTTGTTATGTCAAGAGAGTTCACAGATACGATGCACAGCACCTTGGAGCCTTGGTATATGGCAGGGCCTCCTGCGGACATGGAATATGCAGACGATCCAATAGGTGTCGAAACAATCAGGCCATCGCTGCTGTCATGCCAGAATTCTTCGCCGTTGACGCGCAGAACATGCTCGACAAGCGTGGCGCTCTTTGAGGAGAATATGGCAACATCGTTTAGCGCTGGGTAGAGGGCCTTCCCGTCAATTTTTACTCCGACTCTTGTGAGATGTTCCACCGTAAAGTCGCCTTTTTTGAGGCGGTTAAGGTATGTTGGAAATTCCTTGAGGTCCGTCTGGGCCATGTAGCCGCTTGATTCAAACTCGTTAATTCCAAGCACAGGTATGGTGCTGTTCATGAAGCGATGAAAATATGATCTTACGCCGCGGTCGCCTCCAGTTGCTACCACATAATCGATGTCCTTTCCCAACACCTTGCTGGTGAGGATGACTGACTCGATGCCGTGGGACTCGAGCCCAAGCCTGACCGACTTGACCGTCTGGTCCTGATCCTGGCTGTAGACTGCCACCTTCATGCAAAGAATCTCGGCCTTGCACAATAAAAGCCTAAACCTGCGAGAACTTTACTAGGTTGTAGAGGTAGGCCGCATTCTGCTGAATTGCTCCAGACATCGGGACCTTTGAGAGGCCGGTTGCCTTTGTCTCAAGTGCTGCCTGTGCCGCTCCGACTGCAAAGCAGATTGCCCACAACGAGTCCTTCTCCTTGAGGTGGGCGCAGGCAAATGCCGCACAAAAGATATCCCCGACTCCGGTGGTATCTCCAATTTTCATGTCTGGGATCCGGAGAAAGTACATCCTGTCATTTACAAGCATGGTGATGTTTTGCTTGTCTGTATACAGCACGTGTTTGACTCCCTTTTTCTGCAGTGCAAGCATTGCCTCCTTGTCCCTGAGTCCCGTCAGGCAAAATGCCTCCTCTGGGTCCACCTTGATTGCAGTGACCCTTGCGAGGTCGAGGATTGTTTTCTCAAGATAAATTCTTCCCGACTGATCCGTCCGCCTGAGGTATCCCTGCGGATCCAGAAGTAAAAAGTCCGAGTCTTCCCTTATCCTGTCAAGAGCATCCTCCGGAACCTCGTCAAATACTGGGCTTACTATGAAGCCGTCGGCATCAGAAGACCCAAAATCCACCGGCTCGCATTTTGCCTTGAGGAAAAGCTCCCGGTCTGCACCTTGAATCTTGAGGAGGAACCTGGTAGTTGGGCTGGAACAGAACGACTTTTGCGAGAGGGAGAGCCCCCGGGTTTCAAGTTCCTGCCTGAAGGCAAAGTCCGGACCCACCTTCGTTCTCAGGTCGGCCTCGAACCTCATGTTTTTTGCAGTAATTCCGCAGTATGCAGCAGGACCTCCAGGAGTTTCCACGACCATTCCGTCCCGCGATATTTCGTCGATGGTGCAGTGTGATAGAATAGTAAGCTTCATCGTTTACCCCCTGATGCCTTTCCATTTAGTCCTTTTTCTGCTTCTGGCTCTGGAGACATGAAAGGCAGATAATCCTGCTTTTATCCAATACGACCTCCACGTTGGAGGCAAGGCATACGTGGCAAAGGCCCCGCATAGGATAATGATTTTGGCGGTACCTTAAATTTTTTTAGGAGCCGCTCTTTTGGACAGCAGTCAAGAGTTTATTTAGAGGCTAGTTACAGGTAATCTATGCCATTAAAGCGTGCGAGCAGGGGAAGGAGAAAGGGAGGAAAAGGCTCATCAGATCGCATCCAGTGTACCAACTGTGGCGCCACTGTACCCAGAGACAAGGCAAAGAAGGTCACGTCAAGACTCAACCTTGTAGAACACAGCCTTGCAAAGGAACTGAGGGCCCAGGGAGCATACATTGCCGCCCCGACGGTGTTAAAGTACTACTGCATTTCCTGCGCAATTCACTTTGGCATCCTCAAGATTAGGTCGGCAGACTCGAGGCACCAGACCGGCAGGCTGCGCTAATCAGATATCTTTCTTGCAGTTACAACTATTCTCTGAACTAGCGTTATTCCGGCAATTATAATCACGATTATTACGGCATAGTTGAGAAAGGCAGCCCCCGCCATCCCGAGGATTGCGATGACAAGCAGCCTCTCGGCCCTCTCTCCAATCCCGATTCCCTGCAGTTGCACCCCAAGCGATTCAGCACGCGCCCTGGTGTAGCTCACCATTAGCGAGAGTCCTATTGCAAGCAGTACAAGATACCCCTGCGAGTAATTGCCCACAAGAATCCCGAGAAATATTGCCACCTCAGATATCTTGTCAAATACAGAGTCAAGGAACGCGCCTTTTTTTGATGTCGTACCCAGTGCCCGAGCCACTTGTCCGTCCACCATGTCAAAGAACCCGGAGACTAAGAGCAGGACACCGCCGATTACAAAGGAATACTGGAGGTGCAGCCCATATACCACTGCAGATGCAAAGGCAAAGGCGAGTCCTACTGCTGTCCAAAAATTTGCTGAAAGCCCGGTAGACGCAAATGCCTTTCCGAGATTCTGCAATGCAGGCTTGAGCCATTCCCTGAAATTGTTAAGCATCTTTTACTCACAATCGCGCTTTGGGATTAAAGCGTTTATGCCCTGCCAAGACCGAAAATGCTCAAATAATATGAGGTAGAAGGGCTCCCATGGGAATTATCGCAAAGGGTGCCAAGTGCAACGTAATTGGCTGCGACAAGGACGGGGTACGATCCCTGTCAACCTCCAAGGTGGAAGGCACCGGACTGAGCATCTCGGGTGGAAAAAAGACTGTGTTATGCAAGGAGCACTACAAGGAATGGAAGAAGGCCACCAAGGAAGACCGAGATGTGGAAAGGGCAAGGTACGACAGGTTCTAGACAAGTTCCCTTTTTTGGTCGCTAGAGTTATCAGAGCCACCTTTATAATGCCCTGCCTTGTCAAAAAAACCGATGATGTCAAAACCAATAGGCGCACTATTTGGAGTTTTGGCTATAGTTGCTATCCTTGCAATGGCTCAACCAGCCTTTGCAGCAAACGTCCAAGTGACGATTAGCAAGGGTGCAAGCGATACAAGCAAGGCTTGTGCCGCTGCAAACAATTGCTTCAATCCAGACGTGGCACACGTTGCCGTCGGTGACACAGTCACATGGACAAATGCTGACACTGTTGGGCACACTGCAACAAGTGGACAACCATCAGACAACCAGACAGGTACTGTCTGGGACAGCAGCCTGATCAAGGCAGGTGGTACATTCACGAGCCCCGCATTCACAACTGCGGGCACATACAACTACTTCTGCATGGTACATCCTTGGATGACCGGGCAGATTATTGTAGGAGCAGCAGCTGCAGCACCTCCGACGAGTGCCGGCAACATGACTGGAATGCCAATGAACAACACTAACAGCACTGGCAACCAGACAGTTCCAGAATTTGGTCCAGTGGCTTCACTAGTCCTTGTTCTAGCAATCATTAGTGTCGTCATTTTCACCTCAAAGTCTAGAGGACTACTAAAACTCTAGATCCTCTATTTTCATTTTTATTTTTTATTTTCTCTATTTGCAAAATAAGCCCTTGACAGGTCATCATAGTACTGCCCTAGCTTCTTGTAGAGTCGCTTGGGCGTTCTTGGTTTTTCCGTACTAAGCGCATAAAGGCAGAGAACTGGAAATGCAATCGTAGCGTCGGTATATACCATTATCACATCCTCGTGCGAGTCCTTTACCTTGCCCCAGCTCTTGCCCTCCTGCAGCGTTGCCCCTGAAAGCCCGCCCGTGTCGGGACGCGCGTCAGTGATCTGAATAATATAGTTTTGACCGCCGTGTCCAAGCCCGAGTATCTGGTCAAGGAGTGGCCCCGTCTGCTGTGCCGTGTTCTTCGGCACCCCCCCGCCAATCTCCACTATTCCTGACTTTTTTGAGTTGTAAACTATTGCTGCCTGCTCCACAATCTCCCGGACAAAGTCGAGGTTGTATGCCTTGTTGGCAAGCCTCAGGGGTGCAAGGTCAAGCGCAAGCGATGAATCCTTTAGCGTTGAGATGTAAACCGGCACGTCATAGTCGTAGGCTGTTACCACAAAGCTGCGCTCCGGATTCTTGGAGTGAGTCTTTGAGTACCTCCCCATTGCGTTGCAGAACTCGGCGGTGGTAAAGGGCTTGTCAACAAGATAATTTTCAAACATTTTTTGTACGATCTGGTCCTCTGCCTTGAGCGTTTCCTCGCCCTTGATGTAAACGTCCCTAATCCTCACAATATCCTTCTCATAAAGTACCATGTCATCCACCTCAAAATGGCCTTGCTTTACTGGGAGGTTCCACGCAAAGTGGTCCTCATGGTACACGTTTGCACCGGTAGAAATTATCCAGTCAACAAATCCGCGCTCAATCAGGGCTTTGAACAAGCCTCCAAACCCCACCGGGGTCATGGCCCCAGATACCGTAAGGCATATGGTAGCGTCGTCCTCAATCATCTTTCGGAAGAGTTTGGCCGCCTCGCCAAGCTGCCTGGCATTGTAACCCGTGCTGGCATAAATCTCGACGAGGTCGTCGATGCCCATGTTTGGCTTTATCTCAAGATGCGGTATGTCTTTCCCATGGAAGTTATGATGATCCACGAACGGGTAGCTGAAATTGGGCTAAATAAATACTTGCAAAGAAGGGAACCGAAAAAGCGAAATTGAATCCCTTGTCCTAGGATTCGGCAAGCCTCACTTCTATTGCATGGTGGCGTGAAACCTCGTTGTGCATTTCGACGTGCGACCTGTCTTTGAAAACCAAGTTGCAACGGTAACACTTCCATCCTGTCATGCTTATCAGATACATTTTGCGATTTTGATATTTAAGAGACGCGTAGGATTTCCACTTTTGATACCTGTCCTGAAAATCACATCCTTGAAAGAATTCCCACGGGTAGGCTCCGACTTTTTCCACAGAGTATTTTAATGAGGATCTAGAAACCGAGGTAAATGCAGCGCTTCAGCCCACGCAAGTGGGATTTGACGGAACTTGTAACCGACCCAGACTCGCCATCCTTTAGGAAAAAGCTGAAGGATATCGAGTCCCGCGTTGAAGCATTTGAAAAAAACAAGAGCAGATTATCCCCGCAGGTTTCTGAAAGGCACTTTCTTGGAATGCTCCAGTCCCTTGAGGACATCATAGAGAGATTCAGCACGGTGTCAGGATATGCGTCGCTTGAATATTCTTCTGACACCCAGTCAGATAAGATAACCTCCCTTCTCACGAGGATGAGGAAGATGGGCTCGGAGATTGACAACAGGACGCTCTTCTTTGACCAGTGGTGGAAGAAGCATCTGGACGACAGGAATGCGGCAAGGCTCATGCGGGTGTCGGGAGACCTTCAAGAGTTTCTCAGGCACAAGAGGAAGCTTGCAAGGTATTCCCTATCGGAGCCCGAGGAGAAGATAATAAACACCCTTGATGTTACAGGACATTCTGCACTTGTCAAGATTTATGACAAGATTACAAACGCGTTCAAGTTTAGGTTAAAGATTGACGGTCGGGTGCACACCTACAACAGGGAGGAGCTCAGCCTACTTGTGCGCAGCCCCAAAGCAGCTACGAGGGAGGCAGCCTACAAGACTCTCCTTTCAAAGTTTGATGAGAACAAGGGTGTGCTCGGCGAAATTTATCAAAATATTGCGCTAAACTGGAAGGACGAATGCATCCAGATCAGAGGATATTCATCCCCCATCGCTGTGAGGAACATAGGGAATGACGTTGACGACAATACAGTCGAGTCGCTCATCTCTGTCTGCAGGACAAATGCTGACGTGTTCAGGAAGTTTTTCCTCCTAAAGGCCAGCCTTTTGAAGATGAAGAGGCTGCGGAGGTATGACCTTTACTCACCAATCCAGAGGAAGGAAGAGAAACGCTATTCGTATGACGCTGCCATAAGGATGGTTCTTGAGACCCTGGGGGACTTCAGCCCGAAACTGGGCGAGTTTGCAAGGAGGGTCTTTGTTGAAAACCACGTAGACTCGGAGATCCGTCCTGGAAAGAGGAGCGGTGCCTTTTGCAGCACAATTTCTCCCAAAGTTACACCCTATGTCCTTCTCAACTTCAAGGGAAGGACAAACGATGTCTTCACCATGGCCCACGAGATTGGGCATGCAATCCACAGCATCGCGGCATCGGGCAAATCAGTCTTCATCCAGGAGGCTCCGCTGCCGCTTGCAGAGACGGCCTCCACCTTTTCAGAGATGCTCCTTTTTGACAAAATCCTAAACCAGGTTTCAGGTCCCGAGCAGCAGACCATATTGGTTGACCACATGGACGACCTCTACGCCACTGTTGGGAGACAGGCATACTTTACTGTGTTTGAGATGGATGCTCACAGGAAGATAGGCGATGGGGCCACCGTACAGGAAATTTCAGAACAGTATGCCAGCAACCTCAGGGAGCAGTTTGGTTCATCCGTTTCAGTATCGCATGATTTCGGCGTAGAGTGGACATGCATACCGCACTTTTTCCATTCTCCCTTTTACTGCTATTCTTACTCGTTTGGGAACCTCCTATCACTTTCACTCTATCAGCGGTACAAGCAGGAGGGAAAGTCTTTTGCGTCGACCTACATCGACATATTGGCAGCTGGCGGATCTAAAAAGCCCGAGGAACTACTCAAGGAGCACGGCATAGACATAGGGACTGAAAAGTTCTGGAAAGGCGGCTTTGATTACATCCGGGAACAGACAAGAAGGCTTGAAAAGGTTTTAGATTAAAAGCGCCTGGCAGTCAAGCGCCCTCGACTGCCAGGCATGTTCCCCTACGGTTTGAACCGATGTCAGTTTCCGAAGTAAATTCTTATAATTTAAACCATTGGTAGCGGGCTTGCACCCCAGAAAAAGAAAAAAAGAAGATCAAAAGATGGTCTTATCTGCGCCTGACTGCAGACCAGATACCTACTCCGGACATTGCACCGAGCGTCGCAATACCTGCAGCCCATCCCATCATCTGCAATGGGCCAACCGGATTGTCGGCGTCGGTATATTGGACTTGGGCAAAAGCATGTGGAACCAGAACGGTTATCGCTGCCAGTGCAACCATGCCTAGCAGTACGCTTGCCAGTCTTGTGGTCATGTCCTACGAATGCGTCATCCAATAATTTAAAAGGTTACAATGATCGGTACGATTTTCGGCCCCGCAGATCCCGGAAATCGCCACATATCATACCTGACAACACCAAATAACAAAACCCGGACCCCCTACCATAATCTATTTTATTTTATCTGCCCAAGTACTTCGCAAGTGAAATACCCAAGGTGCTGCAATAACGAGCCAGAATATCTGATAACATATGACTGTGGACCAGACCCCCAGGAAACGATGTTGGTCTGCAAGGAGCACTTTAAGGAGGAGCCTTTTCAGAGATTTGCCGTAAAGATAGAGAAGCTACGTGGTTAGACTTAATAGGTCGGCAACAAGGACTGCATTCAATGAAAAATGTCCTCCTCCTTGTCTTGGCACTTGGCATTTTGGTTTCGGTGCCGGCACCGGCCCACGCCCAGCAGCCCGAACTTGCGACCTACCGGGAAACAGCACACGTGTTGGTCGACAAAGTCCTTCAGAATGAGACGAGTGCATTTGTCACACTTTCAACAGTTAGCAACCTTGAGATGCGGGTGCCCACCACAGTAGACGACGCCATACACAATGCACAGAACGTTACTGCGGTTAGCATTACAAATTCTCCCCAATGCGTATTTGCGTCCACCGCCTTTTACGTTAACGGCAAGGCAATCACCCCGGGGCAATCATGCGTGGTCATAACAATCCTCGACCAGTCGTTGATAGATACCCACAATTTTTCCTACATCGAGAACAGAAGCCAGGCCATAGGAGACTCGATGATTGGCAAGATAAACAGCGCTTTTGGCATTAGCGCGCAGCCATTCCAGGTATATGTAAGGCCCCTTCCACCGCACGAGGTTACCGCTACACCCGGTCCGTCAAGGGCCCCGGATGCAAATGCCTCAATCAATGTTGTTTACACCTTTCCATATTCCAAGACAAGCTACCTTTTTGACACGCTATCTTCCATCCTGCTTCCGGACCAGATAAGGGGAGGGGGAGGATTCTTCGATGCTGCAAAGCAGATGGCCACCTACAACGACTCTACCACTACCTTTGAGATACTGCCCCAGTTCAACAACACCTCGCTTTACCAGCTGCAGGTTGCGCGGTTCTACCCGCTCCAGAATGGTTCGATGACAATCAAGCCGCTTGATCTCTTCGGCGTAAGCCAGCTTAACAGGTCGTCCTACTTTAACGTCGGATTCTTTCCCCTCAACTCTCTGGTGGAGGTCTCTGCAGTATCGCACGATACCCTAGCCGTAACGTCTCATGGCGGGGGCTTGCTGCCAACAGAGGAAAGGAACGGCCAGAAGGTGCCTACCGACCTCACACAGGCAGGATGGATTTTTGACCCCGACTTTGGAAAACAGATTTTTTCAGTATACCTCTTTGGCAAGACCACCTCGGTCGACGACAACAGCCTTTGGCTAACCCTGAGCCCGTCAAGCCAGCCGCCCGCAAACAACACATCTGCCGGAAGCCCCACCACCGCAAGCCCCGACTATTCAGTATACATCATAATCGGGATTGTCATTGCAGGGGGCGGTGCGATATACCTCTTTACAAGAAGAAGATAGCTAGAGGATAAGGACTGCGGCCGCAAAGACCGTGGTCCATCTTCCCTGCGGGTCCCCAACCGCACTCTGAGTGATGTTCCTAGTCTTGTAAATCTGGCCCGAGATTTTCCATTGTTGTTTCTTTTCGTCCCAACTCTTGTTAACGTCAAACTCTATTCCAAGAGACGACGCAAGCATCTGGGCTGCAATGTCCTCGGCGTATTCACCTGCCTCCTTTTCCGTTTCTCCAAACGAGTGGTATTCGGAAAGGTATCCGTATTTGGTCTTGTCCTTTGGCTCGGCGATGCCTACTGAGGCCGCGCAGAGCCTGTGAGGCTCATTTGTCTCATTCCTTGCATAGATTACGAACTGGACGCTACCAGGTCTTATCATCTTGAGCCCTTCTGCCCTTGAGACCAGTTTTGCTCCAGGCGGAAATATGCTAGAGATTAGCACGATGTTTGTGCCTGCGATTCCGGCGTCGCGTAACGCGTACTCGAAGCTTGTAAGCCTGTCCTGGTGTACGCCCTTGCCCCGCGTAAGGAACAATTTTTTCGCTACTAGATCTAGCACGGTTCCACTCTAAATTCGGATCTTTAAAAATTTTTTGTATTTTGGAAGAATCAGCAAGTGTCTTGGAGGGCCTGCATTATTTCCTGACCGTGTGTCTCCACGTTGACATCACGGAATATTTTTGCCACCTTGCCATCCTTTCCGATTACAAACGTGGACCTCTTGGCAAGGCCTGCAATGTTCAGGCCGGCATATGCCCTGCAGGCAGACTTGGTAGGGTCGCTGAGGTGCAGGTATGGCACGCCGTATTCGGATACAAACTTCTTCTGGTCCTCTACAGTGTCGACTGAGATGGCAAAGAGTTCGGCGCCCCGCTCCTTAATCATTGGGTAAGCCTTTATCGTCGCCTCGGCCATCTTGAATACTTTCTTCGAGGGGCATGCAAACAGGTGGTTTTTCGGGTAAAAGCACAGGACTACCTTCTTTTGCCCCCTGAAGGAGCCAAGCCTCACCGTACTTCCGTCGCTTGCAGCAAGCTCAAAGTCTGGCGCGGTATCACCTTCGTTCATGATATTAGTCTGTGGCTCATGGGTTTAAGACTATTTTGAATCGGGCTTTCGTATTCTAGATGAGAAATGACTTTTTGAAGGTCTTCTGGTACAGTTTGATGGACTTTAGGACCTCAGTCTTTGCAGCCGCAGCGTTCTTCCACCCCAGAATCTCAACCTTCTTGCCCTCAAGCTGCTTGTAGGTCTCAAAAAAGTGTGCTATTTCCTTAAGGTGGTGTTTCTCCACATCCCCGATATCCTTCACGTCGTCATACCTTGGATCTGTCTTTGCCACGCATAGAACCTTGAAATCCATCTCGTTGGAATCCTTCATTCGCAGCAAGCCTATTGGTCGGGCCTCTATCAGGACTCCGGGGTATGTCGGGTTTGTAACCAGCACCAGGGCGTCAAGAGGGTCTCCGTCCTCGGCATATGTCTGCGGGATTATTCCATAATCTCCAGGATAATAAAATGGCGAGAAAAGCACCCTGTCCAGCTTGATGACGTTATTTTTCTTATCATACTCGTACTTGTTCTGGGAACCTTTTGGGATCTCGACTATCACATTGACAACCGAAGGGACCTTCGGTCCTGTTTCGATGTCGTGCCACAAATCCATGACTTACTGTCACTAAAACAGCCCTATTTATTTGCCATCCATTTGGGGGCTGTCCGCTCCACGTGCGACGTCCCAGGTGGGTTCTACCAGAGAACACAAATAACATGGAATCCGATTTGGTTTCAGATATGAAGGCTGCATATGTCAAGGGGCCGTCGGCCGTAGAGATAAGGGAGGTCGAGAGGCCAAAGGTCGTAAAGGGCGGCCTGGTTGTCTCGATGAGATCCTGCGGTGTATGCGGGTCTGACCTTGAGAAGATTTACGGCAAGTACAGCCAGCCCTCGATGAGGCTCGGCCACGAGCCATCAGGTGTGGTCACCGAGGTTGGTCCCGAGACGACGGGTTTCAAGACGGGGGACAGGGTGTTTGTACACCACCATGTCCCGTGCTACTCTTGCCACTACTGCCTTCACGGAAACGAAACCATGTGTCAAAGGTACTCTGAGACCAACCTGAGCCCGTGCGGCCTTGCCGAAGAATTTCTGGTCGAGGAATGGAACGTTGCCCACGGTGGAGTGATAAAGCTGCCCGACAGCATGAGCTTTGAAGAGGCCGCGATGATAGAACCCCTAGCGTGCTGCGTGAGGGCGTGGAACAAGGCAAGGTTCCGCAAAGGGGATTCGGTCGCAATCTTGGGGGCAGGCCCTACAGGAATGATGCACTTGATGCTTGCAAAGTCCTTTGGGATGAGCGACATTTTCTGCTTGGATATCAACGAGTTCCGGCTTGGCTTTTCAAAAAGCCTTGGAGTAACGTCGGCCATACTATCGACCGACCCGGAGGCGGTCCAGAAGGTTTTGTCCAGTACTGGAAACAGGGGCGTGGACGTTGCAATAGTTGCAACGGGGAGTCTGAGTGCAATCTCTCAGGCTGTCGACATGGTAAGGAAGGGTGGGACGGTCGTGCTCTTTGGCGTGCCATCAAAGGATGCCATGCTATCGCTTGACATTAGCAAAGTCTACTCAAGGGAGATAACGGTCACTCCAAGCTATGCGGCCTCCGAGGAGGACACCAACGCAGCCTTCAAGCTCATTCAGGAAAAGAAGGTGGACGTCAAGAGGCTTATCACACACAGGTTTGGGCTGGAGGAATCTGCAAAGGCGCTAGAGTATGCACACCGTGGAAACGACTCGATGAAGATAATTGTAACCAGTTCAGAAACTTTTAACTAAGGCAGAATTTTTGGAAGAAGATATGGATTGGGGCCTCAAAAACCGCCTTGCAAGAATAATAAAACCGTACGACAGGCGAGGCGTAATGCTTGCCGTGGACCACGGATACTTCCTTGGACCGACGGAGAAGCTGGAGGAGCCGAGAAAGACAATAGCTCCCCTCTTGCCCCATGCAGACTCGCTCATGCTTACACGTGGAGTCCTTCGCACTTCGGTTGATGCCGCATATCCGGTACCCGTAGTCCTACGCGTCTCGGGCGGAAGCAGCATCATAGGAAAGGACCTGTCAAATGAAAAGATAACAACGTCCGTAAAGGAGGCAATAAGACTAAACGTCTCGGCCCTTGCAATGTCAATCTTTGTTGGCGCGCCGTACGAGCATGAGTCTCTCGTAAGCCTTGGCAACCTTGTAAACGAGGGTGAGGAATACGGAATACCGATACTTGCGGTGACTGCCGTAGGAAAGGAGCTTGAGAAGAGGGATGCAAGATACCTCAGCCTAGCATGCAGGATTGCGGCAGAATTTGGCGCGCACCTTGTCAAGACATACTACTGCGAGAACTTTGAAAAGGTAGTACGATCATGCCCCGTTCCCGTCATCATTGCCGGAGGGCCCAAACTTGCAACAGAACTCGACGCACTCAAACTTACGTATGACGCCATCCAGGCAGGCGCTGCCGGAGTGGACATGGGAAGGAACATCTGGCAGTCGGAATATCCAGTACCCATGATAAAGGCCGTAAAAGCCATCGTCCACCAGAACGCTACGGTCAAGGAGGCCCACGAGATTTTCAACAAGCTCAAGGCGTCAGAGAAGACAGTCAAGCCCGTGATAAAATCTAAGAAAGCTTAGACAAGTGCACATGCACGATCTTCCATTTCTGGAATTTTACAAGGACAAACGTTCCCCTGCTGTCCATAGACATGTGCTGTCCGCGGAAGCTGTAATTATCAACTATCATCCCTGTTTGCTTTACCATGAAGGTCACAACCGCGCAGTTGTCAAAGAGGTCCACCCGCTCGTTTTTGATCTCGTATGAATAGTCCGAGATGCTTACAAACCTGAGCTGCTGGAGAGCAAGGGTGGTAGCATAATCCTTGAGGTCATATGGGGGCACCTCGCCGTAGCTTGAAAACCTAGGGTCGTCAAGCTGGATTGCCCCAAGCGGTGCAAGGTCCTTTGTCCTTCCGGCATTAAAGAAGACCGAAATGATTTCAAGTATGTCGTCCCTGTCGCCCAAAATCGATTTTGTCTGCAGGTGGGAACCACTTTAAGTCTTGTGAACGCGCACCGGTGCGGACCGGCCTCCAGATACGCCATCGGGCCGCGATGCTCCATTTTTTCGAAAATTGTGCGATTTTTCGAGCAATATTTATAAATTCTAAATGATGCAAATTGGTAGACTGGAATGAAGTTAGGAGGCTCGGCAAGCATTTCTCGTATTCTGCTGCTAGTCGACCTGCTGCTGTAGAATACAGCGAATCTGTCTGGAGTTAAAAATTATGGAAAAAATGTCAGGTGCTAGATCATTAATGGTTGCCTTGGAGAAGGAGGGTGCTAACATAGTCTTCGGACTTCCCGGCGGTGCAAACCTTCCCATCTACGATGAGTTGTACAAGAGCAACATAAGGCACATCCTTGTTAGGCACGAGCAGTCGGCGTCGCACATGGCAGATGGATTTGGAAGGGTCAGCAGGAGGCCCGGCGTGTGCTTTGCAACCTCTGGACCCGGAGCCACCAACATCGTAACTGGGATTGCCACCGCTCAAGCCGACTCGGCTCCGATGATTGCCATCACAGGACAGGTGCCGACCAAGATGATAGGCAAGGACGCATTTCAGGAATCAGATATCATAGGAATCACAAATCCGATTGTCAAGTATGCCTTTCAGCCCATGACCGCTGCCGAGATCCCTGAGGTGGTAAAGAAGGCGTTTTACATATCCGCCACCGGCAGGCCAGGGCCCGTCCTGATAGACATCCCAAAGGACGTCCAGCAGAACGAGGCCGAGATGACGTTCCCGTCCGAGGTAAAGGTGCGGGGATACCACCCATGGGTCGACCCCGACATGGGCAAGATAGAGAGGGCCATCGAAATGCTGCTCTCATCTGAGAGGCCGGTGATACTTGCAGGTGGAGGAGTCATAATTTCCGGGGCATTTGCAGAACTCCAGTCCATTGCCGAGTTGCTCATGATCCCGGTCGTGACAACCTTCAAGGGCAAGGGAGCGTTTCCAGAGAACCACCCGCTCTCGCTTGGCCCGATAGGCATGCATGGCCATGCGGAGGCAAACAAGATAATGGTGGAGGCAGACTGCGTCCTTGCATGCGGATCGAGGTTTTCCGATAGATCAGTCGGAACCTTCGAGGAGTTTGAGAAAAACCTCAAGATCATCCACATGGACGTCGACCCAGCAGAGATTGGAAAGAATCAGACCACGCAGGTTGCCGTGGTAGGCGACCTCAAGTCGTCCCTCAGGATAATGGCAAAGATGCTCATCCAAAAGGCAATCAAGAAAAGCGGTGACAACCCGTGGTTGAAAAGGGTAAACGAGACCCGCGAATACTACAGGCAGAACCTTAAGCTACATCCTCACCCGCTAGGCGCTGCAAAGGTATTGAGGAAGCTCCGAGAGGTCCTTCCCGCGCAGTCGATTGTTACAACGGAGGTTGGCCAGCACCAGATGTGGGCATCGCTCTTCTTTGACGTTATACACCCGGGTACATTTTTCAGCTCCACGGGCCTTGGAACAATGGGTTGGGGATTTCCGGCCGCAATAGGCGCCAAGGCAGCCAAGCCCGAAGTGCCGGTAGTAGATATCGCGGGGGAGGGAAGCTTCAACATGACTGAGAATTCGCTTGCAGTTTCTGTGCTTGACGACCTTCCGGTCATAGTATTTCTGCTAAACAACTTTTCTCTTGGAATGGTGGCCCAGTGGCAGCGAACCTTCTATGACAGACGCATGATTGGAATCGACCTCAAGAACTGCCCAGACTATGTCAAGCTTGCCGAGTCCTACGGCGCCCAAGGCATCAGGGCCGAGTCCATAGACGAGATAGGCAAGGCAGTACAGACCGCCCTAAAGAGCAATATCGCCACAGTAATCGACATACCTATAGACCCGCAGGAGGACGTCCTCCCCTTCGTAGCGCCTGGAACCTCGCTTAAGGACATGATACTACCGTCATAGTGAGTGCCATGTGGTCGATCATTTCGGTTCTAGTTGAAAACAAGCCAGGTGTGCTCTTCAAGGTGACGCACCTCTTCAGGTCGAGAAACTACAATATTGACAGTATCGCTGTAGGCGTTACCGAGAACCCCGAGTTCTCAAGGATGACCATCACCACAGTGGCTGACGAGAAGCAGCTAAGCCAGATAATCAAGCAGCTTGAGAAGATGATAGACACTGTTGAGGTAAAACTATTAGAAGAGAAGAAGAGCATATACCGTGAGCTGGTGCTCATGAAGATCAAGATCAACAAGCCTTCCGACATCATGGAGATTACCGACCTTGCAAACGCCTTCAAGTGCAACGTGCACGACGTAAGAAAGTCTTCAATCATAGTTGAGATCACGGCAACGCCTGATAGGATAAACGCCTTTGAGGACCTTGTCAGGGGGTATGGGATACTAGACATCGCAAGGACTGGGATATGCGCTCTAGAGAGAGGGGTTCCAAGTGAAAGTTAGGATTTTCGACACTACCCTGAGGGACGGGGAGCAGACCCCCGGAGTCGCCCTAACGCCAGACCAGAAGCTTGCCATAGCACAAAAGCTTGACGAGCTTGGCGTTGATGCAATAGAGGCGGGCTTTCCCATCATCTCAAGCGGCGAAAAGGCCGCAGTAAAGCAGATTGCACATGCCGGACTCAAGGCCGAGATCTGCGGTCTTGCAAGGACCGAGAGAAAGGACATTGATGCGGCAGTAGAGGCTGGCCTTGACTACATCCACACATTCATTGCGACCTCTGACATTCACCTAAAGTACAAGCTGAGCCTCAGCCGCGAGCAGGCCCTTGCAAAGGCGGTGGAATCGGTCCAGTATGCCAAGTCCCGAGGCCTCCAGGTAGAATTCTCTGCAGAGGATGCCACTCGCACCGACCGAGAGTTTCTAAGAAAGGTCTTCAAGGCGGTGACAGAGGCGGGCGCAGACAGAATCGATATCCCGGACACTGTAGGGTATTCCACACCGCAGTACATAGCCGCGATAACCAAGGACGCGGTTGAGGCAACACACCTCCCGGTCAGCGTCCACTGCCATAACGATTTTGGGCTTGCCGTTGCAAATGCGATATCCGCAGTCCAGGCAGGTGCCCAGTGTGCGCACGTTACAATAAACGGGATAGGCGAGAGGGCAGGCAACGCCTCCCTTGAGGAGTTTGTCATGGCACTCCAGTGCCTACAGTTTGACAAAAAGTTCGAGACCAACATTAACACAAAACTCCTTTACGAGACATCACGGTACGTCTCAAAGGTCGCAGGGGTCCAAGTCCAGCCAAACAAGGCAATAGTAGGCGAGAACGCGTTCGGTCACGAGTCGGGAATCCACACCCACGGCGTGCTAAGCAATCCCCTCACCTACGAGCCTATAAGCCCGGAGCTTGTCGGCAGGACAAGGTGGTTCCAAGTGGGCAAGCATGCGGGTGCACACGGCATATCGGCAATGCTTGAGGAATATGGGATAAAGCCCTCGCGCGAGCAAACCCACGAGATACTTGAAAGGGTCAAGAAGCTGGGGGACCAAGGCAAGCACGTAACGGATGTCGAGTTGCTATCAATAACAGGCGAGGTGATGCACCAAGAGGGTTTGAGGAGGCTTGTGCATCTCACGGGCTTTTCCGTATCCACAGGCATTGGGAACATGCCGTATGCCTTTGTAAAGCTAAACATAGAAGGGAAGGACTTCATAGGGACCGACTACGGTGTAGGCCCGGTTGACGCCTCGATTAACGCTGTCCAAAAGATTACAGGCGAGATTTCCAAGGTGAGGATAAAGGAGTACAAGCTTGACTCGATTTCCGGCGGGTCCGAGGCCCTCTGCGAGGTGACAATCAAGGTAGAGGATGCGTATGGCAACCAGGCCTCGGCGCGCTCCATAGGCGAGGATATCGTAATCACAAGCGTCCAGGCCATGATCGACGGAATCAACAGGATCATGCTGAAGAAAATCCTCAAGCAGAAAAACATGGGACAGTAGATGTATCGCATTTCACTGATAACTGGTGACGGAGTAGGGCCCGAGATCTCCCAGTCTGCAACAGAGGTCCTCAATGCAATTAGCGACAGGATGGGCGTGAAGCTCGAGGTGGTGCCGGTGGAGGCGGGGGACGGCGCCCTCAAAAAGACCGGTCATGCCCTTCCCGATTCCACGATAGACGCCATCAAAAAATCCGACGCGTGTCTCAAGGCCCCGGTTGGGGAAAGTGCGGCGGATGTCATCGTGGTGCTAAGGCGCATGCTTGACCTTTACGCAAACATCAGGCCCGCCAAGTCATACCCCGGCATGCCCGCCCTCAAGGAAAACATCGACCTTGTCATAGTAAGGGAGAACACCGAGGACCTTTACACCGGCATGGAGTTTGATGTGGGCGACTCGGCCGTTGCCCTGAGAACCATATCGGAACGCGCCTCAAAGCGCATCGCAAGATATGCCTTCATGACTGCGGCCCAGAGAGATGGCAAGAAGAGGGTGACATGCGTCCACAAGTCTAATGTCATGAGAAAGACAGACGGCCTGTTTTCAAGATCCTGTGCCGCGGTAGCAGCAGAGTTTGGGAACATATCGCTTGACCAGATGTATGTTGACGCGTGTGCCATGAACCTCATCAGGCAGCCCGAGGCATTTGACGTCATAGTGACGACCAACCTCTTTGGCGACATACTCTCAGACGAGGCGGCACAGGTGGTGGGCGGCCTCGGGATGGCGCCGGCTGCAAACATTGGCGACAAATTTGCACTCTTTGAGCCGGTCCACGGGGCTGCGTTTGACATAGCAGGAAAGCAGGCCGCAAACCCCTCCTCCTTCATACTCTCTGCAAAGATGATGTTTGAGTGGCTTGCCATGAAAAAGGGCGACCCGAGGTCTCTCGAGGTCGCATCAAGGATAGAGGCGGCTGTCTACGGGGTGGTAAGGGACGGCATAAGGACGCGCGACATAGGCGGGGACAAGACAACGGGCGAGTTTACTCGCCAGGTAATATCGAGGCTCACCTAAGGTCTGACGAGGGGGGCTCCCTTGACCAGAAAAACATGGCGAGGCTCACGGGGATCATTATCATTATAGCCACGCCGAAGCAGACCCAGTAGAAGGTAGGGTCGATTCCCTTGATTAGCGGCACCGGAAAGACTGTATACGCCCAGACAAACCCTAGGAAGCCAAGCAGAACCTTGTTTTTCTTGAAGATCCTCCAGCCAAGCTTTCGCTTTGAGACGTAGCATTTCTTGCACCTTGTCCTGTCGTTTGTCATGCACGAATCGCAGCAGTGCTTGTCGCAGAAATAGCATGTGTGATCGCCAAAGTCAGAGCCGCAAAACTCGCACTGTTGCACAGGTAACAGTCTCTGAATCCAGATTTATCTCTTAAGGAGATAACCTTTCTGGGTCCCTCGGATACAGGACGACCTCCCTTACGTTGTCTATTCCGGTTAGCACCGCCATCAGCCTGTCAAGGCCCAGCCCCCATCCCGAGTGCGGCGGCATGCCCCAGTCAAAGGCCCTCAAGTGGTCCTCAAACTGGTCAGGGTTTAGGCCCTGTTCGACAAGCCTTGATCTTATCTTGGCAGGGTCATGCAGCCTCCTTCCCCCCGAGGAGAGCTCGAGGTACCCGTATTGGAGGTCAAAGGACTTTGAAGTCTCTGGGTCCTCTTCCTTTTCATGGATGTAGAAGGGCTTGAGCTTCATGGGCCAGTCAATAAGGAAATAGAACCCCGGGTGGAGCTCGCCAAGCTTTCTGAGGTGGGCATCCTGCAGGTCATCACCTTGTGTGAGCATGATGCCTTCCTTTCCAAGATCCTCAACCGCCTGCTTGTAGGTGATCCTTGCAAATGGGGTTTTTGGCCTCTTGACTTCGATTCCAAGGGCCTTCTGTTCTGGGACGCAGTTTTTCTCCACATGATCAAATACGTTTGCAATGACGGCCTCCAGTATGTCCATCACGTCGGTGTAATCTGCAAAATCGGCCTCAACATCTACCGATGTAAACTCGGTGAGGTGCCTCACGGTATGCGACTTTTCGGCCCTGTAAAATGACGATATCTCAAAGACCCTCTCAAGCCCGAGCGTCAGTTGTTCTTTGTAGAGCTGCGGGCTCTGAGCAAGGTAGGCTTGCCTGTCAAAATACTTGAGCGAGAACAGGTTAGCCCCTCCCTCGCTTGCACTGCCGATAATCTTCGGGGTGTTTACCTCAAGGAACCCAAGGTCAATGAGCGTCTTACGTATAGACTGGAGGACATGGTGCCTTATCTTGAATATCGAGGCGGTCCGCTGGTTTCTCAGGTCAAGCGCCCTTGCGTTGAGCCTGTTGTCGATGTTGCTCTCAAGCCTGCCTATAGGATCTATTGGAAGGGGGTGTACCGCCCTGGAAAGAATCTCCACGTTCTCGGATTTTACCTCAAATGGAAAGTCCCGCGCCTTTGTCTCCTGAACCGTGCCCGTAACCCTTACGACGCTCTGCCTGTTGAGGCCTTTTACCTGCCTGAGTGCCTCCTCACCTACCACCACTATCTGCGCCACTCCCGTCACGTCGCGGAGGGTTAGAAACGTAAGCTTGCCAAGCTCGCGGAGGTCCTCTACCCAGCCTCCAACCGTCACCTTCTGTCCCTTGAGTGATGGTGCAAGGTCGCCGATGTAGTGGGTTCTTTTCAAGTCCAAGCCTGCTTTCACTTCCTCTCAAATTCCACGACTAGTTCTATCTTTCGGAGGTCGTGCGATATTGCGACCACTTTTTCTACGTCTATTGGGAAGCGCGGCGTGTGCCTGCCTGAGACGATCACCTTTGTCTTCCTTACTCCTCCCGGCGCCCACAACTGGTTGATTGCAAGTATCTTGATTGGAAAGAACATGTCCTCGATAAACTTCTTGTCATCGGAGCCCTCCTCCACCAGCCAGATCTTGCCGTTGAACTCGCCCTGGAGTATCCTATAGAGTTCCCTGCTCTGCCGAACCGTCATGATATCTGACGGGTTTAGGTAGAGGACAAAGTCGCCGTTTGATTCGTGGCAGGAATTCAGCGTGAACTTTTCTATCTGCGGTATCTTCTGGGATAGATGCATGAGCTTGATTGAAGCGTCAACGTCTGCCTTTGTGAGCTTACCCGAGTCGAGCTTGGACTCGCACTGGGGGCAGAGAATCCCATTCATGGCGTCAAAACTACAGATTGGCGTCCTCAAGGAAATCGATTTTCTGCTTGATAGAAGTGGAAGATAAACCATGCGATGCCGGGTTGGCCTTTTCCATTACCTTGGCGGATGCAATACCGCCTGATCGGCATCCACACTGTGCCGTACTCGCATGCAAGAAGGGATTTCAGGACATGGAGAGTTCGCGCTTGATATGCTCCACAAGCGGGCGGATTCCAATCGGCTTTTTTATCACGCATAGTCCAGCTGCAGGCATGGCAGGGGCTGCGATCCCTTCCCGTTGAATCTCAAAGGCCGTCAGGAAGCAGACCTTTATCATGGCATCACTCTTTCTGATCTCGCGAAAAAGGTCAAACCCTCCCATCCCAGGCATGCCAACGTCCACTAGGGCCAGGTTGTACGTGTTTGGGCGGAATTTGCTTGCCGCCTCTGTAGGATCATTGTAGGTGTCTACTTCAAAGCCCTGCCTTTCAAGTCCCCTCTTGAGTGAAGCTGTGATATCAGGCTCGTCATCTACCGCCAAGATTCTGACCAAATCTAACGGCCACCAACCCCTCGCAAAGGCTACACCAACTGAATGGGACTTTTTTCCTATTTACGGATATTCTAAGAATCAGATAGAATAATCCTCTGTCCTTGCCCCTGCCTCAAATCGGATGCGCAATCAAGCCCCAGAACTTGCCAGGCCCGAACTGCAAGGTTGCAACGGAGCCAAATCGAAAGCCGCCGTGTGATAACAAGTCAAACGCCATCCATGGCCAGCCGCTTCGTGCAGTCCCGGTTTCCTATTTTGTCGGCCGGAACTCTGGTTCCTTGTCCTTTGCGGGGTCTTCAAAATCCAGGACAAAATGCCTGAGCGCGACCTTCAGCCCCTTGAGAATTTTTGAGCCGTTATCGCTTCCCTGCCAGTATCGTCCCACCAACTACTTATGCCATCATTGCATAAAAGGTTGTTCCGCGTTTGGGCTTTCAAATCCTTGGCTTGTTTTGTCAGATATCAAAAACGGTCAGGCGCCATCATGAGGGATTTAGAACATCGTATCTTCCTAGGACATAGAGGATATTGATCAGGATTACCACTCCAAAAACAACGAAGAGTAGCGGAATGCGCGTGCTTAACCTGCCAGGCGTTGCAGCATATCTCCGCATCAAATAGAACGAAATTATCGAGAAAATCGAAGTAATAATACAGACTCTTACAATTATGTCTGTCATCAAATTAAGCATGAGCGGACTAGACAAAAGGAAGCTAATGAATATGGTTAGTTGCTAATTTTTAACTGCATTCTGAAATAAAGCAACATGCATTCCGCGTCCTCTGCCTTGATTGCGCAACTTCTACAGGTTAGCATGAAAGATGGCAGGTCAAGCGAGTGGCATCAGATTGCCGCAGATGGTTAGTTCTTCCCGTCGTTGTTATCATGGGATGTGTTGTCGTTGTCACTGTGGCCCCCATGGGTGTCATGGTCTACATTATGTATCTCGATGTGGCCATGCACGTTTCCTGAATTCTGGTATATGACGTTTCCAGTGCTGTTGGTTACGGTGATGGAGAGTGTGTCATGATCTCCTTTCTTGTCGGGATCCGTAACGGATACCAAGAATGTGTATGCGGTGGCGTGTGCTCCATCCTTGTCATGCCTGTCATGTGTTCCTACTCCAACAAACATTGCCTGGGTTTCAGTCGGGTCTACTGAGAGGAACGAGATGCTGTTGCTCTCAAGGTCCATCCTGACGTGTCGGTCATGGTATTCGAATGTACCATGCATCGGGTCTGCCCTGTTAAGGTCAGAATGCACCTCAAACCCAAAGTCCGTCCCATTGCCTATAGCTCCGCCGCCTGTAACCGTCCCATTGGTTGGCTGCACGTAGACAGCAGTCCCATTATGCGGGCCATTCATCGTCACATCAGTAGTATTTGCCAAAAGAGGCTGACCGGTTCCATCAATCTTCCAGTTGATGAACGAGTATCCCGATACCGTGTTCGCAGTAAGCATCACGGGCGTCCCCGAGTCATAATATCCCGATAACGATGACGGTGACGCCGTTGGAGCTGGCGTGAGCCCCGGAGGATTGGTCGCAACGGTTAGGAGATACTGGGTGGAATAGCCTGCAGATTCCACGCCGGTGCCTGAAACGGATCCCGTGCATCCGGTGTTACAGGTATAGCGCGTTCCTGCAGAGCCAGCTACGGGCGAGTCATAGGCATATGCGGATGTGCCAGAAATCCCGGAGACTGCGATACTTGGCCCCGTCCCAGTGTAATGGGCCGAGCCTACCGTGACGCCCCATGTTGCGCCCGAGTTTGGAATCCCGCCTTGGTCAAATGTCACGCTGTACGTTGGAGATCCGCAAAGCCCGCCGGGGTATGAGCCTGCAGACGTGTCGCCAATGCACACGTTGCTCAAGTAAGTATTTGCCGTGCCAGATGTGTCGGACCCTGTTGTTGTGTCCCAATAGCCATAATACCCATTATTGTCGGCCGTATTGGCGGTAACGTTATTGCCTGAATTGCCAGATACCTCAAAGCCTGCCTGGCTGTTTCCGTTTGCAGTGTTCCCAGTCAGGTTGTTTCCCGAGGCAGAAGCGCCCAGAAAGACTCCCACCTGGCTGTTTCCATCGGCGGTGTTCCCAGTCATTGTAATCCCTGAAGACCTCTGTACAAAGATGCCAAAGGAATTGCCGGCAAGATTGTTGCTGGCGATGTTTTCATTAGAGGAAAAGTCCGTATAAATGCCCTGGTAAAATCCTGACACGTTACAGTTCTTTATGGTTATACCCGTGTAGCCTACTGAATCTATACCCGCGCTGAAGGGGGAATTTGTACCGTTTATCCAGTGCCCGGCGCAATCGAGGGTTATGTTATTGGCGTTCAGGTAGAGCCCTATCGCCCCACATCCGGTGAGGTCAGAAGTGAGCGTGGTACTGGTGGTAACATGACTGAAGCATGAAGGGGCTGGCTGGGCAAAAGCTGCAGGGGGAATTATCATAAATGCAGTCATGAACAACGCTGCGATTATCGCCAATGTCTTGAACCCTGTCATCATGGCAAGTCCAACCTCCATTGTCTTTGGCACCCTGCCGACTCTTGATTTACAATCTGATTTACTACAAACATGTCTGACAGGAAAAACTGGCAACTCATTGCAACAGATGATAAGCATCTACTAGATAAATCTTATCTAAATAGAATTCAGATTTTCATTTTTGGAAATTTCCCGTGTACTGGATATGCAAATATTTGTAGATGTTTGCAGGTAATTGTAATTCATTTTTCATTTCATAAACTAGTCCAGGAAAGCAAGAGGCGCAGCCGTCCGTCACAGGGAACAATAAGCCACATACGGCTGGGAGTGCGTTGCCCCTCCTATAGATGACGGGCCTCTATTTCGAAGGTTGAATTTGCTATCTTGTAACTGTACTCCAAACTCCAGCGGTTTCTTTCATGATGGTTTCCAGTATTGGCGCACCCTCTCCCTGCAGTCGTCACACCAGAAATACCTGAATTGATAATGGTAATCCAGGTCCATCTTGATGTGGCACAGCGGACACTGGTGTATCATCGAGTCCTGCCCTCTTCCACTTGTTCCCGGTTTTCAAAGCGAGATGGGATCACTTGTGGTATAGATGCCGGGTATTGACGAATAAACATTTTTCAGGCCATGGCTTGTTCCAAGTCTTCGCCTGTGAGCCGCTTGTAGACATCCCTCTTGCACTCGATTTTCGTATGGATTTCCCTTATGGTCAGGTTGTAAAAGTCAAAAGGCATGGTACGGTTGTCATGATATGTGTTTATCAGTTGGGTTTCCTGAGTTACAAGATCGTTTATCATAGACGATATGGTTTCTCGAAGGAACTCCTTTACCTGCGGCGCGTTTTCAAGTTCGTCAAGGCCCGTCATGATGAAAATCCAAACTTGGTAGAATTTAATCCGCACGGTAAAAAATTCTGTTACATTTCACTGGAGGCAAATGTCATAGTATTTTGTAGAATTCCTAATCTAGTCCCAACTTGTTTGTCAAGGACAGGACGCAGGCCAATGTTGACTCAACAAACCCTTTGGAGGTTCGGCGTTATCTGAACCCATTAATTATCATGGTGATGACAAACGACACTGCGGCGCCTGCCGGGATGGTGATTATCCATGCCCAGACTATTCTCTTGCCGACGCCCCACCGTACCGCGGAGAGCCGCCTCACGGCGCCGACGCCCATTATCCCGCCCGATATGGCATGCGTGGTGCTCGCCGGAATTCCCGCCCAGGCAAGTATGGCAATTATGGTTGCAGAGCCGGTCTCTGCTGAAAATCCCTGGTATGGTTTGAGCGCGGTAATCTTGGTCGCCATGGTCTTTACTATCCTCCACCCTCCAAAGAAGGTACCAAGGCTCATTGCAGTTGCCGCCATGATGATGACATACGGCGGGATGGAAAACTTGGTTATTACCCCTTGAGTCAGAAGTATGAGTGCAATCACTCCCATTGTCTTCTGGCCGTCGTTTGCACCATGGGTTAGTGAGAAATATGTAGACGAGACCAGCTGGAGTCTTCCGAAGATCGAGTTTACAGTATTCGGTTTTACCCTGGCAAAAATTTTCATCACTAGCAGGGCCACTGCAAACGCTATTGCAAGACCTGCAATTGGCGAGACTATGATGCCCGTAATCACCGTAGAGAGTCCCCCAAAGTAGACTGCCTTGACTCCCGCTCCCGCGATTCCCGCCCCCAGAATGCCGCCCACCAGTGCATGGCTGCTTGATGTCGGAAGTCCAAGGACCCATGTTATTATGTCCCAGACTATGGCCCCCAATAGTGCGCCTATGATGATGTTAAGCGTTACAAAGTCAGGGTTTATGATGCCCTTTCCAATGGTGGTCGCAACCGCTACCCCAAACATGAAAGGACCTACAAAGTTTGCAAATGCCGCTATGCCTACAGCAGGCAGAGGCTTGAGCACCCGTGTTCCGACCACCGTGGCAATCGAATTTGCGGCATCGTGGAAACCGTTTAGAAAGTCAAAAACTAGCGCCGCTGCTATTGCCCCTATCGCAAGTCCTATCATGGCCAGGCCTAGGTATACTTGAGGACGACGTCCTCTATTGAATCTGCAACGTCAAGGCACATATCTGAGGCCTCCTCGAGCGACTCGTAAATGTCCTTTAATTTTATTATGTTAATGACGTCCGTAGTCTCCAGCAACTCGCCCACCGCCTTCCTGTATATGTCGTCGGCGTTGTGCTCTATGGCACTCACCGCCCTGCAATGCTCTATGATGGACTTGCTAACCTTAAGCTTGTTTAGGCTTGTTATCATGAGATTTATCTCCTTGGTCGCTGCATGAAGCTCACGTGCAATTTCAAGCATGTATGGAGGCGGCGACTTGATCTTAAAGTTGACTATCCTGCCCGAAATTCCCTCGACATAATCTATGATATCATCAGCCTTTGAAGCGATGCGTGAGATATCCTCCCTGTCAAATGGCGTGATGAATGTCTTGTTTAGCTCCTCGAAGACAGAGTGGGTCAGATTGTCCGCCTCGCGCTCTATTTTCTTTATTTGGGCGTGGTTTTCCTCCAGTTTTTCAAAATGCTCGAATATGCCCACAAGGAGCTTGGCCGCCTCCTCTGCCTTGCAGGCAAGATCGTTCAAAAGAGACAGGATCTCTTTCTCGTTTGACTTTATCCATGTCATCCACTGTGTCATATGTAGCTTCTCTGAGTTTACATGGTTAAATGTCTGATGTATATAGGACACGCGAACTATATAGATTCAATGCCACCGATCAATTTTACAAAAGGCAAATGTACCTGAGCTCTGGATCCATGTTATTGGTAACACTTTCTGTAAGGGACCTACGTGTCCATTACAAGTCAAAGGATGCGGTTGTCCGTGCGGTGGACGGAGTTTCATTTGATCTTGGCAATGGGAAATCTGTAGGCATAGTAGGCGAGAGCGGATGCGGCAAGAGTACCCTTGGCCTTGCACTGATAAGGGCCATCCAAGGTGGCAGCGTCGAATCAGGCGAGGCGTTTCTCGATGGCAAGCCCCTGCTTGGCATTTCAGATGACGAATTTTCCAAGACCATGAGGTGGAAGAAAATATCCATGGTTTTCCAGGGCGCCATGAATTCCCTTGATCCCGTTTTTTCAGTAAAGGCGCAGTTTTACGAGGTCTTAAAGGAGCACAAGTATGCGGGTGACGCACAAAAGGCCATCAAGGATGCCCTAGCCGCAGTTAGCCTGCCCCTTTCCGTTTTGGATAATTTTCCCCATGAGCTTAGCGGGGGCATGAAGCAGCGCGTTGTGATTGCAATGGCCCTATTGCTTGGGCCGGAACTTGTCATTGCTGACGAGCCCACTACCGCCCTTGACGTGCTAGTTCAAGCGCAGATAATGAGTTTGCTAAAGGAGCTCAAGAAGGGAGGCATGTCGGTCATGCTAATTTCCCACGACCTCGGGATTGTTTCCGAGATATCTGATATGGTCGCAATAATGTATGCCGGAAAGATTGTGGAGTTTGGCACCCTCAGGGACGTGTATTCAAACCCGAGGCACCCCTACACGCAGGCCCTGCTCAAGGCAACGCCTAGGATCCGCGGGGAGAAGGAACTTGCATCACTCAAGGGGACCCCGCCAAGTCTTTCGTCAGTCGGGCCCGGGTGCAGGTTTTATGACAGGTGCCCCAAGG
Organism: Nitrososphaerota archaeon; assembly: GCA_021325615.1. Lineage (GTDB taxonomy): Archaea > Thermoproteota > Nitrososphaeria > Nitrososphaerales > Nitrosopumilaceae > Nitrosotalea. Next base: position 28,885 of record JAJPGU010000012.1, on the reverse strand, counting down.
CGATGGAAAAATGCAGGAACGATCCCCCAGTTGTCAGGACGGAAAGTGGGTATGTAGCCTGCTGGCTTGAGGAATAAAAATTAAAAAATTAATCTAGTGGGAATAGAGTGTCTGATTTATGCCTGCACCGTTATAGTACGAGTTGTAGGTGTTTATCGCGTTCTGCAGTGCCATCTGGCTTCCGTCCTCGATTGCTGAGTTTCTACTCTGGTAGACGTTCTCGTTCGTGGTGGAGCTGTTCAGCCCTGCATAATCTGTCGATTGGGTATATGCCAAGTGCTTCGCGTGAATCTCTTGGAATATAGTGATTGCCTTGCTTAGTGCATATGCCTGTGCTGCATCTAGTTGTCGCCCTACAGTGTTCTCGTTGGTAGTAGGTCCTGCTTGGAGGTTAACATAGTCAGTGTCAATCTTTGTGATTTGGTTCACAAGTGCAGTTGCCTGCGTTTCCATGTCATCCCAAGTCTTTTGAAGCTGGGCCTGTCTGTCAGGTGCCTGCTCGTTTGTTGTACCAAGGTTCTGCAGATTCGTGTAATTCTGGTCTATCATTGCAAGTTCTGACACTATTGCCTGGGAACTGTTCAGCGACTGGGCCTTGGCCTGTTCAATCAGGGCGTTCCTGTCCCTTCCCTGCTCGTCCGTGGTAGTGCTGTTGAGTCCTTGGTATCCAGTGTTCTGCAGTGATACAAGTTGCCTCACGTGGATCTTGTCAAACTCGGATAGTGCATTCTGTGTAGATGCTTCTGCAGCGGCATTCAGATCTCTCCCCTTTGTAGTCTCATCAGTGGTCGAGTAGCTGAGACCAGCCCAGGTTGCCTGTGCTTGGCTCATGTCGGTCTCGGTATACTTGGTGCTGTAAACCAACGCTGCCCTTTCTTGAGCCATCAACTGTCTCTGCTCGATTTGAGACCATTGATCGTCGGCAAATACCATTTTTAGGTATACTGAACCGCCACTTAGAACTAAACCGGTAATCATTACCGCGGCTAGGAGTCTAACGTTCACGTTTGAGTATCACATATCATAGCCTTTAAAACTTTGCGATAGTAAGAAATTGACCAAGTGATCGGCTAAGGCCGTAAATCCTAGATCTGTTCCTGATTACGGGATCCTTGTGGGTCATTTTGGTTTTTGGAAATAACCCCCGCTCAGTGCTCTTGATATAGTTGGCGGACAGAAAAAGCCAAGTGGAAGAGATCCTAGCCGTAAGCGACCTTAGGAAGTACTTTGAAAAAAAGGCCTTCCTCCGCAGGTTGGAGGTCATAAGGGCAGTCGATGGCGTGTCGTTCTCCATAGGCACGGGTCAGACTCTAGTTCTGGCAGGCGAGTCTGGTTCTGGAAAGACCACCATAGCAAGGCTAATCCTTGGAGCGCTTGAGCCAGACTGGGGCAAGATAACCTTTTCCGGGGAAATGACTGGGCTAGACCGCGAGAGCATCGCAAGGATAAGGAGGGAGTGCCAGATGATCCACCAGGATCCGTACGCTTCGCTTGATCCAAGGATGAGGGTGATTGACATCGTCAGGGAGCCGCTTGACATACACGGAATCGGCAGGCCCGCCGAGCGCAGGGAGATGGCCCTTGGAGCCCTAAGGGACGTAAAGCTTGACGCCGATGACGTGGCCCTGAAATACCCCCACATGCTATCAGGGGGCCAGCGGCAGAGGGTTGCAATTGCAAGGGCGATTGCACCCAAGCCGAAGGTCATCATAGCAGACGAGCCCGTGTCGATGCTTGACGTCTCGGTAAGGGTCGGCATCCTTGAGCTGATGAAGGAACTTCAAGAACGCGACGGCATATCCTTCCTCTACATCACCCATGACCTATCTACTGCAAGATATGTCGGGGATGAGATTGTCATACTTTACATGGGAAAGATTGTCGAGTATGGAAAGATTGATGACGTGCTGCTGCACCCTGCCCACCCCTATACCAGGGCACTTGTTGAGGCAATTTCCGAGCCAGACCCGGACAACCTGACGACCGAGAAAAAAATCCATGTCAACCCAACCCTCGATATCAATCCATATCAAGGATGCAGGTTTAGGGCGAGGTGCCCATATGCGGTAGAAAGGTGCAGTGATGAGCCCCCCCTTGAGGACATTGGTGGTGGAAGGTTTGTTGCGTGCTTTGTAAAACCGGACTAGTTTGCCACCTGCTGGGCACCAGATATCCGGTGGGATACAACCTGCGATACGCCGTTCCTTGGGAAGACGCCGTAGATAAGCCTGGCCTTTTGCACCACGGAATCCTTGAGCGATACCATTATTATCTGACTACCCGACGCCCTTTCCTCGAGTATCTTCGAGAGCCTTTCCGTGTTGAGCGCGTCAAGGTGCGCGTCTACCTCGTCGAGAAGGTAAAAGGGAGACGGCTTGAGCTTCTGAAGCGCCAGGAGGAAAGTGATTGCGGCAAGGGTCTTTTCGCCTCCGCTAATCGAGGTGGACTCCCTTTTTGGCTTGTTGGGGAACTGCACGAGATACGAGATCCCAGAGGAGAATATGTCGTCCTCGTTCTGTATCTCAAGCCACGCGTTCCCGCCCGTCATCCTACTGAAGATTTCGCGTATGTCCTTGTCAACCTTGTCGTATGATTCTAGGAAGGTTTGTCGCTTGTCCTTGTCAATTTCCTCGATGAACTTCACAATGGAGTTTCGCTCAGCCTCTAGCTCGTTCTTCCTTGTTGACATGGAGCGGTAGCCCGTCGAGACCTCGGCGTACGTGTCAGGAGCCCTTGTGTTGAGCGAGCCGGACATGGCCTTCTTTTCGGTCTCAAGTTCCGAAAGGATCTGGTCGACGTCAATCGATTCGAGCAGGTCGGTATACCCATATGATGTGAGCGTCTTTCTGATCCTCTCCTCGTTTTCCGACAGGTCCTTTACGTCCCTTGTTATCGAGTCAGACTGCCTCTCGAGTCCGTTTATCTCCTTGGTAAGGGATCGTTCCGACTCGTAGAGGTTCTTGAGTTTCAGGTCGTAATCCTTGAGCGTTGTGACTGACGTACCGGATGTCGATATGAGTTGCTGCTCCTTCTCCCTGAGCTGGACAAGGAGGGCGTCCGCCACTTCCTTCTCCTTTGCAAGGGCTCTGGACTGGACATCTATCTCATGCTTTTCGTGGTTGAGCGATGACTGCTCCTCGTTGAGCCGCCTCATGTTGGCCTTGTAGGCGTTCTCCTCGTTTGTAATCTCAGTAAGCTTGGCGGAAAGGTCCCTGAACTGGGCCGAGACGGAGCTCTGGGCAGTCATGAGGGTTGAGCGCTTTTCGTTAAGTGACGATATCATGGAGGCTATCCTTGCCTGCTCCTCCTCGGCGTAGTTTTCCTTGGTAAGTGCAATCCTTTCCTCAAGCGAAGCGATGTATGACTCTGACTTGGACATATCCACGGTTATTGACTCGTCACGCCTCTTCAGTTGGGACACCCTTGTAGATATCTGGTCAAGTGAGGCAGTAACTTCCTTGAGCTTTGCCCTAACGTCTGCAATGCTCAGGTCCACGTTTGCAAGGCCAGTCTCCGAGGCGTTGTACCTTCCAACTAGGTTTTTCGTGATGCGCTCTATCTTTTTCATCTGGGCTTTCTTGTTCTGGATGAATTTTTTGAGCAGTTCAAGCGACTGGACTAGGCCGTCGACAGAGGTTGAGAGCAGGATTATCTTTGTAAGGTTTGAGACCTTGGAGTTTATGTCCACGACTACCGCGTTTGCATCCGCCTCGAAGAACTGCCCGTCAATCGTGACCGCCCGGAAGCCCCTTTTCGAGAGGGCGTATGCTGCCTCCTTTGATGCCGCAAGCCCTATGTTTCCAAAGATAAAGTTCTTCAGCGGAATTAGCCTTTCGTCGCACCGTACAAAGTCTGAGAGCACCCCCAGTATGCCGCGTTCCTGCTTTATGCTGGCCTTGGAGTTTGTCACGGCATCAAGCGGTATTATCCTAATTTTTGGCAGTTTTTTCTGCTGGGCAAATTCCGCTATCCCTAGCAGTGTGGCAAAGTCGTTAACCACGAGGGCCTTGAGCCAGTCTGACCCAACGGCAAGGACAGCCCTCTCATAGTTCTTTTCCCAGGAGAGCAGTTCGTAAACGAGCCCCTGGATTCCAAGCCTCTTCGAGTCCTCCTTTAGCTTTGCAATCGAATAGTCCTCGTGCATGACTTCCTTTACGACCTTTATCTTCGCCTCGTATTGTGCCGCTGCCTTGCTGGCCTTCTCAAATATCAGCGTCGTCTCCTCGATGTCTTTTTCTGTCTTCGTACCCTTGTCGCGCAGGTCAGACAGCCTAGACTTGAGATCCCCGATTGCAGACTCGTGCCCTGACCTTACTCGCCTCAGCTTCTGCTCGAGGTCTGCAAGCTTTTCTCTTTCGGTCTCCAGTGCACCGGCACGGGTGGTGTTTTGCTCCACCTTGTTTTGAATGTCAAGCCTTTCCTGCTCTAGTTTTGAGAGGCCGAGTTTAGCCTCGTTTAGGGTTCCGGTCAGGTTCCTGACCTTCTCGTCCACCTTTAGCTTGTTGGAAGTAACCTGCGACTGCTGCCTCATAGTCTGGTTTATTTCCGACTCTACCTGGGCAAGCTCTACGTTCGAAGCCCTCCTTGACTCGTTTATTGTTTGAATTGAATTTTTCAGATCTACAATCTGCGACTCGAGTGCAGCGCGCCTTGTGTGTAGGTCCCCAAGCTCGGCCTCGATTTCAGGCAGCCTAGATTCAATCTGCACCACCCTCCTTGCTCCCGTCGCAATCTTGCTGTTTGCCGCCTCGGACTGGTGCATGGCGCTTGAGAGTTCCGAGTCTATCGAGGCCTTGGCTGTGTTGTATGCGCTGACCTCCTCCATGAACTTCTGCTTTTCCTCCTCCAGTTTCTTTATCTCATCCCTGAGCTGGGCGCGCTGCTCGTCAAACCTCTTGTACTCGGACTGGATTGCGTTGAGGTTTCGCTCCTTTGAGACCTTCTGGGCGTCTATGTCCCTAAGCTTGTTGGATGCTTGGATGGCATAGAGGCGTTTGAGCTCCCGGTCCACAAAGTCGTACCTTATCTGGTAGTTCCTCTCCACTTCGAGCTCGTCAATCCTCTTTTTGATCTCATCCATCCTTGCAAGCGCAATCTCAAGCCTCCTGTCCGCCTCGTCAAGCTGCTTGAGGGCCTCGGTTTTTTTCTCGTCAAAATAGGCAAGGCCTATGATATCCTCTATAATCCTCCTCCTTTCCTCGGAGTTGAACTCCGAGATCCTTGTGATTGTTCCCTGTTGCACTATGTTCAGCTTGTGTATACCGCAGTTTGCGATTTCAAGCAGGTCAAGTATGTGGTTTCGCAAAACCTTCTTCTGGTTGAGATAATAGATGTTCTCGCCCGACTCGTCCATCTCTCTCGTTATGGTCACAGTGCCAGAGTCCACAGGAATCTTGCGGTCGGTATTGTCAAAGTGGCAACTCACACGGGCAATCTTGGCGCCGTGTCGCGTGTTGTCCACATCATGCAGCAGCGAGCGAAGCTTGTCAACCCTCATCACCTTTGGTGAGTTTTCACCAAGCGCGAAGGAGATGGCGTCAAGTATGTTGCTTTTTCCAGACCCGTTTGCACCCGAGATCGCGATCAGCCCAGACTCAAAGTTTACAATGGTGTTCTTGTATCCAAACGACTTGAAGCCAAAGATCTCTAGCTTGCGTATATGGACCAATGTAATCGGTGACCTCGCGTCTGAGATAACAGATAGTTGACAAGTTTCGTTGACCTTGATAACAATAATTGCAATGTGTTACCTACTGGTCTCGTTTTCCATCAACAAACTCTTTGAAGGCGTTCTTCGCCTCGGTGTAAGGCATCTGTATCGGAGGGTGCTTGAAGCAGTATGATGAGATGCTTGTCATCGGCCCTGAGAGCTTCCTGTCTAGCGCGATCTTCAGCCCCCTGATCGCGTCGATCATTATGCCGGCACTGTTGTAGGCATCAATTACCTTTAGCTTCAAGTCAAGCTTGATCGGTATCTTTCCAAAATACTTGCCCTCGATGTTGATGTAACAGATCTTCTCGTTGTCGATAAAGTCCACATAATCGCTTGGGCCTATTCTCATCGGGATCTCATAGTCTGCCATTGCCTTTACGGCGCTGGTCTTGCTTATCCTCTTGTCCTCAAGCCTCTCCTCGTCGAGCATATTGTAAAAGTCCATGTCTCCACCTATGTTCAGCTGGTATGTGCCGTCGACTAGGACGCCCCTGTCCACGAAGAGTTTTACTAGCGTCTTGTGCACCACGGTGGCCCCGAGCTGGCTCATCACATCGTCACCTGCAAGCGGGATTTTTTTCTCGGCATACATCTGCTGCCACTTGGGCTCGGATGCGATAAAAACTGGAATTGCGTTGAGAAAGCCAATACCTGCCTCTAGTGCCTGGCTTGCGTAGAACCTTACCGCCTCGGTGCTTCCTACCGGGAGATAGTTTACAAGCATTTCCGCTCCCGTGTCCTGCAGTATCTTCTTGACGTTGACCTCAGGCTCGGTCGACGGGGTTACTATGCGGCTGAGGTGTCTCCCAATCCCGTCCTTTGTTGGACCTCGTTGCACCAGCACGCCTGTCTTTGGGACTTCCGCTACCGTGATTGTGTTGTTCGGTCTTGCGTAAATTGCCTCCGCGAGATCCTTTCCTACCTTGGTGTCCGCGACATCAAATGCTGCAACGACCTCGATGTCCCCGGGCTCGTATCCTCCCAGGTTGTAAGCCGTAAGCCCCACGGTATCCTTTGGATTATCCTTGTAGTATTTTGAACCCTGAATCAGCGCCGATGCGCAGTTCCCCACGCCAGCGACGGCAATCTTGATCTTCTTGCCCACCTTTATCGATAAATTCCAAATTACACCTACATATTAATCGTGTCTAGCGTCCTGGTGCGCCCAACTGAGGGTCTCGCCTTTGGAGATTTCAAAAACTGGGTCGCCCTTCTGGAAGCGTGACATTATAGACCGGTCTTGAAAAATTTCAGGTTACAATCTATCATACAATGATAAAAATGATTTTTACCAAGCAATATCATGCTCAGTCAGTTTGTCGATAAGAACAGGGCAAGGGAAGCCGCAATAAGATTTCTGCAGCGGCACCACACGGTAGTAAGGGTGGAAAGAACTGTCTTGGTGGACAGGATATGGCAGGTAGATGTGCTAGTTTCCACCCCGACCAGGAGGAGGCTGCAGGTTGAGATCGATGCCTCAACGGGAAGCATAATCTGTTTCTAGATTCTCCGAGGCCCCAGCCCATGCAGGCCTTGCCCCATTTGGGCAAACAGCCACGCTTTTTTGTGCGAACAATCCACATGTTTTCGAGGCACTCTCACAAGATTTTATACCCCCGGCTAGGATTTGTGAGATGTGGCCGATTCCGGAAGACCAGTAAAAGACATCTCAATAAAAAAAGGGGACGGGGTCTCGGAGATTTTTGACGCAATGTCCAAGTCAGGCGGCTTTGAGTCAAGGAATCTGGCAGAAGGCCTCAACATACTCTCGACCATGATCGAGGACAAGCAGTGCCTCAAGTTCCTGTCCTTTGTAGGGGCCGTCGTATCGACGGGTCTCCGCGGAATCATTACCGACATGGTAAAGAACAAGATGTGCGATGTGGTAATTACTACCTGTGGCGCACTTGACCACGACATTGCAAGACATTTTTCAAACTATCTTGAAGGATCATTTACTCTGGACGACAGCAAACTTGCAGACGAGGGAATCCACAGGCTCGGCAATGTGCTAGTCCCGCTTGAAAACTACGGTCCGCTGATAGAGGAGAAGGTGCAGGCCTTTTTGCAGAAGGAGTACCAGGGCGGCAAGAAAGAAATGTCAACCCACGAGGTTTGCAAGTCCATAGGTGCCAACCTTGGCGAAGACTCGTTTCTATACTGGGCCCACAAGAACGGCATCCCAGTCGTGGTCCCAGGAATAATGGATGGTGCGGTGGGCAGCCAGATTTGGATGTTCGGTCAGAAACACAACGACTTTAGAGTCAACGTAGCTGCAGACGGCGACCTGCTCTCCGGCCTGATATTCAAGGCAAAAAAATCCGGCGCCCTGATGATTGGCGGCGGAATATCAAAGCACCATACACTCTGGTGGAACCAGTACCGAGAGGGACTAGACTATGCAGTATACATCACGACGGCCCAAGAGTTTGACGGAAGCCTCAGCGGTGCCTTGGTTCGCGAAGCGATATCATGGGGCAAGGTGACGCAGAACGCCAAGCAAACCACCATTCATGCCGAGGCAACCACCATCCTTCCGTTCCTCTACTCGGCCCTGCTGGCACGGCTCAAGTAGTGTAAACCTTTTTCCTATATACCTCATCAAACCCAAGCCTTGCGTAAAAGGTTCCAAGCCCGTCCCGCTCGTACGTCTCAAGGACAAGTAGATCAAGGCCTCTTTTTCCCGCCTCTGATGTCGCAAAATCTACAAGGGCTTGTGCATGTCCCTCCCGCCTTGCCTCTGGCACGGTACCTAGACAGTACAGTCCGAGGAGGGAGTTTTTAGCGTACAGTGCAACGCATGAAGTACCCGACTCGTCAAGGTAGTATTCTATCTCGTTCAAAGTACTTTGCACTACTCTTGTCACGGCGTCCTTCCACTCCATGCAGTCATAGGATTTGCAAAAAACCTCCGACCATGCAATCGACTCTTGTTTCCCTACGCGCCTGGGCGCCTGGGCTTGGCCGCCCGGTTTTTTGCAAAGGACCCTCTGGACGTCATGCATTTTCATGCCCCCTTCCAGCAAGGTCCTTTCAAGGTCAGGCCTTGGAAGTACGTAAATGTACGGGATGGTATTGAATTTTGCAAACATGCACAGGGCGTCCTCAAGTGCCTTTGCATCAAGACTCGTAATTCCTGCAAGCTTGTCAAAGAAGATGTCATTTGGCATATCTGGGGTGTAAAAAAAAATGCCATACCCAACCCTTGATGGCTGGCTCCACATGCCCGTAAAGACCAGATCCAGGTCCTCTATCCTAGATATCAGATCCTCAGGCCAAGTACTCGACATATCCTTTCAAAGTCTTCAGCGGCGACACTTGTACCCCCAATCATCCTTGAGCAAAGGTCATCAAGTATTTTGATTGCCCTTGGTGAGTCAAGGTCATCGTCAAGCGAGGCATGAAAGCTCTTGACAAGACCAGACGCACCCTCTTCTGTACGGTCCGATACCTTCAGTCCGGCTAGGCATATCCTGTTTAGCATCTCTTTTTTGTCGGCAATATCGGAATCTTTGAAATCAATCGCGTCTCGGTAGTGCGTAGAGAAGATGTACAGACGCAGGAGGTTTTGGCCATATTTTTCCACCATGTCCCGTGCCCATGCTACGTTTCCAAGCGATTTTGACATTTTTTCGCCCCCTGCAAACAGCAGACCTATGTGCATCCATGTCCTTACTGGCAGATTGGAACCTGAGAGTGCCCTGTACTGCGCAAGATGTGCCTCATGGTGTGGATAAAGAAGTTCGCTTGCCCCGCCATGTATGTCGTAGTTCTCGCCAAAGTTTTCAATTGCCACCGTGGTATCCTGCATGTGCCACCATGGAACTCCCACCCCGAACCTGCTCTTCCAGGAAAAATCAAACTCCTCAGAACAGTTCCACAGCATGATGTCGTTCTGGCTCCTCTTATTTGGGCCAATGTCAAGCCTGTGCATGGCAAGTTCCTTTTGAGACTGGCCCGAGAGGCGCCCGTAATCCTTGTCCTTTTCGGAGTCAAGGTAAATGTTTCCGTTTGCGACATAGGCAAGTCCCGACTCGAGGAGCCTGGCAATATGGCCCTCCATGCTCTCCACATAGTCGGAAACATACGCAAGCCTTGAGATGGTCCGTATATTGAGAAGCTCAAGATCCTCCTCAAACCTCTCGGCATAAAACCTAGCAACCTCCCTGCACCCCACCGATTCTGACCTTGCCCGTTCAAACACGTTCTGGTTAATGTCAGTCATGTTGACAAGGACATCAGTTCCAAAGCCCCTGTCATTGAGATGCCTGCACAGCAGGTCGTATGTCAGGAAGATTCTGGCATGGCCAAGATGGGTATAGTCATAGAGCGTCGGGCCGCAGATGAAGATCCGCACAGTTTCCTTTTGGAATGGCTTAAACTCTTCCTTCCTTGACGAGGCGGAATTGAACAGCAACATCATGCAGGTCTATCGTCCGCCTTGGGACATGATAGGTGTGAGAGTTACCGTGGAGCGGACTCGCGGGATCCGCCTTATCTTGTTTGTTACAATCTCCTCAAGCACCCCGCTTGTTGGTGCCTGCACCTTGACGAAAATGTCATAGACGCCATAGGTTCCTCTCACTTCCATTATCTCCGGAATTTTTGCAAGCTCGCTTATTATCTGGGTTTCAGCACCGAGATCACAGTTTATTAAAATATACAGGGTATCCATGACTTCTGTTAAAAGTCAGGTAAGAAAAAGATATCTGCGGTGGCATGATGGGCATGGTTCGGCAATTTTTAACCCCCAACTTTACCATACGATGGGAGTATGTTTTATAAGATCATCCTATCCAAAATTAATACGTAGGACAAAATGAGCACAGATGCAGACACGGTATTGCTAAAAAAATTCGAAGATGAGATCTGGAGCAAGGTGCCGCACCTTGAAAGGGCGGATGGCTCCAGGGTCGTAAATCCCACCCCTCTTGTCGACATCACTGCCGATTTGAAGGAGTGTGTAAAAAAAGAATTCAACATAAACCTTGATGACAAACCAATCAGGGTTTTTGGAAAGTTCGACTCGAGACTTCCTGGGGGATCGATAAAGGTGAGGCCCGCAGTGCACATTATTCATGACGGGATAGCAAAGGGAAAGATCAAGAACGGCAGAACTATTTTTGAGGCGACCTCTGGGAACTTTGGCATTGCGCTAGGCCAGCTCTCAAGGCTAGGACTTGATGTTGTCGCCCTAGTTTCAAGGAAGCTTCAGGAGGGGGTCTTTGAGGAGCTGAGGAATGAGAAGATAAGGATAATCAATCTGGACATGGACATTTGCCCTGCCCCAGGCATGAAAGATAGCCCCAATGTACTTGCCGCCAAGGCCACTGCGGCAAACATCCGCTCGCAGCTTTCGGAACTCGGATTTGACCCAGCCAAATTTGACGGTGCGATAGACGAGGCCCACGCAGTCTTGGCAAAACAGGACATTATCAGCCTTGCAAAACTGATTGCAAAGGTCTACGGCGGGTTCTGCCCGGAGCAATATGACAATGAGTTGAATACTGACGTACATAGGACTGTGACGGGCCCCGAAATAGACCAACAGCTTCACGAGGAGGGCGAATCCCTTGGCGACTACGAGATAGTATGCACCTTTGGGACCGGAGGTACGTCGGGAGGCCTGAGCAGGTACGTGTCGGAGAAATACGGGAAAAAGTCACTCCATGTCGTATTCCCGCAGGGAGACCAAGACGTTGCCGGAATAAGAACAAAATCCAAGGCCGCAGGCCTCAAATTTTACGAGCCGGAGAGGTATGCAGGCCAGCACGAGGTGGATTTTAACCAGGCCAGGAAACTTTTGAAGTTCTTTGTAGACAAGGGCCATGACATGGGAGAGAGCAGTGCCCTTGCCCTATATGCAATGGTGCAGCTGGCAAACTTTGGGACCGGCAAAAAGTTTGTAGTCGTAATTGCCGACGGCATCCAAAAGTACAGGAAGAACCTCGAGAGCATGCCAAATAAGCAGACAAAGACGCAGGTCTCACTCGAGGAGGCCCAGTCCAGCATAGGCGATTATGACAAGGTTGTCTGGATTCACACCCAGTATACCCCAAAGGAGGAAGGGATAGAGATCATTGCAAAGACCCTGGGCATAGACAGGTCCAAGGTAGTGGTACCAACCGCAAGGGAGGCAGAACAGCTCCTGATGACCCAGAAGGTTCCAGAATCGCTGGGCAAGGCCCTGGAGGGATCCCACAAGTCACTGCTTGTTTGCATGGCAGGATATACGTCCCTCAACGCCGTAAAGGTTCTGTCGGAAAAAGGCATTGCCTCCGAGAGCCTGACTGGCGGGATATCCGCAATTTCACAGGGCAAGGGAAAACAGATTGCCGAACTCATTCGAGTAGCCACAGAGTAGGACCCCGAGCACAGTGTCTTAATTTAAAAGGATGTACCAAATATGAGAACTCATGAACAATGAGGTTGCCGTCCGAGAGATAAAGAGGGTAAACATCGAGGGAGGTTTTGTTATTGACGGCTTTCCATATGCCGGCCTTGCAAATGCCATAGCCACTGAATCCATGATAAACACCATGAGCCAGTTTGACCTTGCAGGAGTGCTCGATTCAGAACTTTTTCCGCCAATCAGCATCATCAGGGATGAGAAGCCTGGCTTTCCTGCAAGGATCTTTGTTAACGAGACCCTGAAGGTTGCGGTCTTTTCGTCTTATCTTACGCCCCACGAGTCCCTCCACCGCGAGGTCGCAAGGTGCATGCTAAATTGGGCAAACGAGCACAAGTGCGCTCTTCTCGTAAGCGCCTCGGCTGTAAAGAGCGATGAGGAGCCATCAGTCATAGGGGTTGCCACAACGGACGAGGCAAGGAAGCGCCTTGCAGAGGCCGGGATACCAATACTCAAGAATGGCACAGTGCCAGGAATTCCAGGAATTCTGCTCAATGAAGGATCAATAACAAACACCAACGTCATCGTCCTGCTGTACAAGGGAAAGGACACCGGGCCTGACTTTAGGGCCGGGGCAGAGATTTGCATGGCAGTATCAAAGCTTGTACCCGGCGCTTCATGTGACCTGCGAAACCTCATGAACGAAGCGGAGATGGTGGAGCAGCAGATGAAGGCGGCTGAGGAAGAGGCAGGGCCGCTCCGGGATGCAATCTACGGATGACCTACCAAGAACGCGAGATTCCACATGCCTCCCTTGAAAGGCATCTGGATGTACTTGATTCTGACGAAGGGATAAGGGTAGAGTCTGCGGGGGAACTTGTGTTCATAAACAGGACATCCAAGAGATATTGTCTCGGCATATCAAAGGATGGGAAGGACGAGTTTTTCTACATTGCCAAGGCCCACGAGGTGCTCAAGTTCCTTTCGGGAAGGCTCGAAGCCGGCTCGAAAATTTTCGCGTACTAGTAAAGATGCCAGCAGCAACACTGCCTGAATTTGCGGCAACCGTGATTGCTGTCTCAGTTTCAGGCGTGATGGCCCCAGGCCCGCTCTTTGCATCGAACGTGTATTACGGGGCAAAAGGAGGCTGGAAATCAGGGTTACGAATGGCTTTAGGACATACGATTGTCGAGGGCCCCCTCGTGGTGCTAATAGGCGTTGGCGCAGTATCCTTGGGGTCCTTCCCCCAATTCAGCCACCTCATATCCATACTTGGGGCCATCTCGCTCTTTGGATTTTCCATACTGCAGATAAGGTCGGCCCTTGCAAGACGTTCCCTTTCTGGCGGGCACTCTCATGGGCCACTGATAGCAGGCGTTGCCCTGAGCGCCCTCAACCCCTTCTTCCTTGTGTGGTGGCTCTCAATAGGGTTCAAGTTGATATCCGACGCGATTGCGCTCTATTCTCTTGTCGGCATAGGCATAGTGTTTGGCTTCCACATCTGGATGGACTATGCTTGGCTTGGGACAGTCGGGTTCCTCTCTGCGCGCGGAAGGTCCGTGCTTTCTGAAAGATATTACAGGATCTTCATGATCGCGCTTGCAGGCGTGATGGTCTACTTTGGGTCCCAGTTTCTTGCAAGTTCATTACACTAGCCGCAGTCGGCCGTCTCTAGTTGCGACCCACAACTGGCATCATAGCTTGATATCCTCTCGTTTAGGGCCGCACAAAACTCTGGATCCATGCTTCTCCCGTATTTTTTCGTGTCCTGGTCAATCCCAAACCGCTGCACCGCGCATGCACCCCCATGTCCCGCCACGAAGAGGAGAATCACTGTGGCACAGCATGCTGCTCCAACAACCCCGTACCTTGCCCTTCTAGACATTTTCGGGTTTTGAGACGTCTACTTCAATTGTGGAGACATTCCGCTCCTTTCCGTCCTTTGATTCCATCCTTTCAGAGAATATCCTTACGCCGCTGACCTTGTAACCGACTGCGTTCATCCTCTTTACTATCATCTGTGAAACGTCCACTGCCGTGGTTATGCTCTTCCCCCTGGCCTTGATTGTGACAGTGGGCTCGTTTGCAAGCAGCGTGAGGGTCGCGTTAACGTAGGTGAGAATAGGTTTCTTGCCGATGAAGACAATGTTGGGCGGTCTTGTCACAACGGAGGTCTTAAAGTGTTTTATTTAATGGTTGAGTTTCTTTTTTTCGATAAATTTTTCAAGGATGCTGTCAATGTCTGGCGCCTGCGACTGTCTCACCTCATCAACGATTTCCTTCTCCTCGATTTCATAACAGTTCAACAGATCGTTCTTGTCCTTGAAAAACAGCATCACCTTTTCCTGATAGAGGCAGTAGTACAGCTTGTCCACATCCATCATCTCGGTCCTTAGCTTGATTCCATCCTTTTCGACAGTAACGGGGTACTCCACGCTTCCTCCTCTGCAGGCAGGATATTTAGATGTGTTTTGCACCATGTTCCAAAACATAATAAGCAAACGGGCCAAGATGAGACTCGTGATCCCAAGGGTAGTGTTTCACATCGATTTTGATTATTTTTACGCCCAGTGCGAGGAGATGAGGAGACCCGAATTGAGGGCAAAGCCTGTAGTGGTGTGCGTCTTCTCGGACAGGGGAGGGGACAGCGGTGCCGTGGCTACCGCCAATTACCACGCCCGCAAGTTCGGCGTCAAGTCCGGCATCCCCATCAAATTTGCAAAGAAGAGGCTTGCAGATTCCCATGATGCAGTATTCCTGCCGACTGACTTTGACTACTACTCCGAGGTATCCGATTCTGCGATGGCGGTAATAAGGGGCTATGCAGACGTATTCGAGTATGTCGGAAGGGACGAGGCGTACCTCGACGTTACAAAAAGGACCGGCGGCGACTACGCCAGCGCCTCCCACCTTGCCCAGCAGCTAAAAAACGCCCTCAGGAGCTCTGTCAGGCTCTCATCCACGGTCGGAGTCTCGGCAAACAAGCTTGTTGCAAAGATAGCCTCAGGGTATAGAAAGCCTGACGGCCTCACGGTGGTGCCGCCCGACGGCATCTCATCCTTCCTTGACCCATTACCGATAAAGGAGATTCCGGGCATAGGATCAAAGACGGAACAGATATTCCGCGACCTCGGCATGTCCACCATTTCTGACCTCAAGAGGCTTGACGTGTTTGCGCTAAACGGGATGTTCGGAAGGAAGACTGGCACCTACATTTACAATGCGGCCCGTGGAATAGACGAGTCTCCCGTCTCACCCCGGGGTGATCCGGTACAGTACAGCAGAATAGTGACGCTCAAGCAGGACTCGAAGGACTACGACTACCTGTCAAGGGACCTAGAGGCCCTGTGCGAGGACGTGCACCGGGCAGTGGTGCGGGACGACCTGGTCTTCAAGTCCATCGGCATCCAGTTCGTTCAGGACGACCTCTCAAGCAGGACAAAGTCCAGGACCCTCAAGAACCACACTGCAAACCTTGACGAGTTGAAAAGAACTGCGCTCCTGCTCCTCCGGGAGCTTCTAGCGGACCAGCGCCTTCAGGTAAGGAGGCTGGGGGTAAAGGTGGCAGATTTTATCGAGACCTCCGGGCAGGCCGATATTACGAGGTTCTTCTAGTGCTTGATTCCGACATGGCCTGCAAGTCTCCTATGCTCGTCTGGCGTGATCCAATCCACCTGCAGGTAGTCAAGTATCCTTTCATGGGACAGCCCAAGCCTTCTTGCCTCCTCCACCGCAATTACGTAGGCTTCTATCTCGGTGGGTCTGTCGACATATGGGTATGATTTGTCATACAGGTCAAGGCCCTGTCGCTGCTGCTTGACGTGCACAAGCTCGTGTACAATGTCAAGGTAAAGAGTCAGCTCGTCAGAGTTTTTCAGGTGGTCAAGCGACACCACTATTGTCGCGTCCTCGTTTTTCACGTGCATGTAGTGCTTGTTTGTATCCACCTCAAGCTTTATGTTGAAAAAAACGTCATCGACTGCGGTCCTTGATCCGAAAATGCTGTGAAGTACCTCGGCATCCCTCAGGCCGGCAAAAACGTCCTCGATCCGATAGGTGCCAGGGCTTAGGTCCCTATTGATTCTTATCGAGTCCATGCCCCGCAACCTCAAGTTCACTCTTTTTCAGCCTTTTTGTCTCCACATAGGTGACGATGAGTAGGAATACAAAGAGCCAGGGCAGAAACATTATCTCTCCTGCTATCCCGTGGAATGACTGGAACTCGTTCACGTCAGTCGAGACCTTCAGGACAAAGAGCGAGAGCGAGAGAATCCTGATTACGTTTACGCCGATGGTGCCTATGACCCCCATGGCAAAGTACGCCGCCTTCCTGTTGCGCTTTATGTTCATTTTCAGCAGGAACGCCATCATTACAAGCGAGTAGATTATCATGCTGTGGACGCCTGCCGAAGGCCAGAATACCTGAAGGGCAAACGGGCCGTGTTCTCCGTTGAGGAACATGATGTTTCCGCTAGCGGTTGCCGTTCCAAAGTGGAACACGTTTATGAGGAAAACATCAAGCCTCACAAGGTACGGGACGACATACTGCAGCGGGCCAAGCGAGTCATATGGGAAGAACGCGTCAAGGGAGAGAATTATCGCGGTTCCTGCGGAATATATCGGGCCTGCAGGAGAGATTCGCACCCACCTCTTGCCGAAAAGTATCGTGAGCGTTCCCATGAAGAAGGCTGCAATGACGATAAAGTCCCACATCCAAGTCCACGAGTCCTTGAGCAGGACGTGGAACTGGGGGGCAATCGAAACAAGGTATTCCCTAAGGCCGTACTCGAGGCCAACAAGGTATGCGATAACTGCGACTGCGAGAGGGATCGCCGCATAAAGCCTCCGCTTTGGAATCTCAAGCTTGAGGCCAATGATCTCTGCCGCTATGAATGCGAGTGCAAAAAGGAACCCTCCTCTACCCTGGTTCCATCCAAGGCTGAACGAGTCTGGGTATACGGCCAGTGCAAACATTATCGGAGACGCAATTATTGCAATTGCAATAAGCACGCTTCTATTCTGCAATGATCTACACCAAAACGCCTTCAATAAAAATCGTATTGATTAAAAGTAGTCCCTAATAGATTTCTGCTTCCTTGCGTCCTTCATCCTGCTCCTTGCGAGCCACTCCCTCTTGTCCACGGAAAGGGCCCTGCACGCCAGGTCAAGACCACCGCCAAAGCTCGGGACGATTACCGGTTCCTGCCTTAGCGCCATCCTTACTCCCTCGCGTACCTGCCAGACACCTACAGGGACTGCGTATTCGGGCCTGATCTCCCTTAGGACAAGGGCTCCTGCCTGGAAGCCTATTTTCAAAAGGTGTTCTGCGACGGCAAGCCGTGAGGCAAAATGCGCACCCGCAGTCTCGGGATATTGTGCAAGGCCGTTTGCGTCCTCAAATGCAGAGCCAAAGCCGACGTTTCCCTCTTGGTCGTACCACGCCTCCTGCATTTCAAACATCCACCGGGACGGGAAAAGTATCACGGCATAAAGGTTTCCAAGGTGCTCAAAACTGTGCACCCTGCAGCTGTCAATCTCCCCAAGGGTCAAGATTTCCCTGACAAGGGATTTTGATATGATATCATCCGTTGCAGTTATGCTCCAGCGAGTCGGGACAAGTCTTCTTGCCTTGCCAAACATCCCTATGCTTAGGCACTTTTGTATTCTGCTTACTTCGATGCCCCTGTTGTACAACTCAAGCACTGCGTTCTGGGCAGTCAGGTCCCGGTCATAATAGAATTTTTGTATGTTCCTGTCGGAAGAAGAGGATGAGAACCTGGCCGTCTTTATCTCCCCGACTGGTCCAAATGGCGCGGCTTCAGAATCAACAAAAGAATGGGCCCTTGCGTTCTTGACAAACTCTATTTCCGAATCTGTCGAGTGCGTCGACATGGCAAGGTCCTGGAGGTTTTCGATGTACCTCCCCCCGGGTTCCTGCACCCTTACAGACTGGATCCCCCTTACAAGCGAGAGCCTGTAGTTTACAATATCCTCAAGGCCCCTTCCCACCCATGACTCGGGCTTGTCCATTACCTCCGTATTGCCGTGGACCGGGGGCACCATAGGGCCCACAAGCACCTTTGGATAGCCGGACGTCCCCACAAATACCGACGGCGGGCTTGAGCCCTCGACGTAGTTTGATGAGAAAAGGTTGGCATATCTTGAGAGATAGTCGTTCCAGTTTGACTCTATTGCCTTGCGGATTTCAGCCGCCGTCCTTGCCACTTGAATGCATGCGCGGTCTGCGCTAATAAATCCAGCATGCAACTTATTTATTGAATGACCTACAGGTTGCAGATCGGTAGCACTTGGCAGACTCGGAATCCTTTGGCATAGAGAGGGGGCACGGCGCGGAGGCGGTAGACTGGATGAACGAGGAGGCAAGGAAGATGGGCTGGAAATTCGAGGCAAGGCTTTACGGCCACGAGATCGAGACCAAGAACTTTGGAGCCTTTGAGATGTACTCATGGATGGGCGATGCCAAGGCAGCACGTGACCTTGTCACCAGGGCAAGTCGCAGGTTCAAGGTAAAGGTCATCGAGGGAGGATTCAAGACCCGGCAGTTCATAATGAAAACCGTACGGAACGAGTACGGCATGGTAAGAAGGGGGGACCGCATAATAGGCCAGGTGGAGTTCTCATCCTCCAGGCTCAGCCAATCCAAGTGGCAGGTCACCAAGGAAGAGCGCAAGTAACTTCAAGGGTTGTCGAGCCTGGCCTTTGCAAGAAGTTGGGCCACCCTCAGCGGTTCGGGAACTGCACCTTGCAATGTAAAGGCGTCAAGAAGTTTCGTTGCCTCAGCCAGGTCGCATCCCTCAACCCTCAGGAAGAGGTCCTGTCCGGTATGAAGTGAGACCTTTGACCTCGGGCCGAGGCGATTGTATTTCTCAATCTTTTCTTGATGCGAGTCGGGAAAGTGGTGCATGATTGCGGCCTCTATGCCCTCGGACTCTTCATATGTGACTCCAATTATCGGGATTTTCAGTGCCGACCACACCCTCTTGATGTCGATTATATTGTACATGGAGATTATAAGCCCCGAGAGCAGGACGAAGCTTATGTCCTGACGGCCAAGCCCCATAAACATCGAGACGACCGCATCAGTCGCGTCGTCGCCTTCTATGGTAGCCCTGCCAAAGGCAAAGCCGTCTATTACAAGATCCCTCCTCATTACAACCCCTGCAAGTCTTGACGTGATATCGCCCTCTCGGAAGGACTCGGCGACGGCAAGGCCCCGCAGGCCCTTCTTCTCAAGGTGGATGTGCGCCATCTGACCTTCTTCTTGCAATCCTTTTGTAGACAAGCGAGGTAACCGCGATAAAGACAGCTGTAATTGAGCACCACGTGGCAAATGCAACCGTGTCAAAGGATACCATGCAGGACAGTGTACCGCGTGCTATTTTAGTCCAAGGGATTTACCACGAGGCTGCACTAGCCTACAATATGGCCGCTGCCAACAATCCGTATCGTCTGCGACTCGGGTTTGAGTATTACGCATATCTCGTTTTTGACAAAGGCCGCTGGCTTGTTCAGCGAGATCTTCATTGGGCTAAGCGAGGTGATCTTGGCCGCCCTAGTCTGGAGGCCTATGTTTACGAGGAATGTCTGGCCCTCTGCTATCTTGTCCTTGAAGAACTTGTTTTGGACATAGTCAAGCGCAATTTCCTGGGCCACCGTGATTCCCTCCCCAAGCGAGAGATGGTCGCCCCTTTGGACGTCGTCTGAGACTACGCCTTTTACTGCAAGGCCTACCCTTGCAGGTGACGACGCCTCTTCTACCGGGTCGTCGTGCATCTGGATCGATTTTACCAGAACCTCGTCGCCCCTTGGCAGGAGCTTGAGCTTGTCGTATGCCTTAACCTTGCCCTGTGCAACCTTGCCAAGTATGACAGTGCCCACTCCCTTTACGTCAAAGCAGTGGTCTATCGGTATCCTGACTGGCCCCTCCTGCGAGACAGGCTCTAGTAGGTCCATCTCCTTTTTCAGGTCGCCGACATCCACCATTTTGTACTGCTCCACCACCGTTCCCTTTATCATCGTGAGCAGCTTGTCCCTGTCAACATCATAGGTGTGGGTAATTATCCCCCTTGTCTTTTTGAGGACGTCAAGCGCCACTATCTGCTCGCCTGTAAACTTGTCAAGCTTGGAAACATGAAAAATTACGTATTCGCCCATGTTAATCGCCTGGAGCAGCGGCGGAATCTTTTCAGGAAAGCCGTTTGGCATGGTCCAGGTCTTGACCACCCCCGCATCCTTTCTGTCATATATCGTAAGGTCGGTGGCCGTTCCCTTCTTTCCAAGGTCCTTTGCTACTGATTCGTCTCCAAGCAGCGTATAGTTGACGGAGTTCAACTACCTGTCGGTCATTCAGACCAGTAAAATATCTTGTGGATGGCCCTCTGAAAACTTTGGCTGCAGCACGGCAGGCGTTGCCTAGACCACTCCGACCTTGTGGAGGGTCACAAGGCCGTTATCCCCAATTGCCTCCTTTATTTCTGGGAGAATTGTCTCGATTTTCTGCAGTTCGTCTATGACCTCGATCATCAGAGGCATGTTGACCGAGATTCCTTCCACTTGGAAGTTTGACTTGCCCCTCTTGCCGTACCCTGCGACGCCTGTCCAAACCGTTGCGCCTGATATCTTTTCTTTCTTGAGGATATCGAGCACCACGTTGTGGAGGCGCTTTCCCTTAAAGTTGTCATTGCGCTTCATCCTTATCACAAGGCACCACATTTCATGCATCCTCATTTTAGTCCTCCTTCTAGTATTACTGATGTTATTGCCCTTCCCCCAAAGATGGCGCCAATCGAGAGTCCCACGTTTGTCAGTATGTTTGCGGCCATTAGTAGATATTGTTTGTTGTCAGCCAAGTTTGCAGTCTCAAGGGCAAAGGAAGACATGGTGGTAAGCCCTCCGCAAAAGCCTATAGCCACAAACATCGCGTATTTTTGGTCAAGGTTCCACTGCTGGGACAAAACTGCAAAAGCCCCAAGTATGAAACTTCCTATGACGTTCACCATTAGGACGTTTACCGAAAGTGCACCAAGCAACAGAGGCGACTTGGTTATCCCATACCTGAGAAAGACCCCTAGTACTCCGCCCGCCGCGAGCAAGGCCAGCTCAATCATCTTCATACCTTTCCCGCGCAAAGGTTGCTTAAATCAGATGCAATTTTTGCCCTGCGATAGAAGCCCTTTGTTTTCCCATTTGTGCTGCAGGCTTGCAGATAGGTTCCATGTACGATTGAAGTGCCCTTCATATAGGCGTCCTCTTCTGCGACCCGCCATCACCGCGTTTTTCTTGCACTGGACGGGTCGGGTCTTCCCGTTTGGACTTGCGCTTTATTATATAGATTGCAGCCACAGCCCCGCCACATGGGACAAAGAACAGTGGCATGAGCCACCATGTCAGCTCAAGGTTTCGCGCAGGCTCTACCATCGGCGCGTTATCGTCGTTCATGTCGGAGGGATTACCCGGGGCTACAATGGTGGAATATTGGGCCGATTGTCCCGTATGTGCGATGTCGTCAAATTCAAATGTAACCGGTCCTGGATTGTCAAACCTAAAGTACTGGTACGCCCCGCCAAACTGGGTCGAGTCGTCTACCTTGTACAGCTGCTGCCCGTTTTGATTTATCGTAAATACATAGTGGGCAGGTATCGCTTCGAACCTTATGTTGTCATATACCTGGTAAATGAAAGTGATCTGCTGCCCCGTCGTGATGTAGTGAGGCTCCCAGTCAAGGTCAAGCTCGTACGCCCTGTCCGGGGTGAGCCGCACGATCGGGAACTTGGTTATCTTGTTTCCCTGTGCATCGGTAGGCACAGGCTGCGCCTCCTTGACTATCACGTATCCCTCCATCCAAGGATGAATGGTGCAGAAATACTCAAACGTTCCAGGCCTTGTGAACTTGTGGGTCCATGACTTGCCTATTCCGATTTGGCTGCTGTCAAAGATCCCGTCGGGGCGTCCCACGCTGTTTCCAATAAGCCCCGCCCTGCCCGCCGACACGCCGCTGGTAACTGTGTGGACCTCCTTGTCCTGGTTTATCCATGTAACGCTCTGGTTAACCTGGATGGTGACAACTGCCGGCTGGTACCAATTCGGGGCTGCGGTATTGAAGTTGGGGTCATATGCGCCAAACGGTATAGTCACCACTTCCTCCGAGTCCGGCGGGGCCTCGGACACTGCAGTGTGGGAGCTGTACTGCTGGCCTATGGTTATGCTGACTATCTCGTTTGGCCCCCTCCATTCTGTTATGCTAGTGTCTGGAGCTCCTGATCCCTGCAACTGCACTTGGAAGTTTACAGGACTTACGTTTTGCAGTGAGTCTGTCACTTGGATGTCCTTGCCGTTTACTGCGATTGAGGACTCGTTGGAGAGCAGCAGCACTCCGTTGCCCACCATTTGCTGGGCTCGGATGCCATAGTGTTCGTAAGGTATTGGCCTGCCAGCCTGGTCTGTGAACGATATCTGTAGTGCAAGTGGCTGGTCTGCAGTTATCGATGTCGAGGTTATTGTTACATGTACAGAGCCGTCAGAAGAGGTTCCGCTTGCCGTGACAAGGGAGTTTCCAGACCCTGCCTGCGTAAATGTTGGCTGGTCCTGATAATACTGTGCAAGGGCATGTCCCTGAAATATGAGGCAGCGCAGGGTCGCAAGCCCCAGTGCAAGTAGCGTTGCAGGCCTGGGCATTTTCAAGACAAAGGATGGGAATGAATCACGGTTGATTGAGAATCTGGCTTTTTTTTGCCCGGTTTGGTTCTTGTTTTTTTTGTTCATCTTGTCTACCTAATTTCCATTGGGTAGACATTATCAGCTCCTTCCGGGGCGGTTCAGGATTTCTCCCAGGCTAATGTCATAGCCGTATTCCTTGGGTGAGGAGGGCAATATGTTTAAGTCTTTTGATGGCCAGGCGGAGATGATCTTGGGAGAGTCACCATGGAGACGTATTTGAAATCACGAGATGTTGTACCAACATGCCTCACCGCAACACTCCACCTCAATGGCAGCATTGTGTGAAAAAATACCCTAGAAATTCTACCGAACAATCTTGCATACATGATTAAATTTCATTTCTGCCATAGTATGGGTGGGTATGTCCCTCTATATCATAGACAGCAAGACCGCGAATGAGATTGCCGTGGGGTTTTTGCAGCAGTATCACTCGGTAGTAAAGATACTCAAGACGTTCCTTGATGACGGCATATGGACAGTCGAGGTGTTGGTGACATCGAGCAGTTTCAAAAAGTTCCAAGTGAAGATAAACGCAAGGACGGGCCAGGTAATCGGATTCTAAAGGTTCGATACTCCTTGAGATGAATCACCGATGCCTTGGGAAAAGATCGCCAGCCATGCCTGAACAAATTCGTAAAACCTCCTCCCTTACGTACAGCCAGCACATGACAATTCCTGTAGGCGCATAAAAGTTTCATCGAAGTCGTGCAGTGAGCGAGAAATCAGGCGCTGATTATCGGTGTTTAATTCCTGCCAGGTAGTTTCTCCCAAGCATTGGACAAGATCAATTCTTTGAATAGGTCCCCAATAAGACTGCCTTTCCCACCACATGTCCTGCCATGGCATTTTCAAGGTCTGTCCTTGACGCACCCTGTGCCAGATCAAGCGCCGTGTCAAGGGCGTATACTGTAAAGTAGTACCTATGGGTTCCAGATGGAGGACAGGGGCCGCGGTAGCCCACGGTACCCGCGCTTGTCATACCCTCGGAGAAGGCATTAGCGTTCCCTGTGTCAAGCGAGGTCGAGTTTGGTGGGATGTTCCATGCCACCCAGTGAGTGAACGGGCCTGCCGGTGCGTCAATGTCAACCACCGTAATAGCTAGGGTCCGCGCATTGTGCGGGATTCCCGAAACATCAATAGGCGGTGGCGTGCTCCCACCGTCGCATGTATATCGCATGGGAATTGTCCCGTTGTCCTCAAATGCGGGGCTTGATATCACAAACGGGCCGCTGCTGCCCATCCTGATGATCCCCGACCCTACCAAGTATTCCATGCCCCTTACAAAGTCCCGGTCGGAAACCTTACCATCGGCCCACCATCCCGCGTCGGTCTTTACCCAGGAAGGTATCTGGGATGGCGAAGCAGTCGCGTTTACACCGCCCGGTATCACCATCAGCCCCCGATCTACAAGGTACTGGATTCCCTTGATGAAATCATCATCCCCCACAAAACCCTCCGACCACCACTTGGCGTTGTTTTTCACCCATGAGGGCACGTGAATCTGGTCAGCCGCTGCAAGCGACGGGACCATTGCAATGGCCGCCGCAAGCACAACTAGATGGACCCTCACGCATTGGATACTGCACAGTTTCAGATAAACTGGTTGCAGCAAATGCACCGTTGCAGGGGCTCAAAATTTTAATAGAATCGACAAGGGAGCAAGATAGTGGTAGACGTAATCAGGACAATCGACAGGGTCGGCAAGTGGTCCCTCAACAGGGCGGTAGGGCGGAGGAGGCCCCTTATCGCGGTATTCAGCCTCACCCACTACTGCAACTACTTTTGCCCCATGTGCCCCTTTGGCGACTCCGACAAGCAGGGGCAGATCAAGCTAGCATCAAAGAACGACCTTACGACCGAGCAGTGGAAGTCCATATTTGACAAGGTTTCCAAATACTGCATCTGGTCCATCATAGAGGGAGGCGAGCCTACCAGCAGGCCCGACTTTATGGAGCTTGTAAGGCATCTTGACTCGCTGAAACTTCCAATCACGCTGATAACAAACTGCTCGCTTCTTCACACCATAGACCTTGACGAGCTGAAACGCCACATCCAGTTCATCACCTGCAGCATAGACTCGGTCTTTGAAGAGTCCTACTGCAAGGTCCGCGGGGTAACGCCGCAAACGTACCAGCGCGTGATGCAGAACCTTCAGATCCTCAACGAGCATGGCGTACCGCATACCTTCAACTCTGTAATTACCAAGTTTAACACAAGGGAGTTCATCGACAAGTCATATTTTAGGAAGGCAAAGGATCTTGGGGTAAACTCTGTCTCCCTTACCTTCGTGGAGGACAGGTCAGACGTTGACTATACCCTCCTGCCCGACCGCGATACAATCGTGCAGGTTTGCAAGAGCGTCCTTGAACACATCCAGAGCAGGGAGGACCCGCAGGTCATGATACCTCTGCAGTACTTTGAGCAGATAATAGAACATGGCCGTGGAATGTACGACGAGTGCGGCGTATGGAAGTCAATCTTTGTCAACGGCAACGGGACAGTCATGGTACCCTGCTGGAAGTACAGCAGTCCCCAGAACACCTACAGCCTCCTTGAGAAGAGCGTCGAGGAGATCTGGTCTGCGCCCCAGTGGGAGATTGCAAAGACCTGCCATGACTGCCAGGTGCTTGGGTGCATATGGTACTCGTCCCAGCCAGTCACTACATTTGCTCAGAACTACAT
Organism: Nitrososphaerota archaeon; assembly: GCA_021325615.1. GTDB lineage: Archaea > Thermoproteota > Nitrososphaeria > Nitrososphaerales > Nitrosopumilaceae > Nitrosotalea. The sequence continues at coordinate 3,404 of JAJPGU010000012.1, read as the reverse complement.
GATGGGGCTTTCAAAGATGATATCCCAGCGAGCCCCCGAGGCAGTGGAGCAATCCTAGCCGAGCCTTTTTGCAACCACAAGGTCCACCTTGTAGTGCAGTTCAAGCCTCGGATTTGCCTTGAGGTTCCACGGTATGCGGGCCTCCCTTGCAGTTCCCGCCACAATCCTGAACCCGGACCTCCTAAGCGTTGACCGTATCTCACGCGGCCCCATCCTCTTCCTTACGGAACTCTTGCCCCTGTCATAGTCATATGGGTCTGACAGGACTAGGGTTCCCCTAGCCTGGGAGGCAAGAGTCCTGAGAAGATTCTGTGGCTCTACAATATCAAGCAGGTTCAGTGCAAGGACCATGTCAAACTTTTGCGGGCCAAATGGGTGGTTGAGCGAGTCGGCCACCACAAAGTCGGAGTTTTTTGCACGCGCCCCTTTTGCCTCGGCAATTGCGTAAAACGACTTGTCTATGCCAAACACCCTTGCCGCCCTCTGGGCAGCCATGTTTGCAATCTGTCCGATGGAGCAGCCGTGCTCAAGTACTGTGTCTGACGGGCCAAGGCCCGCAAGTATGGACCTAACTCTGGAGTAAAATTCCGACCCCGCGCTGTCACGATATATCCTGACCCACTTTTTCTCAAGGGCCGTAGTATCATCCGACGCCTGCCGGACCTTTGAGAGTGCCTTCCTTACAAAAGACCGCATCTTTCCAGTCCTAGATTTTAACATCAGATGGCCTCCAAGCGAGGCCCTTATTGCAAAATACGAAGATATGTCTTGCACGATAATTGGCACCTTCATTATCACGGGATAGGCTGACCTGCAGCTCCTGCAGCGGAGGAATCCCTCCTCAAGTTCTGACTCGCTGGCAAGCGCCTCCACATCAAGGCGTGACCTGCAGTCTAGGCACCTCAGATATTCAATGGTAAAGTCATGCACGTGGTCTAGGCGGCGGGCGGGATTAAATTCATAACGTTATTCGCGGATCTTGCTTTCCTGGAACTGCTGCGAGTTGTACCAGCAGTACCTAAAGTAGTCCAGGCACCACTCGTGGAATAGCGTATCCCTGCTGTAGAACATCTCCCGCATGTCTGCCACGCCGTCAAGCGTAGGAAAGCCAACGCAAGCCTCCTTCTCGTTTAGGACCACTACCACGTTTGTGCCTGCCCTCATCCTTCTCTCCACAAGGCCTTTCTCAAGGAGCTCACTCATGCCGAGCTTGCTGAGCAGTTCCTTCCTGCCCTTTGGTACTATTACTGATTCGGCAAAGATGTACTGGAGGTGCATTCCCTGCTTTACCTTGGTAAGGAGTGGCTCTATGAGGTCAAGCGGCACTTCGGTGAATATCTCGTAGACAAACTCGTCGGCGTTCTTGTAAATTGACTTCCATTGCTCCAGGACCTTAACGAATCCCTTTATTTGCTGCCCGCCGGCAAGCGCCCCAATCCTCTGGATGAACTTCATTGGGACGTCCCCAAAGTCGTGATCCTCGAAATATTTTCTGTTCTTTGACAGGAAAAGCAGCGAGGGGACCTGTGTGCACATCGTCTTTCCATATGTGGTAAGGTCATACATGCCGTCCTTGTCCTTCATTATCAGCCCTGCCCCTGCAAGCCTCTCAAAGTTCCTGTGCACCTCCTGCACGGTGGCATGCAGTTCCTTTGCCATGTTTGAGATCTTGGACTTTTTCTCAAGCAGCTTGAATATTATGTTCAGTCTTTGCTCGCTGGCAAGCTCAAGAAAGTCGTCCGCGGCGTTTGCGTAGATGTTGTTCACGGACAGCAATCTGCGGCGTATTTATGTAAATCTTTGCCCCTCTGGGGCACGGGTTTTTTACAATCCCCGTTGGTGCCGTCTGGTCGGGATAAAATCTGTTGTGGTACAGTTGCAGAAATAACCTGCCCGCATAATGTTTGATCGGCCGTGGTTCTCCGGCGCCACCTCATGGAACATAGTTAAGCAATCCATTAAATGATTAGAATCACACAAGAAGCAATGCTAGAGGTAAGTGATGAAAAGCAAGCCATCGAAGAGATCCTTTCCGACGGCACAAACAGGATGATTCTTGAATGTATCATGAAGGACGCAAAATCCACGAGCCAGATCTGCCAAGAGTGCAACATACCAACAAGCACCGCCTACAGGAAGATGCAAAAGCTCTCAGACTGCAGGATAATACGCAAAATTGGCACGATAAACGGGGCAGGCAAGAGGGAGATACTCTACAAGTGCAACCTCTTCGTTCTCGGCAGGGCCCTCAAATGAAATTAAATTACGCCCCCCGCTGTATTCAGACGTGATAACAGTAAACTGCAGAGACGTGCTCACAATCAAGTCGCCGCTTGCGGTCTACACTTCGGACAAGGTGGGTGCAGTGCCTGCACTCAAGCAGCGCGAGTTCATGCTTGCCCCCGTAGGCGACGAGGAAATCAGCTCGTCTGACGTCATTACTGCAATCAAGATGTACCTTGCATCACTTGGCTGCGAGAGGCACTTTGCAGTGGTACAGAAGGGCAGCATAATCACCATCGTGTCGCTTGACGGATACAAGCTCGAGTCCGTCCCGCAGGGCAAGTCCGACCAGTTTTTCTCCTGCATCCACTGTGGGCATGTCACGCAGTTTGAGACGGTTCACAACAACCACATGAAGATCCACTACCTGTAAAGCATCGAGTGCCTTTTTCTCAAGAAAACCGTTGCCACGATTAATGCGATGCAATCTTTTCCGGGGGCAGACGGCATTTGTCAGGCAAGAAAGACATCATGCGTTAAACCCGGACAGGTGGGTTCCGACCATGTGTAGTCCATTTCCACATTCCACAAATAAACAAGGCATCTCAATTCATACACAGATTAGAATCTTGTTTAAAAGAATCTCGAGTAACGACACTTTAATTAGACTCTGAAACAATATGGAAGTAGACCCGTCAGGGGTGGGATTTGAACCCACGTACCCGAAGGCTTGTATTTTTCAGATACACGGCATGCCTTACTTGCCGACCCTGACAGGATCTTTCTTACAAATTTGAAATAAAAAGAGAACAGGTAGATCAATCCAGTTTTTATAATATGCAGAATTGTAGCTGACTGCGATGTTGTAGTCTAAATACGAATTTTCATCTTAGAAAAGACGATTAATGAAGTGAGTCCCATTAATAAAACCGGAATTGCTACTGGAAACTCTGGAACTGCTACATTTTGACTTGTAAGGGTTTGATTCTGTTCTTTCATGTTAAGATTAAAACTGAATTGAGGCATAGTGCTTTCATCAAAAAGGTTACTATCATAATCTATTGAATCCATTTTGATTTTCAGATGATACATAGAATTGGTATTGTTAAAAACAGGTGCGTATACAATAACAGGTTCGTCGTTACTATGTGGAACCCATGCGTGTAAGATCGGTTCCCTAT
>JAJPGU010000028.1 GCA_021325615.1 Nitrososphaerota archaeon | reverse complement strand
TCAGGGCTGATGACGATACCCGAGTCGATGAACAGCAGTGATGTGGCAGGCAGGGGATATGCCGGATTGATGACGATACCCGAGTCGATGAACAGCAGTGATGTGGCAAAGGGCTACCATGAGACCATAACTACTGTAACAGAGTCGATGAACAGCAGTGATGTGGCACGCGGTGGGTATTCAGGGCTGATGACGATACCCGAGTCGATGAACAGCAGTGATGTGGCACGCGGTGGGTATTCAGGGCTGATGACGATACCCGAGTCGATGAACAGCAGTGATTCCAGCACTGTCTCGCATCTTATGGCAGTAAAGGTCACGGAATTGCTAGGAGTGTCGGAATCGCAAACAGCCGCATCTAATCTACGTCCGGATCAGCAACTTGTGGATAACGCTCAAACTAAGATCACAGTTACGGCGCCCAAGCCAAATCTTGTTATAGTCAGCAATACTGCCTCACTTTCAACCATATCTATACCGTCAACCGTGCCCGTCTCCACGGTGGATTATTCGCGAATAACATCTTCAGGTACCACCTCGATTGCTACATCACTTAACATCACCAAAGACATCAATGGGGATGGCAAACCTGAGATCATTGTTACCATACCGGCAACCACATTATCTGGTCCGTCATGGGATGGCATCATAAAACTTCCGGCACTAAACAATACAATAGCACTTGCACTGCCTGCGCCTTCAGGACAAGTGGCAAAGCCAAACATCATCATGGAGATAGGCTCGCCAGTCGGCGTTACATTCAACAAGGCAGTCAGAATCCAGTATGTCGGCCAAGCAGGATACCATGTAGGATTCTTCCACTCACCGCCCGAGGTAACAGAGATTACATCAACCTGTAATGCCGATGACCAGACTACAAACGATGCCCTGCCAGCTGATGGTAGTTGTAAGATTAACGTGGGTTCTGACTTGGTTGTGTGGACGAAACACTTCACAGGATTTGCGACTTGGAAACTCGGTGTGGCTCCTGCTCCTCCTGCGCCGCCAGTAGTGGCGCCCGGCGGGGGATATGCCACAGGAGTTACGATATCAGGGGCCGTGGGAGCAGCAGGACTTGGTGGAACGATAACTCCAAACCTCACCTTATACCAGGTAAGTTACGACGTATGCAACCAATACAAGACAGAACTGGTCGTCGGTAGCAAGTCACAGGCATTGCCAGATGTCTTACTCCGAACGCCCATAGGCATAGTTGATGCAAGCGTTTCCCCCTTACAGCCTTATGCCACCCTGCAAAACCTGACCCAGCAATTCATCACAGTATATGATGCGCCTCTAAGGCCAGACTTCAAATCGTTCAATTTGCTTATCAGGGATGCAAATGGAACAGACTACATAACATCTAGAGTTGACATTACAAAATGTGAGGATACCATAAGCTATGCCGAGATTCCAGAAGTTGGCAAGTATTCACCCATGGCGCCAAAAGTATTTGATGTAAGATTCCAAGTAGGAAACCAGTCAGAGGCGCCTGCGGCTAATGCCACTACACAGTACGTATCAAACGAGACAATTTCCCTGTCAGGCATAATTTACAGCCCTACGCCTGTTGACCGCTCTGAAATCAGGTTCGTCCAAGCTGGGCAGAACGAGACAGGATACGCAGCCGCAAGAATGAATGTAAGTGCCACCAACATGTCAAACATTTACGTCGTTTCGGCATCCATTCCAAGGAGCCAGATGCCAGAACCCGGGATGACATACTGGATCTGGGCACGAAACACCGACCAGATCACTGCAGAGTCTGACAGATATTCGATTGGAGTGATGCCAACATTTGCGATAAATGGAACAGTAGGGTTCGAGATGAACCAAAATGTTGCAGAAGGCAGCGTCCAAAGCCCGACCATATACGTCCAGAATAATGCAAACGGCACCATGTTTGGCACGGTGTCACTGGTAGTAAATGGCACCGTAGTATCGTCCTATGCAAACCAGTTGTTTGACAGGGGGACATCAGCATTGCAGCTTGATTGGACCGTGCCAAGGACATTGGCCGCCATGTCTTATCCTGTCCAAGTGCAGGCCCAGTTCTACAACACCACAATTACGTCAGGAATCTCAAACATAGATACATATCCTATCACCATGTCAGTTCCACTGTCAAGCCTCACATCAATACAGGATGTCATAGGAACAGATGGAAGTCACACTGCAAGCCCGCATATGATGTACTCGTCATTTTACAATACCGGCAACCTCACCTTCACTGTGATGGCGCCAGATGGCACGTGCCTGATTGGACCTACAGGCTGTCTTGTATCAAACTCAACCTACAGCCAGTCTGCAAGATTTGTTACGGTGAACGCAGGGAACCAGTCTTACGACATCCAGTATCCAGGCACCCAGTCCCCCATACAGAGGTTCACGGTTACCTCTTCAGACCCCCTAGTTGGGCCGTGGAAGATAACCATACAAAAGGATGGGATCGAGCAGGCAAGCTTGGAAGGAACTACCATGTTGAAGGTGAAATTCCTAAGGGAGCCAGCGCCGCTAGTCTCAGTCCTCCCACCATAGAAGCCACCTAGATGCCATGTCATGGCTGATCATTAGGCCTGAAAACCTACTTTGTCCTTCACATGTTTTCTGCCAAATTTCAACATATCTGGGCATGTCGAGAGTAGTGAAGGGTAAAACACCACCTTAGTGGCAGTATTAATCTTGGTGTTTACCACCATTGTACTGTATTCGGCAGAGGGCTGGGATCCAAAAGCAGGCCGTTTCCACAACAGATCAATGGTCTAAGCGCAATCCCGGACCCATCTTCGGTTTTTCAGGCAGTTTCAGGTAAAAATGCGGCCAATGGCTACGCCGGGCTTGATATCAGTCTTCAAATCACAAACAGCCCAAGATGGGCGGCGGCGCAAGTAGCAATTCTTTTCAGATAAATGGGGATACGGTAGCAGATTATGTCTGGAGCAAATTTGTGGTAGCAACAGGTACCGCAGGATTATCTCAAACATCATGCCTTATGGAAACAACTGCTAGTGCACTAGATTAGTTGCAATGAGGGAGTCCAGCTCGCCTAATAATGTTGATCAAGGGATAAAATGGTCGGGTCAAACCAATGCCGCCACCGTAGCAACTGCTCCCCTCATGTTACAAGGAGTGTGCGATTGGTCGGCACATTCACAAATCACGAGTCTCAAGGTTTTCACCACCAATACAGCAAGGACCTTCAACGCTGGCAGTTACATCTATGTCTACGGCTCATAAGCCAGCAGTCGGCATTTCCTGACGAACGGCACGAAATAAACGGTCGGTAAATTTTTGAATCGCATTAGCGAATAAAGAGCCGGTGACGTTTTTCTAGGGCAAGGGACGAATTTAATGACAAGTCACAATTGATGAAATCCTATTTAATGGTGATATTTTCTAGGTGATTAAATTACCACCCTCGAGACAAACGTACAATCGAATAAATAGTCCAAAATTATGCCAAATCTTGTCGTGCTAAAGTTCCAGAACAAAATTGTAGTAGTAACAGGGAGCGGTACTGGGATAGGAAAGGCCATAGCGATCAAATTTGCAGAAAACGGCGCAAACATTGTCATTTTGGGAAGGAGGAAGGAACCGCTGGAGGAAGCCGCGAAGGAATTGCAACAAGTAATTGACAAGGCAGGAAGCGGTGCCTTTGTCAAGATTTTTCCGGGTGTTGATGTAAGCGACGAGGATGGAGTTTCAAGGATGTTCGAGGACCTGAAAAAGTCCCATGGAACCGTAGACATTGTAGTCAATAATGCCGGCGTTTCAGGGCCAGTCACGTGCTTCCCAAACTCACCAATAGGCGACTTCAAGAGCACAGTAGCCATACACCTCACAGGCACCTTCTGGACATCGGCCCAGGCAGTGAAAGCCATGAAACAGGGGAGCAAGATTGTTACAATTTCCACATTCTTTACCGAGGAGAGGCCTTTTGAACAGAGGCCATACAGGTTCAGGAGCCCCTACACTGCCTCGCAGGGGGCAAAGAACCGACTGGCAGAAGCCATGTCTTGGGAGCTTACAGACAAGGGGATCATATCAATTGCCACAAACCCGGGCCCTGTTCACTCCGATAGGATATACAAGACGGTCTACCCAAAGGCCGCGGCGGAATTTATGCGGGTAAGCGGTTTTGAAAGCCTCTCATCCGAAGAGGTCGAAGAGGTAAACAACGACATACTCCCTCTGCTCGGAGAGGACGACAAGACAGTCAAGGACGGGATATCGCAGGCGGCTACAAAAATTGCAAAGACAAAATCAATAACATCAGATACCGAGATCCAAAAATTGACAACAACAATTGCCGGCCTCCTGTCAAAAATACAGCAGATTGCAGAGAAGGTCCAGAACAATACAAGCAAGATGATTGCAGACGAGCAGTTCCTTTCCCAGCAACAGGTAGCAGAAACTGTTCTGATGCTCTGTGATGATAACATCTCAAAAATTCTAAACGGCAAGGTGATTCCAGGCGACAGGGTTTTTTATCCTGTAAAGCCACACATCGCATGTTCCATACCTGAGACGAAGTCCGATTACAATTCCAAGGTCGTCCTGTTCGTGGTGGATGCCACAGAAGAATCCGACGTAGCAAGAGTGGAACACATTGCACAGAGCATAGAAAACAGCGGTGGAAAGACAGTCATCCTCATCTCAAAGACCAGCATAAAACAGGCTGAGGAAAGATTGTCCAAGTTCCACTCCCATGTAATGGACATTACAAGCCAGGAAAACATGAAAAGAATGCTAAACACCGCAACCCAAAAGATAGGGCCGATAAACGCAGTAATCTATGTCACAGGCAAGATCCCGCAGATGTCGAAACTTGTCGAACTTTCAAGACAGCAGTGGGACGGGCTTGTTGACAAATTCATAAACACTCCCGCGTCCGTTTTGCAAGAGGTCCTGGGAAGATACGTGCCAGGCGGTGCAAAGAATCCCCCGCTTTTCAAGGATAAGGAGGGTACCATCATAGTCATAGGGCCTGACATGCCGTCCGGAGGCAAGGTTACCGGAAGGGACAGGGCAAAGGTCGAGGTATTCCGAGGCGCCCTCAGGCCTTTTGCCACCACAGTAAACCAAGAGCTCAGCGACGTCCTCAAATCAAGGATAAGGATACACCTAATACTACCAGGAAGCGTCGACGGCACAGAATCCAGCAATGCTAGGATCCTAAACGCCGTAAACTTTTTCAGTTCCGGCAGGGCGACTCAAAATTCCGAGGTAATATACTACCCCGACGAAACGCGATCCTGATGAAAAAGTTTTCACAAATAAGCGTCGGGGACGAGTTTTTTTCAGAGTGCACTTTCAGCCCGCAAGATCTAGACTCACATCTTTCATTTTCCGGGATTAAAAACGTCGTCTACGAGAAAGGCTCCGATGATGGGCAGGGTAAAATGGTTTCAGGAAGGGCAATACTAGCAAGGATGGAAGGCGAATTTACAAGGCTTGATGAGATGTACGGAAACCTCCTAATATTTTACGGCGTCGATGGAGACCCCGCCTGGAATGGGAGACAGACGAGGTTTCTCAAGCCGGTTCTAACAGGTGAACGGGTCAGGATAAAATTCACCGTGTCGGACAAGAGGGACTTGAATAACGATTTCGGTCTGATTTCCATCGATTTTGAGGGATTGGACGACGGAGGAAGGACGGTCCTAATCTCGAAGCGGAATCTCTACCAGATGAAAAAAGAACCGCCGGCGGGGTAAGGTGGATCTGTCAATGAGTCTTAGCAGGAGTGTTGAAAGCGTCCATGAAGAGCTTTGCAGAGGTTATCGCAAGGATTGCGGTCACAAGGATACGCAGCTTTGACTCGCTAACCCGTAGCGAAATCCTGCTCCCTACAATCCCTCCTGCAAACGCTCCTGCCGACAGCAACCCTGCCTCCATATAGTTGGGGTGGCCAAGCATCGAGTGCACAACCATTCCAGATGCCGCTGCAAACATGAGTATGAACTGCGACGTCGGGGCTGCAAGTTTCATGGCCAGGCCCATTGCCACAACCATGAGCGGGACAAAAACGGTTCCGCCCCCTATCCCAAAAAGGCTCGATATGATCCCCGCAAAAAAACTCGCCCCCACCGCAAGCACCATCATTTGCTTCGATAGGTTGTACTCCCTTGGTTCCATCTTCCTTCTCGAGTAGATGTAAACGCTTGATGCAACAAGCACCATCCCAAAGAGCAGCTTGAAAGTCGATGCCGCGATTTCGTCTGAGATGTATGCCCCCAGGACAGTGCCCGGGATTGAGAGTAGTGCAAGCTTGATTCCCAGCGAGTAGACTATTCTTCGTTGCCTAGCATATGAGAACGTGGATGCAACTGCATTGCAAAAGGCGGCAAAAAGGCTGTCGCTTGCTGCAAGCGTCGGCGAAAATCCTACAAACGTCAGCGAAGGCACGATTACAAACCCTCCTCCGAGCCCAATCATCGATCCAAGAACCCCAGCAACGAACCCAAGAGGCACTAGCCAGAGACTATCAAGCAATCCAGGTACCAAATCCGCACGACCTTGTGTTATGTGATTCCGTCAACCCTAATCAACCAACCGCATGGGCATTATTTTGCCACAAGGAGCTTCCAGAGGTAACCCTGGGCGTTGGTGGTAAGTTCAATCTCAAAGTGCTTTCCTCCCAATGGCACAGCATGTGTGGTGCTGTTCGGTTGCTTTCCCTTGAGTTGGAATGCGCGAAGGGCATCCATCATGTCTGAAAGCGTGGCATATCCACCAGGCTTCTCCTTTGCCCAGCACTGACAAACGGTCTCATTCATGACGTCGCCAAAGAGAGTCTTGATATCCTTATAGTTCTCAAAATTAGGGTCAGAGAGAGCTGTGGCAATAACGAGCACTGGTGCGATTGGTGATCCTATCATGTTCAAGTTTCCAAGAAAATTCCCATGCTCGTCCCTGATTTCAGTGGAAGTGCAGTATTCAATCATAGCCTGTTTGGTTTGGTTTGCAAGGAAGTTACAATGGGATGTGATATCACCAGGGGTGCTAAGCTTGATTGGCTTTGACATGTTTATCCCCTGCGTTATCAACTGGCCCTTGAGGTCAGAATTTATTGTTTCATATGGAAAGTCAAGCGTATATGCTGCAAGCGGATCATTAGGGACTGTAACCGTGGGTCCGGCATTGAACTGGAAAAATACAAGTATTGCGGCAACGGCGACAGCTGCGGCACCCGCTCCAGCATAAACATATTTCTTGGATTTCACGGTATCCAAAGTTTTTCATGCTTTAATAAAGGAATCTGGCAACTCATGAATCTTAATTAATACCAGTATGCGTTTGGTGGATGTTGCGCATAATATTATGTGGTTTTGGTGTGGTCGGCCAAAGTTTTGCAAAACTTTTGTTGTCAAGGTCAGAAGACCTTTACGCAAAGCACGGCCTCAAGCCACGAGTGGTTGGAGTTTTTGACAGTGTGGGTTCTGCGACCTCTTCTGCCGGAATAGATCTTGAAAGGCTGCTTGAAACCAAAAAAAAATACGGAAACATCCGCAAGTATCACAACAAGGAAAGGCAGGCAAACGGTCTTGACATGATAAAGGGCATGGAAGCAGAAGTCCTGATAGAAACCACTCCCAGCAATTACAAGGATGCCGAGCCCGGGATGTCACACATAGTCACTGCCATGAAGAAGGGGATGCATGTCATTACTGTAAACAAGGGCCCTCTTGCCTTGGCATTCCCTTCGCTTATGGAGCTTGCAATATACAACCAGGTACAATTGAAATTCAGCGGAACCGTGGGCGGCGGTACGCCTATCCTAGACTATGCAAAAAACAGCCTCCGTGGAGAGAGAATAGTATCCTTTCAGGGAATACTCAACGGCACCACGAACTATATTCTTACCAACATGGCAGCGGGCATGACATTTGGGGAGGCATTGGACGATGCGAGGAAGAAGGGGTATGTCGAGGCAGACGAGTCCTTGGATATTGACGGGTTTGACGCTGCCGCCAAGCTTGTCATTCTTGCAAACTGGATAATGGACATGAAGGTCACCATAAAGGACATCAAGAGAACCGGGATAAGGAACGTTACAGTCTCAGACATCAAGAGAGCATCCTCCAACCACTGCGCGGTAAAGCTAATTGCCTCATGCAACAGGGATCTCGAGGTATCACCAAGGGAAGTCCCAAAGGATGATCCACTTTGCGTCAACGGTACGCTGAATGCGATTACCTTCAATTCGGAACATTCTGGACAGCAGACAATAATAGGCCGGGGTGCCGGCGGCATGGAGACTGCCAGCTCCATTTTGCGCGACTTGCTTGATATAAAGCAGGAGATGGGAAGGGTTTGAAGTCCCATCCCCTTTCCAAGAGCGATAGCAGCGAGGTGCTTGAAAAGATCGTGGCCCAGTGGAGGGTTGACCTGCCGAAGGTAAAGACCCTTGTAAGCCACGAGATTGATGAGGAGTCATCCATTATCACAGGCGAGGGCTTCATGGCACTCAAGATTGGCGAAACATACCTTCCCTTCCTATCTGAAATCGGGCTTTTGGAAAAATTTCCAAAAATTACTGTGGACGCAGGAGCAGTCAAGTTCGTCTGCAATGGTGCAAACGTCATGCGTCCTGGCATCAAGAGCCATACAAACTTTATAAAAGATGGCGTTGTATGCGTGGCGGAGATCACCCACAACAAGTTTCTTGCAGTAGGAAAGGCGCTTGTTTCAAGCGATGAGATGTCTGGCATGCAGAAGGGCGAGGTGGTCCACAACCTACATTACATATCAGACAAGTATTGGGAAGCTGCAAAGGAAATAAAAAAGTAAATCCTATTTCTCAGTCGTCTCGCGTATGCCGCTTTTGTCTACGATCAACACGTCAATTCCGTCACCGCTTGCGGCATCCCGCATTATGGCAGACTTGATTGATTTGACTGCAAGCGTTACCGCGTCCTTTTCCTTCATTCCCTTTTTGAATTCTTGGTCAAGCACGCCGAGTGCCATCTCCGCACCAGTTCCCACCGCCGCATAATCGTCTGGTAGGACCGAGCCCAGAGGGTCGAGTGTGTAAATGGCAGCCTCGCCGTCTACGCCTCCCACAATAACCTGGGTCAGCAGTGGATAGAACCTTCTCTCATACATCAGTGATGACATCATTTTGGCGACTGAGTTTGGTGGGATCTCCCTCTTCAGTTCCAGTTTTCTAACCTTGGTTAGAGCCCTCATCTGCATTGCCAAAACTTGCATGTCTGCGACCATTCCCGCACAGCACGCCCCCACAAAATCCGTAATCTTGAATGTCTTTTTGGTACTCTTGCTTACTACGAAATTTCCGTAAGAAATCCTACGCTCGCTTGCCAAAACGATTCCTCCGTCGTACGCAATCCCGACGGCGGTGGCACCTGGCATATACATATAGGCCATATTTCAACTGCCAAATGAGCACAATAAAGGCCTTTCTCTGGATCTGGGTAAACTTTTTCCCCCAAGACGCGGCCTCAAACGGTATCTCCTGCGCCAAAGTTCTCAATAATCAGACACATGCATTTTGTAGTCTTTTTTAGCAGATCAATTCTAGCAAATTCATTGGGGGAGTGGATTCGTGCATAGATGTAGGTGCTGCCAACAGATATGCATGGGGCTCCAAGCACCTTCGAAAAAGAGTGCATAGGTCCAGTTCCTGCAGAAGACACGCTGACGACAGATCTCCCAAAGGATTCGTTGGCTGCCTTTTTTACCACCCCGACAAACGGATCCGAGATATGCGTTCTTGACGCCGCCTCCCCATGGATCATCCTTACCTGCACATCCCCAAAGCCGTTATCCTTCAAATGTTTCCTTAGCCTTGAGAGTTGCTTAATTGGATCCATTCTTGGAACCAGCCTAAAATCGATTTTTACCAGCGCCCTCGATGGCAGGACGGTTTTGGCCCCAGGGCCCTCCCACCCCGATGAGAATCCCGCAATGTTGCATGTGGGACTCCCCACGATTGCTTTTTTAATCTCCAGCCCTTTTTTGCCCCCTACAAACCGGTTTATGCCGTATTCTTTTTTGAATGATTTCTCGTCAAACGGTTCACTGGCGATTACACCAATTTCCTCACGGGTAAACCTGTCCGCCTCCTTATACCAGTCCTTGACGAGAATTCTGCCCTTGTCATCGCGAAGTGTCTTCAAGGCTTCCACCATGCGCCAGGCAGGGTTTTCAATGAGGACCGCAAGGCTGGAATGGGCATCCCGGACGGATTCCTTCATGGATAGCTCAACGTACAAAAGTCCCTTCATTCCAAGACTGATGACTGGCCTGTCGTTTTCGTCCACATATCCAAACTCCCAGATTACGCCATCGCACGAGAATTTCCTTCTGTATTTCTTGAGATATCTTTCGATGTGCATGCTGCCCACCTCCTCCTCTCCCTCCACAAGGAATTTTATGTTGCATGGCACGTCCCCCGTGGTCCGTAGGATTGCCTCCACCGCCTTGATTCTCGTCATGAGCTCCCCTTTGTCGTCTGCGGATCCTCGTCCATAGATCTTGTTTCCTCTCATTCTTCCGCTAAATGGCGGGTCTTGCCAAAGGTCAACCGGGTCTTCCGGTTGGACATCATAATGATTGTAAAAAAGGAGCGTTTTTTCAGGATTTTTCTTTGACCTGACCTCGCCGAATACCACGGGGGGGATTTTCTCCCCCAGATGAAGAATCTCAGCTTTGATGCCAGCATTTTTCATAATCTTTGCTACCAAACCTGCACACTCCTTCAAACCCAGGTTTTTTGCAGAAACGCTTGGCTGCCGTATTAGTTTCTGCAGGTCAGATATGAGTCCCCCCATGTTTTTGTCTACATATTTACCGTGGTCTGCCATCCTCATCTAATCCTGTCAAAAGATTTTATCGCACCTGGAAGGAAATCTATCAGGTCTGTTGCCAGTACGTGAAGACCGTTTTTCTTTTGTGCCATGGCCCCCGCCTTGCCGTTCACAAAGGCTGCGGCGGATGCAGCTTCCACAGGGTTTCGGTTCTTTGACAGCATTGCGGCAACCACGCCTGACAACACGTCTCCGGTACCTCCGACGGTCATGGATGCAAGATTTTTTGGGTTGAGGAAGGTCTTTGATCCGTCCGAGACAATGTCGGTTGGGCCCTTGAGCAATATCGTCACTCCGTTTTCTTTCGCATGTCTTTCAACCATTCTTGTCCTTTGTTTGACATTTTCTGGCGGCAATTCCCCAAAGAGCCTTTTGAATTCACCAGAATGAGGCGTGACCGTCACCTTCTTGTCCCTTATTTCAGGAAGAACTTCAGGCACAAGCGCACTTGCATCAAGGGAGATCATCATTGCCCTGTCAAGAAGGTCCTTTACCAGCATTTTCAGCGCCTCCCTGTCTTGGATTCCAAGCCCCATCCCAATCGTAGCAGAATCCAGCTCCTTTGGTATCACGCCTACAAGCTTCCTTGCGGCCCCCCGTGTGAGCTTGGCATCAACCATGGGTACTACTATCAGGTTAGGGGAGAAAGACCTCGTGGCGGTGACGTTGATCTTTGGCACACAAGTATAAACAAGGTCAGATCCCGCACGAAGGGCTGCAAGGGATGAAAGGATGGGCGCGCCATGATAGAGATAGCTCCCTCCCAGGACCAGAACCTTTCCGTTTTCACCCTTTCTTGAAGACGACTTTCGAGGCGGTATAAAATTTTTTACGGTTGAAGGCAGCAGGGTTCTTACCAACGTTTCCTCTTATTTTCCCTCTTCGGATAAACCTTCGTCTTCCGACGCGTCACCTGCAGACTCTGCTTCCGGCAACCGTCTCCGTAGGTCGGTCGGGGTTGTGACCTTGCGGGCAAAGGCCACATATGTGGTGTGGCCAATTCCTCGGAAGGAGTGCCTCGTCTTTCCTTCCCTTGCCTCTATTGTCCTTACTATCTGCTCGGTAAACTCCATGTCAAAAAAATCATTGTCCCACATGGATGCGGCAAGTTTTTCAAGCTGGTTCATCGTTGGGCAAATTGCAACAATGAACCCACTTCCCTTTAGCATCTTCCGTGCCTGAGGCACAACGGTCCAAGGATCCCCCAAGTCTATTACCACCATGTCAACATCAGCATGCGGCACCTTTTTCGAGTTTTTTATGTCAAGTTTTTCCATTGTCACGTACTTTGATACGCCCGCCCTCTCGATGTTTTTCCGAGCTATGGCCATAAAGTTCTCGTCGACGTCATAAGTGTAGACATGCCCCCTTGGCTTGACCAGGCTTGCAAGAAAAGTAGTCAGCGAGCCGCTACCGGTTCCAATCTCAACTACCTTCTGCCCGCTTTGCAAGCCAGTCCTTGCGGCGATGTATCCAAGATCCTTAGGATAGACAATCTGCGTACTTCTCTGGCTCTTCATTACATAATCGTAGATAGTGGGCTCTAGGAGATAGATCACCTTCCCTTTGTTGGTCTTTATTGCGCTCCCGTACTCCTTGCCCAGTGCCATTTTATGATCAATTATGCCAACATGAGTATGAAATTGCTGTTTTTTTGAAACCTTCATGAGCCATTTTTTCGAGTCACTATAAAAGAAAAGTACGTTGCTGTTCTGTTTTATTTTCTTCACAACTATGCCTAATGGTATGCTGATAATAGCATTTCTAAACCTCTCACATCCTTTCAGGGGCGTCAATACCCAAGAGGAAAAGCGCCTTGCCAAGCGTCTCCCTGAATGAACGTACAAGACAGAGCCTTGCGGTTACCAAGGCTTCAGATTCTGCCCCAAGGACCTTGACGTGCTCATAGAACGAGTTGAAAGATACGCTCAACTCATAGCAGTACCGAGCTATTATTTTTGGCGACAGGTTTTTTGCCGAATCCTCCACCTGCATATCAAACTTTCCTATCGCCTTAGCCAGATTTTTCTCATATGGTGTAGAAAGCATTTCAAAACCATGGTCGCAGTCCGGCATCACTCCTGCTTTTTCAAGGATCCTTACTGCGCGCGCATACGCATATTGTATGTATGGTCCTGTGTCACCCTCCAAGCTGAGTGACTCTGACATGTCAAACATGATTATCTTGTCAAGGTCCTGTTTTATCATCGCATACCTTAGGGCTCCCACCGCAACTTGTTCGGCAATTTTTACAAGTGCGGGCTCATCAAGTTCAGGGTTTCTCTTTTTTGCCTCCTCATAGGTCCTGACGCCAAGAATGTCGAGTACATAGTCTGCGTTGACATAGATACCTTTTCTGCCAGACATCTGAGCCGATTTTCCCCCGGTGTCCAGATTGAGGGTTTTGGCCGTTCCCGGACTAAGCGTTACTGACTCGTATCCCAGATGCACGTATGACTTGCCTGGTGACTGGAAACCAGAAATGATTTTCGTTATGATTTTTTGCAGCCTTGCCTGCCTCGAATCGATAACTGTTATGACCCTATCCCCGGTAAAGTCAAGTTTCGTGCCCGTCTTTTCAAGGGTCGTCTCCCACAGCACCCGCTTGTCTCTCTGGACATAGTATTGCCTGTACTGAAATGGGTCGTCAAGCATCCCCAGCTTCCAACAGGCATATGGAATATCCTTCGCGATATAGGTGGCAATTCCGTTGCTTCTGACAAGAATCTTGTCTTCCTCATCCTCTGAATCGGATTTTACCACCCAGCAGCCCGCATTCTTGCCTTCCTTTTCAAGATATGCAATTCCCATAGACTTCATCCTTTCAAACACAAGTTTCCATAGCCCCGACCTTACAATTTGAGACTCGAAGTTCAGGCAGTCATATGTGGCCCCAAGCCGCCAGCAGGTTTTGAGCTGCTCCTCCAATACTCTTCTTGTTATTTCATCTCCGAACTTTGCCGTCTCTGACTTTCCCTCCTCCAGTTCTTTTAGGACGATGCTCCGTTTCTCCGCAAGTTGGGGCTCTTGCTCATACCTTGCAGTAATGCTGACGTACACCATATCGCCGCAATAATGATCGAATTTCTGCCCCTTTGGAGGCTCCTTTGCAAAACCCCCGTACAGAAGCCCAACAATTATGTCGGCAACCTGAAGGCCCGAATCATCCACATAGTTCAAAACTCTTACGTCGTAGTTTGCCTTTCTTAGTATGCGCCCTATGGTATCCCCTATGATGATGTTTCTCACATGCCCTATGTGAAGGGCCTTGTTTGGATTTACGCTAGTGTGTTCTAGTACGGTAGGAGAGTTTTTTCCAAGATCAAAACTTCCATAATTAGGGTCCTGGGAGGATGTCATGATCGATTTCAAAAGGTTGGAATAATTTGCTACGAAGTTCAGATATCCAGATGGGTGGACGTTTACCTCAGACACCATCATTCCCATGTCATCCTTGTACCTTTCTGCAATGGATTGGGCTATGTCTGATGGTCTTTTCTTGAGGTGTTTTGAGAGAAGGAACCCGATGTTGCAGCTGGCATCCCCAAAGTCTTGCTTGGATGTTTCTGTGACTTCAAAACTTACAGCTGGATAACCAAGGTCGGCGGAGATCTCCCGGACCTTTGACTTTACCCCCTCAAGAAACAATCTCATCGTCATGCTATTGCCTCGCTTGCAGTTTTAATTCAATTTTTTCAAGCGCCTCTATTACGCCATCTCCTTCCCTTCCTTGTACTGCCATCGTGGCTTGGGATTTTACTTCCTCAGGCGCATTACCCATCGCGACGCTTATTCCTGCCAGTTTAAAGAGCGGAATGTCAGTCTCGCTGTCTCCAATCGCTATCACGTCCTGGCTACTAGCCGAGAACATCTTCATCACCTCAAGGAAACCATTGGCCTTGTTGACACCTTTTGAATTTATGTGGTATGCATACATGCTGTCGGATAATTGTACGTCAAGGCTTTTTTCTGAAAGGATTTTTTTCCCGACCGCAATGTCAAAATTCCTTTCTAGAACCACCTCGGTGATCCTAGGAAAGACGGGCTTTTCCACAGCTTGGGGAATCCCAGCTTTGACGATTTCAAAAGCTTTCAGGCATTCCCCCCTATTTCCAATCAACCTGTGCTCGTTTGGCCCCGAGGTGATGATTCCGCCATTTTCACCAACTGCGATTCTAGTAGTGCCCCCGAACACCGATAACACGTATGCCTCTATAGAGGATCTCCCGGTGACATAGATTACCTTGTGCCCAAGTTTCACAAGGAATCGAAGTGCTGCTAGCGCGTCAAGATCTACACGGCCCCCCTTGCTGTCAGTTATTGTGCCGTCAATGTCCACTGCAAAGATCTTGGGCTTCATTAAAGCCGAATACCGAGGTAGCCGGTAATAACTGATACCAAACAGAGATTATCAAAATGCAATATCCCCCCGTCATTGGTTTCTTGCCTTTAACTGGAAAAAGACTTCCTTTCGTGTTCCTTCCTGGTCCCATGAGGCCACCTTGTAACGACCAGAAACCGCCCAATTTTTAGTGTCAAACTTCAAGACCATTGAACAGCCTCCCTTCAGGGAGCCTAGGTACTGGTCCGCGCTAAATGACTCCCTCTCGGATGGATCGTAGACTATCACATGCAGGATCTGTTTCTGGCTTTGCGAATCATAATCGAGCTTCAGCTTCACAAACTCCCCTTCCGAATAGATCGGTTTGTCAAGGCTGAGACCCAATTTTGACACCATCTCTCCCTGTTAATTTCATGATTATAAAATACCTAACTCTTATGGACTTGGTGCGAAGATATCTAAAATATTTAGGTGCCGTATGAGACTCATGACACGTAAAGGGGCCCTCGCGGAAATTTTCAGCCGGGCATTACACCACGACAACCCCGGGCTTTATCTCGTAGGTTACCTCGATCTTGGTGCCGTCAGAGAGGTGACAATTCCAGAGTTCCTCAGAATTTCAGAGGATTTCCAGGTGGTACCGGCCTCCCGGATCATATACGTCAAAAAGGAGGGGAATCTGCTTTATTCAAGGGGGAAAAGCGACAGAGGCGGGCAAACGCCCTAAGTATGCTGCTTGTTGAATTAAATAGTCACGGCATTTCATACCTTCACAGTGTTCATTGATTTTCTAAAGACCATTCTCCAGAATCCATTCTTTGTGCAATACGGACTGGAGGGACTCTTTCTTAACTGCGTTTTTGCTTCGATAATACCATTTCCCATTGTGCTCACCTCCACGGCGTTGCTTTTGGACGGAGAAAACCCGCTCTTGGTTTTTTTGGTGATGTCAACGGGGTCTGTGGTTGGCGGAATCGTCACATATTTCATAGGACAGGATGGGAAAAAGATGTACAGGCTGCTAAGGAAGGCGCATAATGAGGGACATTACAGCAAGAATTCTGAGAGGCTCAGTAGACATGGATGGATAATCATATTTGCCCTGAGCCTAGTACCGATACTAACCGAGATTGTAACAATAATCGCCGGAGTCCAGAGATACAATTTCAAGAAATTCGCAATTTCCATGGCGGTTGCAAGGACTGCAAGCGCTTTTGCCTCAGTCTACTTTGGCAACCTGTTCGTCCAATATTTTAACACCCTCAAACTGTAGGCATGTAGAACTTAGTAAGATTTTATTCGGCATTCGATCAACAGATACCATGGGAATTCCCGAGAAGATCCAAGCCATAAAGGACGAGATGGCCAAGACCCAGATCAACAAGGCTACGGAGCACCACATTGGTCTTCTAAAGGCAAAGCTAGCCAAGCTGAGAAGGGAGCAAGATGAGGTAAAGTCCAGGGGTTCGGGAAGCTCCGTCGGTTTTGATGTCAAGCGGAGCGGGGATGCTACAGTAGTTTTCATAGGCCTTCCAAGCGTAGGCAAATCCACACTGTTGAACAGACTCACGGGGGCAAAATCTGCGGTGGGAGCTTTTCAATTCACGACCACGACCGTGGTCCCAGGGATGATGGAGCATCGCGGTGCAAAGATCCAAGTCCTCGACCTCCCAGGAATTATCAAGGGGGCATCCACTGGCAAGGGATTGGGCAAGAGAGTCCTTGCAGTTGCAAAGAGTGCAGACCTGGTATTGATAGTTCTTGATGTTTTTCAGCCGTATCACGAGGATGTCATAAGGACAGAACTTGGGAATATCGGGATTAGGCTTGACCAGAGGCCCCCCAACATCGTCATAGAGAAAACTGGCGATGGCGGCATTGCAGTTAGCCAGCAGATACCAATCACAAAAATGTCAATAAGCCTGCTAAAGGACATCCTCAGAGTTTACGGCATCAATAATGCACGTGTCTTGATACGAGAAGACATAGATTCGGAACAATTAATCGATTATGTATCTGGAAACAAGTTTTATGTGGATTCACTTACCGTCATGAACAAAATTGATCTGGTAAACCAAGGATTCCTAAATGAACTCCAGGAAAAAGTCAAATCAAAGATAATACCGATATCGGCCGATGCAGATGTCAACGTCAACGCCCTAAAGGACAAGATATACGAAAAACTCGACTTTATCCGCATCTACATGAGGCCAAAAGGGGGAGAGACGGATTACGTCGAGCCCTTAATAGTTCGACGAAACTCTACCGTTCTCGACGTTTGCAACAAGCTTCACCGTGACCTGAAAAAAGATTTCCGATATGCCCTAGTATGGGGAAAGAGCGTCAAGTTTGGCGGTCAGAGGGTCGGCCTCAACCACACCATGGAGGACGAAGACGTACTTACCATCGTAAAAAGCAAGTAGCAATCAAATTTTCATCTGTGACAGTATAAGATTATGGAAAAGGAAACTGAGGAAAAATGGTGCAAAAGATGTCTTTCAATGACAAGGCATGAGATAATTTTCATGCCAGAGATAGTCACCTACAAGAGAAGGCGGAAGTATCGATGCGTTCAATGCGGTCAGACATCTTGGCTGCAGGGCAGAAGGCCCTCTGCAGAATCAGTTTACTAAAAACCGATCAAGTTTTTCAAAAT
Organism: Nitrososphaerota archaeon; assembly: GCA_021325615.1. Classification (GTDB taxonomy): domain Archaea; phylum Thermoproteota; class Nitrososphaeria; order Nitrososphaerales; family Nitrosopumilaceae; genus Nitrosotalea. The sequence goes on along the minus strand of JAJPGU010000028.1, from coordinate 73,337 downwards.
TTGTAAAGAAATTGTTGATACAATATCATCATTTAGTGTAATTTTCTTAAGCGTAACGATAGAAAAACAAGTGAAATGTAAATGGTCACAATGGCAACCAAAAGACGCGCTAAAAAAGCTGCTAGACGATCCGCTCCAAAGAGAAAAGCTCCAAAGAGAAGATCTGCAGCAAAGAGAAAAGCCGTAAAAAAATCTAAAAAAAGATCTTCAGCAAAGCGCAGAAGATAAAACCAAGAGATTATCGCTTGGCATCAGGCGATAATTTCAATATTTTAAGGGACACCGGCCTGTCTTTGCGCCTCTTGGCAATTGACAGACTCGGGGAAAAAAATTCTTTATTTTGATTCAAAAATTTCTGCGACGCTTGGATTTTCAAAAATATTTTCCAGTCGAGAGCACGCTAGTACAGGAAGCTTAGCAGTTTTATTTGCTGTTCAGTGGTTATGAGATTCTTTGATGCCAAGATTTCTAGAAGCTGAGTAATGAGCTGTTTTTGTTGTTCTGAGAACCCTGGCTGTCCCGGAGGTCCCGGTGGTCCCGGAGGTCCTCTAGGACCTTGGTCACCCATTGGACCCTGAGGCCCAGATGGCCCCTTGTCACCGGCAGGTCCAGGAGGTCCCGTGACACCCTTATCCCCTTGAGGACCCTGAACTCCTTGAGGACCTTTGTCTCCTGATTGTCCCTGAGGACCTAGCGGTCCCTTATCTCCCTGCGGACCCTGTATGCCTTGAGGACCTGGAGGACCTTGCGGGCCCGGCGGGCCCCGGGAACCTTGCTCTCCAGGAGGACCTGGCAAGCCCCTAGGTCCTTTTTCCCCCTGCGGTCCCGGTATCCCTGTGAGTCCCTTTTCTCCCGGAGGTCCTTGAGGGCCTTGAGGACCTTTGTCTCCCGGAGGTCCCTGAGGGCCTGTAAGTCCCTTGTCTCCCTGAGGGCCTTGAGGACCCAGTGGTCCCTTGTCTCCTATAATGCCGGATGGGCCCTTTGGGCCTTTTTCCCCTGGCGGGCCCAGAATTCCTTTATCACCTGGCGGGCCTTGCTGTCCCGTCGGGCCTTTGTCTCCGGACGGGCCTATCTCGCCAGTTATCCCTTTCTCGCCCTTGTCTCCCTTGTCTCCCTTGTCTCCCTTGTCGCCGGTCTCGCCTTTATCACCCCTAGGACCTTTGTCTCCTGAAGGGCCTTTATCACCCGTAATCCCCTTGTCTCCCGTTGGTCCCTTGTCTCCCCTGTCCCCTTTATCCCCAGGCGGGCCTGGAGGTCCCTTGTCTCCCTGCGGTCCCTGCGGGCCAGGGACACCCTTGTCTCCCTGAGGGCCGGGCATACCCATAGGACCGGAAGGACCTTGCGGGCCCGGCTGGCCTGGAGGTCCCTGAACACCTGCTGGCCCCACTGGGCCCCTAGGACCTGGCGTCCCGGGCTGCGGATAATGGTGTTCGGCAGTTAAAGTTTTTTGCGGCCGTTCTGGCTGCTCTCTTTCAGGTGTTGGGGGCGGTATCTCCCCCTCAGTTTTTGGCATTTCAAATTGGAATGCGCCGTTAATTGAGGAGAACTGGTCTAGTATCACAATCCATACGGAGTCCCTAGTAAAAACAAAATCAGGGATGGGGTTTCTAGAAGAGCCGAGAACCTGAACGAATTTCCTGTCCTTTACCCTCAGATGAAAGTTATCTTTCCATATCGCCGGAAAGTTCCTGCGTTTTATGTCCTCCTGGGTAGGAGGATAGTCGCAGATAGAAATCTGAACCTCGAATACTCCAGATGTTAGTTTGAATGGCGAATCCCCAGTAATCTCTATAGTCCTATCTCTGGCTGACATATCCTAGGTGTAATACCTGAGTATTTTTGTATTTATCAGGCGTTATAAAGGCCGTTTGCCAATAAAATTTGCTTTTTAGACTACCGGAATAGTATTTATCTACGGAAAATCCATATTTTACCAATCGTGAAAAAATTATTCAAGGGTAGCACTCAGCCTTCGAAGGGAGACGACGTTCCAGATACTTCGCCGGAGGTATCCGAGTCCAAACTGGCAAATCCAAATTACACCAGAGACAAGATGTTCAAAAAGGGAATCTCCATGATGGCTGACGAAAAGATGGAAGAAGCCGCTGCAGCCTTTGAGGCTGCAATACAGATTGATCCGGGTCATGTCGATTCAATACTGAAACTTGGGTATGCAAGGTTTCACATGGGCGATTTTGCAGGCGCTATGGAATCCTACAACAAGGTACATGAGATAGATGTCACCAACTCCGAAGCCTGGAACCTCAAGGGGCTCATTTACTACAGACAGAAAAACTATGAAAAAGCCCTAGAATGCGTCGAAAAATCAATTGAGATAAACCCTACTGACGGCATGTCATGGTACAACAAGGCATGCTATCATTCCCTCCTGAACAGCATACCAGAATCCATCGAGGCCTTGAAACGCTCCATAGAGATCGATGTCAAGAATGCGAAAAAGGCAGTAAGGGACAGGGATTTTGAAAATGCCAAAGCAGATGAGGGATACAGGAGAATAGTGGAAGTCGTGGTTTTAGAATCAGTAAGGCAAGGATATCACAAGGTTGGGCAGATAGTATGGACAACGATGCTAGGAAAGGCCGAAGTGGAAGACGCGGCAAAAAAACTATTGGAAAAGGGACTCCTTGTCAAGGTCGACAAAAACATAGGTCTTGGGAAGGTTGAGGAATACGAGATTGCCCCCGAACTTGCTGCCAAAATAGGCGTCGAGAAAAAGGGTCTTTTTGGCACTACCAAGAAAATCAATCCGTTGTTGGTCCAACACCTCAAAGAGATTAGCGAGGCAGTCCAGGCAGTCAAAACTGCGATTGAAAAAGGCGACGTCGACGATGTCCTAGCAAAGATGGATGTATTCATCGACCCAGGTAAGAAAGGCGCCCAGATGATAGAGCACTTTTTCGAGGAACATCGTGACATCAGGTTTTTCAGAATAAGGCTGGCAGACAAGGGATATGAATATCTGCAGGCAAACAAGAAGAAGATTCTAGAACTTTTCGATCACATAGAAAGCCAGACCACAAAAAAACTCAGAAGTGAGACAGCCCAGAATACCTGAGGGCATTATTCTGCAGAAAGATCCCAGTAGTTGGCATCTCCTTGTTTTTCTATCGGCCTTTCAAGGGATTTCCACTCTTTGAAGGATCTGACGTAAAGTTTTACGTTAGGAATCCCTATTGATTTTAATGCATAATATCCAAGGCCCGAAAGGGTTCCAACGCTGCCGCAGTAAGTGATAATCTCAGAATCTGCCGACAGGCTTCTGTTTTGCATGAGTCGTTTTAGTTCCTCCTTTGGTCGCAAGATGTGCTGAGGCGAGGCAAGCATCCGGTACGGGATGTTGATAGCTCCCGGGATGTGGTTTTCAAGGAAGTTCAGTCTTTCACGGTTATCGACCAACGTGGCACCCCGCTCTTTTGCAGGCATGAGATAGTCAGCAGTGGCAAGAATCTGAGGTTGGAGCTTCAGCGAATGGCTCTTTTTGCTAGTGCCGGGTGAATCGTTCGAGGTTTCAAGTCCCATCTTTTTCCATGAGCCATACGTGACGTCAAGAAGAGAAACATCCTCGTGTCCTATATACTGCAGGGTCCAAGCTACCCGCGAGGCCAAGGCTCCAAAGGTGTCGTCGTACACCACTACGGAGGTCTCATCCCCTATCCCAAATGATTCCGTGTGTTTTAGGATTGTCTCAGGCGAATCATCTGCAAGGAGGGAAGATAGTGGAAAGTTTATGGCCCCCGGAATATGCCCTCTCTGGTAGTCGTCCTCTTTTCTAATGTCAAGCACTGTGACGCTTTTGTCCCTAATCTCCGATCTGAGCGTATCAACATCGATTGTTATTCTGGTCGTTTTTTCCTGGCTCAAGCCGCACACTCGCCCCTTCCAGTCCTGGCATGATAGCTTCCATCATTTCCGTAGTCCACGTAAAAGTCACTATCCTGTTCGATTGTGGGGGGCGCCACAACAGGCTTTAGCAGTTCTTTTACATCATTAACCGTCCTGACCTTCTGACTTCCACCCCCCTCCACAAGCCTGTCCATCCAAGAGTTCAGGGTTTCGCCCGGTCTTTTTTCAGATTTGTATACCTCGATTATTTTCAAGATGGCTGGAATGACCCGTTTGGCTGGCACCTTTAACGTTGATATTCCCAGTGTTGATTTTTCATCTGCCCTCCCGCCGAGTAACATTGTGTACAACGGGTACATGTCTTTGCCAAGCCTTCCCCCTCCGCCGTAAAATCCGATTGTTGCAATCTCATGCTGCCCGCAAGAGTTTGGGCATCCGCTTATCTTTATCGTGGAGTCCCTCAAGTCATCATCTTCATCAAGCTTCATCTCCAGAAACTTCCTTTGGACCTCCTTTGCCAGTCTGTGCGAGTTGGTAAGAGCAAGGTTGCAAGACGTGGTTCCCGAACACCCCACGACTGAGGCCATGGTCAAAGCTCCCGGGTTGGCAAGTCCTACCTCTAACAGTTTTTCATAAAGCCTTGGCAAATCCTCGTCTTTCACCCACCTAAAAACAATGTCTTGTGCAAAACCGTTTCTAATACGCCCCTCCGCTGAAAATTCCCTAGACATATCAGCAACTGCCCTGAGCTGGCTCGCGGTAATATCTCCGGATTCCAGAGTGATGAAGGCTGCACTGTACCCATTTTGTTTTTGTTTCAGTGTATTTGACTTGAGCCATCTTGAGAACCCCTGCGGTGAAGAAGGCGTCTCGGATCTTACCGATACCTTTCGTAGTACTTCCGGCGTCTTGTCAAGGTCTAGTTTGACCATTACAGACTGGGTAAGCTTTACCATTGCTCTTTCTTTTAGCACGACGTTTTGGAATTTTTGCCACCCCAATTCATTCACCAAGTATCTCATCCTGTTTCTTGCCATATTCTCCCGGTTCCCCATCCTGTCGTACACTCGTATTACTGCAATTATGGTGTAAAGCAAGTCTTCTTCCGGAGTAAAGTCCTCAAGCTGATGCCCTACAAATGACTGAGCTCCAAGCCCACCACCAAGAAAGACTTTGAATCCATTTTGCTGTTTGCCGTTCATTTCAGTCTTTTTTGGTATAAGGCCGACATCCACGATCCTTGCCATCCCATGTTTTTCACAGCATGTGTAGTTTATCTTGAATTTCCTTGGAAGCGATTGATTCATAGAGTTTCGCAGGAGAAATTTTGCGGTAGATAGTGCGTAAGGGGTAGGATCAAACACTTCGTCAGGGCAGACGCCTGCCAGCGGACTGCACATGACATTTCTTACCGAATTGCCACATGCCTCTCTAGATGTAAGCCCTACCTCGGCAAGGCCACGCATTACCTCGGAGACATCCTCCAATGCAACCCAGTGAAGTTGGAAGTTCTGCCTAGTGGATACATGTGCATTACCAATGGAAAATGCTTCACTTAGCTCCGCCACCTTTTCCATTTGTTCCGGATAAACCTCGCCAGCGGGGATTTTTACGCGGATCATACTGTAATCGTCAGTCATCCTGCTCCCATAGGCCCCATGTTGTAGTCGGAACCTCCTAAGGTCGTCACGGTTAATTTTACCTTGTCTGAAAAGCTTTACCATTTCTGCAAACTTTTCAGCCTCCTCTAGGCGGCCCCATTGTATCTTCGGTTTTGGCAGGTTGTCTGGTTTAGATTGAGAAAGGCTGATCTTGCTCAATTAGGTAGCTACCCTTCGGAGTGCATATAAATTTTAAAATAGACGCCAGATACGCAATCCTCTAAAGACATAACGGCAAGATTTTCCACCATTTGTTCATGCGACTTGGCGTAGACGAATTAGGAAAAGCTAATGATATGACACCAGAAAAGAGTTAAATGAAGACCGGAAAGAAAAATTTGCGTGACAGACAAGATAAGGGTGGCGCTGGCAGGCATTGGTAACGTTGCCACAACACTCGTGAAGGGGCTGGAATTTTACCAGAACTCCACGGAGGGACTATGGCATGCAAATGTTTCAGGGATGACATTGGGGAGTTTCGAGATAGTCGCCGCTTTTGACATTGATTCAAAAAAGGTAGGAAAAAAAATTGGACAGGTTGCGAATTCCAGGATGCCGTTTTCAGAGGTTACAATCAGCCCGGGGCTCATGTCAGATCCCATACCGCCACACATAAGCCGAGATGGACAGGTGAGGACATCAAGTTACGACGAAATAGTCGCAGCACTCAGGGAATCCAAGCCTGATTTCTTGTTAAACGTGATATCTTCCGGCCTAGATAAGACACCTGAAAAATATGCCCAGGCCTCCCTCGATGCAGGATGTTCATTTTTCAATGCAACGTCCGCCAAGACGGTTAATGAAGGAACACGGAAATCCTTCGAGTCAAAGGGTTTAGTGATTCTTGGAGACGACCTCATGAGCCAATTTGGCGGTACTGCTTTTCATCGCGGAATGATTGATTTCATGACAAGCCGAGGGATTCGAATCCACAAGGCATACCAGCTAGACGTTGGTGGAAACCAAGATACGATGAACACCATGGCTGAAGAAACGAGAGAGAAGAAACGCAATATCAAGACCGAATCGATTGCGATAGAATCACCTTATCCCTTCAAGTCTACTGCCGGAACTACCGAGTATGCCGAGCAGCTCGGAGACTCGAGAGTCAGCTACTACTGGATGGAGGCAAGGGGGTTTCTCGGGTCCACCATCGAGATGGACCTATCGCTTAGGACTAGCGACAGTACAAATGGATGCAATGTCATAGTTGATTCCCTGCGAGCGGCAAAGTCCCTCGTGGTAAAAAAAGACCTAGGAAAGGCGAACATAATTTCTGCCTATGCCTTCAAAAGCCCTGAAAAAAAGGCGCACATAAGGGAATCAATAAAAGCCTTCGAAGATGCCTTTGTCAGATAGGTTATTTCCGTCCTCCAATTCATTGTGAATTTCACGGGTCCTTGATCTTTTGGAATCTTTTCGTTTTCCCAAGGACCACGTTACGCATCATGGAAGTCATAGTCCTGCTCTCAAGGGCATAATCAAAGCAAACTATTAATGTACTTGTGAGAGGATATTTTTCATGCAGAAAAGTATTGAATCCGGGGTACCCAAAATTTTTGCAGATGTTGATGAAAAAGAGATAACAAGAGCAATTGCTGACGAATTTCATTCCGTACTAATAGACAGAGCCGATTCAGACGTCATAATAATTGGTGCCGGCCCCGCCGGCCTGACTGCAAGTAGAGAGCTTGCCTCAATGGGGTTTAAGACCCTAGTAATAGAGCAGAACAACTACCTGGGAGGAGGCTACTGGCTCGGAGGCTACATGATGAATCCCGTAACAGTTAGGGCTCCAGCCCAGAAAATATGGGACGAGTTGGGTATCCCATACAAGAAAGTAAGAGACGGCCTATACCTAACCCCTGGCCCCCATGCTGTTTCCAAATTGATTGCGGCCGCATGCGATGCCGGAGTAAAATTCCTGAATCTTACAAAATTCGACGATCTGGTCCTGAAGAATGGACGTGTTTCCGGAATCGTAGTAAACTGGATGCCCGTATCCGCATTGCCCCGGAACATAACCTGCGTCGACCCTGTTGCGCTGGAATCCAAGATTGTAATTGACGCCTCAGGCCATGACTCGGTAGCGGTGAAACGACTTGTCGATAGAAAACTCGTTGATTGGAAGGGCATGGATCCCATGTGGGTAGACGACGGCGAAAATAAGGTGGTCTACCACACAGGGGAGGTTTTTCCAGGCCTAGTAGTCGCTGGCATGTCTGTAACTGAGACGTATGGTATTGCAAGGATGGGACCCACCTATGGATCCATGTTGCTTTCAGGCAAGAAGGCCGCTGAGATAACCGCGGTGAAGATAAAAGAGCTAAGAAGATAAGCAGCGTTGTTTGAGTATTTTCCCGTTGAAAATATCAAAAATATTTTTGTATGACGAACCGGCTGTCCCACAGATCGAAATAAACGACCTAGCCAAGTTTCTAGGCAGAGAATTTCAGGTAGACGTGGAGGTTAGAAGAAGCCTCTTCCAGCATTTTGAAACAAAGGATGAGGTATTTGAAGATCTTGCCTCATGCAGAATATTCAACATCCGCATTCCATTTGAAAAACATAAACCGACTAGAGAAGAGACAGGGTCCGAAGAACAGGGCCAAAGCGGAAGCATTGTCCTTTATGATGGCTTCGAGTTGCAGAACATATACAGGGATCTCATTCCCGCGTCGGAATTTTCACACAATGAATTTCATCTAGCATTTACAACAAGGCTTACTTGCAGTTATGACAGTAATGACTACCGATATCACGGCAGGGCCGTCATATGTTCCAACCCTGCCATCATCTCCACTACTGGAATTATAGAAGCCCCTGCAAAGCCCCGAGAATATTATCTTAAAATTTATGAGAAGATCGGGCAGGGTCTTAACCTGGACCGCCTCAAGGAAGAATTCAGGGAGAGGTTTCTCGATTACAACGATCTACGCCTATGCAAGGCGGCAAGAACATATGCAATGCAGGCCATTTTCTATCACATTACAGGAATGCCCTTCTGCGAATCCAAGGAATGCATGCTGTACAATGCGCATTGGCAGGAGGAACTAATTAGAATGCTAGAGGCAGGTAGGTTATGCAGTGGCCATCAGGCAGCCCTTGACAATTACAGAAAGTGTTCTGCATAATTTAAATATGAACCTGAGATGAATTTTATTCGTGCAGGCTGAAATCAGGGCAGAAAACAAAAAGCCCGAGGCGAAGAAGAAATTCGACGTGGTAATCATAGGTGCCGGACCTGCAGGATACACCGCGGCTATTTACACTTCAAGGGCAAAACGCGAAACTCTTGTGATATCAGGAATCCTTCCCGGAGGGCAGCTAATGCTTACAACAGAGGTCGAAAATTATCCAGGATTTCCGGAAGGAGTCATGGGGCCTGACCTTATGACAAACATGAGGAAACAGACCGAGCGGATGGGCGCAGTTATAATTGATGATGAGGTAGTCAATGTAGATTTTAGACGAAGGCCGTTCAAGATACTGACCAATTCCGAGGAATACGAGGCAGAGGCCGTGATTATCGCCACCGGTGCAAGCCCAAGGAAACTTGGTGCAAAAGGAGAACAGGAATTCAGCGCAAGGGGCGTTTCCTACTGTGCGACGTGCGATGGTCCATTCTTTAAGAACCAAGAGATTATTGTCGCAGGAGGCGGAGATTCGGCCATGGAAGAGGCAATCTTTCTTACCAAGTTTGCAAAAAATGTCCATGTCATACACAGGAAGGACAAATTAAGAGCAAGCAAGATTATGCAGGACAGGGCGTTTGAGAATAGTAAGATAAAGTTTCACTGGAATTCGGTGATTGAAGAGATAAGGGGTAGCGAAAAGGTAAACGAGGTCATGATCAAGAACGTTTCAACTAACAAGGAGGAAACCATGAACGTCGGCGGCCTTTTCATTGCCATTGGCCATGAGCCAAATACCAAGATATTCAAGGGTCAGATAGAGCTCGACGACCAGGGATACATAGCACTCAAAAATCACACCCATACAAATGTAGATGGCGTTTTTGCAGCAGGCGACGTCCACGATCACAGATACAGGCAGGCAATCACGGCGGCAGGATTCGGGTGCATGGCGGCGATAGACGTGGACAAATATCTTTCAGAAAACAAGAAGAATTCCTAATAGAATGAATCATGGGAAAGGTGTTTAGCCTCCCCTATGGCTCGGTCAAATTCCTCCTCGGTGAATATTTTCTGTTGCGAGTAGAGACTTTTGAATTTTTTCCCATCATCGGCAAATATGCCTACGGCGCATCCTTTTTGGATCCCGTATTTTTTCATGGCCACATACACGGCGGCCGAGGACGGGCTTACCAACAGGGAATCCTTGATAAAAATTTCTTTTACTGCTGCAAACGCTTCGTCATTTGTTATGGTCAGCCAGTCATCTACAACTTGCTCCCTCTTTAGAAACAGGTCTGGCTTGGCGGACTCCTCAAAATTCCTGAGTCCCTGTATCAGATGGTTCTGCTGAGGCTGAACAGCTATTATCTTTATGTCAGGATTTTTCTCCTTGAGGAAGGCGCCAATTCCTGTTATCGTTCCCCCGGTGCCGACTCCCGAAAAAAAATGGGTTACCTTCCCGTTAGTTTGCTGCCAGATTTCTGGCCCGGTTCCCTTGTAATGGCCCATGAAGTTTGCTTCGTTGGAATACTGGTTGGGGGAGTAGTATTTGTCAGGCCTAGCAGAAGCTATAGATTTTGCAAGAGCTATGCTTTGATCCGTCCCGGCCCCCACCTTAGGACACAGATCGTCGCTAGTTTGGTAAAGGGTAGCCCCCAGAGATTCGATTATTTTTTTTGTTTCATCACTTGCCTTCTCTGGTATCACAATCTCAACTTTATATCCCAAGAGCTTTGCTATTCCCGCAAGCGCGATACCCGTGTTTCCAGATGTGGGCTCAATGATTACGCTATGGCCTCTTTTTATCAGGCCGTTTTCTTCAGCGAGTTTTACCATCCAGAATGCGGCTCTGTCTTTCACGGACCCAAACGGGTTAAAGGATTCCAGTTTTGCATAAAATTCAGCGTCGTTATTGGAAAGCGAATCTAGTTTTACCATCGGGGTATTGCCAATTTTTTTTAAAATTGACTCGGATCCCTCCAATGCTTCTATCGTCAAGGGACCTATTTCACCTTCTTGATGGTAAATTCAATATCTTTCCCGGACTTGTTAATGCCCAGTAATTGGTGTCCGTTTCGATTGACCCATCTTGATATATCCTCCTCCGACGCCGGGTCATCCGCAATTATTTTGAGGATGTTACCCACGGATAATCGTTCCATTTCTATCTTCGTCCTAAAAACCGGTTCCGGGCAGAACATTCCTCTTACGTCTACTGTCTTGGTTGGAGATAATTCTGAAATGCCTATTCACCAGTATACGAAAAGCTAGTAAAGTAATATTAAAAGCTATTCATATGTGCAGAAAATTTTGGTCAGGTCAATATCATTGGCAATATAGCTCGGAGGTTCCTTTCGTACAGGATGTTATAATCCTGATTTTTGAAATTGATTTTGTTGGACAGTCTCGTAGTAAGATGCACTGCCACCTTGTAAACAGCTGTCCAGACAATGCTGTCCGGATTTGATTCAAACGCGTTGATCAAGAACCGGCAGATTCCCGTCAGATGGGGGTGGTTTTCTTTGAAATACATAATTATGTCCTCCTTTGAATTTTTTATCTTGTACCTTGCATGCTCTATCATTTCGCTGCTGGTTATGTAACCTGTTCGTCCAATTGTTATCCTGCCCTTCTTCATCGCCCGCAATACGCCGTCAAGGTTATTCTCTGCCTCTATCACATTTACACAGCGCCCAAGGGTAGACACCACGTGAGAGTCACTCCCTGCAACCCCCTTCATTCCTGTCGACTGGGCAAAATTATAGGCACGCATATTGGAGTATCTATCCACGTTGTTGCTATTGAAGACCTCAATTAGATCACAGAGTGCCGCACCCTCCCTTAGTCCATTGTTTAGCGCAAAGGGATGTGGGGCACAGGAGATTGCATCTTGGGAACGGATATTGTCCAATATGACCTCGACACTCTGCCCGGCCTTTATTGTGGACGTCAGGCCATAGGCAAGAATATGTATTCCTTGGTCAGTCGTTATTTCCTCTCCCGGATAGATTTGGATTTTTCTAAACTTTTCATGGTTTTCCTTGTATTGAACCAGTTGGGTATAGCCGTCAAGTGTGTTATGATTTGTGATGAATAACGCGTCGAGTCCTTGGATGTACGCTTGCTCAAGCTGTTCTTCAACGGTGACACCACAGTCATACGGAGTTTCTTTAAGGCCCAGATGAAAGTTTGAAAACTCGTTGTGGCAGTGCAGTTCTGCACTAAGTTTATCCAATGTTTATCGCTTGTCCCAACTTGTGAATATAATCTTTGTTTTCAAATTTCAATCATCTGAATAAATCCATAGATCGGGGCCTATTGATTTCCCCCATGGAGCCAGAAAACGAATCATGTGTGTAGTTTCTTATAATGGCAATAGGAATGTGAAGTGATTTTCCCATCACGAGTTCCGCAGCAGAACAAATTTCGTCTGCAATTGCAATTGCCGTTATCCTAAGGGTTCTCCCGAAATCGTCTTTCTTTCCTGCATAATCTAGGATCCCCCTCATACCCGCCATGCCTATGGCTACGTTTGTTTGCCCCTGCCTGAAGGGACGGCCAAACGTGTCAGATATCAAAACCGCGATCTCCTTTCCCGTTGTTTCCTTAATTTTCCTCCGTAGCTCCTCCGCTGACCTGTCGGCATTGTCTGGCAACAACGTTGCGTACCCCCCCATGACGTTGCTCTCGTCAACCCCCGCGTTGGCACAAATAAAACCATGGATAGTCTCGGAGATGATTATCCCGCCATGCATGCGAACTATCCGTTTTGATTGGTCAAGAATGAGCTGTACTATCCTAGGATCCTTCCCGTATTCACTTGCAATTCCCGTAGCGAGCAAGCTTGGATGAACTTTGGCAAGGTCGATGGTTTGGCCCTCCTGTTTTGAGATAATTTTCTGCGTGAAAACCACAATGTCTCCGTCTCTGAGGTCATTGCATGCCAAGACAAGATACCCCGCAAGGTTATCCCCCTTTTTTACATCATCGTGTAACTTGACAGGGATTACTTCCATAACCATTTGGGAAATTATGTTTCAACTTCTTAAAATTGTATTCCGATCAGGCAATAGTTTGCGGGCGAATATTTAACCCATAGTGTTTGTTTATTATGCCTATTAATTTCGAAAGGTCCTTTTCCTCGAGTGTGACGGTGGCAAGATCCTTTACTATGTCTTGAGCCCTGAAGGCAACCCCAAGTCCACAGATGTCAAAAAGCTTGACGTCGTTCGCACCATCCACAACCACTACGATGTCATCCTTCCTTTCCTTCCACTCGCGTATTTTTATGATGGCGGATTTGGCCTTGTCAGAATCCACATGGATTATCACGTCATCAAGTTTGTCATTTTTGAAGACAAGTTCGTTTGAAAAGACATAATCCAGACCCAGTTCATCCTTAAGTCTGTCAGTCATAATTGTAAATCCGCCGGAGACTGCCATTATCTTCCATCCAGCGGCCTTTAGGGCATAGCATGCCTCCCTTGCGCCAGTCATCACCCTGAGCGAGTCTGCAACTTGTTTGCACGTTTCAAAGTCTATGCCTCGAAGTAGCTGGATTCTCTTCCTAAGACCATCCTCCCAATTTATTGCGCCTTTGATTCCTTGGCGAGTTATCTCCCATATCTCATCCTGTTTGTTGATTGTTTCCGCCAAGATGGGAAGGAACTCAGCATCTAGTAAAACTCCTTCCACATCAAAAATTGCTAACATCAGTTTCTGCTTTGTGGAATGATGCAGAATATATTAATCTTAAGCGATCTGGTTGGCACCATACCACTAGCAATATATTCAAGATAACAAGATGAAAGTTATGGCCGAGCTTCCCCACAAATACGAGGTTCCAATAAAGGGCGCCACAACATCAAACCGATTATCGGATGAGACAAAGGAGGAACTCAAGGCCTCAGGAATGATGGATGACAAGGGGAAGTTGAAACTCAAAGGAGTCAGCCCCAAAATGTTAAAGAAAATGAAGGAGGAAGCCGTAGACTGTCCCATCCTGAAGAAAGAGGTTCCCTTTATCCAGTGTTTTGTATGCTCAAATTTTCAAAGCAGGATAACTGGAAAAGTTCTTTGCAAAGGCGACCCGCTCTAGAGCACAAGGCTCATTAGTACATTACCGGAAACGATGTCGATTGAGCAAAGAAATTGGGATTACCGCCAAAAAAAACGAGGATTTTAGCGAATGGTATACTCAAGTTGTGATAAAAGCACAGTTGACAGATTATGCTCCAGTCAAGGGCCTGATTGTTCTTAGACCTTACGGGTATTCCATCTGGGAATACCTAAAGGGATCAATCGATAAAAAACTGAAGGCTACGGGTCATGAGAACGGTTTCCTACCAGTTCTTATTCCGGAATCTCTTTTGAGCAAGGAATCAACCCATTTCGCTGGTTTTACCCCGGAGGTGTTTTGGGTGACTCATTCAGGAGAAAGCGAGATAGGGGATAGGCTTGCCTTGAGGCCCACATCAGAAACCCTGGCCTACTCCATGTATTCAAAATGGATCAAAAGCTGGAGGGACCTTCCCCTGAAAATAAACTTCTGGAATTCAGCCCTACGAGCAGAGATCAAATCCACAAAACCTTTCCTGAGGACCTCAGAATTCCTGTGGCAGGAGGGCCACACTGTCCATGCAACAAAGGAGGAGGCAGAAGTTGAGGTAATGACAATACTCGACATTTACAGAAAAACGGTGGAGGAAGAGCTTGCAATTCCTGTAATAATAGGAAAAAAGAGCGAGAAGGAGAAATTCGTGGGGGCAGTTTATACCACTACCATGGAATCCATAATGCCTGACGGGAAGGCCTTGCAGATGGGCACCTCCCATTTTCTAGGGCAGAATTTTGCAAAACCATTTGACGTTAAGTTCCTTGACACGCAGAATGTGGAGACGTTTGCATGGCAGACCTCGTGGGGCGTGTCGTGGAGGCTCATAGGCGCCCTGATCATGGTGCATGGGGATGACAGGGGACTCGTACTCCCACCCAGGGTTGCCCCCATCCAAGCAGTAATAATTCCCATCTATTCATCCCAGAATGACAAAGACCAAGTCCTAAAGAAGGCAAACGAGATAAGAGAGACGCTTTCAAAAAAAGACTTGAGGATACATGTCGATGCCAGGGATGAATTTACTCCTGGCTACAAGTTCAACGATTGGGAGATGAAGGGAGTCCCACTCAGAATTGAGTTAGGCCCAAAAGACCTAGCAAAGAACAAGGTAGTTCTTGCTCGCCGTGATAATAGAAACAAGTCTGACCTCTCCTTTGACGACCTCCAAAATGGCATAGTCGAAGCGCTGGATGTAATCCAAAAAGACCTTTTTGAAAGGGCTAAGCGGTTGCTAAATGAAAAGACAAAGACCGTGTCAGACCTTGGACAGTTCAAAAAAGAGATAGAGATTGGAATGTTCATACGCTCTCCATGGTGTGGAAACCAAAAGTGTGAGGAAACAATAAAGGAAGACACAGGGGCGGACATCAGGGTCATACCGTTTGACGCAAAGAATCCCGACATGCCATGCATAGTTTGCGGAACACCTGGCAAGACAGAGGCAATGTTTGCAAGAGGTTATTAGAGATCCCAAAGGAACAACCAGAGATTATATTTAGTGGCCATTCTTGAGACGACAAATGTCTGGTTCAAGTTCCTACAGGGACAGAATCTATATCATAAAGGACATAATCCTCATGCTTGTTCAATACGGTGAGCTCAATCAGACATCTTTGGTAAGCTTTTGTGGTTTGAATCTCAAGAAACACAAGCCCATTCTGGACGAGTTGGAATCAAATGGTCTTATTTTACGAGAGGAGAGACAGTTGGGAAAGAGGCTGATAACCATTTACAAACCAAGTCAGAAAGGGTTGGAATTCTGCAAGACGATTTTGGAACCTTATGAGAGGTTGTTTCCACGCAAAAAGGTTCAAAGTGACTCGGTTGAAAACGGCAGCTAATCCTCTTCCAAGCCGTAATCTGAAGCTATTCTCCTATCGATTTCGTCCTTTTGTTTTTGGTATTCCTTGTACTTTTGGTCCCATGACTTTAGTGTGACATATTGTTTTACGCCAGTAGCTATCCACACGACGGAAACTGAGATTATCACGCCGAGTAGAATGCCAAGGATGGTTCCAAACTCATGCTCGTTTTGCAGCATTGCATAGAACCTAGGGTGTGTCAGTAGGAAGATAGAGAGGCCTGTCGCAAGCGGTGCTAGGACAAGTGCAGATACCGAGATGCTAAGCAGTATTCTCCTCAATTCAAATATTCTTTCTATGAAGTTGTCAAGTGTGCTCAGTATGTCTATTCTGGAAAGTCCTTCCTTATCGTCCATCATGTTCCAGATTCCCCGCACGTTTCATCTTGTATGGGTTGTTCTTCAGCGCCATCACGGGTCCACCGTTATGGTACCCTTCATCTCAGGGTGTAGGTTCGAATAATATGTGTATGTGCCTTCCTTGTCGGCTACGAAGTTGATTGTCTGGGCCTGGAAATAGCCGAGCTTGTTGGTATGCACCTTGAATGCATCGATGTTAAGGTCCATGGGAGCCTGAGTGTCTTTGTCCTCATTTATGAAATGGAGCGATACCAAGGTTCCTTTGGGTATGTGTATTGAAGCATCAGGCACGCCGCTTGATAGAGATTTCTGGGCCTGTCTTGTAGACTCTTGTTCATAGAGATATCCCTGCGTCGGGTCATGAAGACCTATTATGTATAGATTAGTAGGCGCAGCAAATACAGGATGATCCACGTTAACTGGCGTGGACGTAGTCATGAGATAGTAAACTCCAGCGCCGGCAGCCGCCACTACTACGGCTATGAAAATAACAGTGCCCTTCGGAAACGAGGCGGTTTTTGCCTTATTCTTTTGTTTCTTTGCCAACACGTGTTAAGACCTTAGTGCGTATATTTATGTTGAGATTAACAAAGATTCGTAAAGGATATTATTCTGCTTTGCACTATTTCACAAACGTTACCACATGAAAAAGACAGAGGCGGCATTAATCGGGGTAATAATCGTGTTATCGGTAGCACTTGTTGTACAATTCGCCAATGGTAGAACATCGGGTGATATTTCCCAAGCTGCTGTCCAAAACCCTTCAGCCGCACAGGTATCACCGGGGTCGCACGGGGCAACTGACCAGACAAGCCCCGCCGATCCGCAGTCCGATTCTACCTTGACAGATCTCTTTAAGAAGACGGAGAACTCGGTGGTCCAGATAACCAGCAAGGTTGCCACCACAGACCAGACCATAATCATAAATGGTCAGCCTCTTTCAGGGCAGTCAACACGGCTGGGATCAGGATTTGTATACGACACCCAAGGCCGCATCATAACCAACAATCATGTTGTAGACGGCTCGAGCACCGTCAATGTTACTTTCATTGATGGAAACACGTACACCGCCAAAGTGGTTGGAACAGACCCCGATAACGATATCGCAGTAATTCAGATAATCGATGATTTTTCGGATGAAAAATTGGTACCCCTCCCCCTTGGGAACTCCTCTTATCTTCAGCCTGGCCAGCAGGTCGTTGCGATAGGCAACCCCTTCGGCCTCAGTGATTCCATGACGACAGGAATTGTTAGCGCCTTGGCAAGGCTCCTTCCAAACGAGAACACAAAATATTCCATCCCGGATGTAATTCAGGTTGATGCCGCCATCAACCCCGGAAACTCTGGAGGGCCCCTGTTAAACCTACAAGGTGAAGTCATTGGGATGAACACCGCCATCAAGACAAACACAGGAGACTTTTCAGGTATAGGGTTTGCAATCCCGTCTAACACCATCAAGAAAATCGTCCCAGTATTAATTAAGACCGGAAAATATGAGCACCCCTACCTCGGCATAGCAGGAAGGACCCTTGACCCCGATGTGGCCTTGGCAAATGGACTTGCCCGCAACTTCAAGGGAGTAATCGTAGAGAACGTCGTAAATGGAAGCCCGGCATCAAAAGCAGGCATAATAGCTGCAACGCTTGATGACAACAACATTCCCCATGGGGGAGACATAATAACAGCCATAGACGGGCACCCCATAAAGTCCATAGACGAGGTCATAGCCTATCTGGATGATCAAAAGTCCGTAGGTGACAAGGTTGTTCTTACCGTGGACAGACAAGGTAAGACTCTGGAGATTCCGGTAACGTTGGCAGCAAGGCCCGCCTCCTAGTCGCCACCACCCTTGAGAAATTCTTTCTTTATTCTGAAATTCCAGAGGTTTTCAGTTGCGATGCTGATCCCAATCCGTGGCCTTGCCTCAATCATATGTTCGGGTATTGGAATCCCTTCTGCAATATAGAGTCCCGAAATTTTCGTCAGATTTTCGCCACATTGTTTTTTTGTAATCTCAAGTGCTTGGGTAATCTTCGCAGGCCCGCTGGTAAGATTGGAAAGAACGGACGTCCTGCGCCGCCTCATCATGAACTCAAGCCCCGACCTTGGAACAAGTGATCTGATTAGAACCGCTCCTGCTTCCTCTGCTCGATCCCTAGCCACTGCATTTACACAATAATGCATCCCATATGTAAAATAGACATAGGCTTTGCCGACCTCTTCAAACATTGGCCTGTTCCTTTCAGTCTGGCCGCGAAAGGCGTGGCTGGCAGGGTCTTTTTTGTGCCGATATGCCTCCGTTTCGCATATTAGCCCCCCCATAAGATTGCGTCCTATTTTCCTCACTAGTGTCTTGCCAAGCAAGTCCCTTGCAACATCCACGGTGTCTCTTTGATAGAATAAACGTGGGATGGGTTTCATTCATCAACAGGTACAGGGATTCCCATTTTTATCTTGCCAATCAAACTGTGAAGTTTTTTCAGGTCATCCTTTAGAACCCCTGCAAGTTGCGGGTTGTATATTACTGCCGCAGGATGAAACGTGACGAAGTATAGTTTTCCATCCCTTTTCATGAGTTTACCTCGATTTTTCGTTATTTCTCCCCCGCCAAGCAAGGAACCAAAAGCGGTGTTCCCCAAAACACAGATAATTTTTGGCTTGATGACCTCGAGCTCCCTTTGCAGGTGGACAGAACATGATTTTATTTCCTGAACCGCAGGCCTTCGGTTGTTAGGCGGCCTGCACTTTACCACATTTGTTATGTAAACATGGCTTCTCGAAAATCCAGCATGTTCCAAGGCATCTGAGAGAATTCTCCCCGCCGCGCCCACAAATGGCGCTCCTTGGAGATCCTCATTCCTACCCGGCGCCTCGCCTATGAAGATCACGTCCGTATCTGGACCGCCCGATCCTGGAACGGCGTGCGTCCTACTCTTTGAAAGGTCACACAATATGCATGATGTTACGGATTTCCTGACGTCCTCAAGGCTCTCCGCCATTTCAGATCCCCACACTTTTCACAGTTGCTGTGCCCCTTATGTGTGGCCCGCCGTTCCCCATCCTCATAATCTGCATAGGATCCCCTTTGCCACAGTTTGTAATTGGCCTAACAGTGAAATCCTTTCCCACGGCATTAATTGATTTGAAAAATTCGGGTGAATTCCCCATTACGATGACGTCCCTGACCAGCTCCTTGCATTCACCGTTTTCAATTCTTCTCGCATACTGGCAAGAGATGCTCCAATTGTACCTCATCATATCTATGGATGGTACTTTCATGTCACAAATAAGATATCCTGATTTTACTTCTTTGATCATTTCTTCCGCCTCCCAGTCCCCCGACCCAATGCAGGTGCAAGCCATTCGTATTAACGGCATGAACGAAAATCCCGCTGAACGCATCGAGGAATTAGGCTCGGTCCCAAATAGATATGCCGTCTCCCTGCTCTGCATGTGATTCACAAGTATGCCATTTTCCACAAGCGACTTTCTGGAGGAGGGCACTCCCTCATCGTCATACTTGAAACAGCCCAGACTGGACGTGATCGTAGGGTCGTCAATTACGCTAAGGTGTTCAGATCCCACCCTGCTACCAATCTTTCCTGCCCACCATGCTCCTCCCGCCCATGCCATTTCCTTTCCTAGGACCCTATCCGCCTCTGAAGGATGACCTAGGATTTCATGGGTGAGCAAGGCAACAAAGTCTGGATTCATGACAACCGTAGTCTTTTCCTCCTTTGCAGGATTCGAGCACACCAGATGATGGGCCTTTTCGGATATCATTTCAGCGCGCTTTGTAAGGTCATTTTCACCTTCAAATACTTCCATGCCACCCCTCCCGCCCTCCGTTGTGCTTACAGTCTCCGAAAGCCCCGATTCACTTGCCGTTGCCGAAAGTGATGCAAAGGTATCGGTGTGGCTTTGAAATATTTTTGCCCCCTCGCTGTTAACAAAATATTTCTGAAATTCATCAGTTTGAACCAAGACGGAGGACTTGTGAATCCTTTTCTGCCCCCTAATTCTCCTATCGCAGTCCGCAGCAATCTCGACCATGTCCTCCATACGTGGCACCTTGGCTGCTTTTTGAATAACAGTGTCCACGTGCGCCTTACAATCTGAAAGAATTACTTTTTTCTTCTTTGCATGAGAATAGAAAAGAGCCCCCCTAATGGCACTCAGCACTCCATCCCTAACACTCTCCATTGACTTTGGAGAGGCCATGGAATAAAACCCCCATGCGCCGTTTGCCAGAACCCGAATTCCCAAACCCCTGTCCAGCCTAGATGAAGAATGTTCGACCTGTCCGTTTTCAAATAGGAACCCGCTGGAGGTAACCGACTCTGCCCTCACGTCACAGTACTGAGCCCCGTTTGCAAGAGCGTATTGCAGCGTCTTCTCAGCCAAGTCCTCCAACATACTAAAAGATCCAAGCCGGCAGGTATTTTACTTTATACGGGGGTTTTGGATGAGTTTCCCTTTTGAAGTGCAAATGAGAACATTGATCCTTTCGAGAGTTCGCTCGAAACCCATATTTTCCCACCGTGCGCGTCAATTATTCCCTTACATATCGAAAGGCCAAGTCCACTTCCGCCGGATTCTCGGGTTGTCGAGGTGTCTACCTGATAAAACTTTTTGAAGACTTTTTCGATAGAGTCTTGCGGTATTCCCTTTCCATTGTCCTTTACGGAAACGATTACCTCGTCAGCTCTTTCTTCCACAGAAATTTCTATCTTTCCAGTCTTTGGCGGCGTCGCCTTTAGGCTGTTTTTTATTAGGTTCGTGAGCACCTGGATTATCCTCTCTTCATCGTATTCCGCGTAGACATCCCTGTCGAGGGTATGAATTAGCGCGATCCTGTCTGCCATGGCCTGCGGCTGCATGACCATGATGGTGTTCTCTATAGTTTTCCGTATATTATGAGTGGATTTTTTTATCCTGAGTTGACCGAGTTCGAGCTTCTGGGCGTCGAGAAGGTCGGATATAAGCTGTAAGAGCGACGCCGCGCTTGATCTGATAACTTCGATTCTGTCCTTTTGATTCTTGTTAAGCGGGCCCAAGTGTTCCCCAAGCAGTATGTCGGAATATCCCTGGATTGGCACAAGCGGCGTCTTAAGCTCGTGAGTGATCATGGCAAGAAACTCGTCCTTCGAAATTTCCACTTTCTTAGCCTCCTCCTCTTTCCTCTGGATTGTACTAGAAAGTGAGTTTATGGTGGTGGCAAGTTCTCCTATTTCATCGTCTGAAACATAATCTATAGGCTCTCCAAAAATCCCCTCTCTCACCCTCACGATCTGGTTGGTGAGCATCTTCAGGGGCCCGAGGGATTTTTTAATCGATATCAAGACCGCCGCGAAGACCCCGCTGTCAGCAATGAGCAGTCCCTGGACAATTACAACATTTTGGCGCAAGTTAGAGTCTACAAATTTGTTCCATTCATCGACAAATTGCGAGGTAATTTTGAGCAGGTCCGTCCCGTGGTCGTCAAGGGACTCCAGTGCTGAGCCAAATTCCTTTGAAATTAAGGTATTATTTTCAACAAATTCCAGTTTTGCTTTTTCAGCAGCCCAAAGCGGATCAATGGACCTCAAGGAACCCGAGTTTGACCTTGGAATCAGAGGCAAATTTTGCTGCGTTATACCGTATTGGGCATACGAAGGGTCGTCAAGGGGCATCCCTTCAAGGGTTTTCAGATCAGCATCATAGGTAATCCTATCCTTACGAATTGCCTCAGTAGCATTCTTTCCCTCTCCGATGGATATTAGCAATGTGTTCTGCCCGATATCCTTTGCAACATTTACCATTTCTGCTGCGATCATCTTCTGTTTGTTATAGTTCCTGTCAAGCGTGGCTAGATCGTTTACCACCCCATTTGTAAGGGAAATTAAATCACCGTTTTTGCCCAAGATATAGGTGAGTGCATTCTTCACTTTAGGATCAAAAACGGATTCCTGCCGGATCTTCTCCGTGTCTTGTTTGTATACCTGCCACGAATTTCCCACCGCCTCATACACTGGATGCAGTTGTGAGGGAACTCCAACAACTGTGGTATCCTGATAGGTGCCACCAGTCCCTAAGACTGCATATGTACTATCAAAATCGGCAATTTCGTTCACCAGTGTCTGTCTGTCGGTCTCATTACCGCCTGCTATCGAATTTGCAGTGCCTTCGATTCTCTCTACAATCACCTTGAGGTCGTCGGCATCACTTATCGAGTGCAACACATCTAGGTTTTGCTGCGAAATGGAAAGCAAGAGGAAAAGATTTACTGCTGAAACTCCGATTATTATCCCGAGTAACAAGTATGTTTTTTGAGTTAGCTTCAATTCGATAGGGAGACTGCGCGCAAGCCTATAAAAGCTTGTATGAAATAGGTATAGTAATTAGTTAAAATGTCCGACGAGTTTCTCCAGGTTGCAAGACAGGAAATCCAGTCCGAATTGGCTGCTCTTGAAAAAGCAGTCATTCGTTGCAAGGACGATTCAGGCATATTCGAGAATTCCAAGGAGATAAAGGGGCATCTTCATAAGCTCAAGGGACTCGCCCCCATGATAGGCGAAGACGATGTGGGAGAAATGGCAAAAGCGACGGAGGTTGTAATTGTTCACGTAATATGCAAGGGTAAGACCCGCGGATCCTTTCACGTTATTGTCGGCGCCGTAAGCGATATGAAGAAAAATTTTTCCGGTCTACATGGGTCCAGCTTGTCTGATTTTAAAAAAAACATACGAGACATACTGCCACAGGTGTCAGGTCTTTGATCCCTTCTGAACTTAAATAGTCAGCCGGCAAACTGTAAGGTGTGGCAAGGATAATGATAGCAGACGACTCCGATGCCATCAGAATGGTTCTCAGAGACATCATAGCAATAGGCAAGCACGAATGCATCGCTGAAGCCGCAAACGGACTTGAGGCCCTAGAGCAGTTCAAAAAGTCGGATCCCGACCTTGTTCTCCTAGACATGGCGATGCCGAAAAAAGATGGTCTTGCGGTTTTAAAGGAAATAATTACAATCAGGCCAAAAGCAAAGGTCATCATGATCACGGCAAGCGACGACCAGGGAGTGATCAGGGAATGCATTACAGAGGGAGCCGCAGCCTACATACTCAAGCCCTTTAACTTTGAGGACGTCCTTGGCAAGATAATGCAAGTTCTCCAGTTTAACAGTTAGCAATCAGCCCAGCGCATCAAACCCGGCCATGATTACAGTTATGGTTAAAATGTGCGTCCTTGGCTGGGTAGGTGATGGAGAAGATAGTAGTAGACACCAGCATCATAATAGACGGCGAGATCACCAAGATGGTAGAGTCGGGAAGTCTCTCAGGCTGCGAGATAATCATACCCGTAGCTGTTTTGGACGAGTTACAATCCCAGGCCTCGCAGAACAAGGACTATGGCTTTGTAGGCCTTGAGGAAATAAGGAAGATCCGCGACCTTGCCCAGAAAAACAACATCACGCTCAGGTTCGAGGGCGAACGGCCCACCATGGACGATATCAAACTGGCAAGGCATGGAAGAATCGACGCAATCATAAAAGACATTGCGAAGAAGAATTCAGCCACGTTTTACACGGCAGATTATGTTCAGGCTCTCGTGGCGCAAGCTGAGGGCATCAAGACCAGTTATTCAAAACCGCAGGTAAAAGTAAAAGATCTCGAGTTTGAGAAGTATTTCGACGACCAGACAATGAGCATCCACCTGAAGGAGGGCACGAAACCCATGGCGAAACGGGGTAAGCCTGGCGCGTTTTCCTTGGTCGAACTTGGAGACAAGGCACTTGACAAGGAATATCTCGAAGGCATCACAACTGAGCTATTGGAATCCGCCAGAGTGAACCAAAGTGGCGTCATCGAGATTTCAAAGTCTGGTGCATTGGTTGTCCAGTTCCGAGACTTCAGGGTTGTGGTCACACACAGGCCATTTTCCGGCAGCTATGAAATCACGATTACCCACCCCCTCGTCAAACTTTCCCTTGAGCAGTATAGCATTTCGGAAAAACTGATGAAAAGGCTTTCAGACAGCTCCGAAGGCATACTTGTTGCAGGTGCTCCGGGGTCTGGCAAGAGCACCTTTGCATCGAGTCTTGCAGACTTTTACTCGGGAAAAGGCAAAATTGTGAAAACGTTCGAGTCGCCAAGGGATTTGCAAGTTAACGAGAAGGTTACCCAATACACTCTTCTAGACGGTAGCTTTGAAAACGCGGCCGACATACTTCTACTTGTAAGGCCAGACTACACAATATTTGACGAGGTTAGACGATTCCACGACTTTAGGGTATTCTCCGATCTGAGGCTCGCAGGGGTTGGAATGGTCGGAGTGGTACATGCCAATGCACCCCTTGATGCCATACAGAGGTTCATAGGGAAGGTCGAACTTGGAATGATTCCCCACATCTTGGACACGGTTGTCTTTATCAAGGCAGGCCAAATATCCAAAGTGTATGAGTTGGAATTCAAGGTCAAGGTGCCAACCGGAATGACCGAACAAGACTTGGCAAGACCAGTCATAGAGGTCAGGAATTTTGAAAACCATTCATTAGAATATGAAATTTACACCTATGGTGAGGAAAACATAGTCATACCCATTTCCAAGGAGGCAAGGTCAGGCGGCATAGAGAGGCTGGCGGAGTCGAAAATAAAGGACACGTTGAGGAGGTATGATCCCGATGCAGAAATTGAAATACTCTCAAACAACAGAGTTCGGGTCAGGGTTGACAAGGATTCCATCCCTTCATTAATAGGCCGTGGGGGCTCGACTATCAACGAGCTTGAAAAAAGCCTTGGCGTTCACATTGATGTAGAGCCAAGGGAGCGCTCCAATGGCAGCGGGGAGTGGTTTGAAATGTCCGAGTCAGGCAACAACATGGTTCTAGAAGTCAGTCCGGAAAATTCTGGAAGGAATGCCGATGTCTACATCAGGGGAAAACACCTCATTTCCACGCGAGTAGGCAAGCGGGGCAGGATAATCATAGCCAAGAGGTCAAACCACGGAAAGAAGCTGGTCAACGCCGTCATGTCAAAAGACGACATAAGGGTGGCCATACAAGACTAGTCAAAGGCTGGTTGATCGGAAATCTTCACCTTGTTGTAATTGATCTTTTGCATGGAATCTTATCTAGAAATCCCAGAAATTGAGTAGGACATGGATGAGGGAATTAGGAAGAGTATTCATAAAATTAAAAAAATGCGGGAATCTGTAAAGAGAAGAGCAGAGATATATTCAAGCCTAGGAAGCCTTGACGATCGAGGAACTGCAAGGGCCCTTGGTGCGCTTCAGCGAGCCCCTGCGCCGGGAAAGAAGATCCAGAAGATAGGCTTCATTTTTCTTCTTTCGCCTGAGCCGTTTACTACCGTTGCTGGTGTCCCGATGATAATAGCCGGCAGGTATCTAGACAAGGTCTACAACGGTGCCACCATCTCGGACATAGGCCACGAGACCAGAAACTTTGCAGCCCACATCTCCGACTTTAAGGAAAAGATAAAGTAACTGCAAGTAAGGTTTTGTCCATTGGTTTTTAACTAGACTCGGCACAAGGTCTTTGTGGCAACAAGGGGACAGGTATTAATTCCAATAGCCATCACCGCTGCTATAATCGGGTTAGTAGGAGTCCTGACAATACCTTCCGAATCAAAGCTTGCAGAAGTAAAGTTTCCGCGTGGGACCGTGAAGATAGGTAACGTAACCTTGGACGTTCAGATAGCAGAAACCGATGCCCAAAGGACTAGGGGACTGATGTTTCAGAATCAGATGCCATATGACAATGGAATGATCTTTGTCATGAACAATGAGCAGGTGATACCAATCTGGATGCTGAATATGCAATTTCCTCTTGACATAATATGGTTTGACAGCCAAGGAAACATTGTTCACATGGCCAAATATGTCCAGCCGTGCAAATCTGCCCTTGAAACCGTAACCTGTACCGTCGACAACGGCGGAGGAAAACCCGCAAAGTACGTACTAGAGGTGACTGCGGGCTTCATAAACAAATTCAACATAACTTCAACCTCAAAGCTTGATATAATTTCTATCTAACCCCGTCCCCATGGACTGCCTTATCCAGCTCAGCGAAGGCAGACCGCACCTCGTCGACAGCCCCCTCATCTTCAAGAGTGCTCACGTCCCCTATCTTGTCGTTGTTTGCAACGGATTTCAGCAGCCTCCTCATTATCTTGCCGCTCCGCGTTTTTGGAAGTTTTGAGACGATGTAAAGTTTATCCGGAGTGGCAATTGGTCCCACGACCTTCCTTATGTGCAGGATAAGTTCTTCCCTTAATTTTTTGTCGGGCATCACGCCCTCCTTTAACACCAAAAAAGCTATTATGGCCTCGCCCTTTACCTCGTGCGGTATTCCGCAGACGGCTGCCTCGGCAACGGATTTGTGCAAGACAAATCCACTTTCAATTTCTGCAGTTCCAAGCCTGTGTCCTGCCACCTTGAGGACATCGTCTGCCCTCCCAAGCATCCAGAAATAACCATCCTTGTCCCGGATTGCATAATCTCCCGGATAGTACATGTTCTTGTATTTTGACCAGTATACCGTTCTGTATTTGTCATCATCTCCCCACAGCGTAAGAAGCATTCCAGGCCAGGGAGTTTTTACAACAAGGTAGCCCTTTGTTTCTGGGGGCACGTCATTTCCATTTTCATCGACCACCGCTACATGTATTCCAGGCAGCTGCCTTGCCGCAGAACCTGGCTTTAGCGGGATTGTCTCTACACCTGGCACGGGCGAGATCATCGTGCCCCCGGTCTCGGTCTGCCACCACGTATCCACGATCGGGCACCGCCCCTTCCCTATCACATTAAAATACCAACGCCAGACCTCGGGATTGATTGGCTCTCCCACGGTACCAAGGAGCCTAAGACTCGATAAATTGTGAGAGTTGGGAATCAAGTCCCCATATTTCATGAACATGCGCAAGGCAGTAGGAGTAGTATAAAGGATAGTCACTCCGTATTTTTCCACCAGATCCCATAACCTTCCAGGGGTCGGGAAGACTAGCGCCCCCTCATACAAAACCTGTGTTGCGCCATGCATCAGCGGTCCGTACACCACATAGCTGTGCCCCGTCACCCATCCTATATCGGCAGTACAGAAATAAATGTCGTCATCCCTGATATCAAAGATCCACTTGAAGGTGCTGTAAAGGTGTACCAAATACCCTCCAGTTCCATGCAGTACTCCTTTTGGCTTCCCTGTTGTTCCAGAGGTGTACAATATGTAGAGCGGGTGGGTACTCTCCATTTCCTCCGCGGGACAGTGTTCGGGGGCTTTTTCAAGAAGGTCTTCCCACAGCCTGTCCTTTTTGCCAAAGTTCACCTCCAAGTTGGCGTGCCTGTACACTAGGACGTGTTCTACAAACTCAAGCCCAAAAATTGCTTCGTCAACTGCCTTCTTCAAAGGAACCACCTCGCCCCTTCGGAACCCCCCGTCTGCTGTTATTATGACCTTGGACTCCGAATCGACCACCCTATCGCGTATGGACTGCGAGCTAAAGCCTGAGAAAATTACCGTGTGAATTGCACCGATTCTCGAGCAGGCAAGAAGAGTCACCACAAGTTCTGGGATCATGGGCAGGTATACCGTTACCCTGTCACCCTTTGCCACCCCAAGTAACTTGAGAGCGTTTGCAACCTTGCAGACATAAACAAGCATCTCGCCATAGGTGAGCGACCTAGTTTGCCCGTTTTCATTTTCCCACAAGATGGCAGTCTTGCCTGGGTTTTTTTGAGCTATTACATCAATGGCATTGTAGGAAGCATTCAGTTTGCCGTTAACAAACCACCTTGCGAAGGGCGGGTTCCATTCTAGTGGACTGTCCCACTTTGCAAACCACTGGAGGTTTTGTGCCTGCTCCTCCCAAAATTTGACGTAATCGTCGGAGGCGCGCTTCCGCAGGAGGCGGTCATCATTTCCCAAGCCTATCTCATACGAGGTATCCAACAAACAGTGTTGATACCATCTTTAAAAAAAAGGTTCGCTCGAAAGGAGGTGGAGTGGAGTCCCATCCCTACGAACCGCTAAGACGATGAAATTCTCTTAAGCCAGTCCGAATCTTGAGGATCTTCTTCACCATCGGCTCCAATGGCAACCGGTTTAGGAGTTGATGGTTGGGAATTGCTTTCACCAACTGCTGCGCCGGCCGACACTGGCATCTTTGGAGGAGAAGGTACTGTTTCCACCGTACCAAGGTAGGAAACGGCGGCTGAATGAATATCCTGTTTTGGACTTTCCGTTTTCTCCACGCTGTCCACTGAAAGGTCGTTGATCCTACGCTGAATGTTTACTATCTCTGCCTTTTCGTGTTCGATGTGCTCTATGATTTCGACCGTGTGGGTTTTGACTGACTCATACTTGGCATCAGAAATTTCATTGCTTTTGTTTTGCAATTTGGCATCAAATCTTAGCATCCTGATTGATTTTAGCTGATTGTCAAGGTCTGCCAGTCTTTGCTCCAGTCTTCCCTTGATATGCCGCTCGGTCTCATCCAGAGTAAGCAGTTTCGTCTTATACTTCTCGTGGATCAATTCAGCGTCCTCCTTCATGTCGTCATTTTCAGATACGATGTCTATCAGCGCACGGATTCGGCGCAATGTAAGGCCCTTTTCCCTCAGCAGCCTCTGGGCATCCAATCTCCACCTAGGAATGAAAATCACATATTGCCCCTGAACTACGAGCTGCTCAAAAGGAACTTGTTTCAGCCCTTCGGAACCACAGTCAACTCCGACGGTTTGTACACTTCCGTCTATGTCGGTTATAGTGCCTATGACTTTTCCAATGTATGTGCCATACATGTCCTTAACTTGCTTGCCAATAAACTCGACATCTTCTTTGCTCATTAGGCACATGTCAATTTTTTAATATAACCAGCAAAGTGTTAACAAGGTTTAAAATTTTTGTAAGATCATTTTAGCTAAGTTTTTCCCTTTTTTATACCACATTAGGTAATTTTAAAATGACTTGTATCGTAATGGTTCAACGATGATCACAAAAGAAGAGTTAGATGAAGTTCTGCACTTTGTAGCAAAGAGGTGGATTGACATGAGCCGGGACCAAAACCACAAGGCCTTTGAAAACATGCCGACAGATTTCTGGATGAACTCCATGGGCGGAACAGCCGGGGAAGGAAGGTGGGTGACCACGCTCATGTATACCGAAGATGTATCAGAGGCAGAATCTTTCAAAGAAGTGTTGCTCAGGTGGCAGTCAAGACACAATGCCCCAAAAGAGGGAGCTCCAGACCTCATCCAGATTAGAAAAACGACCGACCGCTAAACATGGTCGCATTTGCGCGTGGTGTTGTCTGACTAGGCAGAACAATTATTATAATTGTGGGGGTTCCAGAACTTGTTGTCGGAGTTTTCAGATCACGAAAAAAAAGTCCTCATGGATCACTTTTCGAACACTGACGATTCAGTTTTTGCGATCATCACCACGCGACAGGTGGATCGTGGCGCGCTCATGTCAAGGTATAGCCGCACCGACAAGAGCATGCGAAAGGTTTTCCTCGACGAATTTCTCCACAACGAAAGCCGCGGTCAAGAGTTTTACGACAAGGTCTTGCTTGAATACGGTGATGACTCCGTTGCCGAGCTCGGCGAGGCCCAGATCGCAATTGAGGGCGTGTCAAATATCGCTGTAAAGAAAATCGAGGATCGCAGACTGGGCTTGTCATACCTTGAGAAATCCTCACGGTACGTTGCCTGGGATAAGAAGGTTGCAGGGAGGTACAAATTTTTTCTTGAACCTGACATAATGGATTCAAGGCATGCAGACAGGTATGTGGACTCTTGCAATCTCGACTTTGACATGTATTCCAAAAACATCCAGCCGATGATTTCCTTCATACAAGAAAGAGAACCCATCGATCGCCAGAAATTCAAAACCTCTGATGGTAAAGATGCCCTTTTTTCTGACCTTAGAGAGGAATCAGACATCAAGTCAGCGACCCGCATATACAATGCGACAATCAGAGCAAAGGCGCTCGACGTCCTCAGAGGATTGCTTCCTGCCTCCACACTTACAAATGTTGGAATAACTGGCAATGGCAGAGCTTTTGAATATCTTCTTACCATACTTTATTCCTCCGGACTAAAGGAGGAGAGGGACCTTGCCTTCAAGATGCACCGAGAGCTTTCCACGGTCATCAGCTCCTTTGTAAAGAGGTCAGATGACCCGCATGGGAAGGAAATGCAAAAATATCTTCGCCAGATACGGAAGGAGTCCAAGGATTTTTCCGCCCGTTACCTCAAACCAAGTAAATCAAGCGATTACCTTGTAAGACTTGTAGATGCAGGAGGACAGAAAAAGGCAGAAGACATGGTGATAACGGCGCTGCTGTACGATCAGTCGCCGGGACTTTCCTACCGCGATGTCCTTTCCCAGGTAAGGAAGATGCCCCCCAACGCAAGGAAAGTGATCATCAAAAGGTTTTCCGAGATGAGGGCCAACAGGAGGCAGAGGCCGCCGAGGGGGTTCGAGATGGCCGAGTATACATTCGACCTGCGGACTAACTATGGCATGTTCCGCGATCTTCACAGGCACCGTGTGCTGACCCTTGAGAGGCAGCTATTGACAGCAGACCACGGCTTTTCCCTGCCTGAAGAAATCATCGCTCTTGGAATAAAGAAGGATTTCGAGGACTGCATGTATAGGTCAAAAGAGGTGTTCGCCCTTTTGAAAGGCCAAATGCCCGAACAGGCACAGTATGTGGTACCCTTTGCTTACAATTACAATTATTTTATCAAGTTAAACCTTAGAGAGGCCACCCATCTCTTGGAGCTTAGGACTGTACCACAGGGACATGCAGATTATCGCAAAGTGGCCCAGTCGATGTACCGTTGCATTAAAAAATCCCACCCCAACCTAAGCCAGATAATAAAATTCGTAGACCTGAAAGCATACGGGCTTGAAAGATTCGAAGCGGAAAAACGGATAGAGGAAAAACGAAAGCGCCTACGTTGAAGCATTTAATTTGCTGCCAAAAATAACATATCTTCACAATTCCTTGACGGCGATTTCCTAGTAGGCCCCTCTATAAACCCCGCATTTGGGATTTATGGTATTTTTTTATATAAGATTCATCAGAATTATGTTCATTGGAAATAGAGGAGGAAAAGGCAAAGCGCATTGCTACAGGATTCTTCGCGCAATACCACTCTGTAATCGAGGCCAAGGCAATCAAAGAAGGCAAGGTGTGGTTCGTACACGTGACCGTCCTTGGAGGAGAGAATAAAGTGGCCGCCATCGATTCTGATTCTGGCAGAATTCTGGGCTGGAATACATTTGGATCTCCACAAGGATGATCCATTGCCTGTCTGATTCCGCCTTTTGTTTTTCCAATCAAAGGGGCGAGTCGCAGAAAGTAATCCATACCTTCCAGGCAGGAATTATTTGAAGAGCTTCTCTATCTGCTTGTATGCTCGGATGTATTTTTGCCCAAGGCCTGTTGTGATGTAAAGGGGTCGTTTTGCGTATGGCTCCCGCTTGTCCATCTCGATAAGCCTTTGATTTTCCAAAAAATTGAGGTAATGATCCATCTGTTTTGAATTTAGGTTGCATTTGTACATGATGTGGGTTTTCAAGGCACCTTTTTCACAGATTTCCAATATCATATCTATAATCTCGACCCATCCTCGGTTTCCCCAGCCTATCACGTTTTGTTCAGTAAAACCATCGATCACTGCTAATATCACACCAAAAGTCCGAAGACAGGGGCTCGTCGAGGGAAACTCCTGAAAATACTTCCAACACTAAAATTTGGCACGGCTGAGTATTTTAGAATTTAGCATCTATTTTTTGTATCAAAAAACAATAGAAATGGTCTAGTTTTTCAGTACAGAAAACCCTAGTTTTTTACCTCCGAATCCTGCATTCCACGACATTTCCACATGACTTTCTCCCCACAGACTGTTCCAGTGATTCCAAAATATGGATTCATTTTTTATAATTATCTTCTTGAAAAAAATACAAAAGAGCTTTGAAACCTATCAATTCACATTGACTCTGGTAATCCTTGTCCCACTGGCCAGCAAGACCGGACAAAATGAATCCGCCTTTTTTATTTACATCAAGCCCTAATCAAGTGGGCGAATAATTCATAGTGAAATTTCTTCTATCACGACATTTCAGATTATCCCGATTAATTTTATACCATAAGAAACATAGCCAGTTGTTAAATAATCGTGGTAAGAAAGGACTTCGATGCAGACCCCCAGCAGCGGTCACGTCACACATCAAAGATTGTCTCCCTGGCCAGTACAATGCGTTGACCCCTTCCCCAACCAAGATTCCGGCACTAGAACTCAAGCAAAGGAATCACAATGCGATTGAAATTCCACCAAACCTCCCACATGCCCAGCCTTTCTTTTGCAAAGAGGTGAAACTTCATGAAAATCTTAAAAT
The DNA here is from genome assembly GCA_021325615.1 of Nitrososphaerota archaeon. Classification (GTDB taxonomy): domain Archaea; phylum Thermoproteota; class Nitrososphaeria; order Nitrososphaerales; family Nitrosopumilaceae; genus Nitrosotalea. The sequence continues at coordinate 40,933 of JAJPGU010000028.1, read as the reverse complement.
TTCTCATCCGTAGGATAGCGCTAAACTTTCCGGCAAGGTTTCTGCTATGCGCCACATTTTTTTCCATCCTCGCACTTGAGTGGTTTTCGCAGATCCAGATGCTTGAAAACCAATCCCTGGCATACGCATTCCATTTTCTTCGCATACCTGCATATCTTACCACAAGCGGCCTCTATCTTGGTAACTTTTATTCGCCAATAGTGGTGTCGGCTCCTTTACACGTACAGTTGCTTTTTGGCGTGTTTTTTCTCTCCCTTGCCACCTCCACCTCCAGCAGTCTCAGCATGCGGTTGAGAATCCTGTCATATGCGGCCCTTTGTGCAATTTTTTTTCCAACATCCGAGGTTTTTCTCGTTTCTGCGCTTTATTGCATACACATCCCGTTTTCGGTCGACTATTTGTACGGGAGTTATATTGTCGCCTCCCTTGTCGGCGCCTTTCTTATAGAGGCTTGCTTGTTCAAGAACATCACTTGGCCCAGAGGGACTCCCGTCCGCCCCTTCGTCAGCCGCACCTATATCGACGAGTATCTTTTTTTTCTAGCGATGCTGGCATCATCAGTCATCATGATGTATGCCCTGGCTTCAGTTCTACAGATTAGTTCAGACTCGATCACGTTCAGCTACCTGGTACTTAACATCACGGTAATTTTTTCATTCAATAATTTCCTTGCCTATTTCTTGATGGAGGCAAGGCTGCCGGCATGGATAAAACGACGCCCGATAGGACGCCAGAAACCCAAAGTGATCTCCTTCCTGCTTCCGGCATATAACGAGGAGGGCACAATTCAGAGATGCATAGAGAGTATCGACAGGGCTGCGGCAAACTACCGCGGAGGGACTGAAATAATTGTTGTAAATGACGGTTCGACGGACCGGACTAGGGAATTGGCCTCATCGGCAATCATGGACCTGAAAAATTGCGACGGCGTAGTTTTCAACATACCAAACTCCGGCAAGGGGTCGGCACTCCGATACGGCCTAAAGAGAACCTCAGGCCAGATAATTTTCAGGATAGATACAGACTCGGTCATAGAGGCAGGGGCAATAAGTCCAATCGTCTCCCATTTTTCTGACCCATCCGTGGGTTCGGTTTCAGGAGTGATTGTGCCGATGGAGGAAAAATCCATTTGGCAAAAGATAATTTCACTTGATTTCATCTTCCTCTACCTTTTTTACAAGAGAGAGGAGGAACTTGTCGATTCCATCATGGTCCAGTCCGGAGCCTTCTCCGTTTTCAGTAAGGATGCGTTGATGCGCGTTGGAGGATGGGCAGAGGACAGGTACGGCGAGGACGGTGAAATTACGATACGGCTTGGGCGTTACGGTTACAAAAACGAGCTGGAACCACGTGCGGTGCTCAGGACAGACCAGCCCTCAGATTGGAAAAAACTCAGGGAGCAGAGAATACGCTGGAATATTGGCTATTACTATTCAAGGTCGGCAAATTTTAGCCTGATAAGGGAGTTCAGGGGCCCTCGAACCATGATGTATCTTTTTGGCATGTATGCTCACGGGGTAGACTTTGCCTATGCAGTATCCCTGCCTTTCTTCATACTGGGCCTCGCCTTTGAATATTATAGCTCTGCCGTTCCTGCGGCTGAAATTTTTGATGACATATCAAAGATAATAATAGTTGATTTGTTGTTGTTTGGATTACAACATTTGTTTCACCCATACTGCGCTTACAAGTTCAGGAGGCCAGACCTCATTGCATACATCCCACTCCTTAGAATTTACAACATAATTAACCAGGTCGTGTTCAGAACGGAGGCCGTGGAAATCCTCCTGGCATGGTCATCCCGCTGGAAGAAATACGACAAGAGATCCTTTCACGCCCTACGACGCGCGATGAGGTCCACCCTCAGTACCTAGGCATGCCCCCTTGCAGCATTAAACCTGATCATTTGAGACTTGTTTCAAGAAGGGCGCACGAAATCCCGCGATTGTGGCCATGCGGAATCATCATGGCCCTTTTAATCACTGGCGGGTTGTCAGAATACGCCTTTGCGGAATCTGCCCTGCCAGCCACGCCTTATCCGCCCCTTATTCAAATGAGGGGGGGCACGGTCGACTCACAAATAAGATGCCCCGCAAGCATGGATTTGGTGTTCAAGGCTGATGACCTTTCACCAGCCTGTGTACGTCCATCTACAGTTTTTATCCTTGCCGAAAGGGGCTGGGCATTGAAAGGCCATGATTCCCATGATCTTGTCACGGGCCCCCCTACGAGGGATTATGCCCTAGCATTCCTGGTAAATGCGGCATCGCCTGCATACAACAACACAGTTGGCATGATAGCAAGTCATCTCAAGAAAGGAGACTATCTAATTGTGGAAGGGATCAGCAGTTCCGACCCAACCGTCAAGGTGCAAGAGTTAAGCTCGCATGTAGCCCCCGGGGTGAAGGTGCGAGCAATCGCCATATACAACACCATAAGGTCATTGACAAGCAGGTTGCCCACCCTTCCCGGTGGTTTTGACTATATCGGATACGATTACGAAAAGGGATCTGCCTTCTCTCCCGAATTTACTACAAGCGAGCAATCGTCGATAGGGTTTTTCGATCAGGCAAGAAGATCCGTCGGGGAATACAACGTGAGGACCGGAAGCAGTGCCAAGCTCCTGATCATGCCTCCCTACGGTGAGCTGAGGAATGCGGGATGGGACTGGGGCGAGGCCGCGAAGCACGCGGACATGATAGACATCCAGCTACAGGCGTTTGTAAGGGATCCGCAGTTCTTCAATTATACTCTGGATGCGCTCGCCCAGATAAAGCAGGAGGCGCCATCTACAAAGGCGTTTGTCCAGATATCGCTTGTAGAAAAAAGGGGCACCGCAAGCGACAACCTAGATGCAATCAACGAGATCCGCGCCCTTCCGCTTGGAGGGTTTTTCATGTTTTTCCACCCCAACCAGACCTCTGAAGTAAGCCAATTCCTCAAAATCTTGCCTTCTTAAAACCTCGCGGGATCTCCCCTCACCTATTTTGGCGGCAAGAGAGCGGTTCCAGACGGAGTAATCGTGCCAAACTTTTCCGCAGCATTCCCAATTTTCCCATGCCTTGCGATATACTCCAGAGCTTCAGCCCCCAGCGTCTTCACCCTAGGGAGTGGCCCCTTACCCTTTGATTCTCGGTCAACGTTGAAAAGCCCGAAACGCGACTTTGGCATGTAGTCATAGTCCCACTCCCAGTTGTCAACGATAGACCAGTAGAGGTATCCCAGAACATCGACCCCGTCCTTTATGGCATGAAGAACTTCGCAGGCGTGGGATACAACATACGGGGCTCTCATGCCTATAGGGGCTTCAGATCCCCGGCTAGTGTCGGTTTTTTCTGCAAATCCATTTTCAGTGATTAATATCGGCAGCCCGAACCTGTCGTCTAGGTATTTGAGGAGGCGATAAAGCCCTGCAGGGTAAACCTCCCACCCTAGATCGTTTAGAAGGTTGTGTCTTGCCCCCGCCGAGCCCAAATCCTCATCGAATACCCCGCCTGCCCAAGGCACGACGAGGGAGATTAACTCATTTTGGTAGATGTAAACGGACCGGTAATAATTCAACCCCACAAAGTCAAGCCTTCCCTTCCAATGCTCAACGATCCTGCAGTCCTTGTTTTCAAGCATGAGAGTCGGGTTGAAAATTCCATCCGTTATCGCTTCCAAAAAGACCTTGTTAAAACAGTAATCGTACTGCGCTGTGGCCTTCCTGTTGACACCAAGTATATCATTTTCCGTCTTTACCTTTGGAAAAACCATCCCATGGGCCATCCCCACCATCGAGCCGGATCCGGCTACCTGTTTTATTGCGTCATATGCCCTAGCGTGGGCGTCAATGAGGTTGAAGATGACGGTCTTTGCGCGATCTTCCGCCCCCATAAACCCCGGGGACCAGATCCCTGCCAGATATCCAAAGGCAACCGAGGACATGGGCTCATTGATGGTAAGCCAGTATTTGATTCGGTTCTTGAACTCACCGGATATGCACTTGACATAATTAACAAAGGCGTCCACTGTACTTTTGCTGCACCATCCCCCAAGCGACTTTTTAAAATCAGCATCCTCGGCGTCTAGCAGCGTAGTTGGTGGGGTGAGAACCCATTTTGGGAGCGTGAAATGGCTCAGTGTTACAATCGGTTCAAGGCCCGCCTCGTCCAACAAATCCAGCATCCGAGAGTAGTGTGATATTGCGTCCATGTCAAATCCAGACCCGTCCGACCCTGGCTGGGACGGCCCGGCAGGTTGTATACGGCTCCATTCTATGGAGAGACGGTAAGCGTTCAATCCAAGCGACTTGGTCCTCCTTACATCATCTCCAAAGACTTTGAGATTCCAGTGGTCAACAGCCTTTCCCGGGTCTTCAAGGTTTATGGAGATCTTTGCCAGTTTTGCAATGGAATCCACCTTATCCCTCACAAAGCCCGAGCGAGAAAATACCGACCAGTCGTTTGACAGAATTTCCCCCTCCACTTGGTACGAAGATGTTGCCACCCCCCAGAGGAAACCAACCTTCCTGCCATCCTTGCCCTCATGGTCAAAGGAAACTCCGGAGACGTCTGGAAGGTCCTCACCTTCAGGATAAAGATCATCGCCATGTCTGGTATGCGCCATTCTTGAGATCCATGGTACAAAAATTGCTTAAAAAAATGACGCATCTTTCCGTCTTCCCAACAATGCGAGACTGGCTTGATAATACAAGGACCGCTTGGGGGGCTGGCTCATAAATTTGCATGCAGTGATGATAAATGACTGTCACGAGTCAAGTGCCGAACCATTGTTCCAAGGTATGGCTCTTTTTTTCTATTGCCTTCTTTAGCCTGTTAAGGGACGTGTCAACCCGCTCGCTTGAAAAACTGCGCTCCTTTGTCAGGTATTTTGCTATTCCGGCATGGTCTACCATGCCAAATTTTATGTCAGAAACCTGGGCAACCTTCGGGTGAAGGAATATTTCGCGAATCTGCCCATAGTCTACAGTATTGAGTTTGTCCCGGATTTGGGGTACGTCTTCCAGTACGCCATACTGTTTTATGGCCTTCAACGCGGTCTTGGGACCAATCCTTTCAAACCCGTCAGGATTAAAGTCGGTTCCTATCATTATCCCCACGTCTACCAACTGCTCCCTTGTTATTCCAAGTTCGCCGAGTGTCTTTTCCAAGTCAATAATTTCAGGCTCAACTTCTATCGTCGTATTCCTGTTAGGCAGTTTCCTCCTACCGCTGTTAGTAAAGTTTCTCACAAGTTTTCTTGCTCCGAAAAGGAGTGAGTCGAAATCTTGGCTTGCAGAGGCATGTGCAAGGCCCGTTATTGTAAGGTTTGCGGCAGTAGCTTCACCCTCGGATGGGGCTTGTATGTACGGGATACCAAAGAGGTCAAGGAGCCGCTTTGAGTCCTCTACCATTTCGTCTTTTAGGACAGACGTTTGCTGTGCATATTTTCTTGCGTCCTCATACTTTCCCTGACTGATTGCGATCTCGTATTTTATGGTGGCTTCCTTTTTGACCTGTTTTCTTCTCTCGATTTCCGCCGATTTCAGTGATGGCGGCTTGCCATCAAATACGTAGACTGGCTTTATTCCTATGGAGAGGAAGTTTATGTTCCTATAGAAGAGTCCTGAAATGTGGCTCGTGACTTTACCATTGAAATCGGTTAGCGGCATCCCGTCTGGACCGCGGATAATTGCAAGAAACTGGTAAATTGCATTGTAGGCATCAATGGCGACTACCTTCGATGCAAAGGATTCCAAGGTAGTTTTTTCCCGTACGCACAGCGGTTTTAGGTCTAGGCCCACAGAATCGGTTTAGGATGGGCTGGCTTTTGTGCTTTTCTTGTCAGGAATTCCCCGCTCACTTCTTTTTTGCATTTGACTTTGCCTCCCACCCTCTCTCGATTATCTCCTCGTAAATGTTTGAGAGTTTTGGGATCGCCTCACCCTTTTCTGCAGCGGATTTTACCTTTTCCCTGTAATAGTTCTCGATGGCCTTTGCAGTCTTGCCGTCAATCGTGATCGAGATTCGCGTCTTCGCCATGGTATTTTGCTAGTATAGCCATATCAATAATAAACTATCCATTATCAATTATTGCGCAAGAGAACAAATCCCCCGCCTTTGACTTCCAGGCGAACCGGCATGTCGGGGGCCAACCCCAGTTGGATGAGGAGGTCTTCAATTGTAGAGTCGTCAGGCAGGACATGTTTTCGCCCCTCGAATTCTATCATGATGGTTTTTTTTGTTACTGCCTCCATCGAACACCATTAAGATAAATAATCTACTTTATATCTTTTATTATGTATTTGATCATACGATCGGATGATCACTATTCTGAGTGTATTTATGTACCCAAATCCGAGTCCTTAATGCGGCCAGGTTAGCCAAGCGGTACGGCGACCGCCTCGAGATCACATACAAGGTAGCGGTTGTGCTTCTGCACTCAGGGGTTCGAATCCCTTACCTGGCGCTTCAAATCCCTCACCCTGCGCTATTATCTAAAATGAATACCCGCTATGAACAAAATTTTCAATTTCGATTTAAAATTGTAGAATCCCGCTAAAATTGGTGCCTAGGTATGTCAAGCCCGGTGATGAAGAAATAGCACTACGAAGCAGATGCTATGTGAGAGAACAATACTCAGATACGAATTCCCTTGAGGGGTTTTGTCTACTGAGTTTAGTTCCCCCACTTTAAAACCTGTTTCAGAGTGAATCCTGAAAACTAGTGCAATAATTAAAAACAATTTAACTTGAGTTTGTAACCACGAAATGTTGTATCTTGACATCACCCCATTCATCCCCACCCACTATTGTGTAAGTGCCAGCATCGAAAGGATGAAGTTTGCCGCGATTATCCAAGTAACCACTGATAGCAAAGTGAGTCTTCATATCAACTAAACCAAGACAAGAATACGGCAGATCACAGTTTTCCTTTACCTTGTCACTTAAAGGTTGGAAGACATAGCTTTTAACTAATGGAGGCTTGGGGCACGGGGGATTCGGATATAGTATCAACGAGCTTTCATTGGTCTCATTATGTTCAGTATAATATCCACGAATGACAGACATTCCAAGCGGTAAATTTGAACATGGCAATGTGTTTAGATCATTACGTATCCAATGTTTTTCTGCCATACTAGTCAGAACTTGTGATTGGTTATTTTCAAGCGATATGTCTATCCCTATAGTTCCTCCACGCTGTATTGTTGTAGAATTTACAGAAAGTAAAAGTGTCAGATTTGATTGGTTAGGGTCTTTTGTAACGAAGCTAATCGATATTCCCCAATTACGTTCCGCAAGCTTTAACGCCGTTTCAGGTTTTACACATGCCGGATACCCATCTTCTGATTTAATTACTAGTTGTAAACCCTCATTACATTTGACATCTTTTGCAGGGACTCCTGCTCTAAATTGTTCGAGTGGAGTATGATTTGTATAATGTTGCCCATATGTCATGCCAATTCCTCCCATAACACAAATTAACAAAAGGATAGGAATAAAACGAGTCATCATGTTGAAAAATGGTGAATTCTCAATAATAAATTAAATGTCACTTTCAACTGAATCAGTTTTATAGAATCATCAAAAGTTACATCATTACGTGTCAAAGATTGCTGTCAAGAACTCAGGAAAATCTTCTTAGAATTCGTTATTTAATAAATTAAAAAGAAAGGAGGCTGTCAATCTTGCCACTTCTTAGTTTTTTATACAGATTGAATCAGCTTTGGGTGTGCAATATTATGTCACTTGATGAAACAACCTGTGGGTTCATGTGACACCATATTCCAGCTATTTCAGTTTGCCAGTTTGGAGTTAGCCCTCCATTGTTTACAGTGAGCGAAGTAAACTCCGTATTACCTGGTAGATAGCTACACTGAAGCGGTAGATTGGCTGATTCTAGAGCTACATCTGTCTCATGATAGTCAACGGTGGTACTGCTTTGCATTGTAGCTGACTGACCTAGGTTTTGATCTGTCGCAGTGGTGGTCCAGATGTTGCCTGACTTGGTCATACTTCCTTGAATTGTATGACCTGCGGTAGTTTGTACCGTGTTCATGCTATGGGAACATGTTGTTCCTACACAGTTCCATGCTGAAAGTAACCAATATGATCCGCCTATAGATCCATCGAACCCATACTGCAAAACCGGCTGAACAATTTGGTTGGCTGGACGTGCATCTTGAATTGCTGGGAAGAGATACACTACTTGTTCTCCGCTATAACTTGCTGTGGGAGCACTTGGTACTGTCCAAAGTCCTGTAAAAGAGGTTACCGCTGTAGTAGAGTCCCAATAAGCGTCTTCGTTCCATGCCCCTATACCCGGTGGATTTGTAGAAGTATCGTAAATAGGAAGCAGTTTCTTACCCTCTTCTGCTATAATTGCATCATCATCTACCACAATACCGTTTGGTATTGCATGTACATCGGATGCATTCATTGGGCCGACAGGGGTCATAACTTGACCTGGCTTTAATGACGATAGACTATACACTACCATCTTGAGAGGTAGCGGTTTCATGTATTGTTGTTGGGCGCTTACGTTTGGCATTATCGCAGTAGGCGATAGCAATACCAGTCCAACTAGTAACGCACCTACAATGACTGTGGCAGTTCTTGTCTTGTATTTTTTGAAGTTGCTATTTGTCATTGCACCGTATCACACAAAAATTGCTATTAAGCCATCGGGACTACTGCGCACCCTCAGATCCTTTACTAAAAATGTTCTAACTTCGAAGCTTCAAACAATATTGGAACAAATATCAGAATCAATGACATTTATCAAACATATTTTGGACCACGCCAGATTACTTTCACGTTAAAGATTCTTTTTATCTTGTTGTGTTATACAAAATGATAGATGAAAGTATACGCATCTCTTAAATAGAATGCATCCGTTAGATGTGATCTTGTGTCCGGTTCAAGAATGAATGCATTGTCGCATAGAAATGAATCTTCTACAACAAGACAACTGAAAAGAATAACGTGGCACAGGGTGGAAAGCATTATTGTCTTTTTGTATTACAAAGGAGCAAATAACAAAAGTGTCATCAGGTCAGCTTGCAGTATGAACTACAAGTGCTGTGATCTCTATCTCAACTGGTGCATCCGTGAAAACTATGTCAAGATCTTATCAGATAGGGAGAGAAGAAAGTTGTTCGTATTAACAGAGAGAGGAATTGAGCTCTACCACAACGAGTTTGAGGGTGGAATATGCGACACAGGGTACGAAGAATCTGCATCGATCTTATAGAATAAACTGCGTAGAGGCTTGAATACTAGAAGAAACAGAGGTAGACAAATGAGAGCCGGCCTTAAGATTGCTACTTTATTGTTGGTAATGCTTGCTATCCTTGTAATGCCTGTTACTATACTTCCAGAAGCTCATGCCATAAAGCCTGCAACATGGGTACACAGCAATAACAACATGCAGGCACCAAAGATAGTATCATCGCTTGCATATTACAACAAGGTAAGTGCTGTCGACTGTACGCATTACGCCAGTACAACAGATCAATGCTCTGGTACCGACACTACATACGACACTTTTTCATATACGACTCCCAAGTCATATGGGATGCAAGGGTCATGCAACTATCCATGCGAGTCCCAAGACATCTATACCAACTATCCTTCCACGTTTACCTACAACGGTGTAATCTATTACTTTAGTAGTGCACAACAGGACCAATGTGCAACGTCGTTTGGCTGCTCGACTGAGACCTCTTGGACATCAGAAGGGCCTGTCGATGTGCCATACAGCGGCACGCCTGTTGACACTGCCATAACTGTTGACACCCAGGTCTTTTACTTGGATTCAAGCGGTTCAAACGAGGTTGAGATAGAGTTCACCTACAACCTTGATGACGGATACACTTACGGTTGACACATTCGTTTAGGATAATTCCATCACATCCGGACGATCTTAGCAAGCCATACATCAGAATCCCAAAAGAGGACATGAGAAGGCTTGGAGTATCAAGCGGCAATGTAGTCTGTGTGACTGGGACAAGAAGAACTGCGGCCATCTGTCTGCCGCTAGACGGCACGGTGTTACCATATGATCCCAAGTTCAATTTTGTTTACAATACAAAAAGTATAATGCCGCTTGTGCGACCAAGCGATGTCGTATTAAAGAATGTAGGAGAAGGCATTATGCCGGTAGTGGAACTTGAAAAGGCCAAGACAGTCATGTTGGCAGAAAACGTAACTCTGGCATCAAGCAGGCACATTTCATACAAAATGGAGCATCTTGACACAAAAGGACTTGGAGGCACACCGTTTACAAAAGGAGACCGCGTCAGAATTAAAAATTTGGAATCAGATACAAGATATCCTTTCATAGATTTCACAGTTATTGATGCGAGCCCTGTCTCATATGTGCATATAATTTCTGAAATGACCAAGTTTCACTTTGTCACATCCGACTCTAGAACATCCCATGTGCACCAGCCTTATAGTCCAAAGAAGATCATTCAGATTGGAAACAAGATATCAGACAGAAAGATCGAGATAATTCTTGAATCACTTGAGATGTACGACGATGGCTTTGGAATATTTCTTGGCATAGAATACACCTTTGATGAACCAAGAGAATGGGTTGAAAATAATGTACATGTTATGGCATCTGTACGTGACGATCTTGGATCTTTGTACAGGTTTACCAATCTTAGAAGAGGTGGGAGCCATCGGAGTGATGGAAATCCACATCACAGCAAGATTGGCGTCATGTTTGCGCCTCCATTGAATGAGGATGTAGGCAAGATTACTCTTGAGATAGGAGAGATATCGTGGACGATACGACAAAAAAAAGACTTGCAGATTCTAGAGGATGTAAATGATGTGATAAGATCCGAGCCTACGGTTGTGTCTGTCTGGCAGCCGCACAAATCTCATTACATGATTGCCACAGGTCCTTGGAGCTTTGTAGTCGATTTGAAATAAGACTAAAAATTCAAATTCTCAGATTCCAAATTATGTAAGCGGTAAGGAATGTAAACTCAGTGCGTTGGTTTGGCATAGCCAGCTATCCATCCTGGATGTCGATCTTTTGACATCTGCACCAAGTATGCATTGATATGTTCCAACTGTACATACAATCCTGTTGGAATAAAACTTGCGACTCTTTGATACAGATTCTTTTCTGCTTGCACAGATTGTTTCGTTTCTTTAGATGAAAATATCGAGGTTGTCGACACTGCAAACGTCAATAATAAAAGACATGTTATAAGTGGTATTGCAATCGCAGTCTTATTTTGTGAACCAATCTTTATTTCACATCTAATTTTTTGTTTGATGTAATTCCACATCGTTGATTCCTTGTTTATCTCACATTTCTTATAAGACATGTGTAATAATCTTCTATTTTGAAAAATCGTTTGATTTTATTAAATCATCTTACAATGACTTTCTCTATGCAAGAACTTTTTTGTCACCAGTAGGTCGTGGGCATCCTGTCCGACAACTGTGCGTATTGCAAAACACCCTCCATCCAAAGTGTGTAAAATCCACGATTTTTTCCACAACCTGTCATGTTTACAATCCTAATTCAAAACCCGCGAAGGGTCTTATTCAAGCGGTTTAGTACCCTCACGCAATTGTTTACAAATTACTCGAACATGTACTCATCTTACCGAAAGTTTATCAGTTAGAATTCCAAAATTGAAAAAGGAAATGAATCTGGCTCACCAAGACTCAGTTTTGGTCCGTGACTTTGAGTTTACACAGCAAAAGATTCAACAGCATTTTAGGCACAAAATTCAAGCAAAATTTGTTCATATCGTTCATGCGAAACGCCTATCTACTTACCTGGCGCCTTTCTGTCTTTTTCCGGTTAGATTGTAGAAATACAGCTGATTACTTGGATAATATCGTGCCTGCTTGGATTATCGAGTTTTTTTGGATGGACCTGCCCGGGAGTATTATTACCCCTGCCCCCAAGGCACAGCCGTGCCCTATTACAGCGCCAAAATGTTCAAGGCCTGTAGAGACTATGGTGGAGCCAAGTTTGTATTTTATAGTTTCATTGTTTAAAAGAAGATTCGTGGTCCCAACATATGCCCCCATCCAAGAGTTTTGTCCGATTATGCTATCCAATATGACATCATGGTGAGAAATCCGGTTCTTTCCAGCCAGAATGGACCTTGCTACCTCGCATCCAAATCCTACGGTAGTGTTGTCGCCAATGGAGGAATTTCGTATAAGATTTCCCGTTCCTATTTTAGAGTTTTTGCCAATGTATGTCGGCCCGACAATTTTGTTAAAATCATCTATGGAAACGCCGTCCTCGATAATGCAGGGCCCCTTCAGGACGGTTGTCTCCGCAATTGATGAGTTTTCAGATATCGAGGTTTCTCTGGCTTCAATTCCAACAATATGTAGGATGGCGCTTAGGATGTCCCAAGGGTAAACAATTGATTTTATGACGTGTCCCGGGTCCTTTTCCAATACAGCCGAGTTGAGTGGAAGCCTAATGGCTTCCGCGCTGCGGCCTTCCTCCAAGTCCCCATATTCGTCAACCTGCAGGGCTGAAAACCTGTTTTGGAGTAGGTCGGCAATATTTGAAAAACCCACCGGCAGGAGGATTTTTTCAATTGACGGATCCTTTTGAATTATTTTTTCAACGTTATACACCACCAGCGGCTTCCCTATGACTGAAATATCAGATGCCAGACATCCGTTGGTTGGCGTTAGAACATCTAGTGTCCAATCAGGGTTGTTCTCAAAAAGAATGACTTTCTTCCTGTCTTGATTTAGGAATTCCGTTGTAGCAGCCTGCATCAGAATTCACCCGCCATTGTCAGTCCACCGATCTCCGAATTATTGATTTCATTTTTTCTGAAATTTCCATCAGATGGGTGTTCGTTATTCCACATTCGCAGCTTGAACATATTGTGACACCAGGGACGAAGTGGATGAATATATGAACCCTATCCCTTGTAATGACCATGGACCGGGCCGGGCCCAGATCATCATTGTGAAACTTGAGTAGTTCTCGCAGCGTTCTTAATTCAGAGGATATCATTGTTACCTGGTCGCCGTTTTTGAAAAGAATGGCCTTTCCTTCTTTCATTTTACTGAGAATGCGCGTTCCTTTTTCGTCGATTATGATCACATAACGCATTGCATCACCTATAGCCAGAATTTCGTTGGCTATCCTCTCATAATCAGTCGAGGAATATTCGAGGATTTTTCCAGTATTTGCGTCAATTTTTACCTGCTTGTTTTGCTTGTTAATCAGGCCAAGGGAAACATTCACCATCCATATACCACCTTCAAGCACCGCCTCCTTCACAACTACATCGGAGTGGTATTGTTCAAAGAATTTGGTTGCAATCATGGATACCATTTTGGAATTCAAATATACCTGCACATGGATATACTAGCAAAACCGGATAAAAGATGATTGTAATAATCTACTAGTACATTATTTCAACGGCCATGTTTCACCTAATGTTAAAGGGTAACACGTGACATGGCTATTTTTTTCTAGACCCATGCCGTCTTTCTTTTCGAATCTCCTCCTTCTTTAGCAGGATATCCAGCAGGATTTCCTCAAGTATTCTTTGTTGAGTCGTGAGTTTTTCATAAACTGTCCCCTCCTCTTCCCGATTAACGAGCATCTACCGTAATCTGAATTCACGATTTTATCATGATTTGCGTAGAAAGCACTATAAGATATTCATAGAAGAGGCCATCGCTCTTGGACTGTAACCAATTCTATGACTTTGACCACAGTGAATCAAATAGCATTCTCATAGAGGAGGCAAGCAGTTTAGAATTGCTCCAAAAAGCCACCACGCGCAACGGGTTTTCAGTCTCATTCCTGATGTAAAAAAGGAGGTCATCCCCGCCTATCACAAAGCACAGGTTTTCATGTACATCGCTTGGCATCTTTTTAATGCGCAGTCTCTTTAGTTCTTTTATCATATCATTCATGAATGTCATGTTTGACACCAGAATCCTCATGGTCTTTCCATGTCCGTCCATACTTGAGAAGGAATCAGACTGGTAGAACCCAATGACGCTCTTTTCAGACCCCAGTATCTGTATTTCTTTTGACGCTCGAATTATTTCAGAAACCCGGGCGCGGATTTGGTTGGCGCCCTTTAAAATTTGGAACTTGTCATCCCTGTCTGGGACCTCCTCGTTCAGAAAATCCGGGATTCGCCTCCAAAGAGTTACCAAGTTTTCCCCGTTTTTCTCAAGACTATCTACTCTTAGTTTCTCCGCCGTAACCAAATCCCATATTGCTTTTTCAAGCGGGATCGCAGCAAACCGCATAGGGTGTTGCATGGTAGAATATACTACCCCTTTGTTCATCAATAACTTTAAAAGATTATATGTTTCGGTTCGCGGGATTTTCAATGCTTTTACAATGTCAAATGCGGTCTTTGGCCCATATTTTCCAAGGTAGATATACACCTTTGAGAGATTCAGGGTAAATCCAAACTGCCGGAGCTGTTTTTGGAGGTTTTCCAGATGACCTTTGAAATATTCAGTATTTGACGAGTCGTAGTTAAACAGGGTTTGTTGGACGATCTCGTCCTTCATACCGGAATCCCCCGCGGTTTTTCGAATACAGGGAGAAGGGAATAGATCCTTTCAAACCTTTTTGGACTATCTAGTCTCCGATTACGCCTTCTGTCCATCCACTCACTCAGCTATTGCTACATCGGGATATTTTAGTGTCAGGTGAGTTCAATCCATAATAATGATACTAAGTTTTAATACATAGTCAAACTCGATTTTTTTTAAATTTCTTCAAAGACCCCAAACAAAACTTACCGTGAGACAGTCTTTTCCAAGCATAAGATTCAAAATTGGAAATTTATGGAAAAATTTTCTAGTATAAACTAGGCCTACTTTTTTAATTTTTCACCTCAATGGATAGCAGTATGTCAAAAACTCACCCATTTCACACGACTTCCTCTAGCCATCCTACATCGGACGGGGAGATGGATGAATGGGGTATTGAAGAAGAAGACGAGTGGGCACTAGACGCAGAACCAACACACCCCATGTGAGCGTCAAATTTTTATAATATTTGTCAGTGATAAAAATATAGAAGATTTTTAGGAGATAGATAAATAAAATACGGTACAAGTCAACTTGTGAAAATACTAGCCATAGGAGCTCATCCAGATGACATAGAGTTGGGTTGCGGCGGGATGCTGATAAAGGCTGCAAGGGAGGGCCACGAGGTATACATGTATACCCTAACCCGAGGAAGCGCTTCGGGCGATCCAAAGGCAAGAAGCGAGGAATTGAGGCGATCTGCCCAATTTATCGGGGCAAGACACCTTTGGATAGACAATTTTGAGGACTCGAAGCTTGGGGTTACTAGCGACCTGATTAATCATATAGAGCATTTCATAAATCAATCAAACCCCGATCTCATTCTCACTCATTCGCAGGGAGACATACATCATGACCACAGGGCTATCGCGGCGGCAACAATAGAAGCTGCCAGGTTCAACTCCAACGTACTTTCCTACGAAATCCCCCTTACAAGGCATTTTGACCCTAAAATATTTTATGACATATCCGATGTCGTTTATGAAAAGGTTGAATTGATAGAAATTTTTTGGTCTCAGCAAAACAAACTTTACCTCAAGGCCAATGCGATTAAGGGGTTGGCAGAATATCGAGCCTTGCAAAGCAGGCTCAACACCGGAGTAAAATACGCCGAAGCATTCGAGGTTCTAAAGATATGTTTTGACAAGAATTTCAAGTTGTTGACCATTCCCTACGAGAAGATCAAGAACACTGAACAGATAAGCAATCTCAATGAAGTCTTGGAATTCGTGTGAAAGAGGCCATTTTTTTATTTTTTACTAGCATATGCCTCATACAGACATTTATTCGGAACAAAGCGTAATGGGCTGGGGAAACCGCGGATGGGTAGAGATAGTAGAGATCATACTCGAAGTTTGCGAAAAGGGTGCCTTGAAAACCCACATCATGTACAAATGCAATCTCAATTCAAAACAAATAGCCCAATATCTGCAGTTTCTGCAGGCTCACAGGCTAATTGAAAGTTTTAAAGACAATCCCGCATCCAAGCGGCCGATTTTTAGGACAACCCAAATGGGTGAAAGATACATGAGTGCTTACAGGCAGTTGGAAAACATATTTAAAAAAGGGTAGTTCGGATTGCTTCCATCCGCTCTCCTGCAATAATCTTCCCGCTCTCTGGACCCGCATTAAAGAGAAGGTCAAGCACTGAGAGATCAGGTATGAAGGATTTCGAAAGTCTTTGCCTGTAGGGGCTTGGCACATAGTTTTGATATTCAAGCTTCAGGCCATTTTTTTCAAATAATTTTTCCTCCAAATAATTTTTCCCCCCTCCTCCGGAGACATAAGTGTCGGCATTCACCGCTTTACAAGCGCTAATTAATCTGTCAGTAGAGGTTCCTTTGACATCCAATTCCGATTCCCGGACAATCTCGATTTGGATGCCAAGCCAATCTATAACCTTCTTTATTGTCTCAAAATCAAGGTCAAACAGCAAATTCCATTCTTTAGAGTACAATGATTCCAGATATGGTGAATACAAATCGAAATAACGTGCATTCGCATAGGCTTGATGGATCTTTTTCCAGTGCTCGGCACCCCATGACAACTCGTTGTTTATTTCCACTTTTCCATTAGGGAGGAATTTCTGTTCTTTTTTTATAGGGACTGTTATCCATATCCATCCATTGGTTGAAATTATTTTATTCCTGTTTGTGAATCTTTTATCATATTGTGTTTCGTCCATAACGACGTAAATATCGGCAAGGGTAAGTTTATGAAAAAATCCAGGATACGGGAAATATTGAGGCTGGTGAACTACTGCTTTCAACAAATAAAATTAAGCCAATATGATTATAATGTGATTGATGTATTGTTCTCTATAAAACTCAGCTATCAAACTTATAGAACAATCTGATTCATCCCCCTCCCGTAGTTTTCGGTCTCGTTGATGCCCGGCTATTGGCCTTACTGACAGGATAAAAAAAGAGGACAGAGGATTCACGCCACTTCGCTTAGCAGTGATTTAGATTCATCCCCATTCCTTTGAAGCATGCCCCTCCTACCGACGGCGGGCGGATTAAATGGGGTTGAGAGCGGATTCACATCGATTGGTCCCAAATGATAGAGGCAGACATTGTGGATCCTTTCCTCAGTATGAAGGCCGCATTCCAAACATACTCTTTTTATCGGCTTTCGACATTCGGAACAAAGCGACCAGTTCGTCAGCATCCCACCACATTTTCGACACAGTTCGTCGTGCATTTCAGATTACTTTCTTTTTATAATTAATAACTGACTCTCACCACCCAAGAAAGTGAAATTTTTATTTAACAATCCTCTATGTGATGAATCCTTTTTCCATAAAAGTTCTCTATGTTAAACTTCTTGCTGTAAAGCGCCCTGCCTTTCTCGGTTAGGATCAATTCCTCAAAACCGTCGTCATTGATCTCCTTTCTTATGAGCTCCATCATCTCCAGCCAATCAATATAGAGACGACATTTATCATAACCCATACTGCATGCGGTGGCAAGGAGTGTCTTCTTCATGCGGGCATTGTGGTATAGTGTGCTGATAACCCGTTTTACGGTATTCCAGTCAATCCTTTTTAGTTCCCTCTTGCTCTTTTTTATCTGCTTCAGCCTCAATTCCTTTCTCTTAGTCACTATCTAACCTCGATACGCAGAAAAGGCGGTGACCGGAATAAAGTTTTGCGCATATTTTCTACTATAAAACAATTCATAAGGATCAGGAAGGTTGTTGACAAAAGTTTTCGGTACAGAATATTGTTCTGTAGTAGGCAACCAAACTACTTTTATAACATCATCACACTATTTACATGACTTGAAGTATAGAAGCAGGACTGAGATAGTGGCAATGATACTTCAAGCATCCAGGACCGGCGCAACAAAAACAAAGATAATGTACAAGGCATACTTGTCCTACACGCAGGTAAAGGAATACCTCAAATTCCTCCATGACAACAACCTGATAAGATACGAGGAGGGAAGTCAGATTTACCGCGTGACTGAGAAGGGCAGACATTTCATGCAGGCCTATGACGAGATTAGCGACCTGGTATCTTCGAAGACAAACAGCAGGACAATCAACGTCTAAAAAACACTCTTGGAAAAGTCGGATCAAAGACAAATCTAGAGAAAAAAGAGATAGGAAAATTCTTCTAACTAATTTTTAGCTTTGAAAATTACTTAGCTATCCTGCAAAGAGCTTTAAAACTAGAAAGAGTTCCTGCTTACATGGCACACGAGACCAACGCCTCGGAGATAGAAGAGGACTTTTGTCCCGCCTGCAAGGGGAAACTTGTTTCAGATATAGAACGGGGTGAGAGAATTTGCAGCCGGTGCGGCATGGTCCGCGGATCACCATATGATCTTTCACACTCCAATACGGGGTCTTTCAGCACCATGGAAGGAGAGAGCCTCAAAAGTCCCACGTCCCTCATGATGTACGATATCGGACTGCCTACCTTCATCGACAAAAAAAACATAGATGCCAATGGGAATGCAATCCAAGGCAATGCCGATATTGAAAAATTAAGGAGGTTGAATAAATTTGCCATTTCAAACGATTCCAAGACAAGGAATCTGAAAAAGGCGGTAAAAGAGATCCTGCGCATAACAGAAATCCTCGGCATGAGTCCCTCAATAGCAGAAAGGGCAAGCTACATCTATCGAAAGGCCCTGAACCAGAAACTCATAAGGGGCAGGTCAATTACTGGGATCGTCGCAGCTACCATATACATAGCGTGCAAAGATGCAGGAATCCATTTCCCCATGGAACAGATGGAAGTACTGGTGGAAAATTGTAGCAGGAGAAACGTTACACATTATTACAAGCTTTTGCTGCGCTGTATGAAGATGAATGTCACGGCTCCAGAACCGACGAGATACCTGTCAAGGATAGCGGCAAGGGCAAAACTAAGCGGCAAGACTGAGAGAAGAGCCTTTGAAATCCTTTCACAGGTAGAAGGAGAGCCAACACTTTCAGGAAAAAAGCCAATATCACTTGCCGCGTCAGCCCTCTACCTTGCTGCCCTGCAGGTAGGAGAACACACCACCCAGCTGAGGGTCGCAATAGCCGCGGAGTTGACGACCATTACCATCCGTAAGAGGTGCCTTGAAATCAACAAATTGTTGAGAGAAAGGTCTACGGAGGGACAGGCGACCCTCGATCATACTAAGGAATCAAGAATCCCTAGCGAAAAGGGCAAGGAAGTCCAAGTTGTGCAAGTGAACCCATGAGGGAAATGACTTCTGGCCTACCTTACCTCCAAACCAACTGGATGGAGTTTCAAAACTCGATAATCAATGCAGGAAGGACTATCGAACACGAGAGGATGAATGGAGAGATAGCAGGCGGGAGGATAAAAAACGGGCTGACAAGGTTAGAAATTCCAGAAAACCTACTAGTTGTAGGCGATCTTCACGGCGATATGGGAGCATTGGATTCGGTTCTGTGCGATATGAGGAATGAGGAATTTCTTTCAAATCCAAGGAACAAAATAATTTTTTTGGGGGATTACGTGGACCGCGGGACAGGATCCATAGAGGTTCTTCAGAAGGTATGCGATTTGAAATCCAGGTATCCCGATGTCGTAATCCTCATGCGTGGCAATCATGAGGCTCCCGAGGATTTTCCCTTTCAATCCCACGGCCTTCCTTCAGAAATTACCGGGAGGTTTGGCGAACATGGAACTCCAGCCTACAATAAAGTCCTGGATTTATTTCGACTCCTTACGCTAGTTACAATAGTAGGCGACAAGCTCTTCCTAGTCCATGGCGGTCCTCCCACGGAGACCAGATACATGCAGGATCACCACCTCTCAAATGCAGCCGAGCTACAGGCAAGGAAAGATGTCCTAGAAGAAATATTATGGAGCGATCCCAGGAGCATGGGGGATGTACCGTTTGAGAAATCAAGGAGACTTTTCGGAAAACATTTCGGTGAGACGGTTTCGAGGAGTTGCCTTGATAGTTTTGGCACCAAGGTCATTGTTAGGAGTCACGAGCCGTGCCAAAGATACAAGATAGACCACGGTGGGATGGTACTGACCATTTTTTCCTGTGGGGAAGCATACCCCAAATTCGAACCATCATACATGTTCATAACAGGAGAGCAGCTAAAATGGGTCTCGGGCGCAACGGACCTGGTGCCCCATATAAAAAAAATAAAAAAAGGATTGTAGGAAGGCTTTTAGGAATCCGCCCTAATTTCTAGTGCGACGTCATCCCACTGGTCACCGTTGCTTGCGGTCCATCCGCATTTTACGGTTCCAGGTGAAGATACTATCAACGAACTAGATGCCCCTGTTATTGCGCCTGATATGTTGTGGTTCCATTCCTGCACACATGTGTTAGAACCAAGCGTCACCCCTCCCCAGATCGATGGCAAATCAATCACCATGTCATTTGGATATTTCGTGGTAATTGACACAGTTGGACTGCTAAGAGTCGTGTTGTGTCTTGCCACATGGGTCGGCAACGGATTGGTTTGATTCACACCAGCAAATGAATATGCTCCAACTACTATCTTGGTGGCCCCCGCGGTGGTGACCACTATGTTCGCAGTTCCACTTGGGTTTTTCAGGTACCAGAATTCTGCATCGTTGTTGTAAAACGAAGAGACTGCTTTTGTCAGCGGAACCCCGCCGAATGTGACCGATGCCACATTGTTGTTGTTGGCGCCAATGCCCACTACAAGAAGCCCGTCGCTTCCTCCAGATGCGTTGAAATTTGCAAGGGTGATCTGGTTTGACGAGGTGGCCCCCCATGTTGATTTCACATTATTTATGGAAAGTCCGTTAGACGGAGGGGGATTCGTTCCAGAACCGCTCTGGGTAGTTGCAGATGACATTGCAGATGGCGTGCCAGTTCCGACTGAGTTGATGGCAGATACGCGGTAGGCATACTGCGTTCCTGCAGACAACCCGTTGTCGGCATATGCCGTACTGGTAGAACCGGAGTTTGGTACAACTGTCGACCAAGTAGAGCCCCCGTCCGAAGACCTGTCAACCTCGTAGCCAGTTATTGCAGTCCCCCCGTTGTTTGAGGGTGCATTCCAGCTCAGATTGATTTCGGAGGTGGAAACTGCCGTGGCTGAAAGTCCTGTTGGTGACGAAGGTGCGGAGGTCGATGAAGAGCCTGTGTCGAGTTCTGCTGCCAGGCTGCCAAGGTAAGACGGCAGTGTGTCATACGGGTTCGGCAGGTTATCGTTTGTCGCATAGATGTATCCCACGTATTTTGAGGCGCTGGTAACATAGCTCTGGCTCGGCAGTCCTACTCCTATCGCTATCATGCAGAAATCGGATTTAGGATAGCTGGTGTGCCACCCTCCCAACGTTGAGAGAGAAGGAAGCCCCACGTCCTCGTAAATGCATAGGTTGCTCTCTGTTCCCATATAACTTGCAATCGTATCGGTTCCGGGATTGCCTATTGTGAATCCCATACCGTGAGACGCCGCATAGCTTGAAAGGTTTGAGTAGTATGACTCGTAACCTGCAGTATTTGCCATCTCGTCAAAGAAAATTCCAGTGACGTGATACCAGTTATGCCATTCGTTCATCTCCGTTTCCAAGGTGGTGGTACTTCTGGACCCGTAAAGCGTGTGCACATATCCCACGACCACTATCCCCGCCGATTGGAGCTGCGCAATCCCGTTCACGTAGTTTGAATCAATGGATGATCCAGGACCGTTGTTAGGATTTGCGATTGCTACGATTGGAACGGACGGATGAGCGTTCTTCACTTGGATTAACTGTGTCCAATAGCTACCAGGATCCATGTACAACGGTACTATGATCCCCGTGGAAGAAGTAGCAAGTGCTTGGTGTGGCATGGTGCCCAGCAATGGTGTCGAAAGAAGTATCAGAGCTGCTGCAATTGCTGTGATTGTTCTTGTTGATTTTTCTAACATGTTCTTATAGAACAATTTACTATAACAAAATAAAACTGAGAGCTCATCCAAAAAAAGACAAACATCTTTCGGATCACGTATCTTTGAAAAATTACAAATCTGAAAAATCGCGTCGTATTTTCCACAAGCGCGGAAATTTTACCCGATCTACTAATGACAAATATGTACCAGAGTTCCAGTTTTCATCAAAATATAGAACAATATTACATAGAATGATTACAGTTTATTTCTAAAAAAACAGATAAACCAAGGAACCAAATAACATATTGTGGACTCGCAAAATGTCCTTGTAACATCTGCAGGAAGCATTGTTGCCCAAGGAATAATGAAATGCCTCAACCTTGCAAACCAGCAGGCAGGTACAGATGGAAGATACAAAATTGTCGCAGCGGACATGAGCCCACGGGCTCCAGGGCTTTATCGTGCAGACTTTGGGGCCCTCGTACCTCCAGTTACATCTCCCGATTACCTTGATTTCATCATAAAATTATGCCTAGAGAAAAAGATAAGGGCCGTTTTTGTAGGATCTGACGAGGAAACTTTTCCTCTTGCCCTTGCAAAAGACGATATTGAAAACAAATCTGGTGCAGTGGTGATAACAAACCCTCCCGATGTAATATCCATCGCCACCGACAAGTGGGAGACATTCAGGTTCCTGAAACAAAGGAAACTGCCATGTGCCGAATCCGCCCTTCCGAAGGACCGGGTAAAATTTGTCAGGAGGACAGGATTTCCAGTGGTCGTCAAGCCCCGGGAGGGGCACGGATCGTTGCATTTCTACGTGGCCCACGATGAGGACGAATTGGAGGCATCCATTTCCATTATTTCAAAAGCTGGATGGAGGCCCTTCCTACAAGAATATCTGGATGGCGAGGATTCTGAATTTACCTCTGGTGTAACAATTAGCACCTCTGGGAAAATAATGTCATCAATTTCCATGCGTAAATTCCTCAAGGGCGGCCAGACCTACAAGGCGTTTATAGACGATTACGCGGAAGTCCGCAAGGTTGCAGAAGAAACGGCACTGCAGATTGGCGCCCGCGGACCCATCAACATACAGGGGAAAATGAGCGGAGGTACCATTAAGACCTTTGAGATAAATCCCAGATTTTCCGCGACATCCCCCCTAAGGGCAGTGGCCGGAATCAATGAGGCAGACATTATTTTCCGAAACGTCGTATTTAGGGAGGAGCCAAGGAAAAACAAGTATGAGAGGCTTGTCTGCATGAGGTATTTGAATGAGGTATACATACCATATTCCACCTACGAGGACACCGAGCGCAACAGGTCCGTCCAGGTGTCAAACTCTTTCATCCCAAATTATTTCTGAGCCAATTTCCCATCAGACGATCTTTGAGAAGACTATGCTGGATGCTCGGGTTATCGTCTTTGCGGTATAAATTTGGGAAATGATCCCTGCAAACGCGGCTCCAACAAGGTATCCGATGGTTAGATTTTCAATTCCTCCATGCACTAGCATGATGCCAGTTGATATCACCAAGAAGGCAGAGGCGATAACCAAAACTCCAAGATGTCGAATCTTGTTCATCCACATCAAAAATACGCTGTTCACTGTGAACAGCGACATGAGGACGTTGGATACCGACGCAATCCTCAGGATCTGCACACTGGTCATGGCAAGCCCGGCATGCAGCATCAGCGGCGGTGCAACAACGTTAAGAAGAACAGCCGTAATGACAGATGCGGAAATTGAGATTATCAGAACCTTCCTGTAGGTGGCAGAGATGAATGCGTCAAGATCCTTGGATTCTGAAATCTTTATTTTGATGCTGATGTTGTTCATTTGGATATAGATGGGCGACATCATGATATACTGGATAAGCGAGCCTGGCAAAAGAACAATCCATGCCATATCGGCGCCGCTGTGATATACGGCGTTGAATGCCATTGGCAATACGTATCCCCCATGCCCGATTACTGGGTTGTATATCCAAGAAAGTACCCTGTCACCAAACATTGTCACCACATAGAAAACACCATACAAGGAATAGGGTACGGCCTCCCAGAGCTGCACACGGAATTTCGATTTGAGGGTTTTGTCAGTCCTGCTCATAGGATTGTAAAAGTGCGGCTTGTCCCCCACCAAGGTCTCCTTTATGGTCTTTGTCAGCTTGATGTGTTCATAGACTGAGAATGCTGAAAGCGAAACAAACGCAAGCAATAGCCCGGTGAAGTACCGAGTTACCTCGGCATGAACAAGAGGTTGTCCGAAATAGTATGTAGTCAGGAGTATTGCAAAAGCCAATGAATACGAGGTTATCAGAGTGGCTGCTTTTTTCAGAGTATAGATAATCATGTAACTTGCCCTGTGCAACGAGACAGTTACTGCACTTATCATAGTTAGTTCGATTAGGTGCAGAGGAATTTTTTCATACTGCCCGATTGCAAATACAATCCCCATGACGACAAGGAGGACCAGCCCGATGAGGGAGTATGTCCGCCTTATGAGTCGCTTTACCTCACCTATATTCCCAGGCTCGTGATAAAACATGAAGAGTCGATTGAATACCTGGAGGGTTCCCTCGGTCACAACTACCCCGAGGAAAACCCCCGAGACGAATGCCGTGGTAATCGAGGCAGGAAAGCCCATTGCCATCCACAGGGACACCCCGGTAAGGAAAAGGAGGGCAAGCGATCCTAGCCATGGAAAAACTAACCCTACTCCTTCAGATACGCGTTTTGAGATGTTCGGCATTTCAATGGTAAAAGATTTTACGAAAAGATCGTTGCTCTGTTCCCGAGTTTCATATACGGCAATGAATTCGTACAGGTGTCTTGCCAAGGCGTAAAAGTCTTCAAAGCCATGTTGGCGCAGGGTTTCAACTCTGTAACCCAGACATTCAAGCAAAACCACTATGTCTGCGGTGTTGTTGATGTTTGGTTGCACCTCGATTATAGATCGTGCCACTTTCTGGGCAAATATTCGCGATTCTCTGGTGGTTGTCAAGGACTGCGTTGTCATTTTTCACCTCATACTTCCTTTACGACATTTATGGGAAGGTTTGATTTTATGTATTCAACCAATCCGGCAAGCCCATTTGAAATATCGACACGTGGAGCAAATCCGAGAACCTTCTTTATTTTCTCAACAGACGCGGTCCCAAACTTGACATCCCCGGAGCGTATTGGTCCAAACCTGTGGGGCAGTTCATCATTCTTGGTTACCGATTTTAGGACGAGGAGAAGATCCAGAATCGAGATAGGTTTTCCAGTTGCCACGTTGAATACGTCGCCCTTGGCTTTCTCAGACTCCATGCAAAGCATATTTGCCTGGACAATGTCATTTACATGTACAAAGTCTCTGGTCTGAAGACCATCACCGAAAATTGTCGGGGTTTCCTTTTTTAGGAGTTGGTTTATGAAGATGGTAATAACACCGCTGTAGTCATTAAGAACCTGCCTTGGGCCAAACACGTTGAAATATCTCAAGGCCGCAGTTTCCAAACCATATGTATGGTAGTAGGCGCTGAGGTAATGCTCTACGGCGATTTTCGAGGCACCATATGGGGAATAAGGCTTGCATGGATGATCTTCTGAGGCGGGGCCGTCTTTTATCACCCCATAGACGGCGGCCGAAGACGCAAAGACTAGCCTCCTTATCTTCTTTTTTACGCAGAAATTCATGACTTCAAGCGACATGTTGACGTTGGCATCGTGGACAACCATCGGCTCGGAAACCGAGCGAGGAACGCTTGCAATTGCAGCCTCGTGGAATACGACATCAATCGCTTCCAGGCCCGTCAGTAATTTTTCAATATTTCTTGCGTCACCGCGAACAAAATGCAACAGGTCATTTCCCGCATGCTGCCTGAGATTGTCAAGGGAGCCTGTGCTAAGATCATCGATGACATAGGTCTCGATTCCCCTTCGAACAAGCTCATCTGCTATATGGCTCCCTATGAATCCGGCACCTCCTGTCACCACCGCGACAGAGCCATTTTTCATTGCGGGATTGCCTCCTTGGGTTCACCTACCATCCCCTCTGCGTATGACGAGATGAGAGTATCATACTCCTTTTTGTAGTTCTCTATGCATTTCTCAAGTGTAAATTCCCTGTGTACCCTTTCAATGGACGCCTTCTCAAACTTTCTACGCAGCGCATCATCCCGGAGTAAATTCACCATGGCCTGCCCCAGTTCCCTTGGCCTCCTGCTGCGAACAAGGATCCCGCATCCCTCCAGTGCCTCCCTCACCCCTCCCACGTCCGAGGCCGCGATTGCCTTTCCGCAGGCCATGGCTTCGATAATCGTAAATGGGAACCCCTCGGTAATGCTGCTTATTACTACCGCGTCTGCTGCATTGTATGC
Source organism: Nitrososphaerota archaeon (assembly GCA_021325615.1). GTDB lineage: Archaea > Thermoproteota > Nitrososphaeria > Nitrososphaerales > Nitrosopumilaceae > Nitrosotalea. The sequence continues at coordinate 14,677 of JAJPGU010000028.1, read as the reverse complement.
CTTCTCCGGCTCCTTTGTACCTCCCATAAACTTGACGGCATCCTCCAGTTGAAGATCCTTTACTGCCCGTATACACCTCAGGGAATAATCGAGGTTTGTGGAGGTGCCATATATCAGGCACTGGAGGTCCGGTACCTGCTCCCTGGCATACTTTACTGCCTGTACCAGGCAGACTATGTCTTTGAACGCGTCTACCCGAGCGACTGTAACTACGGTAGGCCGTCTGTCCTCTCTTGCAACATCCATGGGCTTGAATTTTTCTATATTGACGCCGTTGTAAATCACCTTGATCTTTGAGGGATCCGCGCCAAGCTTTTCTTCCCAGTTTTTATTTGCCTTGCATACCGGGGTAATCACGTCGGCGGCCGAATAAACAACCCTTACAATATTATGTGAGACAACCTTCCAGAAAAGTTTCGACGGTTCGTCAAACATAAAGGCATTATAAAACAAAAGCAATTCTCGATATGCGACACCGTGCTCCGTCACAATAAGGGGGCACTTGTTTGCCTTCTTGGTATAAACTGCCACAAGCGATGGGAACCATGCAAGGGAGCAATGGATGATGTCCACATCGGGCACCTCAATTGAGAAGAGTTGTATGCTTCGTTGAAGGAGTTGATATGTTGTCAATGCCTCCTTAAAAGCTATATTTCGATAAAGAGGCTCACGGTTAAGAGCCTCCATGTAAATGTCCCAAGTCATCGGGTGTTGGAGGAATCTTTTTGCGTCGTAGTTTGTCATGAGATCATGCAGTGCAATTATGGTGTTCGCCAGTTTGTCAGTATCGCAGTGGTCTGAAAATACCGATTCGAGAAAGTCCCTGTAAAGCGGCATGAATTTATTTTTAATGACTTTCTCCGTGGTTCGGAAGATTTTGGAGGCCAGGTTGTACTTGTATGGGCAGTATTCTTCAAATCTGGTCGCCCCAAAAATTGGAACTTCCATGACCTTTACGTTCTTGGGAACCGAATAATGCGAGTTGCTGTTAGAGTTTGAAAGGACATTTAGCACCACGAATTCATATTTGGGCATAGACTCGATGAGTGTCTTCTCCCAGGTGTAGATCCCGCCCGTCGGGAAGTTTGGGTATCCATCCCAGTTAACAATTAATACTTTTTTCATCCTGTTTTCGCTCTAAGTTGCCAAATATGCGCTTAAGAATAGGAGCCGCATGTGGCTCTTGCCTTGGTTCCATTTCCTTGAGGAAGTTAACTATGGCATTGTCTATTTCCGAAGAAACTTGCATGTTGGGCGTGTACGTTAAATTGTTCGACTCTAGCTCGAGTGTTCTCAGCCGGAGAGAGTCCATCGCCTCCTTTTCACCTGAAAAGGGATTCGTCTTCCTTGCAAGCGAGACGCATATATCGAAGACCTTTTGGGCCCTGTCCCTTTCGTAAGCCAGGATATAGTATTCATATGCCTCCTGATATGACCAGAGCGCTTCTCGGACGGAATTCCCTATCACATAGTGACCATTTTTTTCATAAATTGTCGCCGCCTGATGGTACAGCTGGCGGGCCGCTGGAAGCGCCCCCGTCTTTACTAGGCAGTCTGCGGCACAAGAACAACTCAGAGCTGCCCTAACAAAGGAATTTTGCTTCATGTGTCCCTCTGCGTCCCTGAGGTAAAAGGAAAAGGCTTCCAGATAGTTGCCTTCATCCTCCATTTTAACGGCATTTAGCCAGAGGTTGGATTCATTGGTTATCCTATCCATCCATGTCTCAATTTTTTTCATTCCGTATGAAACTAATAGCCATATTTTTTAAGGTGAGAGTAATTTTTTACGTGTAAAGTCTTCCTGATGATTATTCTAGTAAACAATAGCAAGAAAGAGTTCAACAATGGATTTATAATTTAAAGATGAAGTTAGCAGGAAATGTGTTCCATTATTGGCTACCTAGGCAACACGGCTGCATCTCATCTTCTGGTGAAGGGCTTGAAGCGCATGGAGTACAGAGGTTATGATAGCGTCGGAATTGCAATTAGCAATAACGATAAGATCGAGGTAAGAAAAGGCGTTGGAAAGGTTGCCGAGGTCGAGGCAACACAAAGCCTGCAGGCCCTTGACGGCCATGTAGGCATAGGCCACACAAGATGGGCAACACATGGCGAGGTCACCAGCAAGAATGCACACCCTCACAAATCAAGCACGGGTCAAGTCGCCATTGTGCACAATGGCATAATTGATAATTACGTTGAATTGAGGCAGAAACTTCAAAGCGTCGGATATACATTCATGAGCGAGACCGACAGTGAGGCCATATCCAACATGTTGCAGCTTGTATACGACAGAACCAAGGATGTGAAAGTTTCAATGATGGAGACAGTTGCTGCCCTAAAAGGAGAGTATTCATTTGTGGCAATATTTGAGGACGGCACCCTTGCAGCGGCAAGGTTCCACGAGCCCCTAGTAATCGGGCTGGGAAAGACGGGTTATTTTGTATCAAGCGATGTGCTGGGATTTGCAGAGCATACCGACGAAGTCATATATCCTGACAATGGCGAAATCATAGTAATAGGGTCAAACGGGCTGCAATTTTTTGATTTTTCGGGAAATCCCATGAGACACCATATAACCAAGGTTTCAAAGGAATTTGCGGATGCTTACAAGGGAGATTATGCCCATTTCACCTTGAAGGAGATAAATGACCAGCCAGAATCCATGGTAAAGGCTGGGGAGAACCACCTAAACGAGATGGATAAAATCGTGGGCCTTTTGAGAACTTCCAAAACAGCGTACCTGACAGGAAGCGGGACCAGCTACCATGCCGCCCTTGTTGCCAAGCACATTTTCTTAAAATACGGGAAGCTGAGGATAGAACCAATAATTTCTAGCGAATCGAGGTTTTATCCCGATTATTTTGACGAACAGTCAGTCGTCATAGCCCTGTCTCAAAGCGGGGAGAGCGCAGACGTAATGGAGACCGTCAGAATTGCAAGATCGAGGGGCTCAAAAGTCGCATCCATAGTCAACATAATGACATCATCGCTTGTTCAAGAGTCCCTGCATTCAGTCGGACTCAATTGTGGTCCCGAGATAGGCGTGGCCGCCACCAAAAGTTTCACCTCCCAACTATCAATATTGTACAAAATGTGTGCCCGGCTCTCGACAGATTTCAATTTGCCGGATTTTGCAGAGATTTCGGGCCACATGGTAGAAACAATCGCCTCCCAGAGGCAGATCCAAGAAATTGCAAGGGAACTTAAAAACGCCTCAGATATTTACGTCCTAGGCCGCGGCATTCATTATCCCATAGCCCTTGAGGCAGCCCTAAAGATTAAGGAACTTGCCTACATCCATGCGGAAGGGCTACCAGGCGGGGAATTGAAACATGGTCCTCTTGCCTTGGTAGACTCGAACGTGTACGTAATTGTCCTAAATCCTAGCGATTCCACCCATCTTGATACACTATCAAGTGCTCACGAAATCAAGGCAAGAAAAGCCAAGGTTATCGGCATTTCAGACAAGCAAAGCGACATATACGATCATTGGATAAGAATCCCTCACGTGGCGGAGCCGCTCTCCCCATTTCTTGAAATTGTGCCAATCCAGCTCCTGGCCTATTTTGCGGCGATAGAAAAAGATGCGGATCCCGACTATCCAAGAAACTTGGCAAAATCCGTAACAGTAAAATAGTTTTTGCCCTCCTAGGACGGTTTTTTCAGACCAGTCGGAGTCATCTTCTAGTAATTTGTATGCATATGCAGATAATATTAGATGGATATCTTATTGTAATGGTTGTACATGATTCCCCAGCACGTTTCAAGGGTGGCACGGAGAGCAAGGCGATAACCGTTGACGACGAGGATCACTATAAAAGAAACATTCCTAAGGACGGCGTGAAAAAAATCGGATTTTTTTTGCCTACGTGCTCTGCCTGCCGGTACGAGGTAAAATTTTCTGAAGGGGACGTCATATATGGCGACAAGTGGTACCACAGAGCCTGCTGGAAAGAAATACAGACACTTGCGGAATTGGTTTCTTAGCCCCCGGTCCGACATGATATGGACCACATCACCCTAAACGAATAATCTAACGGAGCAGAAACCATATTTTCTTATATTGAACAGGTACTTTGAGTCAATGATGGGCAATATAGAAAACGGCCATCCGTTATACAGCGAGGTCAGGATACCAGATGAACTTTCGCAGTTTCTGCGCCAGGAAACCTTCTCCTTGTTGATTAAGGGCAATACAGGTACTGGAAAAACAACCCTTGCTCTGAGCATCCTTAAGGATTTGGATGTGAACAAAAATTGCCTGTATATCTCTACACGCGTCTCGCCAGACCAGCTTTTCCAGTACTACCCATGGATCGAGAGCTTCTTCCCAAAGTCAAGGCATGTCGAGATTGCCGAATCCTCGGAGCATAATAAAGAACAACACGTATTTGTAGATGCAAGACTTGATGAGCCTGGATCTCTCTTCGAACGCATTACGAACGAGCTTATGGATACCAAGGCTCCGACCATCGTGATTGACACCTGGGATGCGATTGGGTTTCTCATGGATAAGGAGGCACTGATGAACAATGCGAAGGTCCTGCAGACTTGGAGGGAGCGTGCCAGAGCAAAGATTATTTTCGTGACGGAGTCCCCAGAAGATGACACTTTTGATTTTCTGGTCGATGGAATCATCGAACTCAGACAACGGCACCATAATGAGCGGCTAGTGAGAGAAGTCTACTTGTCAAAACTAAGAGGCGTGCGAATCAACAGACCGCTTTATACCTTCTCTCTCAACTACGGTTTTTTCCATAGCTATGAGCATTATCATCCCTCAGATTTCTTTAATCTTGAATATTTCTTCAACCCAAAGCACGTAGACAAGAACTTTCTCAGGGACAATCACTTTTCGACTGGTTATCATGAATTGGATGAAATTTTTGGGGGCGGGTTCCCCCTCGGTTCCATAGTCAGCATCGAGCTTGACTCCCACGTAAACGCAAAGATCGCCCTTGCCTTTCTCAGCAAGCTGATGGTCAATTTCATCGCAGGGAACAACCCCATGGTGTTTCAACCCATAGAAAAAAGCAGCCTTGATGCCCTAAAAAAATACCAGAAATCAGCCGGTTTGCAAGACGATTTGATAAATGTCCTCCCGAATCTTGAAGGACATGTTGAATCCCACTTGGAGGGAGAAGTTTCGAGCCAGATGGCGCAAATACAGGAGGAGATTGAAAAAATTAGAACACGTAATAAAAATAAGAAGGTGCTCACGGTATTGAGCGCTGAAACCTTAAGGTCTTCCTCAAAAGAAGGCACAGGCAAGAGTGCAAATAGTGCCCTGGCGAAGGTAAAATCCAACTCGGATCTGTCCATCTTTATTTCAAGGAGATCGCCGGACAGCAGACACACGATTGTATCACAAGTTGCCGACATACGGCTGAGCGTCCTTGAACTGGATGGAACCATGTTTCTCCAGTCTGAAACCCCATGGTCGCACCTTTACGCCATTGTCGTCCAACCAGAAAGGGAACATGGAATAAAGCTAGAGCCCATGGTTTAGGATGCCATCTCGTCCGCCTGAGCTTGATACTCGATAAATTCACTGGGAGAGAGGTCTAGAATATTCTTCCATAGTCATTATATTCATGTATGGAGGACAAGACATGTTTGAAATTTATTACGCGAGACGGGTTGAGAATCAACCCAAACTTTGATCGGAATGGCCATTTTACATCAATCACATCTGGCAAAACCCCGCATTTTCCTAAAAATGTCGTGGTTGATGCAAGAATGTGGCCCGCCTACAAAACCATCAAGATTTTAGCCGTCAAGCCACGTTCATATCACACATCATATAAACTGCCTCAGGCTAATTTCGACCCCAAAGCAGACAAGATGCAAATACGGTAAATTTTTAAACAAAATGGAGCAAAAAACCACGATGAAGAAAATACTGGTAGTTGATGACGAGCCGGACATTACCTCGTCAATTAAAACGGGCTTGGAAAAGAAGGGGTTCGAGGTACACACATACAACGAGCCTTTGAAGGCACTCTCAGAATTCAAGCCCAATGCTTATGATTTGTTGTTGATAGATATTAGAATGCCAAAAATGAACGGATTTGAGCTTTACCGGGAGATTAAAAAGAAAAGCAGCGATGTGAAAATCTGCTTCTTTACAGCTTTTGAGGTCTACTATGAGGAGTTCAGGAAGATGTTTCCAAACTTGGAGGTAAAGTGTTTCATACGAAAGCCGATAACTATCAACGACTTGGTTGCGCACATAAACTCCGAGATTGAAAAAAATTAGCACATATCATCGGCAGGAGGATCATTTTCCGTCCCTAACGAATGTTCCGGCCGCCTCCTCCACCTCGCTTGAAAAAAATTTCGGCAACCTACCATAAGAATCCCCGTAAAGATACGATATTCCTATCCCCTTTGACGCAAGTTCCGAAAGCCCCGACCGCAACTCCTCGGGATTTGTAACATTTCCTAAAATCACGCTCGTTTTCCATGGGGAAAAGGCCTTGTTTTCCGATATTTTGTGCGAGTCTCCATACCCAAGCTCGTACATGTTTGCAACGTCCGACTCCCCGGACAGCAGATAGTTTGAGACGTAGCTGTAATTGTATCCCGGGTTTATGTACACGATGCCACCAAGATGGTGCACATATGCCGCATATTGCTGGAAACTGCCCACATCATTCTCGCTCCCTTCATTGTCAAAAAATATCCCATCCGTATGGACTCCGGTCCCTTTCATGTAGTAGTCGATATTACCAAGGCTCTCGTTTGTGTTATAGACATACCCGAGCGTATTGATCCCCCTCTCCCTTAGTGAGGAAATGACTTGCGCCCAATCTGAAGAAAGCGCCGCCCCGCAGGGACCGCTGCATGGGTTTATGACGACATACTTGATTGTTCCAGGATACTCTTGCGCCTCATCGTAAATCGCCTGCCACTGCGAGTCGGTAGGGGAAAAATATGGGATCACAACAAGTTCCATCGTTCCGTTTAACCGCGGATGAACGGCCATTCCGAAGGTACCATCTTTGAAAAGAAGCAATGCAGATACTGATAGGACTAGCACAATAATGGCAAAAGCCAGGATCGTTTTTTTGTTCAATATTGCTCCATTGGAACTAGTTCTTTAAATAATGAAACTTAACTGCATTCAGACGATTCTTACTAATATAGAATAGAGGATTGTTCTAGAACAATTCATCATAGAACTTTATAACTAACAATTTGCTAGGTGACTAGTCTAGAAAATGTCACAACAACAAATGTACCGACCAATGTTGAACATTTACGATCTTGTCGACAGAGTGTTAGACAAGGGTCTCGTGGTCGACGCTAACCTATCAGTGTCACTTGTGGGCATCGAAATTCTTGTAATAAGAGCAAGAATTGTAGTATCCGGAATAGACACCTTCCTAAGATACGCATCAGCGCTAGGACTAGCAGCCCCTCCGGGACTTCCGCCAAAGTAAGAGAAGAGAACTGATCACTTTGGCAGTTTGTCTAGTTTGCGGCAAATTCACTGATGTCGGTCTTAAAAAAGCCATGAGTGCAGGTTGGGTATTTACGAGATGCCCCGAGTGTCAGCGCGGGACTCCGCTTGACATTGTAATGTCGCACCTTGCAAAGACCGTCGGGGAGGAATACCTCGAGGGATTTTGCGAGAGACATTGGTTCAAAGACAGCGGCGTGTGCGGATATTGTAAAATGAAACGAGAGGGACCAACAGAGAGTGTCATCTAGGCAGCTTACCCAGCAACAACTTACAATAGTAGATCTCGTTGATAGGATACTAGACAAGGGAGTTGTGATTACAGGGGACATCACGGTTTCAATAGTGGGCGTAGATTTGCTCTCCCTTAAAATCAACCTAGTAATCGCATCCTTGGAGACTGCCAAGCGCTATGGCATAAAACTCCCTTGGGAAAAGATGGAGAAAATCCAACCCAAGAAGGTAGAAATGAAAGTCACAAAGAGTGCGAGGAGGTAATCTCGCGTGCTTTCCGAGATAAAAACCGCAAAAAAGGCGCAGGTACAACAGGTCAATCTTGAAGGAGAGAAAATTCAAAAGGGTCTGGCAAAGCTGGTCCTCGTCATAGTAGAACTTCTAAGGCAAGTCCTTGAACGCCAGGCTCGCAGGAGGATGCAATCCGGCACCCTTACCACCGAGGAGGTGGAGAGTCTCGGGGTTGCTTTCATGCAGATTAAGGAGAAGATGTCCCACATATCGGAGGAATTTGGACTGGAGAGAAACGAGGTCGACGGGGTTTTAAAGGGGATTCTGAGGAGCCCGGACTTTCAACTAGGCCGAACATCGCTTGTTGATGTGATCGACAGTCTTCTGTCAAAGGGGGTGGTGATTGGTGGCAGGATTACCATTTCGGTTGCGGAGATCGAACTTGTCGCACTAGACCTGCTTGCAACTCTTTCTGCCGTCCCGGGCAATACAAAGACAAAGAGGGTGAAAAAACGTGCCTAATGGAAAGTACCTGTATTGCATAATGGAGGGATCTCAGGACGTTACCTTCAGGGAGGCAGGCCTGTTTCAAAAGGATGCATTCACAGTGGCATACAAGGACATAAGCGCCATAGTCAGCAACGTGCCATTAAAAGAAATGCAGCCCGATGCAGAGTCCATAACACACCACCAACGGGTGGTGGAACAGTCTCGAACTCAAGGCACAATCCTTCCTGCCAGATTCGGAATCATGTTCAAGTCGGAAGACGGGGTGAAGCAGATGCTTGCAAAATCATACAAGGATCTCAAGGGAAAAATGGCCAAGATTAGGGGCAAGGACGAGTTTGGTCTGAAGGTTCTAATCGAGGAATCAAATTTGAAAAAATTTTCTACCGTCTCACACAACAATGCCGAGATAAAAAAAATAAAGAAGGAAATTGCCGCCTCAGGGGAAGGAACATCCTACTTTCTGAAAATGAAGATGGATGAGGCGATTAGAAATGACACCTACAGGAGAATAGAGGCCTTGTCCCAAGAGATACATTCCGACCTAGGAAAGACAGTTTCCGAGAGCTGCCTGCTACGATCAGATTTCGACCAGATAATCCTCAATGCGGCATATCTGATTGACAGGGCCGGCGCCACAAGGTTCCACAAGAGGCTAGAATCCATAAAGACAAAGTATGCCAAGGAGGGGTTCACTTTCCATCTGAGCGGACCTTGGGCTCCCTATTCATTCTGTTGAGGGAAGGAAGATGCTCATCACCTACCTAATCTTGAAGCTCACCCTCCAATCAGTCCTCAACGAATGCAACAGACTCGCCGGGGAACAGCAGTCCAAGGAGCAGATACTCTGGCTCAAGTCCAGACTGCTCAAGCTGAGGCTGGATTATGAGAGGGGGAGGATCACCGAAGAGGATTTCAATGTCATGCAGTCAGAAATCCTAAAAAGTCTTGGAGGTGGGGCATGACACACATAACCGAAGAAACAGACAGGGCCGTTCTGCATGCCATACAGGTTAAAAAGATTCAGAATTACATCAGGGAGCAGGTTGAGAAGATAAAAAAGGATGCCTTTGTTGCAAGGGAGGAGATGATCCGCCAAAGGGCTGAAAAGATAGAGCAGGTGAGGGATAAGCTAAACCAGACTACTGTAGACATCCAACTGAAACATTCATTGATAAAGGAGAGGTTGAACCAAGAGGCCGTTTTTAGGGAGGCAAACATCAGGGTAAGCAGAGGCCTCGAGGCGCTTGAAAATTTCATCCAGGTATTGAGGGACACCCAGATGGAAGACGAGATGATCAAAAAGGCCATAAGGGATCCGATAATTTCGAGCTCACTCAAATCCGAATCCATGAAAATAATCACTTCGGAATTTTTCAAATCAGTCCAGAAGCAGCTGATAATGCAGACAGAATTCATCAACATAGCCGCACATGAGCTCAGGACTCCAATCATGCCAATATTGCTGAATGTCGAACTTCTGGAAGAAGAGGTGGGCAAGTCCAACCCGCAGATAAAAATCATAATAAGAAATGCTAAAAGGCTTCAGAGGCTGACCGAAAACATACTTAGCGTGACAAGGCTGGAAAGCAAGTCGCTAACACTGAAGAAGGAAATTTTTGACCTCAACCAGACGATTCTAACAATAGTCAAGGACGAGTCGGTCCACACGGAGAACAAGAAGGTGAGGATAAGTCACCAGTCGGATAGCAAAAAGATAATGGTTAATGCAGACAGAGACCGTCTTGCACAGGTCATTTCCAACCTGCTGAACAATGCCATCAAGTTTACGGATGAGGGAGAAATCATAGTGTTTTCCAAGATAACGTCGGATGGGATAAGGGTGAGCGTGAAAGACCAGGGCAGGGGAATAGACGCCCAGATGATTCCCATTTTATTCTCAAAGTTTGCCACAAAATCCGACAAGGGTACGGGACTTGGCCTTTACATATGCAAAGGCATAGTGGAGGCCCATGGAGGCACCATAGATGCGGAAAACAACCCACAAATCGAGAAGGGCGCCTCCTTTTCCTTCACGCTTCCCGCGGTGGAGGACCAAGGCGATGAGAACACTCCTACCAAAAAGATTGGGAACGCAGGTATTCTTAGAAACTAGTTTGCCAGAAGCGACGCGGTTTGATTTTCGGGGACCTGCCTTGCTTCATAGAGATCAAATACAGTCTTGGTGCCATCAAGTGTAATCTGGGATTGGCCCCACAAGGATCCGTTGGATTCATCAACTGCCCGTATCACATAGTCTCCCACCCTCAGGTTTGCAAAATCAGCCTCCCCTCTTGGGTTGACCGCCGATTCGGCAATTTTGTTATTGTTACTGTCATAGACTCCCACCATGAGTGAGCCGTCCTTTGGAGTATACAATTGTGACTCTGAATCGTAAATTTTTACCGCAATTGCACTGTCTACTGTGGGCGGCCATGGCGTAACGATGTTAATTTCTTGCCCCCGTCCAGCATACAGAAACACCGGGCTCGAAAAATAGGAGAGATGGCGCCCTATCTGTACTTCGATTATAAAGTAGTTATTCTTCATTGTTGTCGGCTCTAGCCAAAACCGAAGAGTCTCCCCGTATTGGTCGGTGGTGCTAGTCGCCCATGTCTTGTTGTCCTGAGATTTTACAGTCACTACTGAATTCGAGATGGGGGTGTATCCATCGTTGTAAAAAATGTGCAGCCTCATGCCCCCTGGGAATGGCAGGTACAGGCCCATTTGTGCCGTGGGTTTTTCTAGGTCTGCATATTCCACGTCCGAAACCATCCCGTTTGCCATGACCTCCACCTTGTACCGGTGCCCCAGCGGAAGATTATCGATGTAGAAGGGATTGCTTGACACGGAACCTATCTCCTCATAAGGTGTCTGCGAGGTGTCCTGAAATACCTTGAAAGACAAAAGCGAATAGTCTGCCCTGTCTCCCCCGGTATACATCACGGTTGCTTGTATACGTCCGAGATTTTCAGGGCTGCCTGCCAACGATGCTTGGGATGTGGTATTGGCCTTTTGCGCGGGTTGGGACTGATTTCCGCTGGAAATCGCCGCGGATTGGTTGGATGGGATTGACAAAAGCGTTTGGTTCTGGTTGGTTTCATAATACGCCGTAAGGGTCACGTTCTGCGAGGGCCGGATGATTCTGGTGCTATTTTTTGAACCATCGTCCCAATGGTCAAACGTGTAGTTTCCATAATTTGAAACACTCACCGCATACAGGTCTCCCGCCGTTGCGTTAAAGACAAATGGCGTAAATCCGGTGGTGGTGTTTGAGCTTGATTTTACAATAGTCCAGAATCCACCCAGGGATTTGTTGCTTTCAGAATAGGCATTTACCGATACGGACGCTGTACCGCCTTGGACTTCGAGCATGCCCATAAGCTTGTCAAAGTAGCTAGGAAGGGCACCAAATGGATTTGGGAGGTTCAAGTCAGTCACATAAAGGTACTGGACATGCCGCGCTAAATCGGCTACATCTGTTTGGTTTATGCTGTCCACGCCATACGATATCGAAGAAAAGTTCGACTTTGTGAAATTCTCGTGCCAGCCACCAAGCATCAGAACTGATGGAAACCCGCTGTTGTCATGGATTACAATGTTGTCAACTGTGCCAATATAGCTTGGAAGTGTGTCAGCACCAGGGTTTCCCACGGTAACATTCATCCCCATGTATTTTACATAGGACGTCAGTTGCTTGTAGAAGGTTTCATTCCCCGGGGTGTTTGACATGGCGTCAAAGAAGATTCCATTTACTCCATACCAATTTTTATACTCGTTGATATCGTTTCTGATTTCGGTCACATCCACATGCTGGGTATAGACATATCCCAAAACCGTTATTCCCGAGGTCTCAAGTTTTTGAATACCTGCGATATAGTTGCCGTCCTTTGTCCCCGGTCCGCTATCAGGATTGACAATAGCAATTATGGGCACCTCGGGATGGGCAATTTTTTCCTCGACGAGTTTGTCCCACATTGTTCCCGGATAGCTGTATAGCGGAACAATTACACCCGGTTCTCCCTCAGCCATCACGGCTGGCATGTGCAATATTAGCACCACTGACAATGTGGATAACAAAGTTGCCATGACGTATCTTCCTGTCCTGTATCTGCAACTCGATGAGACAGGCCCACGTGTTTTGTTTAACTCAAGATCAGACAAGAACTGCGTCACAGTCCCCATTACAAGCAACGATAATTCACTACATGGAAATCCCGGTTCCTAATTATTTCTATATTGGTAGAAAATACTAGAACAATAATACGATGCCTGAATCACAACAAATACCGAATGATGCATACTAAAACTAGAAAATTCTTCTATAATACTTCTGCAAGCTGTTTTTATAATATTACCCTGACGGATGATGTATGAAATACAGAAGCAGGGCTGAAATTGTTTCCATGATTTTGGATTCGGTAAGCTCTGGTGCAACGAAGACAAAGATCATGTACAAGGCGTATCTGTCCTACACGCAGCTCAAGGAATATCTTGCATACATGGAGGCCAACGAACTCATAAGTTACGAAGAGGGCGTCCAGATATACAGGATTACCGAGAAAGGTAGGAAGTTGATGCACCTGTATGAAGAAATAGGCGACATGGTATCGCAGACTAGCGATGACCGACTCGTCAAGATGGTCATTTAACTCCTTTTTTCTTTAACTTTTTAAAATGTCCTAGAGTTCAGATTTTTTGCTTTGCCACGGCCCTCGCCGAGTTGACCAGTATGACGAGTTCGTCAAAATACGACGGGAGTTTACCCCAAGGATTATCAAGGCTCCCGTCAGTCACAAAGAAATACCCAACCTTTGCCATGAGCGTTTTTAGGGATCTATGGTGTACCGCGTTTACATCATACGAGACAAAAGAAAATTTCTTGGTGTCAAATTTCAAATGCCAGCCCCCAAACAACGATTCTGGAGGAAGATCCGGATTGTCATACAAAATTAGATTGTCTACCGTGTCGGCATAGCTGACAAGGGTATCCGTACCAGGATTCCCCACTGTCATGGACATACCCCTTGCCTTTACATACATGGTGAGGCCTGAGTAGTAGGATTCCTGCCCCCGCGCATTTGCCATCTCGTCAAACAGGATTCCGTCCACATCATACCAGTCTGCATATAAATCGACCTCGTTCTTAACCACCGTTGCGTTTCGCGCCCCATACTTTGTATGCACATACCCCAGTACGACAATTCCGCTCGACTGGAGCAGGCGGACGCCCATTGCATATCCCAAGTCGATGTCCATACCCGGTCCATTTGCTGGGTTGATTACTGCGACGATTGGTATCTCAGGATGCTTGCAACTTTCTTCGACAAGTTTGGTCCATGCTCCATTTGGGCCGAAATAAAGTGGCACTATGAGCCCCGCTGGAACGTGGGTTTTGCCCTCATCTGGTTTTCGAAATTCCATGGTCATCGAGATCATCGTAGCCCTTCAGTTGCCTGCATTCCAGATGCCTGTCCGCCTACGGGGTCACTGTCCAATGGAAAGGAAGCACGCGTCGTTTCCCCATACAAGCCTGCAGGTCTTGGCGTTTTGTCGGGCTTCGAGGACATACAAACAACCAAGTTCATTTTATGCTCATTAGAATTTTTAGAAGTTTATCAGAATATTGGTAGATGCTACGCTAGAATTTCTACGTAATAATATTCAGAAGGCCGGATGCTGAGTTTGATGATGACAGAGTCATTTTACTTAATAATTTTACATATTGAACTCACTCAATGGTTAAATTCTCCAGATCAACAGTAAAGACAAGATGCGACAGGTTTGGGGGGATGAAGAATTGTCACAAAACAGGTCAGACATTAACGAAAGTAGGGCAATTGCCATTGCAAGAAAGTTCTTGGAACAATATCATTCGCCCGTAATATTCAGGTCTCTTTCAGCTGAGGGAACCATGTGCTGCGTATCAATGGAGGTAGGCTTGCTCAAGGAAGAGATTATTGACGTCTTGATAGATACTACCACTGGCAAGATACTCAAATATTCTCACCAGTAAAGAATTATTCTCATCTTGGCAGGAATTCGTCCATGATATAGGGTTACGGTGCGTTATCTGGCAGCATAGACATCCCCGCCGTAAACCTGCTGCGTCCCCGCCGTTGTGGCAACCGTGTCGTTTGACGAGTCATATGCCCTTATCCCGGCTGCGATTGGAAAGTCAAACTGGCCCACGTCCATGGTTGCGGCACCAGACAGGGCAGGCGCCGTGGCAAGCAC
>JAJPGU010000006.1 GCA_021325615.1 Nitrososphaerota archaeon | reverse complement strand
GGATTTCCTATTCCGAGCGTACCAATATTTCCAAAAGTTCCCGGGGAGGATGATGAACCGATGACATGAAGGGTATAGCTTGGGTTGGTGGTCCCGATGCCGACATTGCCCGAACTTGCAACGGTCAATCCCGTGGAGCTCTGCCCAGGGACTTGATAAGGATACGTATTGATGGTTACAGTATCTGCAATCACAGTTGTTATTGTTACACTACCTAAAACAATTAAAGGAATCAAATACGGTGCGGATAATTTCATAGTGGTAAATTGTTGTGTTTAAAGTAATAACCTTTACTCAGTAAAACTGATTTAAAGTCATTTTGTCATGTTCATTGATTCAAGTTTCAAACAAGATAGGTCAAAAATTGTTCTAGTCAAATTTCCAATGGTAATAGTAGTTGTCTGGCAGTTTTCTGTTTGCTTGTAGACAGTAACTGCGGCATCCGTTAAACCCTTGTTGTATCCATTCTGATAGGCGATTGCCATTTCCTGCTGCCTAGACTCTATTATTTTTTCATACATCACATATTGTGCTATCCCAAATAGGCCTATTGATAGGATAATAATCGTCATTTTTGCTTTGCTCATGTTCATCTTGATAAACCAGATTAGTTAATTGCTCCCCCGGCCTTTATCAAAATCCCCCCTCCCAATTTCACAAGTAGGTGATAATGGATGAGGTCTATATTCAATTTCAAACCATTTGGTATGGTCAATACTACGCCCGATTGTACTATCACATTCCCAGGTGCGGCCACACTTGATGACAAAGTGCAGCTTGAAGCAAGGGTCCAATCCCCAGACGCGGGCGGGGTGCATGGCGAATCCGTAATTGTAACGTTAGAGGGCGAGCTATTCGTTATTCCGTCATTTACGACCAGCTGGAACACCAACCCTGTAGAAACGGATACCGATGGAGTCGTAAAGTTTGGATGAACAGTATTTGCATTGGAAATAGTGACAGACGAGCCCGAGGTCTGGGTCCACGAATATGTTAACGAATCCCCATCCGGATCGGAGCTTGCGCTACCATTAAGGGTAACAACCGTACCGGGAGCCACAGTCTGCGCACTACCAGCATTTGCCACAGGGGCAGAGTTCACCTCCATGGAACCGATAAAGGTCGACCATGGAGAACCTAAATGATACTCTCCACCAACCCATATGACATGCCCGTTAGACGGATCAGTCATGGCAGAAAAATAGTCGCCATATCTTGAACTGGTATCAGATGAAGAGCCTGCCTTCAATGTAAGCGGCGACTCGAAAGTGTTTGCAGAATTATATGTGGGCTGGCCTGTCACGGCAAGGCCCGGATATACGGAGGAAGACGACATGCCAAATATCACACCCAGGTTCCCGGAACTGTCAAAGGATACCGCCGGATAAAAGTAATAGTATCCTGATGCGCCAATATCATGGTCCTGAAGTACCGTAGGACCTGTAGTGTCAACCTCAATCAGCCGCAGGCAGGACCTCTGTACTGTATCCCCAGAGGGAACGCATCCGTCGTTAAACGAGGCCCACATCTTTCCCTGATACCAGACTGCATCAAGCATCCTGCCGTCCCCGGTATCTACGGTATCTGTGGTCCCAGGCTCCACCCCCTGCGGGGGCGTGCTCGTACCCTGTATCGCAAGGTCCACCTCCTGTAACGTGGGACTTGATGCCGTGCCGGTAATCGTATAATACTTCATTTTATTCACCGAGCCGCCTGTATCCACCGATGCAAGGTATACCGTGGATGTGGAGGAGAGCGGCCTTGCAGGAACCATCTCAAACCTTGTGGCATTTGGCAGCGAGTCGGTAAGGCCTGTCAGGGCAGACCCCGACGTCATCTGGGACTTTGATATCACCCAGTACTCCTCTCCCGAATACGAGTATCCCCCTCCAGATAACCCGCAGTGGTTGGTATAGTCGTCGGCTATAATCACAAACTTGTCCGAGCTCATGCCTATCTTTGGCTGGTCTGGACATCCTGCAAATGTAACATTGTAAATGTTCCATGTGGATGTCGGGTCGCTTGAAGACGAGGCCCCAAAGTATACCGCGTCTGTGCTGATGTCCATCACTGAAGAGAACCACCTTCCGCTAAGCTGGTCGTATATTACACGCGGGTCTGAAAGCGAGTTGTTTGTCGGTATCCCAAAGAACGAATAAAGCGAGAACGACGATACCGCCGTGCCTGACTTGGACCAGATCTCCCCCTCCAAGTTTACCATCTCAAATACATCAGTAGGCCCGACGGAGACTGCAACGTCGGGCGGCGCATACCCGCCTGATGCCACCTGCCCAAGCCCGTCAAACCCTCCAGACTGGACCTTGAGGGCGCTAGAGCCCGTGTTAATCAGCGGGGCCTGGCTTTTGGTATACACCTTTGCCGACTGGAGCGTGGTTGAGAGCGCCTTGAGGGCCGTATGCACGGAATGGTTCCTGGTATGGTATGGTATCATGGTAAGGTTCCCGCTTGGCGATATCTTGGCAAGGCCCAAGGGGATCACCTTTTCCGGGTGGACTTGGAGCGATGTCTGGTTTGTGGAAGCCGACGCGTGGATTGGAACTGCGGTCACAAGCAATACCGCCGCAACTGCAGGAATTGCCAAAATCATGCCGTAGATGTAGTTAATCCCTTGTTCCCCTTGGGTTGGAGATATGATCCGCCTTTTAATGATTTTTCATGATTTAGACATGATGCATTTCTTGGCGTAATCCCTGAACCAAAACGGGGCTAGGTCGGGCTCATTTTCTACTCTTTATTTTGCTGCAATAGGCTTGTGCAGGCTCTTTCCTTTCGATTCTGCGATCTTTTCAGAGATATGATCCACGTTCTTCCTGATGCTCTTTACTATGGGGCTGTCCATGTTTATGGGATACAGTTTTGCGTTTGCTATCTTCCTGTTTACTTTTACCATGCCAAAATCCACTAGGTTGTCAAAGTACTTGTAAAAGGTGGTCTTGCTCATGCCCAATTCCTCGATTATCTCCTTCTGGGTAAAATCATTTCTTGGAAAGTCCATCAGATAAATTATGATTCTCATTTGTGGTGAGTTTCCATACGCACGTAGCAGTAGAGACCTAGCCTCTGGCATGTCAAGATCTTGGCATAAAAAGTATTTAAATTATGACTTCAAAAGGTATCATAAGTATACCAGCATTGAAGTCAGTCTTTACAGATGAGCAGCTAAGAGCACAGATTCTTCAGTACCGGTGGAATCAAGGAAGCTGGTCTGAAATCTACACTAATCTCGACAAGATGATAAGAAGGCTAAGCAACGTAGTAAAGAACAATGGTAAAAACACAATGAAAAAAGTCGAAGACCTTGTCAAGTGGAATTGGGTTTTGCCACGTAAACATTGGGATACAGTCTCCTTAAACCCAGTTTACAAAAACCAGATCAAGGAATACATTGATAGGAATCTGTGGAAAATATAGAGGCAAAGCCTTTGTTTCTAGTTGCCAGCTTTAAGCCCTCAAGAGGAAGAAAATCAATCCTGTTGTTGCCGTTTTAATGATCCAATCTTGGCAAGAAGCTTTGCGTATCTCTTTGATAGATATTCCTTCCTTTCCTGTACTGACAGGTAATGTGTTAGCTCCATTGCGTCATCGAGATATTTCTTTAGAACAGCATCGATCTTGGAATCGTTACGCTCAATCGATGTCTTGACATTTTCTAAATTGCCTTTTTCGTATTCGCCCTTTGGACCTATTAGCAGTGATTTTTTTTCATATAGGAAATAGAGGAACTCCTTGCCATGGATCTTCTTTATGTTTAATCCCACAAACTCACCTTGTTTTATTCGCTGTTTAACTTCTGGAAGATAAGTTTTTATATCTTGCTTGTTAACCTCTAGACGATAACATTTGATTTCCCTGCAAGATTCAAAAAATGTGAACTGCCTCAGGCATGATAAAGTTTCGAAAGGAGAAGCACATTGACCGAAACCTCAAGGACTAGGCTTGGTGAGCTTTTTGCCATATTATCAAGAAAAGGAGCCCTTGCCATCCTGGAGATTGCGTCAGGCGGGACAACGCTACAGGCATGCAGCAGGGCCGCAGGCATTTCAGACAGGCAGGCAAGGAGCAGGCTTGCAGACCTTGAACGGGCGGGCCTTGTGGAAAAGGCAGGCAGGATATACCGAAAGACACGGTATGGCAGGATCCTTTGCAGCAGGTACATACCCCGGCTCAAGGATGCCTTTATGAGAGGCAGGGATGGCAATGGTCAAACCTCATGAGCCAAACCATTACGACATACTGGGCGTTGCCCGCGATGTCTCAGTAGAGGAGATCAAGAGCCGGTACAAGGCGCTTGTACTAAAGCTCCATCCCGACAGGGAGAGGTCACATATCGCAAAGGCGGCAATTGTACAGATAAACAATGCCTATGAGACCCTTTCGGATCCAAGGAAACGCCGGGCCTATGACACCTTCCTCAGGGTCCAGTCCGACGAGAGAATCCAGATGGAAAAAGAGCGTGCAATATTTTTAGCACATTATTTTGGAATGGTCCTGAGCAAGAGGACGATGAAGATACTCCTTGCTGCCGTTGTAATCTCATTTGTGGCAGGCATCGAGGTAGAAACCCTGCCCGCAGACGGAAAGGTGATATCGCAAGGGTTTTTGCAGGACAAGCGGCATTATTTCGGGGCAATGGGGTCTGACCTCCTCGTCTCCCTGCCGCTGTGCGTACCCCTCTTTGGCATGGCCTGGGGCGCGGTTGCCTCGTTCACGTCGGGAGTATCAGACCAGACGCTTGTAGTGGGGGCGCTTGCTCACCCGTCATGGGTTTCATGGAATGCGCTGCAGTATGTGTTGTTTGCCACGGCGGTAAAGATGCTCGTGTACTACGTTGGAATCTGCCGGAGCCTGACGCTTGTATACCTCATCAAGAACAGGTGGTTTTCAAAACTTAACGTGCTGTTTACCAAGGGGGACATTCTTGCCGTGGCATTGCTGTCCCTTGCCGCGGGCTATCTTGAGCACGCGGCTGCCAACTCGGGTTGAGCATGCCATGCTTGAGAAAACGAGTTGAACTTCCGAGATGAAACTAAAGGATGTGAATTCCTGTGAAGTACAAATCCTACAGAAATTAGTAAAATTAAAGGTCCACAATACCAACTGTAAGCATGCCATGTTCTTTCTTGACTATCCCATAAAGGAGGTGATGATTTGAAGGAGGGGTTTTAATATTTTTAGAAAATTATTACGTTTTCTCCTTGTTTTTCGATGTTTTCTTTTTATCTTGAATTTGTGATGATTATTTAAAAAGTGGTTGAATACACCTACAAGCATTGGTGAAAGAAGTGCAACTGTTAGTTCCTGATGATAGGCACTCGCTACCCCGATACCTGATATCAATGATGATGTCATGATAAGTAAGATGGTTAACTTCATGGTTACTCGATCGTTTTTTTAGTTTATAACTTGCCTGCAACTTTTGACTATGGTCAAATTTGATTTCTGGGTTGGATTTACCAGAATTCGATAAATAGAAGATTGTTCTATAATTCTCATGCGTAGACAAATTCCATCTGAAGATCCTTACCTAGAATACAAAATTATGGACCAGCTTTCAAAGGGAATATACTACTACAAAACAATAGCGGATAGGATAGGAGCACATCCGACCACAGTAAATTCTTCACTCTCAAAACTGAAATACCAGGGGATTGTACAAAAGAAAAGATCTAATCAAGGTGTATTAGAGAATATTTCTGGTTCTAAAAGATTTGGACTTTACGAGATGACCAAAAACGGGATAGCATTTTTTAACTTCTTGAATGATCATAGGAATTTAAACATTCAATTGCATCTTCTGGACCGGGATTCACTTGAAACCCTACCCAACGAATTGCAAGACTGGTTTGAAAATTCAAGAAGGCTCATACGTGAAACGACACCTTTTCAAGAAGGATCGTTAGAGGCAGGCTTTCAACACCAAACCATTTTACATCCTTTAGTATTGAAATCTATTCCAAATTACCAAGATGTATTGAAAATCAACCAACATTCTCATCATACAAGCTCTGAGGAATTATCTAAATTAATGAATGAAGTCGATATCGGGTTTCTGAATCTTAGTACGGCATCAGAATTGGTAAAATCCGAAAAACAAAAACTTTACCAATTAGTAGTGTTTGGGTGGGTTGATGCGCCCATTATAATATCGTCTATAGGTAAACTCGGTGAGCATGATATTTTCTATCTAAAAAATACAAAAAGTCGCAAAGGCACAGCTGAAGAGAATGCGAGAGGAAAAAAGATAGCGCCGATAGAGGCACCAGAAGACCTACATAAAGGCCATATAACCGGAGACTATGGTACAATAATTACCCAACCGCCTTTCAATCCGTTTCTGAAAGAACTTGGAAAAAATATCACTAGGACTGCATCAAGCAAACACCAAATCACCTTTCTTGTCTGTAACAAGAATGCTTTGCAGAAAAGAAAATTCGCCCACATTTACAACTCATTACCACAAATTAAGGACAATCTAACGAAACTCCCACATCAGTATAAATTTGTAAAAGATTATTTGAACAGTATTTTTTTAAAGGATTTTGAAGAATTTCGGATGACTGACCCCTATAGGAAATTCCAAGAGCTCTCTAGCAAATTTCAAGATTATAATAAAAAATTGGGGAAAGGAGTTTTGTAGCTACTCCGGCGAGCTTACTGTCAATTTGTTGTAAAGTTTTTTCACAAAACGTCGAATTCAAACCCTTTGTGAAGAGAGATACTAGTGATTTATGCTGCATGCCTGCTCTCACACACCAACATGACTCGCGAGTATTTTACAACGGATTAAGCTGTGAGTGATTTCTCTGCCCGGATCAAAGTCGATAAAATTGCAGGCTACAATTTCAAATTCATCAAAATATCCCGAATCTTACCAAATTGCGGTAAAGGGGAACATGATGTTATGAAATCCGGCCCAAAAATCGCTGCTTGATTTCATTTATTTATCAAGGCAGGATACTGTTTTTTATCCACATACAGCACGAATGGAATAGCAAGGCTGCAGGTCTTGCCGATAACCTCAGAGCACAGGGATCATCATGGTAAAAACCCTTGTAACGACCACCGCAGATCTCCCAGTATCTCCTCTATAGCGGGCAGCGGCTCCCTGCTTAGCCTTGCCAGACCACTCTTCAGGTGTGGTCTCAGTGTCTCTGCTATGCCATCGGGGAAAAACTGGGCTATATCCACAAAGTCGACTCCCTTTGCCTTGCACTTTTCATAAAATGCCTGCCTTGCCTTTCGCAAATCAAACTTTTTCTCCTTGAGAAGCCTCCAGAGGTCATAGTAATCCCTTATGTAACCCCGTTCTATGACAGCCCTTCCCTTCTCGCCGACTACCGTCTCGAGTGCATAGGTCATGACTGCAAATTCTGGATAATCAAACTCTGCAGGAACGTTGGGTACACTCCTTGTTCCTGTCTCACCCACAAACTTCTCCCTGCTCACCTCTATCTTTACCATCCCGCTTCCTACTGGTCCTGTGTATCCCATCTTGTACTGCAGATACCCCTTGTTTGTGTAGGGATTCTCCCTGCGTCTCAAGGTTATCCTTCCCGTTTCCCCAAGTACTGCCGCGACCTCCTCGTCAAAAGTTTTTATCGCATCATCAAAATTCAGGCTGCCAAGAACCGTAAAGTCCAGATCCTCCGAAACCCTCCAATAGGATGGAAAGTAAATTTTTGAAAGCGATGTCCCGCCCTTGAAAGCCAGACTTTTAGCAACACTTGTTTTGGAGATGCCGTAAAGTATCCAGCCCAGCATGTAGTGCTTTTCCACCACGTCCAGGCTGAGATTCCACTGCCTTGCAAGGCTTCGAAGGACCTGTGCGGCTATCACCCAGTCCACCTGGCCGGATCAAGATCTGCGTTGACTACAAGCTTCCATCTTTCCCTTATGTGCCCCGACCTTGGTCTTGTGGGATCCAGCATCGAGTATCCGCTTTTGAGTCTTACTTGCCCGAGTTCATCTAGGCACTCGTTCCATTTGAACGCCTCTGAAATGTAGCCGAGCCTTTTTAGTACTGCCGAATTGCCAATCATTTTTGCAAATTCTGCCACTTTTTTTGGGTCAAGACTCTTCATTGAAAAGTAGATTGCCTTTGCGACCTCCTCCGTCCCCCCGCAGTGCTCCGGGTGGTCAAGGCAGTCCACCACCGTCTTTTCTGGCGAGGATATCTTCACTGTCCTCCCTTCTATCTCGGTCTCCTCGATGCCAAACATCTTGTGCGGGCGTACAGTCACAAAAACAAAATGCGTATCAAGCAAGGTACGAGAGTTCCTGGGCCTAGGCGTTGCAATGTACACAGACGGCGGGGTCTGCTCGATCATGCCATGGTAGTTGAGGGCGCTCCAGTATCCAATGTAATACGTTTCAGTAAGGAGCGAACCTATGACGAGGCTGTGCAGGGTATAGCTGTCTGCGCCTTTTTCCCCTGCCTCAAGCGGTACCACGGCATAGACACCCCGTCTTATCTTGAGCAGCCATTTCTTGCGCGAGAGATGGTCAAGAAAGTCCTTTGGGTTCTTGACCATTCCTCTTATGTCGTCCGGGGTGAATATCCGCCTGTTCTTGTAACTTAGCTCTGAGATTATCCTAGACTCCCTGTCTGACAGTGTGCGCCTAGGTTTTATTATTGATATTCACTTCACCACGCGATTATTGATGAATCAATATAGGTTTTCTTATTTAAATGGGTATCGCATGGCCATCCAAGCAGAGTTATGGTGGGCCTATCATCACCTTTTTTTGGAGGCGATCCGGAATTTCCCTCCCCCGGTACATTTCAGCATTCTAAGATCTAGGCTCTACAAAGAGATAGTATTTTCCCCTTGCCTCCCCGTTCCTGAGGGTACTTGCTGAAATTGACAGAAAATTGCCGTTGGAAAAAATGGTCGATCCTGCAAAAAGGGGCTCTTGGATTTTTGTAGCCCCGCCCGTTGTTACCATGACCGAATCCACAGGTTTGGGATGTGTGCTTTTGCCAAGGATCCCGTCAGGAAATTGAATCTTGATAATCCGCTCTCCCGGCAGCCCGGGGGAAAAGGTCTCTCCTGTGGCAAGACCCCAGTTATTATCATAGGTTCCTGGATCGTGAACCAAATTATTCTTCATAAGGATGCTTAGTTTCAGGGGAGATTCAGGAGTGGCCGTCTTTGACCCGACTTGGATCTTGTAGCCCGAGACTGGGTAGCCATAGCGCAGGTCAACCCCTAACCTGGATTTCGGCATTAGTATCAGATTGGGCGTATCCCAGTAGTATACGTCGATAAAGCCAGGGCCGTTTGCCTTGATCTCAAAATCAAGCGGTATGCTTCCGGCATAGAAGGTAGACAGTTTTGAATCATAAATTACAAATTCAAAGAGGTTATCCGAGCTCATGCCAGATTACAGGAAACAATAGCATATTCGATTATAAGCACATCCATGTCATTTTTGAGTGCCATGAAATAATTTGAGATAATTTTCGTATTTCCCAAATTAATTCAAGGATGGCGTCTCATTGGATAATTTTTGAGGCCCTGTTGCAGCGCCTAGTTTAACATGGATATGAAATGCCTTTATCCAAAATTGCTGTGCCTCACAAGCCCGAGTTCTTCTGCAAGCTTGGCAGCCTTTTGGGCCTCCACAAGCTTTGCGCTTTGCTCCTGCAAGGAATCCTGCCTGTTAAGCTGGCTTGAGGTAAAGAGGAAATAGTCATGGTCCGTAACCGCCGGCTGTGAAGCCTTCTTTGTGAGGTTGGATACTACGGTTCCCATCAGGTTGCCTGACTTGTCCGACTCGACCATCGAAAGCTTGTCAACTCCCTTGTCATACACCCAGTTGATGTCAACTGTAGTATAGATATCATGCATGGAATGCAGCTTGTTGAGAAGCGTAGGGATGTAATACCCGTCCCTGTCCAGCATGTTCTCAAGGGTGACATAATCCCCATACTGGTCTGTCGGTATCTTCTTTACAGGAACTTTTGCGTTCGGATCGACAATCACTATTGCTCCCCATATAGGAACATCGCCCATCGCAAGCTTGTCATCCCACATCCTCATAATCAGGCTCGAGTCTGGCATGGGCTTTTGCGGGACCATGGTAAAGTTGGCAAGCAGGAAGGTGCCGTTGATAGTAGTCTTGGCAGAGGTCTTTGAGAATATGTTGTTCGGGTCATGGGCAATCTCCCCCCTTGCCCTGTCCCAGCTTATCCAAGTGTCGGCATTCTCGGGTGACGGGTCCCCCTTGAAGTGAAAGTACATCACGACGTCTGAAATGGTGTACGGGCCTCGCTCGTCAAAAATCTTGAACCCAAAGTTGGCAGGAGTCCCGATTTTTAGCACCTGCTGGGGTATTATTGTGGAATAGTTCTGAATATCAAATGACTTGTCGTTTATAGTTATGCCGTTGCCAAACCTGTAGTAATAGTCGTTCCCTATGCTAGGCGCGTCAAACACTCCGGGGTCCTTGCCACCAGCCCCCAACAAACCAAGCACGACCGAGCCCGGCCTGATGAGGCCACCGCCGCCGCCTCCCGGTGCGCTTCCCGAATTGAGGAAGGTGCTTCCCTTGGTACCGTTGTATACCGCATCAACCCTGTCTCCGAACACCGACGGGACTGCGCCAAACGCAGGATTCGGGTTGGGGGTAGCAATCTCGTTTTCAACGTCCTGGTTGTTAAGGTCGGTTATCGTGACAATGTCGCCCCCGTGGACGCTAATCGAGCTGCCGGGAACGGATGAGCCCGTGGTAAAGTGCAGCGTGTTCTCAAAGATTCCGGTATTTTTTCCAGTCTCGGTCAGGTTCATGAATATGCCGTTTACGCTGTCCGTAGTCGAGAATACTTGGATGCCGTAAACGCTCGTGCCGCTGCTGACAATGGTATCGACCGCATTGGGATTGATGTTTGCAGCAGGCTGGTTTACCCCCACCGTCTGCGAGCTTGAGGTGCCGTAAAGCCCCGTTCCGTTTGAAAAGATAACGCTTCCCGTAAAGACACCGGTAGTTCCGCTCTCGTTGAGTGTCAGTGTAATTCCCGCAGGGTCCGAGGTGGAGTTTACAAGCACGGTTATCTGCTGGTTTGCAGGCAAGACCCCCACAAACCTTGAATCGGTAACAGTAAACTGCGGCACGGTCGTGAACGTGTTTATTCCGCCGTCAAAGATGCTGTGGTTTGGCGTGTCCCATGTAATGCTTGTGACTGCAGAGGCCTGTGGGACGGAAGCTGCCACTATGCAGAAAAGCACGGCTGCAAGTGATGCTACAATTGCCCCTGCCCGACGCTCTTCCAACCCCAACATAACAAAGTCCAGTCGCGGCTATTTCTCCTTTGTTTTTTGCACCCCAGATGTTTTGAAAATTTTTCAAGTTAACCCGAGAGTTTTAAGATCTTTTGACAAAATAAAAAATTCAAGAAAAAATTTACAACCCAGTCCAAAGTGATCCAGCAATGCTTAATAGAAAACAAACGGGTTTAACTGAATCATGGGGTTGGGAACAGGTGCCGTCTTGCTTGTGCTTTCTTTCATTGCCGTATTTCTTGTCTTTGGCAGCGCCTTTGCGACGGATGTCCCAGACAGCGCGCCGCTCTCTGCCAAGACGTATGCCGCAACCTCGGTAAGGGTTACCGACTGCACTCCCTATGGCGGGGATCCCAGCCAGGACGGAATATGTGCACACTGGAAGGACGGAACTTATGGCCCGGGGCTTCATGTCAATTTTAACGACAGCTCAATAGGCGGGGTTACTGTCCACTACAGGTACGACATCCCGTGCACTCCGGGAAACACCCTTGCAAACGACCCTACAGGTTATACGGTATGCCCGTCCACAAACCAGAAGGACATCTACCTTGAGCTTGACTGCATGACATACCAGTGCCCCCAGCCGCAGGCAGTATACAATGTGGTAAACGCGTTCTACCAGCATGGCATCCTTTTGCATGTCCAGATGGGCGAGGTGCCATCGACTGGTAGCGGCAATATCGGCGTCCACTATTGCGATGTCAAGAGGGTCACCACCGCCACCACGTTTTCACAGGCCCCATGCCCCAGCACGCAGGGGTATTATGAGAGCTATCCCATACTGAAGCAGAACTTTTTTGGCACTGTTGACGAAAGGTCCGGAAATGCCGCATACTGCCCGCTAAGCGGCCTTCCGCCAGGCTACAGCCCGTCGAATGCAAACTCGTTTAACTGCCTTACCGCCAAGAGGCAGGTCTTCCATTATGCCATGTTTGTAGACTATCAGATATCGGGGGCCGACTCTTCAGGATGGGCCGAGGTGCTTGGAAACGACTTTCTCGTATCACTTGGAGGATTCACAGGCGGGACAGGAAGCCTTGACGAGCAGCAGGGCACCATCATGCACGAGCTTGGCCACAACCTTGGCCTCAGCCACGGCGGCGCAGGCGACCTTAACAACTGCAAGCCAAACTACCTCAGCGTGATGAACTATGTTTACATGTTCAACGAGACTGCGGACTCGTGCAGGCCCCTTGACTATTCCAATACGGCCCTTGCAAGCCTCAACGAGGCATCGCTTTCAGATTCAAACATAGGATCAGACCAGTACCCGCAGGGCTCGTCGTGCCAGGGCGAGAGGAAGATCTTCTGGTCCTCGCCTAGCGGCACCATACTCCAGAGCACCACAGGCGTCACAAACGACTGGGACAACAACGGCCTTGATTCCAACACATATTCCCTTGTAATGAACAACGTGATGCAGTCCTGCTCTGCCTCGACATCGGATGTCACACTCAACGGCTTTAACGACTGGAACTTCCTTGCAAACGGCAACTCTGCCCTCGGGTATCCCGAACCCCTTGACTTTAGGACAAGCACGAACTTTTACCAGACCGTCCTGCCAGAGAGCGGGCTTGATTCCGACGTTTATACCCAGGGAGACAACCATGAGGACTACCCCCTCACGCACATCAACGCTGTGCCCTTGCTGGTTACGCAGCCAGGCACCACATGGGATGGAATGCCTGCGGTAATTGCAGGAATAGTGATAATTGCCGTGATGAGCGGGGTAGGAATCTGGGTGGCCGCAAGACGCAGGTGACTTGGCCCGCCCACATCCTGAAAACCATGCTAGTGCAAGGCTTGGCAGCCTCCTCCTCTTGGCAGTCGTGGTTTCCGGAAGTGCGCCCATGCAGTACCTCGCGCCGCTTGTACCGGACTCTCCCGTGCAGCCGGCATATGCGCAGGTAGGCTCGCATCCCAACCTCTTTGTGTCTGCCGAAAACCCCCAGTATGACAATTACTTTGCAGGCCCGCAGGTCATCCAGGTCGTGGTCTCCGATCCCAGCATCAACAGGCTTGACGAGCATTATGGCGAGCCCGTTGTCACGATAGACGGCAAGAGGCTCCGCATGGCGCAGGCAACTGACGGCAACTGGTACGGATACTTTGCAGACAGGAACCAGGCAATCATTGCAAGCGACACGGCGCCCCTGCAGGGCAAGGGCATGAACTTTGGCGCCCTCTGTGGCAAGGGCATGATAGGAGGCCTTGACTTTACCCAGGCAAAGGGCTTTGCAATGGCGCGCGGCAATTCCTCAGACGGGATGGGCCTTTCGCTGACAGGCACAAAGGTCCCGGTAGGCCCCCTTACCAACACATGCGCCAGCCCCTATCCCGGTACCGGAAAGTTGGCAGAGCACGTGGTAAGGCAGGCCAAGCCTCTGAATACAAACCCTTCAGGATATGGCGCGCCCCAGGGGCTCGTAAATGCCTGGCCTGTCATCCAGCTGTATGATTTTTCTTTGACTTCGGCAGTGGTTGTCGATTACCAGGCGTCTTCGGGGGACCAGACCGTAAGCCTGACCTTTGACAGGATTCCAAGCAGCCTCATAAGCGCATTTTCCGCAAAGAAATCCTACACGAACGGCGACCAGGCCCTCCTTTCCATTGACGATCCCCAGCTGAACATAGACCCTACCGACGCAGACTCTTGGACATGGGGCTCAAGCCCGAAGAACAACACGCTATACTATGAGGCGTTTGACGCCAACGGCGAGAGGGACGCAGACGGCACGGCTGCCATGCAGAACCTTGCAGGAAACCTTACAGACATGATGTTTGGCCACAACGGCCTACTTGTGGTCAACCCCTTCTCGGGGGGCTCACTTGTGCTTGATTTCCAGTCAGACGGCAAGCAGATGCTGAACAATTCCAAATCCGCGCGGGGAGACCCTACAAAAATGAGTACCGAGTCCCTCAGTCCCGGCTCTGAGCCCATCACATTCACGGAGGGCGGGGGCGTGGGCAGCGGGATTTTTGTCAACTGGGGACCGCTCTTGTTATCAGACGTCTCCATTTCGGACACCCTCAACTCCAGGTACAGCCAGGCAGCGTTTTCCTACAACGGTGTGCAGGAAACGATAAACGCAAACCCCGGCCAGTACACCATACTTTTCAGGAGCGGAGGCTATACCCCGCCAAACACCACAAGCGGCATCTCAAGCTACCAGATGGGAACGCTTTCCACGGAGCGGGTCCACCTCCTGGTCCAGTTTTCATCAATACCCTCACAGGCAGAAATAGACAGCCTTGCACGGCAGGGAATCACCCTCACCCAGTACGTGACAGGCAATGCATATATCGCCTCATCAGTCGGCGCCAACGTCGGGGCACTCTCCTATGATCAGGGCATAAGGTGGGTAGGTCCCCTCCCCGTTGCTACCAAGATATCCCCGCTGCTTGGCACCGGCAACCCAAAGAACTTTCCCTCCTGGGCCTTTGCCGTTCCCCCGAACCAGCTTATCAAGTCGATTACAAACCGCGACGTGCTGCTGACGATCCAGTTACAGAGGGATGCAGACGTGGGAGCCTTGGCGCAGGAGATTGCAAATTATGGCGGCACTATCAGGTCAGAAGTCCCCCTAATCCCTGCGATTACGGCGTCCTTCCATCCCACCAACCTTACCACCACGGTATCAAATATCGCCGGCCTTGACGGAGTGCAGTTTGTCGACCTTGTTGACCCTCCCTTTGTCGAACAAAACGACAAGGCGAGGGCCGGGGCCAACATAGACTACCTCCAGCAGCAGGAAAATGCAGGCAATGGCGTAACCGGCCTTCTGGGGGATGGAGTAAACGTCTTCCTTTATGACGGGGGTGTCGTTTACCATCATCCGGATTTTGACAACAGGATATCATACATCGGAGGCTCCTGCAACGAGACCCATGCAACCGAGGTTGCAGGCCTCCTCGGTGGCAGCGGCAAGAACAGCAACTCGCCGGAACTTTGCGACCCTGGAAATCCCGGCCAGTCATACTGCAACGGGTCATACATGGAGTGGGAGGGGATGGCACCGCATGTCAACATTGTCTCGGACGGATACGACAAGCTGGAGTTTTCGCCCGAAAGCAACAGCTGCTACCCGTCATTGTATAACGACGAGAACAACTTTACAAACGACTATGGCAGCATCTATGGCAGGAACATAGACCTTGCCTCCATGTCGATTGCCTCCGATGTCGAGCCAGCCTGCTGTCTTGACAACTATACGCTTTCCTCGCGCGTAATAGACAACATGACCACCGGCATGGTATCAGGGCAGGACCTTCCGATATTTGAGGCGGCGGGAAACTACAACCCCCTCTCGCCGACGGGGTTTGGGACCGTAGACCCTCCCGCTACCGCCAAGAACAGCATAGCGGTCGGGGCACTGAACGCGGCGAACTTTACAGTACTTGACTCTTCCAGCTTTGGGCCAACCCATGACGGGCGGATCAAGCCCGACATTACGGCTCCGGGATGCTTTGTCAACTCGACTGGTAGCACATTCATTTCCACAGACTGGGATGTTGGGGACGGCCGTGCAGACTATGAGAGCGGGTGCGGGACAAGCGAGGCGACTCCCGTGGCCGCAGGGGCTGCCGCCCTCCTGGTTGAAAAGTGGCACGAACTGCACGGAAGGTCTCCCGCACTGCTTCCAGGCACTATCAAGGCAATTTTTGTCCACACCGCGCTTGATGTCGGCAGTCCGGGACCCAGCTACAAGTACGGCTGGGGGGTCCTTGACGCAAAGGCGGCGGTAAAACTAGTAGACGACGATGCGGCCATGCAGCAAGCCCGCCTGATAAATGTGGGAAGCATAGCACAGGGCCAGACGGTTGCCTTTGGCTTTGATTCCAATTCAAGCGAGAATGTCAAGGCAACCCTGGTCTGGGACGACCCTCCCCCGTCACCCCTTGCAAACGAGGCCCTGGTAAACCAGCTGAACCTGACCCTACTCAGTCCGAACGGGACGCGGATACTGCCATATCTCCTCAACCCCGCCGAGCCTGAGGAGGCAGCAACAAGGGGCAATGATACCATAAACAACGTCCTCATGGCAGAGGGCAACGCAAGCGGGGGCCGATGGCAGGCAGTGGTTACAGGCTCCCAAGTTACTGGAGGGACACAGGGCTTTACCTTGATAATATCAAACGACTACAAGCGGCAGGTAGGAATGAGCCTGACGCCCCAGACATATACCGGGACTGGCGCGACAACTGTCAATGCCACAATATGGGATGGCGACAATGGGACACGGCTTGCGGTATCAGGGGGCGTTGCATTTAGCGATGGCGGTGACGGGGGCACGTTTTCTAGTCGGGGCTGCCATTCACAGGACGGCGCCCTTGTCTGCCTTGCCGACTATATGCCCGGGGGACATGGAATGGCATACCTTGCTGCAAACTATACAGGAGACCTGGTTCATTCCAAATTTTTCATGGGAAGCAGTTCTGACAGGATGGAAATAGTTCATAGAACGGCAAACTGCACGGCCGTTACGTCATATAGCCAGCTCGGCGCCCTGCCGCAGCTCCAGGCGCTGGCGGGCACTCCAAACCTGGTATCCAGTTTTCTTTCAGGGGGCGCGGTAAAGATAACGGGCGGTGACGGGCGCACCCAGATTACAAACTATGTTACGTTGCAGGACGCTCCCGACAACTATGGTGCAGCCTTTGACGGCATTACAGGCCAGAACATCACGACTGTAGCGTTTCCCGACAGTTACTGGGGACAGGGTTCAAGCGAAGGCCTTGGCATATTTTTGCAGATTAGCCATACAGGCCAGACCATCAACTCCATGAGGGGCGCGAGTCTCGGACCGGACGGGGTTCTGGTGGGCATCTCAGGCGCGGGCCCTGCCACCGTCCTTGCCAACTCTGCGCCGATTGCAATACCTGATGCTGTTCCGACCGGCGTGTCATCAAAGGCCAGGGACCCCCTAAATGCCAGCACGGACTCGGAACCGGTACCTGCTCCCGTGCTGGAATTTCTCAACAACGACCTCGAGCTTAAAAACGAGGAGGGTGGGTATCTTACGAATTATTACCTCATTCAAACCGTCCCCGACCTCTATACCAACATGTGCGATGGAATTTCGGGCCAGAATGTCACCACCGTTGCTTTTGAGGACAGGTATGGCCAGCAGGGAAACAACGGAAACCCAGACGTCCTGCTCCAATTCTGGCACAGCAGCACCCGCGTCAACTCCCTCCGCGGAATTCAGCTTGGGGGCAACGACATAGACGTGGTGGTTAACGGTGTTGACAACGGCAACCTTGCCAAGGCTGGCGAGATTCCCGTCTGGCCCGGCCAGAAGGGTCAGTGATATACCGTCCCAGATAGGGCCTTTTTTCCAATTAATTGGATATCCGCAGTCTTTGGCCGGTTTTCTGATTCTGTCATTAGGCGAGGCATTCCGGGGATCGTCTTAATATCCTAGTACCGTTCATAGTATGTGTTAGGACATGGGTTGGGATGGGGGTATCGGAGAGTGGGTTTTTCGCCAGATCTAGACCCGGCGCCGTTCAGGTTTATCGATTCAATAAGGGACAAGCAGCACATCTGCCTTTTTTATGAGGAGCCGGAATACGCAAGGCTTATCGAGTTCAGGTTCATACGGAACGGGCTTGCCCTTGACGAGCAGTGCGTGTATGCAACCGACGAGGATTCAGGCTCGGTGGTCATCCGCATGCTCACGTACGGCATCCCCCTGAAATACTTCCAGACAGGGATGCTCAAGGTACACCAAATTCACAGGGTAGAGGGGGACCAGAAGGAGATAATGGACGACTGCAAGCGGAACATCGGCATCCTGCTTTCAAGCCTGAGCATGCCCTTTCGCATAGTGTCAAGGATTGTAGCCGACGTCAGCACAAGGAAGGGAATGTCAGTCGAGATGGAGCTTGAGGAGCTGACCCACTCTGCCTTTGAGGATTTTGGCGGCTCGCTAATCTGTCCCTACGACATCTCCAAGATAGAGCCCACTAGGAAAAAGGAATGGATGGAAAGGTTGCAGAAGAACCACCATGCCGTAATCTATGCGTCCAGGTTTGGCGAAGGGTCGGTCCTTACATGCCAGGAATCTCACAGGTAAGAGTTTCAAATATATCGTTTGCACATACCGGACCGTACGGGACTATTCTAGCGCCTTGAGGAACTTGCGCACATGCTCCTGGCTTGAATACTCCCCCAGCTGGGCACGGATAAGCTCGACCACGTTGCAGTAGGCATCGCCGAATGTCTCAAGGAGGACCTTGCGGAGTGTGTCAGGATTGTGGAAGCAGTCTACAAAGTGGAGCGCGTACTCGCTGTGCAGCTTGTAGTACACCTCCTCGTAGGCGGAATTGCCGTATTCAACCAGCGCCTTTTCAATCGCGTATGACACTATTGCCTCCCTTATGTTGTTCTTTGACGCCATACCTTCGTAACTTCGAACCGCAACTTGATATCACATGCTTAGCTTGGGTGTCAAGTCCTTAGCTTGTACCGCAAGCTCGGGATACATGGCATCGTGCTGGTATGATATCATGTCAGAAATGTTCCAAATTGACAGGGTTGGGTCAAGGGCATACCTGATGATAAACTGCGAGTCGGGCTCGGAGGGGCACGTGCTTGACGAGATAAGCACGTTCCCCGAGATAAAGGAGTGCACCCTCACAATAGGGAGGCACGACATCCTGGCTCTTGTCGAGGCCGAGACCGCGGAGGAGCTGGGTTACATCATTGCGTCAAAGATCCGGCGCATCCCCGAGATCCGCTGCACTACGACGCTTGTCTGCACCAAGGCGGGGCTCTGAGGTTGGTTTACGAGACGACCCAGTGCCAGTCATGCGGGTGTGGCAATGCCCTGGTGGTCCACGAGCCGAAATACCACGGGTTCAGGGGAAGGTGCCCCGACTGCGGCGGGGACTGGCCGGAATCCTAGAACCAAGGCTATCAGGCAGGGAAGCCTTACCACTCGAACCTGTAGGCCTCGTATGCGGCAAGGTCGGATTTTTGCCAGGTTATCTCAGTCCTGCCCCTGAGGGACCTCACCTTTGCGGCAGGCGAGGCATGAGATTTTGAGCCCGTCTCAGGGTCTATCATCAGCACCCTGTTTTTGACCTCCGGGCCCTTGGGCATGGTAAACCTGTACCTTAACCGCTTGCAATCAGAAGATATCTTGTAGAAAAAGTTGCGCTCGGGCTCCTCCCAGTCGTACTGGAGGGTTATCCTCTGGCCCTTCTGGTTTGGCCTAAGCGGCCTTGAGAGCTTTACGATAAACTCCTTGTGGTACGGCTTGTTTACGCTGAGCGATATTATCTCAAGCTCCCTGCCCTCGCCGTCAGTTACCGTGACATTCATGTCTGCAAAGTCGCGCGGCGTGTCGCCGTCAAGGTAGTAGAATATCTGGTCCTTTGGCTCGGGAGATATGTTCTTTATGTCCCATGTCCAAGTGTGGCGCGCCATCATCCTCCTTGGGTCCGTTATGTCTACTCCCAGGTCTATTGATGAAAAGTAGAACGTGCTGCTGTTCTTGAGGTCCTGCTCCGCAGCCCTGCTCTTTTGCACCTTCCCTTTTTTTGGCGCGTTCCTGTTCCCAAACCCGTCGCCGTAAATGTTGTAAATCAGGAGCTGCTCCCCGTGTTTTACCGCATAATCACCGACTGGGTGCATGATTGCCCTGTATTCGGGCGAGAGCCTTCTGATGTCATCTGCAATCCTAGACGAGGCAAAGATCTGCATCGGGCCCCCGAGATCCATCACCCGCCTAGCCGTGATTATTCCAGGGCCCCAGAAGGTCTTGTTTCCATTCAGGTCGTCAATCGAGTATACCGGCCCCGTGTCAATTCCAACCCTGATGAGCAGCTTCTCCCGCGTGGTACGCAGGAGGTTGTAGCGCGAGATCGCCTTCTGGGTCTCGATGGCAAGCCTGAGCGGCTTTTCCGGGCTGTCAGAGAACCCGATCACCATGCCGTCGCCCGTAGTCAGCACAACCGACGAGGCTGGGTTGTGGCGGAAGGTATCGGACTTGCGGATGAGGTCTGTCAATACAAGTATCTTGCGGGCCTGCTCCTTTGTCGATATCGAGGGGCTTGAGCTTCCCACGATATCCGTAAAGAACCAGTGGTACGTGCTGGTAAGCGTGCGGACGTCCTCGATTAGGAACTCGTCGTTCTGCAGCAGCCTCGAAATGTGCGATATAAAATCACTCGGGGCCGCACAAAGAATGTCATATGCGTTTGTCGGAACCACTGCGAGTTTTATCTTGTGCCTCCTCAGCTCCTCAAGAAGCCAGTCCCTGCCCTTGCCCTTCTCCTCTAGCAGGCCCAGCACCTCGGCAATCTTCCTTATCTTGTGACCGGCCCTTGCCTTTAGCAAACAAGGGTAACTGCAATCCCGCTTCTAATAAGTAGATGGTTCTAGAAGATTATTCTATTGCCGGTACGCCGGGGTCCAATCATGAAAGTCTCCAAGGCTGGCAATAAGGTTGCCACCGCCGCCTCCCCTTGCGGAAAACTCTCTGAAATGTTGATTCATGCAGTCTAATGGACATGGTACCATATTACAGCAGCTTGCGCTTTGAGCTTAGCCCTATCACTGCAAGCTAATGTTCGGTGCGCGCCTTTGTACCGTGTATACGGGATAGCTGAACTTTAGACCAAGGCCGTATGAGCCGAGCACGCCAAAGGTATAACACCTGAGCGCCTTGACTAATTGAAACAGGTCCCCGCCGATTACAAACCCGTTTGGGGGAGCCGCCCCGTTAATCTTTGTGCACAGGTTTACGGTCGGCCCAAAGAGGTCCTCTCCCCCCCGGGTGGGGGATTTTGTGACGATGCCATAGTCTGCCGAGATCCGATAGTCCGTCCGCGGAAGGGACCTCTCTGTCATGATGCAGTTCAGCGTGTCATGAGAGTCTACCATCGCAAGGCTGCACTCTAGCACGTCAAGGAAAGAGTCCCTGTCTGAGGCATAGTCTGTCCTTGGAAAATAGTACAGCAGGCTGTCGCCTATGTTTTTTATGACCTTTGCCCCAAACTCCTCCACTATTGTAGTCATGGCATTAAGGAAGATACCATAGTACTCGCCCATCTTGCTGCTTGGAATCCGGGCAGTATTGACGGTAGAGTTGGCTACGTCGACAAGCCCGACGCAGTAGTTTTTTGACATGCCCCCAAGGAGGTCTGCGCGCTTTAGGTTCTCCCTTACCAGAGTGGCAAGCTCCTCTCTCCTGAGATATGCGGAAGGTCCTCTGCGCCCCATCATTGGTATCTTCATCACATGGAGTCATAACCGCAACTTAGCTTGTACTGCAACCGGTTAGCTCCTGATGCAAATCCACCTCATAAGGCATGGAATAATCTTTAGATTGATGGCATGTGTTAGAGAGGCCGTGAGGGAGGGGTTGGGATCTGCAGCGGCAGAGTTCTTGGAGCTTGCAAGCGAGCAGAGGCTTGAGATCCTCTCACGGCTCTACGGCCAGAACCAGAAGGTCTCCGTAGTGGCAAAGGAGCTGGACGCAACCGTGCCAGAGGTGTTCAGGAACTTTGAGAGGCTTGCAAGGGCAGGCCTGATATCAAAGGACTCGGACGGGTCATATTCCATAAGCACCGCCGGCAGGCTCCTTTACGGCCAGGTGACGCTTGTCAGGTTCCTTTCCGAGAACAAGGCCTACCTCAAGGGCCACGGCTTTGCAGACATCTCGGACAAGTTCCTCCAAAGGGCGGGAGCCTTGGAATCCGGAAGGCACGTGAAGGGGTTTGTCAAGGTCCTTGAAAAGTGGAGGGAGATTTACGACTCGGCCGACAAGTACATCTGCAACGTGCTCTTTGAGGTTCCCTATACCACTGATTTCATCGAGCCCATAGTAAGGAAGGTAAAGGGCGGGGTGAAGCTTCGTTCCGTGTTCTCAAGCTCCGCAATCATCCCTAACGACAGGAGGGAGATCCTTGAAAAGCACGGCTTCAAAAAGATGATAGAGGAGGGAAAGGTGGAGCGCAGGATGAAGGACGGCATCAGGACTGTTGCGGTACTAAACGAGAACGAGGCCTGCATCATGTTTCCAAAACTTGACGGCAGCCCAGACATCAGCGAGGGGTTTTACTCGGACGACCCAAGGTTCCACGAGTGGTGCCTTGACTATTTCACACACTGCTGGGACGGGGCTGGGCCTTTTCTTGAGACCAAGCTGAAGAACACCTGAATTTAGAAAGATTCTAGAACGGTGTGTTTTTAGAAGGTACATGAACATCCTCCTGCTATCCCAGTTCTTCTCCACCACCAGGGGAGGCGGGGAGTACATCTTCAGCCTTATTGCAAAAAAACTTGCAGAAAACGGCCACAGGGTTTTTGTCATAACAAACAGGATTTCAGGGGAGGAGTACAGGGAGCACAAAAACATCAGCGTGGTTTTCGTAAAACCCACACTGGAATACAAGGGCGGCCTGCCCCCCGGTTTTACAGACAACCTACGCTATTCCATCAATGCCATCAGGGCGGGCCTTGGCATTATAAAAAAGGAAAAGATTGACATCATACACTCGAACAACTTTGCCCCCGCCCTTGCAGGCTCGGTCCTGTCATCCCTTACCGGAAGGCCGCATGTTACCGCAATCCACGACATATTCTCGCTGTGCGGAAAAAACTACTGGAAGGAATGGGGCAGGCAGAGCGACATATCAAGGATGAATGTCCTTCTTGCGCCGTTTTTTGAGAAACTAATGATAAAACTTCGTCATGACTGCATCCATACTGTAAGCGAGGCCACAAGGGACGACCTGATAAAATTCGGGGCAAAAAAGCCGATTCACGTAATTTACAACTCCATCGAGCCGACTACGATTTCCGACGTGAAACCCAGCCCCTTGCAATTCGCATATGTGGGAAGGCTCGTCTTTTACAAGAATCTCGAGGTTGCGATAAAGGCGGTAGACATCGCAAGGAAGACCGAGCCTGGGATCAGGCTTGTGATAATAGGCAGCGGCCCCCACAAACAAACACTGGAAGGGCTTGTCCAAAGCCTCAACCTATCTGAAAACATAGAATTTCTTGGCTATGTTTCCACGGAGGACAAGGCAAAAACAATTGCCGGTTCTGCGGCATTACTGTTTCCTAGCCTGTGCGAGGGCTTTGGCCTCGTAATACTAGAGGCATACGAACAAAAAAGGCCCGTCCTGGTTTCAGATGTAAGGCCAATGTCTGAAATTGTTATTGGTGGAACTACGGGCTATGTGCTTGATCCCCGTGACGAAAGTGTGTGGGCAAAGGCATTGCTTGAGGTAATGAAAAACCAAGACAATGCAAAAAGTATCGGCCAGAACGGGTACAGGATATTGGCTGAAAAATACAGCCAAGAATCCATGTATCAAAAGATTATGAGAATGTACGATGAGGTTTTGTGAGAGGCCGTCGGCAGCGGGTCAAAGATCGTCGCTTTTGATGGTTTTTACGTATTTTCTTGCCGATTTTGCCAATTGCAGGTCATCAGTTACAAGAACAAGACCCGATCTTTCCGCTACTGCAAGGTAAGACGCGTCGTAAATTGTAAGACCTTCCTTTGTGGAAAGGTCATACACGTGTTTTTCGAGTCCCTTGATGTTATTCGTCTGCATTCGCGATAGCAAGGTCAATATGGAATCAAGCAAGAGACGTGATTGTTCGCGTGTAAGTTTGTTTTCCCGATAGGAGAGTTTCCATATGGCGTTTGAGACCTCGTAGAGGGTCAGATCCAGCACGTGTTGATCATCAAGGATTTTTATCGATCTTGATTCCTTGTTTCGTAAAAGATTCAGCAGGGCGCTAGCGTCAAAGAGGCTATCTTTCATTTCTCGAGGATCTTACGGCTCTTACAATCTCCCTCTTGCTCACGTTTTTTTGCAGCACGCGACCTATATTACCGAGGTCTTCTGACAGGTTCCTTGCCTCCCTTCTTTTTACTTCCTCCTCGATTGCCTTTCTTACTACCTGACTTATGTTGATATGGTGTTCCCTTGCTTTTTTTCTCAGCTCGTCCGGTATCTTTGCAGAAACAACCGTGGTCATGGTATTACTTTCTTGGTATTACCTTATAAGGATTATCCGTTCTGTCCAGTTCAGCGGACACGGGCAAACTCTAAGCCATAATGCAAGCACTGCAAAACGTCAGATCTAGATTAAAATGGGTGGGCTGTCCACCTCATGCAACTACAATGTCCCAGCGCTTGAAAAAAGAAATTCCCTTTATAGTCAAGACCTCGCTTCTTTTCTGCGCCCTTTCTGCCGCGTTCTCCGTTGCAGGCATTCTCCTTCCGGAAAAGGCTGCGCTCCACAACCCCGTCGGGGGCCTCAACCTGCACGAGATTGGCGGCCACTTGTTCTGGGGTCTTGTTGCAGGGGCGGCATTCATGTCCGCAAGGTATGCCATAGTGACGGGCTTTTTTGCAGTACTGATTGATTCTGATCACGCCATAGCTCTTTTTCACGTGGATGCCCTTGCAAGGATGTCGCACTCGTTTGCGTTTGGCGCAATTGCAATAGCGGTCCTGATGTCGGTCTTTGGGAAAAGGGACTACAGGCTTGGCGCGGCTGCCTTTGCAGGGCTGCTGTCACACCTGTCATTTGACGCGTTTTCAGGCGGGGATTCAAGCTTCCCGCTTTTTACGCCGTTTTACAACCATGCAATAATGTTCCCAAGCGCGGACTGGGTATACTTTGAGATTGCAGCAGTGGCAGTTGCCGGAGTGGCAAGCCTGATCTATTCAAGGCGTGTCCTTGAGAAAGAAAAGACCGCCAAGGCCTAGGGCTGGGCCTGTAATACCTGTGGATTGTTCCAGAAATCCTCTACGCGGTCTGCGATAACGTCTTTGGGTTTTTGTTGAACTTGTTTACGATGTATTGCACCTTGTCATCGCCCTCCGGCATCGGGTTGGCGCATCTGCCGCATTTTGGCAGGGTGACCACCGCATCGAACTCTATCTCTCCTATGAACCTGTCACATTTTGAGCAGCGCACTGATTTCATGTCATAAATGTTCATATCACCATACAATACGGGACCATTCCTATTAAGGGATCAGCCGGTCATTGTACCAGAAAAACAAAACCGCTAAAGACTAGGTGATATATCATGATACCAATGAGGAAGGCATCCGGCACAAGACAGAAAAGGGTCACAAAAAGGCAGGGAAACGGAACGGCCGCAAAAAAGCGTGCCGCAAAAAACTCCCGCGAGAAAAAAAATGACGATCCAGAGGGGCTTGCCCTTTCAAAAAATGACATACTGGAATTTTGCGACAGGGTCCTCAAAAAGTGGCACCAGGACCCCATGCAGAACGCAAGGAACATACCTGCAATGCTTGCGGTGAGGACAAGCGTCTTCTTCTCCGACGAGGCCTCGCTTTCCGCAATCTGGTCCGAGATAATATCATGGGTCTACCAGATGCTCTACGAGAACGCGCAGGCACAGGCAAGGAAGGAGGGCCTGGAATGGGCAGACGTGTTTTCCAAAATAAAGACCGAGACCTAGCCGTTTTACTTTTAAACCCATTCCTTCAATGAATCTCGATTGGCTGACAAAAAGGCAAACCAGAACAGCAGAAAGCCCGAGGAGAAAAAGCGGGAACCGTTCTCCATCCGCCCGCATCTGCTGTCATGGGCTGTCTTCATTCCTACCGTTACAGTTGTTTTCATCACCCTCATTCCGGCGGTCTTTCCCGCCCTTATCACGAGGGCCACAAGCCCCTTCAATGCCCAGGTCTTCTCACCTGATGTAATCAACCCGTTCGAGCCAGGAGAGCTTGCCATCCCGCTTGTTCTGGTAAACATCGCCGTTCTTGCAATCGGGATTGCCCACTACAAAAAGTCAAGGTGCAAGGCGGTCATGTCCAGGCTGTCATCGTTTGAGATCTCCAAAAAGCAGGCAGTAATCGGCGTTGTGGCAATCTTTGCAATCTTTGCGGCAATAACGGCTGGCACCATGGCGCACGAAGAGACATGGGTCGACTACGCCGCAGTCAAGCAGAGGGTCCTGACATGGGACATGTCGCAGTTTGGCAAGACATTCGAGCCGCATTTCAGGTATTTCTTGCTCTCAGCCTCGCTGCACCTTTTTGGCAACATAAGGGCCGTACCGTTTGCCATAAGCGCAGCCCTTCTGCTGCAGACCTACTTTTTTACCAAAAAAATCACGGGCAAGAGGCTTGCAGGAATCATATCCATGGTACTCTTGCTCCAGAGCGACATCTTTGTGGCGTACAGCACGACTGCAAGCTATGAAAACTCGTGGATGCTCCTGTACCTCTTCTCGCTGTATCTTGTTACCAAGTTCTGGCCCCCCTCGCCCGTGCCATACATCCTTTCCATATTTTCAAAACCCCTGACGCTTGCCTTTTTCCCCATGTCGATTTACTTTGTGGCCCGCTCGTCCCTGCCCAAGAGGTCCAAGATTTACTCCCTTGCCTCCTATGGGGTGGTCGGTGCCATCCTTGCGGCTGCTGCCGCCACATTCCAGTCAAACCTTGTGGGTACAAGCATTGCGTTTGGCGCGTCAGAGTTCTGGCAGGGGTTCTCGGCAATGGCAATGCAGATGAGGTTTGACTATGTCGTGGTGCTATTCCTGCTGCCCCTCACGGTAATGCTCTTTTTTGCCTCAAGGAAGGGCATCATGCATGCCGACTCGGTGATGTTCTTCATACTTGTCACACTGATGACTGCGCCGCTCCTGACCGGTTTTACCCAGCAGACAAACGAGCCCTACAGGTTCGTCTCGCTTACCGTCTTTTTCGCAATAGGGGCAGGCGTGCTCTTTTCGGCCAGGTCTAGGAAGGAGCCGTCCGTACAATCGTCCAGTACGTAGTCATCCTGTCTCCCGGTATGACGGGAAACCCGTCATGGTCTGCTATTACCAAGGTCTTTGGTCCCTCCGCAGTCTTGAGGGATATCAGGTTCAGCGATACAATGGTTGGCGACGGGTGGACGAACGTCTCGTTTACCTGGAGGATCTCAATGTCCCCGGAAGTTGTAGTGACGACAGTCCTCT
Source organism: Nitrososphaerota archaeon (assembly GCA_021325615.1). Taxonomy (GTDB): domain Archaea; phylum Thermoproteota; class Nitrososphaeria; order Nitrososphaerales; family Nitrosopumilaceae; genus Nitrosotalea. The sequence continues at coordinate 54,526 of JAJPGU010000006.1, read as the reverse complement.
TGAACTGCCCTATGTTGTCGTCTATAATCTGGTTGAACTGCGACGGGTCGTTTATCCTGACGTTCGATGTCTCAAGGTACGAGACCAGGTTTCCAGACGAGTCCCGGATTACAATCTGGGCATAGATGCCGAGCACCTGCTGCTGTTGCGGCCCGACTGTCTGGGCAAACGACATCCCAATGGAAGAGACGCCAAGAATGGATACCAACATGATGGAAAGCAGGACGCGCATGTTTCTCCCAAACCTGCCTTTCCTAATTAAGGTTCAGAAACAATCCAAATACATTATAAGGGAACGGAATCGAAGTTGGAGCGGAGCCCGGTAGTGTAGCGGTCAAGCATAGGGGCCTTTGGAGCCCTTGACCCCAGTTCGAATCTGGGCCGGGCTACCTACTCATTCACCAAAAAAATTCACGGCGTGGGCGGAGGTAATCTGATGCAGTCTATGCAGTGTATCATCTGCCCTTGGTTTGGAGGGAGGGGCTTGGTGCTGTTCTCCTCTATGACATAGACTGCCCCTGCGTTTGTGGTCCACGTGTTGTCGCCCGGCGAACCCACTACGAGGTATCCGCCAAGGAATGCCGTTGAAGAACCAAAGTAGTTGCCCATTGTTTCTGCGGCAGGCGGCGTGGGCTCGGGGTTTTGTACGGCTCCAAGCATCCTGCCTGAGATGTCATAAAGGTATGCCGAGCCAGAGTCAAATCCCGAAGTATCATCATGGTCCATCCCCACCAGTATCTTGTCAGAGGAGGCCGCAACTGAGACCCCAAAGTCGTTGTTCTGTACTGGTGTGGGGTCTTCGATCGTCATGACATTTGTGCCATTTGTTATATCATATATCCTCACGTTGCCTGACTGGTCAGCCATGTATTCCTCACGCCCGTTTACCATTTTCTTGATATCACCTCCCCTTTCGCCCACAATGAGGTACTTGCCCGTGCCTGCAAGCGAGAAGCCAAACTGGTCCCAGCCCTGGTTTGGCGCCGTCCTGTTATCAGGATCTGGGTTGTAGAACGTCCTGAACAGGCTGCCCGAGTCGGAATCAAAGAGGAAGACAGATCCTGCCTCCGGTGCCCCAAAGCTGCTGTTTGGCGCGCCCACTGCTATCTCGTTTTGTACTGTATTCACGGAAAATCCAAACAGATCATTTTGGTCCGCCTCCGGATCCCGGATTGCCAGGAGTTTCTTGCCGCTTGACCCGTCAAATACATATACCGAGCCGGGGCTTGTCACGTCGCTTTGTCCGGCAGGAGACCCTACGATAACATGGCCGTTTTGCACCGCAAGGGATGAGCCAAACTGCCCGCCTGAACCGGGATCAGGATTTAGAATGGTCCTTGTCAGCTTTCCCTCGCTGTCAAAGAGGTACACCTTTCCCTGCTCGACACCCGAAACTTGTGCAGTCGGTGCGCCAACCACTATAAAATCACCAAGGGATGCAACCGCATACCCGAACTGGTCGCCATCTTTGTCGTCAGGGTCTGCAATTGAAAGAACCATGCTCCCGTTTGTGTCGTAAAGATATACCATGCCTCCCCTAGTGGCGTTGTCGGAAAATGCATTCGGGGCACCGATGACAACGTCTCCTCCCATGGTAGAGACAGAATCGCCAAACAGGTCCTTGACGTGCGGGTCTGGGTTTGTTATCTTGACATAGGATGCCCGGGCAGGCGCCTTGAGGTTTGCATGTCCGTTGCCGATGATTTCAATAATGGAGGTTCCCTCGCTGAACCTCATGGTAAGGTTCCTGGAATATGTTTGGTCCTGCTCGTTATCAGGCCTGGTCTCAGTTCCGTTTACCGTTATGATAAACGGGGCGTCGTGCAGGAACCTGTCCTTGTAGTCAAGAAGGTCCCTTGGCACGTCAAGCGTTACACTGCCTGCAGAGTTGGCCCTGATCACAAGGTCAAGCGATGGCAGAAATTCGTTGTATTTTACGGAACTGACCGTGCCTCCCGAAATCAGGTACTGGACAGTCTGATTATTGACCATAACGTGCGAAAAATCTGGGCGGCTCGTGCTCAGGGCGGGATGCCCCACAAGCAGAGCCACTGATGCCACTAAAACAACAGAAAGAGCGGAAAAGATTGCAAGCCTGCCCTTTGGCACTCGCATACGGTTCATACTTGACTGTAATCGTCCCGTGCCGCCTTAAAAAAATGACGCAACAGTAATCCACATTGCAAATGGTTGCAGTTTGTGCGGGTGCATTCTTTATGGCAGCCGATTTTTTGACTTTAATAAGCTGCCATCTCAGTTCCAATCAAGTTGATACTACAATTTTGCCCTGCGATACAGATTGTGTCGTGACATCTTATTTCAGATGATATTTTCCATATGGGTTCATTTGATTATTTCGGAAAGCATCCTTCTTACCTTGTTGTGGGTTTCCATGTTTATTTTTCCAATGTTTGCCCTTACCAGCTTCTTGCTCACGCTAAATATTCTGTCCACTTTTATGTTGCTGTCTACAATCAACCTTCCTTTCTCAAGGTTCCTTTCCGTGATTAGCACGGAATAATCCCTCGATCGCAAGTTGGTCGTTAACGGTACCACCACAAAATCTTCAAATTTTTTGTTGCACTCATCGTTTGAAAGTACCAAGACGGGCCTGACCTTGGAGGTTTTGAGATCTGAGAATGGAAATGACAATAAGACAATGTCCCTTTGTGAGATCATTTATCTTCACTTAGGTATTGGTTCCATATCTCGTCGTTCTTGTTTAACCACAGTTTCCTAAGAGACATTTCAGACAACGACTCCATATCGACAAATTCGTCTTCGATTCTGCTTGCCAGCTTTTCAGGTTTCTCAAGAATTATTCTTTCGCCTTTTCTTATTAGCAGGATTTCATCTCCCTTTTTTATCCCAATTTCCTTTTGTATGTCAGAGGGAAGAGTGATCTGGCCCTTTGCAGAAACCTTTATCGTTCTGAATTTAATCTGTCCTCGCATTCCCATGCCTAATGTAAGAATTTTCTTACTTATAAGTATAATTTGATCTCCTCAGCCAAGCTACATGTAACGCATCTGCGGGGCCTGGATGTGGGGCATAAAGTGCGGAAGTATTGTTATCCCCACAAGCAGGGGCACGAAAATGAGCAGGACCGGTATTGCGGCAAGGATTGCGCCAAGAAGCAGGCAGCTGCGGGCCTTCCTTGGGTCGTCGTCCCGGATTACAAAGTATGCCACAAGCCCTCCAAGTATGTTGAACACTATGGGCAGTAGGAACCAGAGGCTGCTTCTCCTTCGAACCTGCATGCGATATCTAACGTGAATTTAACATATAAAGCAACTTTACCCCCGGGCATAGGTTTTGCCTAGATCTCAAGCTTTGAGAGGAGCTTTGTCGCTATCACAAACAGGACTGCTGCGCCGGTGACAAGCACCGCCATCTCGTATGCCACGGTGCTGGTGAAGTTTCCAAAGATTCCCGCTCGGACCACATCCACAAGGTAGGTCAGTGGGTTGAGATAGAACGCGGTTGCAAGGACGGGCGGCGCCCCCTGTGCCGGATAAAAGGCCGTGCTGACAAAGGCAAAGAAGAGAAAGACAGTATTGATAATGACGTTGAATCCCTCGCTTGACTTTAATCTGGTTGAGATTATTGACGCAATCGAGCCAAACAGTATGGCGCCGGTGATTGACGCAAACACTACAAGCGGTATTGTGAGCAGGTTAAACTCTACCGACTTGAAAAACAGGGGGTATCCTATTGCCGTAATCAGCCCTGCAGATACAAGCCCGATTATCCCAATGGTATACACGTTTGAAAGGATGTACTGCGCGCGCGTAAAGGGCCCTACAAGTATCTGCTCGAACATCCCGTGCCTCCTGTCGTTCCATATTATTATGCCTGATATCAGAGTCGAGTTCATGATGTTGAACCCTATCATCCCCGACGAAATGAACGCGGGATAGTCTAGGTTCTTTGATCCGAACGGCACGTTGTGGATGAGGGCCGTGTACGCAAAGCCTGCCACGAATATGTATATGACAGGAAAGACCACCTGCCATATCACAAACCCCATGTTGAGTGATATGGTAAGGTTCCTATTTACCAGCCTGATTATTGGATGCACCATGGTTCTCCCCATTTGAGTTGGAATCCTTTACTACCTTGAGGAATATCTCCTCAAGCGAGGTTGGGACGACGCTTAGGTCCTCCACCCCGATGTTGTTTGAGCTTAATACCTGGAGTATCCTGGCAAGGGCGCGCTCCGAGTCTGCGGAATGTATGGTAATCACGGTGCCCTCGTCGTGCGAAATATCATAACTTGCCAGCCCCTCAAGCATGGATGAGATGTCATGCGTCCCGCCCAGGCGTATCTTTATCGTCTTCTCGCGCCCGAACTTGTTCTTGAGCTCGTCGGGCGTATCCACCGCTATAATCCTGCCCCTGTTTATGATGGCAATCTCGTCGCAGAGGTACTCTGCCTCCTCAAGTATGTGCGTGGTAAAGAATATCGTAAGGCCGTCCCTTACCTTGCCCCGTATATAGTCAAGGAGGCCCCTCCTTGCAGACGGGTCAAGCCCCACCGTGGGCTCGTCAAGGAATAGAAGGTCCATGTCGTGCATGAACTCGCGCGCAACCTGGACGCGCCTCCTCTGGCCTATCGATATGTCGTCGTTCTTCTTCTTCCTGATATCCTCAAGGTCAAAGGCTGCCAGAAGCTCCTCGGTCCTCTCCCTCCGGGTCCTTGAATCAACGTCCCACATCATCCCGTATTTCTCAAGCGACCTCTCCACGGTGAGGTTTGGCTCGTAGCTTGGCTGCTGCAGCACCACCCCTATCTTCTTCCTGATTCCAAGAGGGTCCCTTGACGCGTCAATCCCAAGGATGCTCACCCTGCCGCTTGTGGGCGGGATAAGGGTCGTAAGTAGCTTGATGGTAGTGGTCTTGCCGGCCCCGTTTGGCCCGAGAAACCCGAAGATCTTGCCAGGACCTACGGAAAGGTCAATCGAGTCCACGGCCGGGACGTTTCCGTATGATTTTGAAAGCGACCTTGCCTCTACTGAGAGCATTTACAGTCTGTCTTCCTGCCCGCCTATTGTACCTACTGGGCGGGCGTAGAACCGATACATATTCTTGTTAGATCGCTCAGGCGCGGGAATTTTTATTAACACACAGATTCTAACAGTTTTTGATTTGTCCGAATTTGATTCATTGATGAGCAAGTTATTGGAACAGAAGCCCGAACTTTCGCGAAAGGACCTCGAGGAGATGATACAGAGGAAGAAGGAAAAGATAGGGGCAGGCTACCTTACGGACCAGGGAGCGCTCTTTTTGATTGCGTCCGACCTCGGCGTCTCACTGAGCGAGCCGCTCAAGGTGGAGATGTCGCTCAAGGACATTTACGTGGGCGCAAAGGAAATCACGCTTGAAACGCGCATAATGAACGTCTATCCCGCAAGGCAGTACTCGAGGAAGGACGGGACGCAGTTCCTGCTCAGGAACATGACAGTTTATGACGGAAACCAGAGGGCAAAGGTCAAGCTCTGGGACGAAAAGGCAAACCTTCCCGGCATCGAGAACCTCAAGCCAGGCGACCTTGTCAAGATAATCAAGGCCTATGTCAAGTCAGACCTCAAGGGCAACCCGATAATCAACGTGGGTTCAGGCTCCACCGTCGAGCCAAACAACACCGAGTCCAAGATACCGTCCCTTGATGCAATCACCGACGATGTCTCAAACGTCAAGGAGAACCAGCAGAACCTCGTGGTCTCAGGCATCCTTGACGGAAGCATCCGTACCACCGAGTTTACCAACTTCAAGGGCGAGAGGGCAAAGGCCCTCCAGCTGAGGCTCAAGGGAAAGGACGGAGGCATTGTGAGGGCCGTTCTATGGAACAAGGACGAAAATTCCATCCCAAGGGTAGTTTCTGCAGGCGCCAAGGCCCGCCTCATCGGGGTTGGCACCAAGATGGGCCAGATGGGCCTTGAACTGCACGGCGACGAGGGCACGGTCCTGGAGGTGGAGGGCGCAAAGGAGATTGCACCGGTTCTGGCAAGGATACTTTCGGCCACAAAATCAGATTCTGGAAGCAGGCTGCTTGTAGCAGTCCAGCAGGACAAAAAGATTGTAAACATAGTGGACACATCATCGCTAACCTCCGACCTCAATTCAGGCGATGCGGTGGAGATTGTGCCCGCAAAGGTCTACGGAAACACGATCACAATAGAGCATGATTCGCCTGTGAAAAAATCCGACGGGCTTGGCATCCCCACCCTTGCAGAGTCCAGGACAAAGATCCGGGACGTCAAGCCGTCTGACGGCATCTACTGCATAGAGGCAATCATACTCAAGTCGCCGCAAAAGCGCGAGATTCAGACCAAGACAGGCGAGTCGGTCTCGCTTTCCGAGACCTTTGTCGAGGACGACACGGGCCAGATCTGGGTCAAGGGATGGCGCGCCCAGGCAAGGCTGCTTGAGCAGTTCACCCAGGGGGAAATAATCAGCATAACGGGCGTTACCGCAAAGCCGGGCCTTGAGGGAAGGACGGAAGTTTTCCTCACAGCATATTCCGTCATTACAAAGAAAAACTAGGCTCAATCAAAGGAACACCTTGATTAAAAATTGCCCCTAATTTTGGGAATTTATGAATACTGCCGAAAATGACCGGCATTCCCACCCGTAAGAATGGGGCTATAGGTTAAAAGCACTTTTCCGCGCACCTACCATGATTAACAGATGGATGACCTTACGACAACCCATTACATTCTTCTTGCCGCCCACCTCCTAGTGGGCTTTACGCTGGTCTTCTTTGCAGCCAAGGCATTCAAAAAGACAAAGTATCCCCCCATGATACTGCTGGCAGCCGGGTTTACCTTGCTGGTGCTTGGCGAGACCGTCATCGAGTACGGGTTTTCATTCCTTGCAAACGAGGACCTGCAGAGGATAATAGAGGAGGGCTTTGAGATTGCCGGGTTCGTAGTGCTTATCCTGGCAGTGAAGAAAAGCTGAAGAGATGGCAAACGACGACGAGATCATATCGGTTCTGGCTGACGAGTACAGCAGGAAGATACTTTCCATATTGACAAAGAAGGAGATGACTGCGCAGCAGATGTCAGATGCGCTTGGCATCCCCACGTCCACCACATACAGGAAGATAAAAAGCCTCGAGGCCCTGGAACTTGTAAAGAAGACCAAGATAATACGCACGCTTGAGGGCCTTGACGAGTCTTACTACATGAGCATGGTCTCAGGAATCGATGTAAAGTTCAAGGACGGCGAGATTTTCTGCAAGCTTGAAAAAGTTGCAATGGATAAAAAAATTCAGAGGCTCTGGGAAAAGTTTTCAGACAGGCCCTAGTTTGATACTTGGATCTTTTCTTTTCTCCAGTTCCGGATCAGGAGCAGCGATACCACTACAATGCCTCCCTGCGTCACCTTGCAAAGGATGTCAAAAGTCCCTACATCGTCCTGGATTCCCACGACTGGCAGGTTGACGGTCCGGGATACCACGTAGAGGCCTATGAGCGCCACGGATATCAGGCTTGCAATCACGTACGGCGCCCTGGTGTGAAGCCTGTTCTTTATCATCCACAAACCCAGGGGCAGGTAGGACACCGCAGCGGTGGTAAAGAGCATCGTCTGGATCTGGCTCCCCGCGTCGGTTGACTCGTGCATCTGTGAGTATGCGGTAAAGAAGTAGATCCCGCTGTTTGCAAATACAAGCGCAGTTGCAATCAGGATGAACTGCTGTGTAGATTTCTGCATGACATGGGTATTGTGCTTGATATTTAATTGGATACCGGCCGTTCTCATTGGCAGGAATGGCAAACCACTAGTGCATTGAAAAAAAATTACAGGTGGGGCTTAGAGTTCCGGTACCTGGATCCTTGTCCCGTCTTTTTTGTAAAAGTATATCTTTCCGGGCTCCTCGCCTGCTGTCTTTTTGTGCGAACCGTCGCAGTAGGGCTGGTTGGCTGAAAGCCCGCACATGCAGATCCACTTGGACTCGCCCCCGACCTTAACCTCAAGGGGGCCTGTCGCGTCCTTTTTGACGTATCGTGCCATGCCTTGGCTAGCACAAAATGTCTAATAAGATTAATCCCAGAATCCTCGCGTTGTGACGTACTGCCTCTCGGCCTCGTAGATCTGGCGGTACATCTCCTCCTCGCCTACCATGTTCCTGAGAATCCTTGCACCGGTGTCCGCGCCCACGCCGTATCCTGACAGCACCACAAGGGCCGTCTTGCCAAAGTTCTCAAGGAGTGACGAGACCTTCCATGCGCGGTTGAACTTGTGGTTCTCGTCCGCGGTGATCTTCTTGCCTGCTATCTTCTTCTGGACTATCTTTGAGAGGTCGTAATCCGAATAGAACGTGGCGGAGACCTGCCTTGACCTGCAATGCGGGCACGCAAGGATGCCGCCTACCTCGTCTGTCTCCACAACTTTTTCCCATTTGCCGCACCTCATGCAGACAAGCCTGTGCTTTGTCTTTTGCAGCCTGCCCTTTACAAGGTCGAGCACCCCCTTGTCGAGGTTCGCAGGCGAGGAATAGTATTTTGTGGTATGGTCAAGTATGGGCTCGGCAAGCCTTGAAAAAGAGTCCACCTCAAACCACCTGACCGCTATTGCGCCCTCCCTTATCCTTCTGAGCGTGTCCGAGGCGCCCCCCAGGTCGTACTTGTCATGAAATAGTTCGCGGAGCGCCTCCCTTGCAAGGGGCGTGGCCGAATATCTCTCGTAGAGGAACCTTGCCGACTTTCTGTCGTATACAGCCTCCCTTCCGACGATTCCGAACTTTTTTGCGACGCACCATGTCCTCCAGTTCACATTGTGCGTACCTGAAAGCGACGCCTTGACAATAGATTCAAGGTCGTACTCGTCCTTGAGGACCGAGACCACGGCGTCCTCGCCCACCCTGCCGCTTGACGACACCATTATCCGGTACGCGTCCGACCTCGAGTCCACCAGGTATCCGGATTTTGCCGAAAGCATGGCAGAAAGCAGCGTTGAAAGCGTGGCGTTAATCCGGGTGCCAAAGCACGCATGAAGCACTATGGTATTTCGCACTCTCTGCGACTCGACCACCAATGTCTTTTCGTCCGGTATGGCGCTTATCTTCAGGCTCTCAATCAGCGTGTTTGCCAGGCGCTCCTGCTTGGCCTTGGTCCTGAAATTTCCCACCTTGCTTGCTGTGGTATAGTCCACCGGTATGTTCTCCCCCTCCCAGTACGGTACGTTGATGCCTGCTGACTGGACTGGCTCGACGTTTATCCTAAGCGAGCTGTCGTCCACGTTTAGTATGCGCCACTGCGTTCCCTTTAGGACAAAGACGTTTCCGGGGTCGCCGTAATCTCCCACAAACCTCTGGTCGAGGCTGCCTATCACCTTCTTTGATACGGTATCAAAGACCCTGAACTTTAGTATGTCAGGTATGGTGGAGAGGTTCTCGAAATAATACCTAAACGAACGGCCCCTTTTCTTGAACGCCATCTCCTCCTTGTCAAAGAACACGATGTTGCCGTTCTGCAGCACTTCAAGCACTGCGGCAAGGTCCTCAAGCGTTGTCTTGCGGAAGGAATAGGCCTGGTTTATCATCTTCAGCGCAAAATCGACTGGAACGGTCCCAAACTGCATCGTCATCCCGACAAGGTGGTGGGCAAGGACATCAAGGGCTCCGTCGTGGACAACCTGGTCCTCAATTGACTTTTCCCTCACCCTCTCAAGTATTGCGCGCGCCTCAAACTCGTCGTCTGCGTTGTTTGTTACAATCAGCCCCTTTGCCGACGAGCCCCTGCTGTGCTTGGACCTTCCGATCCTCTGCACCAGCTTTGACACCTGCCTTGGCGAGCCGTAATGGATGACAAGCTCCACAGAGCCAATGTCAAGGCCGAGCTCAAGAGACGATGTGCACACGACGATTCCTGGCCTGCCCGCCCTAAGCGTCTCCTCAGTCTCCTCCCTTACCTGCTGGGAAAGCGACCCGTGGTGCATCTCTATTGGGATGCCAGACCTCTCCTTTAGCAGCGATGCCAGGTACTCTGACTCGCCCCTAGTGTTTGTAAAGAGCAGCACGGGCGAGTCCGGGTGGTTCTTTGACACATAGTCTGACACGTGGTCTACGATATCCGTTATGGTGCCGTCGATATACTTGACCTCGACGTCATACTTTCTAATGGAGTGGTCCTCGATTATCCTGCACTTGCGCCTTGTGCCCACCACGAACTTGGCGGCTTCGGCCGTGTTGCCTACCGTGGCAGAAAGTCCCACCCTTGTCACGGAAAACTTGGTGTTTGCCTGCAGCCTTTCCAGGCTTAGCGAGAGCTGGGCCCCGCGCTCGTTTCCAAGCAGCTCGTGGACCTCGTCGATTACAATCCACTCTAGCTCGTCAAGGGCAGAGAGCATGGCAGGCTGGGTGAGCAGAATTATCAAGGTCTCGGGCGTCGTTATCAGTATGTCCGGGGGTTCGGCAGCAATCTTCTTCCTTATCGACTGGGACGTGTCGCCGTGCCTTATCTGGATTGAGAGCCCGTCGTTCTCGGCGTACTTGATTATCCTCCTGAACACGTCACGGTTTAGCGCGCGCAGCGGCGTGATGTATAGCGCCTTAATCTTGCCTTGCTTTTTTGAGCGCGAGATCCTGTCAAATATCGGAATAACCGCGGTTTCAGTCTTTCCAGATCCCGTCGGCGCTATGACAAGAGAATCAATCTTCTGGTAGATGACCGGGACTGCCTTTTTCTGTATCTCGGTCAGGTGCTCAAAACCAAGTTTTGAAAACTTGTTCTCTAGATCAAGTGGCAGTAGTGGATGACTCTGATTCCTTGGGTTCTCTTGTTCTAGATCGCTCGTATACCATTGCACCAACTATGCCGGCTCCAAAAAGGATTACAGTGATAATCGGTATCTGATCAAAAATTCCTGCCATGTGGTGGGTTTGGGCAAAGGGCATTAAATAGATTTAGCTTGGCGCGGCAAGCCCCTCAGGCGTTATCTCAAACAAGGCCTCCTTTCTTTGCCCGAACGCCGGCATGACCTGTGCCGCAAACCTGCTCCCGATCTTTGAGAGCCGGATCTTCCTGTGGGTGAAAATAGAGATGGACCTGTCAAGGTTTTCCCTCTCCTGCTCCCCCGTGCCCCTGACGCCGTTTGTTACCACTGCAGGAATACGGTTCTTGACGCAGACAAGGCTCAGCGAGTGCATGTAGTCCATGAACTTGACGTGCTTTTCAAGCGAGCTTGACTCTTTTGCATACTCGAAAGAGAAGAGGTCCGTTATGCTGTCTATTACCACGAGGGAGGGCAGCATCTCCCCTATCCTTGCAAGGCCCGATATCTGCTCTGCCGTGTTTGTTATCCTTGCTACCGTGATGTTATCAAGTAGTTCCGGGCCGTGGCCTCCTGCCCGCATCATCTGCAGCAGCCTCTCGGGACGGAATGTGCCGGTGGTATCCTGGTAAATTATTTTTTCCATGGCAGCATTTGCGCAAATCTGCATTGCAAGCTGTGTCTTGCCGCTGCCTGCCGGCCCGAAGATGTCGTATATCTGGCCTCCCGCAATTCCTCCTCCAAGGAGCTCGTCAAGTCGTGCAAGACCGGTAGATATCAAATCAATATGTTAGAAAATACGAGAAATTAAATGGTTTTAGATGCGGTATGGCTGGATTTCGTTCTTTTATCACATCCATTCCCGATATAACAGAACCCTTTTATTTCCGTCAACAAGCACTGGTGACAAGTGAATTAATGATTGTCACAAGCAGCTCCTAAGCGACCTCTGACAACTCTTCAAAAGGGTGTAAACAAAAAGGTGATAGTCAGACTGAAAAGCGACATCGAATACAAGGGAAAGATGAACAACGTTGATTCTTACATGAATCTGATTATGACTGACGCCGAGGAGATAAGCAATGGCAAGACCGTTGCAAATTATGGCAGGGTTATAGTAAGAGGAAATAACGTTCTATTTATCAAGCTAGAAAACGAGCTGTAATGACCCAGACATTGGATGAAATGAGCAGAAGTTTTCTTTTTACCTCAGAATCGGTCACCGAGGGACATCCCGACAAGGTATGCGACCAGATATCAGATGCAATACTTGACGAGTTCCTAAGGCAGGACCCCGACTCGAGGGTTGCAGTAGAGACCATGACGACCACCGGCATAGTTGTGGTGGCAGGCGAGGTCACGTCAAAGGCAAGGTTTGACATCCAGGACGTGGTCAGAAGGACCATCAAGGAAATTGGTTATGACAACCCGCAGTATGGTTTTGATTCGGACTCGTGCAGCGTCCTAGTATCGCTTCATGCCCAGAGCCCCGACATCTCAATGGGCGTCTCTGCAAACGAGAGCAAGGAGCAGGGGGCCGGGGACCAGGGCCTGATGTTTGGCTATGCAAGCAACGAGACCGCGGAGCTCATGCCCATGCCGATACTTTTGGCTCACAAGCTTACGCGCAGGCTTGCCGAGGCAAGGAAGAAGAAGGAGATTCCCTGGGCAAGGCCGGACGGCAAGTCGCAGGTAACAGTAGAGTACGAGGACGGCAAGCCAAAAAGGATAGAGACCATAGTGCTTTCGACGCAGCACTCGCCTGAGATTAGCAACGACCAGATAAAGAAGGAGCTTGTCGAGAAGATAATCAAGCCGGTCTGCGGCAGCCTCTGGAACGACAAGATAAAGATCCATGTCAACCCGACTGGGCGGTTTGTAATAGGCGGCCCGCCCGGGGATGCAGGCCTTACTGGGCGCAAAATTATTGTTGACACGTATGGCGGCATGGGAAGGCATGGAGGCGGCGCGTTTTCAGGAAAGGACCCCTCAAAGGTAGACAGGTCGGCGTGCTACATGTGCAGGTACATCGCAAAGAACATCGTGGCTGCAGGCCTTGCAGAAAGGTGCGAGGTGCAGGTGGCATACGCAATAGGCGTTGCTGAGCCGGTATCGCTGATGGTCAGCACCTTTGGCACTTCCAAGATCCCCGAGGAGCAGATAGAGAGCCTGGTCAGGAAGAACTTTGACATGAGGCCGGCTGCAATCATATCGCAGCTCAAGCTCAAGAGGCCCATCTACAAGATGACTGCGGCATACGGACACTTTGGAAGGAACGAGGAAAACTTCACCTGGGAAAAGACCGACAAGGCCGACATCCTACGCAAGTCTGCAGGCCTTTAGCATATCATCATATCCTGTGAACTCTATTTTTGACATTCTTGCCAGCCTGCGGTGGTCCCCAAGGTAGTCCCCTACAAGGATGCTAAGGTCGTCCACCCCAAACGGCGGCTTGGCTGAGACAAGTGCCTCGTGGTACGCCTTTTCAAAGTCAGCGTGCCTGATTTTTGACCTACCCACCAGATCCCCCACAAGCTTGGCGTATGTTACTGTCCTTGGACCCACAAGGTCTACTATCTTCCTTGAGAATTTTTTTTCATGGATTGCCGCAGAGACTATCCTTGCGGCATCCAAAACATGGATTGGCTGGAGGCGGTACCTGCCCGAGCCAGGAATCGTGACAGAACCCCTTGCGGCCTGCTGCAAAAGCACCTTTGAGAGCGGATCGCCCCCTCCCATGATATATGAGGGCCGGAATATTGTATAGTCAAGACCCGAGGAGATTATCTCCTGCTCGGCCCTGAACTTTGATATGAAATAGCCAAGGGTGGACCTCCTGTCGGCCCCAAGGCCGCTAAAGTATATCACCTTGCGGATGCCCGACCTCTTGCAGAGCGATATGGCGGCTCTTGTCAGCGCGACGTTTACGGATTCGTAGTCCTCCTCTGCAGTCTGCCTGCCCGTGCCGATAAAGTGCAGGAATGCAGACGACCCCACGACTGCTCTTTCGAGTCCCTTGCCGGCAAGGTTCCTTGTTATTACGTGCCTCCCAAACTTGGGCCACTTTGCCCTTGAAAGGGCAATGATTTCGTACCCGCCATCCTCGAGAAACTTGCCGATGTTCCGCCCTACGAACCCGCTTGCCCCCGAGATTGTAACCTTGATCACAGTAAACCGCAGGCAGGGCGACAAATTAATTTTGATGTTGCGACAATGTCTAGGTGCTTGAAGCCTGCTGACTGCTACCGGGTCCTTGGCGTGCAAAAGGGGGCATCCCAGAAGGAGATAAAAAATGCATACAGGCAGCTCTCGCTGAAATACCACCCCGACAGGAACTCGACGCAACAGGACGGGGAGAGGTTCAAGCAGATAACCGAGGCCTACCAGATACTGCGCCGCGAGGAAAAGTCCCAGGCCAAGGCGTCAGATACGGACGTCGAGGCCAAGTATGCGCAGTTCTGGAAAAAATACGAGGGCAGCACCATGAATGACAACTTTAACTTTGGGCCGAACTTTGCAGGGTTCAAGAACCCCTTTGGCGCAAGCACCCAGGAGGAGTACAGCCACTTTAGGGAAAAGGAGGCCTCGTTCAAGGGCACCCACCTGATTCTTTACGGCGGCCTTGGCGCAATCGCCCTCTGGATAATACTTGCCGGGATCCTGAAATAATCATATAGCATTAATAGATATCAAAATAATTTCACGTATGGAATCTGACAGGCCCAGGGGAAAGATGAGGACCGGATACACCACCGGGACATCGGCAACAGCTGGCGCAAAGGCGGGAGTGCTTGCAATCCTCAGGCAGGAAAAGTTGGATTCCGTCGACGTAATGCTTCCAAAAAAGTCGACAATCAGAATTAGCATAGCCCGGTGCGAGTTTGACAAGAACACGGCAACATGCACCGTCATAAAGGACGGCGGCGATGACCCGGACGTCACCCACGGGGCCGAGATCCAGACCACCGTATCCCTTACCGAAAAAATCGGCATGATAGAGATAGACGGGGGCGAGGGGGTTGGCAGGGTGACAAAGCCGGGGCTTGGCCTGGAGGTGGGAGCCGCTGCGATAAACCCAACCCCGAAGAAGATGATTGCCGAGAATCTCACCGAGGCAGCCCATGACATCCTAAAGAAGAACGGCATCAAGGTGCTCATCACGGTGCCAAAGGGAAGGGAGATTGCCCCAAAGACTGACAACCCGCGCCTTGGAATACTTGGAGGCATCTCGATTCTTGGGACAAGCGGCATCGTAGTCCCGTACTCTACCGCATCCTTTGCGGCATCAATCCGCCAGAGCATAGACGTCACCATAGCGATGGGAAACGACA
The DNA here is from genome assembly GCA_021325615.1 of Nitrososphaerota archaeon. GTDB lineage: Archaea > Thermoproteota > Nitrososphaeria > Nitrososphaerales > Nitrosopumilaceae > Nitrosotalea. The sequence continues at coordinate 39,416 of JAJPGU010000006.1, read as the reverse complement.
CCGTGGTCCTCACAACCGGCGGCAGGAGCGAGGATTTTGCAAGGAAGATAATCGACCTGCCGGACCACTGCTTTGTCCAGATGGGCGACTTTTCAGGCTATACCGTCCAGCAGTGTGCAAAGAAGGGAATCAGAAAGGCCTACGTGGCAGGATTCATAGGCAAGCTGACAAAGATGGGGATGGGCGTCAAGCAGACCCACGTCAAGGGCTCCAAGGTGGACATGGAGTTTCTTGCAGGCCTTGCTAGGAGTTGCGGCGCGTCAGACGACGTGCTATCTCAGATAAAAAAGGCAAACACGGCAAGGCACGTATCCGAGATTGTCTCAGGCAAGGGCTTTGAGAGGAAGTACTTTGACTTGATATGCGCCGAGGTATACGGCCAGCTCCGAAAGCACTCCGAGGAAAAGTTTGCGATCGACGTAATCATGTTTGATTTTGACGGCAATGTGGTCGGAAGGCATCCAAAGAAAGAGTAACAGATATGTTCCAATCCAAGAGATGACCCCTTGTTGGATAAACTAGCCATCATAGCTATTACAAAGAACGGCATTGACATTGCAAAAAGGATCAGGGCCAAGTTCCCGTCCTCCCAGGTCTTTGCCCCCTCCAAGCTCTCAACTGGAGATTCCTCAGTCACATGGTTTGAAGAGCCCACGACGGCAAAGGTAGGAGACCTCTTCAAGAGCCACGAGGCGCTTGTCTGCATATTCTCGCTTGGTGCCGTCATACGCCTTGTCGCACCCCACATGAGGGACAAAAAGACAGACCCCGCGGTTGTGGTAATCGACGATACGGCCAAGTTTGTAATCAGCACGCTCTCGGGCCACCTTGGCGGTGCAAACCAGCTATCAGAGGAGATCGCAGGGATCATCGGCGCAACTCCCATCATCACGACTGCCGCGGACGTTAACAAGACAATCGCGGTGGATTTGGTAGGGAGGGAGTTTGGCTGGCAGATTGACGACGACTCGACGGTGACCAAGGTTTCCGCATTCATGGTAAACGAGGAAAAGATAGGTGTTTTTCAGGACGCGGGCGAGAGGGACTGGTGGCTCCCCAAGAGGGAACTGCCAAAGAACGTCCACGTCTACTCCGATATAGAAGACATGATAAATTCAGACTGCAAGGGGTTCCTCATCATATCGGACAGGGCAGTCAAGGACGGCTCCGTGCTTGGCCGCGCCGTGATTTACAGGCCAAAGACGCTTGTTGTCGGTGTGGGACTCCACTGGGACACCGCGCGGGACACCATCAGGGAGGGCCTCGAGTTCTGCCTCTCAAGGTTCGGCCTCAGCCCCAAGTCGGTAGCAAGATTTGCCTCAATCAAGAAGGAGGCGCAGGTTGCAGGGCTGCGTGAGCTTGCAGAAGAGATGAAGGTTCCCGTAGATTATTACGAGAAGCAGGAGCTTGCAAACATAACGATACCAAACCCGTCGGAGGTAGTCCAAACGTTTGAGGGTACACCAAGCGTGTCGGAAGCTGCCGCCATCAAGAGTTCCGGCGGGACGCTGGTCGTTGAAAAGCAGAAATTCCCCCCAAATCTTACCATCGCGATAGCGAGGATGACAAAATGAGGCGCGGGCTGCTGCTTATCGACAGGGGGAGCCACGAGGACGACGTCAGGCACGAGCTCCAGTACATCTGCGACAAGGCAAGGCAGAAGGGCAGGTACGACGTCTCCGGATACTGTTTTCTCGAGGTGGTACCCCCCTACATCGAGGAGGGAATAATGAAGTGCCTTTCAGAGGGGATAGATTCCCTTACCATAGTTCCCTATTTCCTTTATCCCGGAAGGAAGGTCAAGGCTGCAGTGGACACGGCTTCCAAGTTCCAGCCAAGGACGCGGGTAAGGCTCTCGATCTCAAAGCCCATGAACATGCATGCATCCCTCATAACGCTTGTAGACGAGAAAATCCAGGGAACCCTTGCAACGAACGGCGTCTCATCCCAGAAAAAGAATGTTGACGTGCTGGTCATCGGTCACGGCAGCAAGGACCCGGACGCAAGGTCTGCCCTCAAGTATGTCGCAGACGGCCTTGCCCCACTCTACAGGAATGTCAACTATTGCTTCCTTGAGATCGAAGAACCCAACATAAAGCAGGGGATAGACACCTGCGCGGGGAACAGCCCCGACTGCCTTGTCGTGGTCCCATACTTCCTCCACAAGGGAGCCCATGTCAAGCGCGACATACACGAGGACCTTGGTCCCGCAATCAAGGCGTCTGGCATCGGGAACGTCTTGATATCTGAGCACCTCGGTACCGACGAGAGGATGATAGACCTGGTCCTTGAGAGGGCGATGGAGGCGGAGAAGTGATCACCCCAAAGGGACAGTCAATAGAGGACAAGAGCATGGAGATTATCGACGCCGAGATAGGGTCCCACCCCTACAGCAGTGACGAGTGGACAATAGTAAAGCGCGTAATCCATTCCACTGCAGATTTTGACTTTGCAAGGGCAAACAAGATTGTCTTCCATAAGGACGCAATAGAGAGCGCGATAGGCGCGCTCAAGAACGGGTGCAGCATAACAGTCGACGTCAATGGTGTGGCAGGCCTCCTAAACAAGGACAACATGGCAAGGTTTGGAAACAATGTAATCTGCAGCATCTCGGACGCAAAGGTCGTCGAGGAGGCAAAGAAGCTCAACAAGACGCGGGCCCAGACTGCCATGCGCCTTGGCGCAAAGGAAATAGACGGCGGGGTAGTGGCAATTGGAAATGCGCCAACCGCGCTTGAGGAGGTCATCCAGATGGCAGAAGAAGGCGTCGCAAGGCCGGCACTAGTCATAGGGATTCCCGTCGGGTTTGTGTGCGCGGCCGAGTCAAAGGAGAGGCTGAGGTCTGCGGATATACCGTACATCACAAACATCGGCAGGAAGGGCGGAAGCCCGTGTGCGTCGGCAATACTGAACGCCATCTACATCATCCTCAAGCAGAGGCTATCTTCTTGAGGTCCTGACGCAGGTCTCGACGAAATTTTTCGCAACCCTTGGCACCGCAAAGTGCATGTGCATGTATGACGCAAGGGCGTTCTGCTGCAGCAGCCCGTCCCTTTTCCCGTCAATTCCGACCCCAATCTCCATCCCGTATGCAAACCTCGAGTCCTTGGACACAGATTCAAGCTCGGAAAAGTGGAACTCGTGCCCGTGCACCGCGGCGCCCGCCCCCGAGACGGGACACGGACGTACAATGTCCACCTTGGTGTAATTCAGCTTGAGCCTCTTCTGCATCACGGTATCGGCGTCAAAAAGCCCCGCCATCCGAAACTTTTTCTTCCCGTACCGTATCGACCGTGTCAGGTACATAAGGCCCCCGCACTCGGCGTAGACTGGGGTGCCGTCCTCCGCCCGTTCCCTTATTGTATCCTTCATGGTACCGTTCCTTTCAAGGGCCTCTCCCTTTACCTCAGGAAAGCCCCCGCCTATGTAGAGCCCGTCGCACAACGGCAGCTTCCTGTCATGAATCGGGCTGAAAAACTCAAGTGTCGCCCCCTCCCTGCGGAGGGAGTCAATGTTTTCTTTGTAGTAAAAGTTGAAGGACTCGTCAAGCGCCACCGCAATCTTTGTCCTGGGTTTTTTCTTGGCAGGTGCAGGCACGCCCGCAAGGGCGGGCGCCCCGCGCGAGATCTCAAGTATTCTTCCAATGTCAATGTGGTCCGAGCATGCCTTTGCAATCGACCTTATCTTCTTTTCAAGGGATTTTACCTCGCCTACCGGAATCAGCCCCAGATGCCTTGACTTGAGTTCCTGCGAGGTGTCCCGCGGGATTGCACCCACCACCGGGATGCCAAGCCCAGAAAGGGCCTTCCTGCAGAGGTCCTCGTGCCTCTTGCTGCCAATCTTGTTGAGTATGATACCTGCAATCCTAGAGTTCCTCTGGAACCTGGCAAACCCTAGTGCGGTTGCCGCGACCGACCGTGCCGCCTTGCTTGCATCAAGCACCAGAACCACCGGGGACCCCACTATCTGTGATACGTGGTATGTGCTTGCAAAGTTAGAGTCGCCTGCAAACCCGTCATAGTATCCCATCACCCCCTCTATTACGGAGATGTCGGCTCCGGAATTTTGCACAAAATCCCTCATCACGCCGCTCCTGCCCATCAGCCATGCGTCAAGGTTCCTTGCCTGCCTTCCTGATACCGCGGAAAGATATGTGGGGTCGATAAAGTCCGGGCCCACCTTGAAGGGCTGGACCGAATATCCCCTCCTTTTCAAGCCATAAATGATTGCAGAGGTTATGGTGGTCTTGCCCACCCCGCTGCTTGTGCCCGCAAGCGTTATCCTTGGAATCTTCAGTCTTACATGCCCCCTTGGAATCACATGCCTTCCTTCTGCGGGCCGCCCCTGATGAGGCCGAAGAGCTGCCGGATGGCAAGCTTGGGGTGGCTTGTTGCAAGTTTTACCATGTTTGCAAGCCCAAACTCGGCCTTGACAAAGTCAAGGAACTCCTCCGCTGAAAGGTCGTCAATTATCGATATCTCCTGGTCCCATTCCTTGTCAGAAAGGCCCAGCCACCTGTACTGCACCTTTATGGCTGAGGCGATCTTTGATCCCACCGCCTTTTTCACCGCGTCCTCGTAGGGTTTCAAGCCCTCCCTTGAGGTGTTGCCCTTTGCTACTGCCGCAGCGGCAACCTCGCCTGCCTTCCTTCCAAACTCTATGGCATACCTGATTCCCTCAAGCACAAGGGGGTTTGCCTGCCCTGCCGAGTCGCCCACAAGTATTATGTTGTCCCCTGCGGTTGCCTGGCGGAGCCCCTCGTTTGGGATTAGCCCGTAGTGGAACTCGACCGGCACGATCCTGCCAAGGTCGCCAAGGGGCCGGGGCTTTTTTGCGACAAGTTCAAGAAGGCGCTGCGTTGCGTCCGCCTGGGACTCGGGCTTGCCCACCCCCACGCCAATCCTTACCCTGTTCTTGCCAAGGGGAAATATCCACGCATATCCCGCAGGCGAGTATTCCTGGCCCACCATCAGATACCATGTGTCCGGGTCTACCCTGTCGACATAGGCCTCAAACTCCGCACCGGCTCCAAACCTCTTCCACTGCGGCGCAAGTCCCGTCGCCTTGCCTATGACTGAATAAAACCCGCTTGCGTCGATTACAACCTTTGAGCGAAACTCTGCCTCCTCCTTGAGCGAGGTGGCCCGGACGCCTGCAAGCCTCGCGCCCTCGATGACGGGCTCAGTAACGCTTGTGCGGAGAAAAATGTCTGCGCCGGCACCTGCCGCCTCGTATGCAAGGAACTGGTAGGTCCGCCTCACGTCAAGCACCGCCACCTCGGGCTCCCTGCTCCTCTTCATTATGGTATTGTTAGGCGAGTAGAACGCATAGTTTTGGATTGGGTTGTAGAGCTCCTCCGGTATTCCAAAAGACCTGGCCTCCTTTATCCACGTGACGCCGCTAGTCCTTACGTTGAGCCCTATTGCCTCCTCGCGCTCTAGCACCGCCACGCGTGCTCCGCTTTTTGCGGCGCGCCAGCCTGCAGAAAGTCCCGCAGGCCCGCCTCCCACCACAACGATGTCATAATCATAAGTTTTTGTCAATACACCATACCGCGCCCCGTTTAGGATAATAACCGTTCTTTCCCCGTCTGCCGCAAAGCGTCAGATTTTTACTTGGAGCTATCGGAGATGCACCTCATGGGAAAGGACGGGCTTGTCATAGTTTATACCGGAAAGGGCAAGGGCAAGACCACCGCAGCCCTTGGGATGGCGCTCCGGGCAGTGGGCTACGACTACAAGGTTTGCATGATCCAGTTCATCAAGGGCTCTTGGCACTACGGCGAGATGACCTCATCGAAGAGGCTCGAGCCGGAGTTTGAGCTTACCGCGGTCGGAAAGGGATTTGTCGGAATAATGGATGACAAGAGCCCTATTGAGGACCACAGGAAGATTGCAGCCGAGGCCCTTGCAATCGCGCGCCAAAAGATAGGCTCGCAAAAGTACAACATCGTCATCCTTGATGAAATCAACTACGCGGTAAACCTCGGCTTGGTCCCAGCAGATGATGTAATAGGCCTCATCAAGTCCAAGCCCCCCGCTGTAACTCTGGTACTTACCGGCAACCATGCCAGCGAAAGCATAATGGAGCTTGCCGACCTTGTAACGGAGATGAGGGAGGTCAAGCACCCCTTCAAGTCGGGCATCAAGGCAAAGAAGGGAATAGACTTCTAGTCCCCAAAGTTTTCCCAAAAACAAGCTCGGCGGTAAAACTTGCCAAAAATACATCAACAACATTAAATTATGTGCCAAGGGCTTGGAAACCATGTCTACCGCAATGCAGGAATTTCCAGAGGTCGGAGAGATAGTGGTTGCGACCGTGACTAGGATCATGGACCAAGGGGCATATGTGACCCTTGACGAGTACAACAACATCCAGGGGTTCCTGCACATCTCAGAGATTGCGACTGGCTGGATTAGGAACGTCGAAAAGTTTCTCAAGCCTGGCGAGAAGAAGGTCCTCCTTGTCAAGCGTGTGGATCCAAGAAGGTCAGAGATTGACCTTTCCCTCAAGCAGATCTCGTCAGACCAGAAAAAGAAAAAGCTCCTGGAGATAAAGCGCAAGGAAAAGGAGGCCGCACTCATCGAGAACCTCAAGGCCAAGTCCGGCCTCTCAAAGGCCGAGGCCGAGAAGGTCGAAGCCGTACTGGTAAACAAGTTTGATTCCGTTTATGACGCATTCAGCGAGGTTGCAGCAAAGGGCGTTTCCGTCCTTGACGGCCTTAGCATCCCCGAAAAGGGCGTATCAGCCATTGCCGAGTTGAGCTCAAAGATGCAGATACCCCACGTAGAGATAAGGGGCGTCCTTGAGCTTACAAGCACCAAGCCCGACGGCATGGAAATAATCAAGCGCTCCCTTACCTCCGCGATGGACAACAAGAAGGTCACCGTCTCCATAACATACATGGGTGCGCCAAGGTACCGCCTTGCAATCTCGGCCCAGAACTTCAAGGATGCCGAGAAGGAGCTCAAGCCCATACTTGCGTCAATCGAGCAGTCGATTCACAAGAGCAGCGGCACGTTCAAGTTCACAAGGGAAGAGTCCAAGAAGACCCGCGAGGGATAGGCATGAAGTTCCAGATGCGCAAGTGCACAAACTGCAAGAGGTACACCCTGAAGGAGGAGTGCCCCAAGTGCGGCGCACCAACTGCGTCGGTCCATCCCGGAAAATATTCCCCGGACGACAAGTACGCAAGGTACCGGATCTCGGACAGGTACAAATAATTCCTATTTCGCGTTTGCCGTTACCGATATTATCCTGGCATCGTCCGGATTGAGAGGCTGGTCCTGCGAGTTTGTGGGCAGCGATGCAATCTTGTCCACCACATCCTGGCCTGAAACCACCTGGCCAAACAGCGTGTACTTGCCGTTGAGGAAAGACGCGTCCCCTACCGTAATGAAGAACTGGGAGCTGCCGCTGTTGACGTCCTGCCCACGCGCCATGCCTACCGTATACTTGGTAAAGTTGAGGTTGCTAAACTCCGGCGGAATGGTGTATCCCGCATCGCCCATTCCCCACGTGTCAGGCGATCCGCTCTTGGTGTTCGGGTCGCCTCCCTGGATTACAAATCCCGGCACTATCCTGTGGAAGAGCGTCCCGTTGTAGAACCCTGAGTTTGCAAGCTTCTCAAAGTTTGCAACTGTCTTTGGAGCAACGTCGTTGAACAGCTTGAGGGTAATGTCGCCGTACTTTGTAGTAATTACTGCCGTGTCACCAGTGGTGGTGGACGAGCTGTTGGCCTGGGTCACCGCAGGTGCCGGGGGCGTAGGAGGTACTATGGTACTTGCCTGCGCCGAGGTGGCATTTGTAGAGGTTCCAGGCACATAGTTCGGGTTTATCTTGTATATCAGAACGCCTGAGAACACTCCCGTGTCGGTCCTGTTCAGGCTTGACGACTCGTATGCAAGCTGGAGCGGGCCCGTGCCGTTCATCGGGTATTTCATGTCCTTTGCATAGATTCCGGTATATCCGTCCTGGTATGTCTGGGACTCTTGGTGGGTAGTAGGGTCATAGTATGTTATTGTGGCAAACGGGAACATGTGCCCAAGGAGCGTGTTCTGCCAGAAATAGTCAGTCGGAGTGAACTGGTCCGACTGGAGGAACTTGGACGAGTCCTCGCCCGCAATCTTGATGAACCACTGCTTCTTGCTCTCGTCTCCACCTCCGCCAAGGATGTAGAGGTCCTGGCCGTTTGAGCTGAACTTCTGGCCCACCACATAAACTAGGATATAGTCTGCATGCATGTCTCGGAGGGTCTTCCACGCGTCGTCGGGGGACTCGAGGAACATCTTTGCTATTCCCGCAATCTTTGCCGTGTCAATTGTCGCATTGTCCACAAAGGTAGTCCTGTCACCAAGGGTCTGTATCCAGTACCCATAGTCCCACCACGAGGCGATGACGGAGTTTGGCGGGGTGTTGTTCTTGAGCCAGTCCATCGCGTCAGGCCAGTCAGATGTGGAAATTGCAAAGTTGGAGCCGCCGTTGAGGATTGTGGGCGGGGCCTTGACCATCGAGATCCAGTTTGCCTCGGCCGGGAAAACTGTTGGTACGGTAAGAAGCATTACAATAACTGCGACATATGCAATCTTTGACGGCCTTCCAAGGAATGCCACGTGCTTTTTTGGAGGGTTTCCCTTCTTCTTCTGGTTCTCCTTTGAGACCTCCGGCACCTGGGGCCTGTCCTCCCTCTTTAGGACCTCGGCAGTGAGGGCCGAGAGGCCTATTGACGCAAGAACGATTACCGAGCTTGCCGTGAGAAGCTCAAGCCTTGAGAAGGTCGACCCCGCATATGCCCCGACAATCCCCAGGATCAGCGCAAATACAGTCATGTCGTTTTTGATGTTGAACCTGGACGCGCCGTTGCCGTTTGCCTTCCTGAAAGTCAGCCATATTCCTATTCCCGCAAAAAGCATCAGGGTTGAAAAGTACGTAAAGTTCTGGGCAAGCGTGGGGGTCGCGTGCTCTGCCACCGAGTCGACAAGCGGGTCCTCCGAGGTAAGGAACGGGTCCATCGCGTTCATGTAACGGAACGACGGGTTGTGGAGTGCGCCCGATGCAAAGATTGCAAGGCCGCCTACAATGCATGCCGCAAGGACCAGCAGGCCGTTGCGCACCTTTACCTCCTCCCTGCTGAACTTTTGCACAAGGATTATCGCAACCATGAGCAGGGCGGGGCCTATCATTGCAAAGCCCCTCTCTCCAAAGACAAACCCCGGTCCGGGCCTTGCAAACACTCCGCCCGAGATCGCCATGGTCACGGCCACAAAGAGCGGGATTGCCCAGAGGAGGAACTTGTGGTCCTTTCTCAAAAAGGGCAGCGCGATAAAGAATATTCCAAGCGGTATGATGAAAAACTCGACGCCTCCCCACGAGGCAAAGCCTATTGAGAGAAACGCTGCCCCGCCTATCACCTTTGCCGCCGCTATCTTCCTGTTCTCGGTCTTGATTCCGCTCAGGAAGAGGTAGACGCCCAGCAGCCCGTAAAAGAGGCCAAGCGGCTCGGACTTGAACCAGCCTATGGTGCCCCTCACTATTACAGGCGGGGATATAGCAAAGAAGAGCGAGGCAAAGAGTCCTGCAGTGGTGCCGCCTATAACCCTCACAAGGGCAAAGACGATAACGGCAGTCATCGAGCCAAAAACCACGGGGAACAATATGGTGAAATCATAAAGGCTCATCCCCCCTCCGAATATCTTGAAGAGGATGGCGTCGGTAAAGTGGAGCGGGACCTGGGCCGTGGCAAAGACGTCCCTTCCCTCCGGGTACCAGCTCATTGTGTCGTGCCAGTGCACGTAGGCGTTGATACCGTTGTCAAGGAGGTACTCGGTGGCCCTGTAGTTAAAGTAGGGATCAAACTCGTTTAGCTGGTATCCATAGTCCGCAGCCTGCGACCTTACCATCGCGGAAATGGAAAATGACGCAATAAGGATGCCGATTACGAGAAGGTGGCGGAGGTTAAAGTTTCGGCTTCCTACCGCAAAGAGCTTTCTGTCCGAGATCAACCTACGCTTGATGAAATTCCCTCGGCTTAATATCCTTTGGCGCTAGGCCTCAGGAGAGGGTATGTGTACCTCGCACTGGGTTGCCAGGCGCTTGAACTCCTCTGCGTCCTTGACCGAGCCTACAATCGATCCAAAGTGCATCGGTATTGCAACCTTTGGCCTTATTGCCTCTACGGCCTCGGTCGCCTCTTTTGCGTTCATTACATATGTACCGCTTACTGGGACTAGCAGGACATCCGGCTGCAGGCCCTTCATCTCCGGCACATGATCCGAGTCGCCGGTATGGTAAATGGTTGTGCCCGAGATGTCAATGAGAAAGCCTATCTTCCCGTCCTCCTTTGGGTGGAAGGGCCTTCCGGTGTCTGGGTTTATCTTGGTAATGTTGTATGCAGGTATTGCCTTTAGCTTGATTCCCATGACTGTCTTTTCCTCGCCCGGGCGCAGTGCTATCTTTTCCTTGCATGAAATCCCGCCAAGCTTTGGGATGCACTCGCTTGCAGCAACCAAAGTCGTCTTGCCCGAGGCCACCTTTTTGAGGTCTTCGGGGCTCATGTGGTCAAAGTGCTCGTGCGATATCAGTACAAGGTCGGCATCAATCTTCTTTGATATCCTGTACGGGTCGGTGACTATCGTGATATCCTTTTGGAGGACGAACGAGTCGTGGCCAAGCCACCTTATCTTTATTCCCTTGTATTCAAACATGTTTTTTTTCCGCCACTACAAGAGTTAAGTCTTGCTCGGCTCAAGTACAATTCTGTCGCTTGAAAGCGAGATGACCGACCCGCCGTTCTCCTTTATCTTTTTCTTGAGATCCATGTCTATTGTCGCCACAAACCCGCCCGACTTTTTTACGTGCAGTGCAAGGGCTTCGTCCACGTTGGGCCCTGAAATTTTTATCCTGCCAAGGTTCCGCGATATTTCAAGGGCCGCAAGGGCTGAACTTTTTTTTTACCGCTTCCCGCAGCAACCCTCTCAAGTTCCGAAATGACCATGTCTGGCACCACGAACTCGAGATCGCCTATCTCGGTCCCAAGCGAGGAGATGTTCTTGATATTCCGCGAGGCAAGGGCAATGAGGAAGCTAGTGTCGCAGACTATCCTAGCCAGCCGCCACACCCGCCCCGATAAGGCGCCACCTTTCGGCAATCCTCCTTGATATTGCAACCTTGCTGTTCTCAAAGAGGCAGACAGGCCTCTTGAACTGGATCTCAACCGTCTTGCCGCGGACGCTTGTCACTTTCGAGAGCAGCGGCGCCGTGCCGATGCTCAGCCTCAGCGACTCGCCCATCTGGATGGGCAGTACCTTCATCTCGTCGCCCGACCCTACTGCCGTGTCAAACAGGCTGACCTCCATCTTGGCGCTGTACGAGTTTTCAGGAAGCGTCCCTGGCTTGCCTATTATCGAGCCGATAAGCGAGTCGCTCCGGGTCATGGACGGGTCAAGCTTGGTCCCGATTGCAACAAGGCCGCCTGGCTTGACCTCCTCGACTATTCCTGCGCCGGTACCAAGTGACGATATCGTGGTGGTTATGGACTCGTACTTGCCGCTCTTTTCGTTTGCAAGGCCCGGCTTGATCTCTATCTCGTCGCCCACCTTGAAGGTGCCCTGCGTGAGGCTTCCGCCAATCACGCCCCCCCTCATGTCCTTAATCCTGGTGCCGGGCTTGTTTACGTCAAATGATCTTAAAACGTGCATTACGGTGCTCCCCGTCTTTTCGCGCTCGGGCGTGGGGATGGTGGACTCGATTGCGCCGATGAGGGCGTCTATGTTCAGCTTTGACTGCGCCGAAATGGGTATTATCGGGGCCTTGGCGGCAGTCGTGCCCTTGACAAACTTGACAATGTCGGCATGGTTTGCCAACGCGTCCTCGTACGATACCAAGTCAACCTTGTTCTGTACTATGACAATCTGCTTTATCCCAAGCGTCTGCAGTGCAAGTAGGTGCTCCTTTGTCTGGGGCTGCGGAACCTTTTCGTTTGCCGCAACAACGAGCATCGCGCCGTCAATTAGCGCCGAGCCTGAGAGCATGTTTGCCATCAGGGACTCGTGGCCCGGGCTGTCAACAAACGAAACTACCCGCGAGAGCTCGCTTTCCTTGCCGCAGTTGTTGCATGTTGGTGTAACGGAATATCCAAGTGGCTCCTCGCATGTCTTGCACTTGTAAAATGCAGCGTCGGCATAGCCTACGCGGATTGTAATGCCACGCTTGAGCTCCTCGCTGTGGGCGCTCGTCCAGACTCCCGTCAGGGCCTGTATCAGCGTGGTCTTGCCGTGGTCTACGTGGCCTGACGTGCCTATGTTGACGCATGGCTGGTAACCGTATTTCTTTGTGTACCATTCAGGAAGTGTTTCTTTCCAGTGCACTGTCAACAGCTAAAATCGCGGCCTAAATAACTCATGCCTTTTTCGGTTTCTCGGCGGCGTCTTTTTTCTCGCCTTCTTCCTTTGGCTTTTCCTCCACCTTGAGCTCGGTGTCAATCGAGCAGTTGATCTGGTAGACCTCCTCTGTCACTGTGCTTCCGCGTATCAGCTTGCGGATCCTCTGGCCCGACTCGGCATTTCGAAGGCCGACGCCTGGTGATAGCAGGATGTACTTGCGCGCGCCGCCGTGTATGTCGGGCCTCAGTGGCACGCCGGACTTGTCGCTGCCTCCGGTAATCTTCAGCTTGCCTGCCTCGCCGACAAGTGCTGCATCAATCTCGGACCCAACCTGCAGTCCAAGGAACGGGCTTGCGTCCTTCTCCTTGACCTCCTTTGATATGGTCCTTCCCTTCTTGTCCGATATGTTCAGCTTGAATGTAGCCAAGTAGTGAAAAACCTTGTTTCACTATTAATAATCCTTGTGCGGCTCTACCCACTACAATGGGTGTGCGACACACCAAAGATACTGTTTAAAATTTCCAAGCCCCATTGATATCCTGTTGAAGGAAGAGGTAAAGTGCCCAAGGTGTGAGAAGGTAATGGTATCCATGCAGGCATGCCACCTGATATGCACGAATTGCGGGGCTCACCTTGACTGCTCTGACAAGGGAAACTTCTGGTAGCCCTAGAATCCGCCTGGTCGGTCAAACTGGAAGCTGTCCACCATCGAGCCGACCCTTGCCTTCATGATATCAAGATAGTCGTCGTACTTGGCCGTAAACCCGCAGTGGGGGCAACTGACCGTGGTTACCTCGTCATCAAGCACTGCCACCTTGTCGCACTCGGGGCATTTTGCATCCATGATATAACATGGCGCCCGAGCTACATTATCCTTGCGGAAGAAATCCCCTAGTTCACCGTAAACAATGCCGAGTGGGTGTTGGTCCCGTCGGTTGCGGTTATGGTGTGCTGTCCCTGGGATGCAGCAAGCGGCACCTGGAAGGTTGCGCTAAAGCCCCCTGCCGAGCTTGAAGTCACTATTGGCGGCGTTGTCACAACAGACGAGCCGTCAAACGTGATACTGATTGTAGAGTTTGGCGCAAATGAGGTTCCCGTCACCGTCACCAGTGTCCCGGCGGAGCCGCTTGCAGGCGAGGCCTGGACTGCCGTGTCCCTGAACACGGCGGTAAGCGTTGTGTTGGATGTTATGGAGACCTGCCTTGGATCCGATGCCGAGCCATTGTCCTGCCAGTGGTCAAAGACATAGGTCGCATAGTTTCCCACCGCGACGGAATACTGCGCGCCGGTGTCAAGCATGAAAGATGCAGGGGTCCACCCGGTACCAACGGTCTGCCCCGTGGAGTTTGCAAGTACCGTATACATGCCGTTTAGCGCACTCCCCGTGTCAAGCACCGAATCTACAGTAAGCTGGTACTGCGACGCAAGCGTTGTGGCAGAGGCCGTGTTTGTAGGCGAGCTTGTAGCCCCGCCATAGACTGCCGAAACCCTGTACGTATATGCCGTATCAGGCACAAGCCCCTTGTCCGAGTATGAGGTGGCAGTCGAGTTGGTGTCGCCAACCAGGGTGCTCCAGGAGGCGCTGCTTCCTGCCATCCTCTCAATCTTGTATCCAGTAAGGACAGAGGTGCTGTTTTGGGGCGCTGTCCAGTTCAGGTTTATCTGCGACTGGGATGCCGTTGTGGCAGTAAGGTTAGTCGGCGGCGGAAGCTCGTTTGTCGTGGCAACAGTATATCCTACCGAGGATCCGCCCACTGAGTAGGTGTCTCCTCCCCAGATGTCTACAGGCCCTGAGGTTGAGGCCATTGCATCGCCCTTGGAGTCGTATACTATGACATATGCGTGCATTGGCATCTGCTGGTTCTCCGTGTAAAGGGTCGCCCTTCCGGACTTGTCCACAGGTGCCGATGCCACCACGCTGCCGCTGCCCGATGATGTCGGCTGGACGATGCGCACCATTGCGGCACTTGGCGGCGCGTTGGCAACCGTGACGTTGCCGCCTGCCGTTTCATAATAGTTCTGGAATGTCCCGTTAAGGAGCTGGCCCGCATAGTTTGACTGCGGCTCCATGAACGTGATGAACTGGCTTGACATGTTCAGGTTGAGGGACCTGCTCTCATAGACCGGCACGTTGTTCATTAGCAACTTGAGGTAGTTTGTGCCGTTTGTGATTATGGTACAGTCAACTGTAAGAGGCTGGTTTGGAGACATCCCGGTCCACCAGAGCGACTTGAAGGTCGTGGCCCCGTACGGGCTTCCGTTTGCCGCAACGAGCGCCCACTGGGTGCCGGTGGTCGTGGTAACGGAGGTGCACGTGACATAGTTGACATCCATCGTGCCGTTCTGCACGTACATGCCGTTCTCAAGGTAGTTGTTGCTTGACGGAATGGTCTCAACCGGCGCGGTCACCTTTACGTGGTATAGCGTTGCAGAGGTAATCGGGGTCTGCGCAAAGTATCCTGCATATGTCCCGTTGGCAGGACCTTGGGCCCCTATGTGCAATCCCTGCGGGTCCCTCCACAGGGCATATGGCGCGTTCTCGCCCGGCGCGTCTCCCCCGTATATCCACCACCCTTGGCTTGACTGGAGCTGCGCCTTGGTGGCAGTCTCGTTTGTAAACGAGTCATATGCCACAAGCCCCGAACCTGCCCTGCTGACTGTATAGTTTGTGCTTGAGGGGATCGGGACTACCTGTGGAACTGTCACATTCTGGCTTGGCAGCCCGGGCCCGGTAGTAGGAATGATCCCTGCCGGTATCGGCGAAGGGCTTGGCAGCGTGATACCTCCTGTGGACGGAATCTGGGCGTATGCATGGCCTGCAAAGATACCTGATGAAACCAGCGCAAGTGCAAGAATTATAGTTGTAACGGCATTACTTTCCCTAGATTTTTGTCCCGACATTTTCGAAGAGGCATGTTTTTCGATACATATACCAGTTACCCACGATTTTATCAGAATATTCTTACTGTAGCATCTACGGAGGAATTTTCTGCCAACCCCAAGCCGGACCGGTGACCCGTAGGAGAGCCCTTGGAACCCACCCGGATTTATCCGGGGGTGTCCCCAAGGCGGCCATTTCCAGGCTTGTTGCCGTTTCCAAAGCCATTGTTATGCGGTATCAGTCCACTGTCTGACATGGCATCGCGATCTGAAAACTGGTGAATCTCAATGTGCCCCTTTACGGTACCAACGTTTTGGTATACGACATAACCCGTGCTATTGGCTACGGTTACCGAGAACGTGTCGTGATCTCCTGTCTTGTCAGGATCAGTGATTGTAGAGATGAAAGTATAGTCTGTGCCGTGCTTGTCGTTCCTGTCATGCCTGTCATAGCCCGTGGTACCCACAATTGTCGCCTGGGAAGCCGTTGGATCGACCGAGAGGAAGGATATCGCGTTGCTGTGCATGTCCAGTTTTACGTACCTGTCATGATACTCAAAGCTCCCCTTGATCGTTTTTCCCTTGCCAAGTTCGGATGTCACCTCAAAACCAAAGTTTGTTCCAAGCCCTATGTTGCCGCCGCCTGTTACCCTGCCATCAGTGGGCTCTGCAATTGCACCGGGATCAGATATTACGCCCGTCGCCGGGTTGCCGTCATAAGGACCGTTGTCTGATATGTCAAAAGTCATGGTGTTGCCGGATACGGAAACCGGAACCGCGACCCACGCGTTTCCTATGAGCTTAAAATATTGGGACTGGTGGTGCAGCAAGGCAGGCGAGGTCACAGTTATGGTTACCGATTTTGCCGGCTCAAATCCAGCAACATCCCATGAGAAGAACCCTAGGGGATATCGCCCCGGCGGAGGAGATGCAGCTAGGCTTGACTTTTGTATGGATTCAAGGCTTGTAAATCCCCCCCTGTTTGTATCAAATGTTATCTCTCCGGTTCCTGTCGGAGCAGGTATAGAGTCGGAGGGCGCCGCATAGGTGATGTAGGCTGAGGATACTGCCACAAGCCCCGCCGAGTCGGTTGCATTGACCTCAATCATGTGGCTTCCAGGGGAAAGAGCATTGGTGTCAAATGACCAGCCTACACTTGGACCGGGCGTTATTCCAGAAATTGTGTATGGAATTCCCGAGTCAACCTTCCAGGATATCTTGGAGACTGATACAATGTCAGAGGCGGTGCCCGAGACTGGAACCGTTGCCGTGCTCACTATGGCAGTGTCATGAGGGGACGAAATGGAAACCAGGGGAGGAATCTTGTTCTGTACGTCGACATCAAAGGTTCCTGAGGCCTTGTTGCCATGCGCATCCGTTGCGGTGCATGCGACGGTTGTGTTCCCGTATGCAAATGTACTGCCAGATGCGGGGTTGCATGTCGGGATTACCGGGCCATCAACTAGGTCAGTGGCGTTTGCCTTGTACGATACGGACGCCCCCGACGGCCCTGTTGCCTGCACAATAACCTGCGTTGGCAGCCGGAGTGCCGGTGGCGTCGTGTCAGTTATGGTCACCTTCTGGTATGCCGTCGCGGTGTTTCCCGCGAGGTCTGTCGCAGAATACTGGATAATGGTGGTGCCGACCAGGTAGGAGGAGGTTGCGTTGTTTGTGACAGTGACGGGGCCGTCTACTGCGTCAGATGCTGTGGCGGTGCCAAGACTTGCAGTGGTCCGGGGACCGGCAGCTTCCTGCGTAACGTCGGGCGGGACGGCAATAACTGGCGGCGTTGAATCTATTGCAATGTAAATGAGGTGCGACAATTCCACATTTCCAGCATTGTCAGTGGAGTTGAAGGCAAGGGTGTGGTTGGCGTTGCCTGTTACTGAAAAAGGAGCGGCATAGGCCGTCTGGGGACCGCCGTCAAGAGAATACGATGTCGATCTTACTCCAGAGCCTCCCGGGTTGTCCGCTGCTGATAGTGTAACCTGGACCGGAGACACATACCACCCGTTATCTCCCTGCGTTCCAGACAGCGATACGGTCGTAGTTGGTGGAATGGAATCACAAAGGGTGATTACCGCATTTCCCTTGAAAATTCCAGAGTTTGTGAGCATGCCTCCGCAGATGTCATTTATCACATCCTGGTTGTTGACTACCCCGCTGTTAGTCACGTTGCCCAGATTATCAATCACGCCATAGTTGTTTAATGAGCCAAAAATCCTCACCAGTCCCGAAAAAGACTCGCCCCCGTTTGCGATGGCCATTGCGCTTGGGGCGTCATTTGTAAAATTACCATAGTTATTTAGCACGCCGCCATCCCGTAAATCGAACTGGTTTGTAACATGCCCTGACTTTGCATTTGTCACTGCCGCATTGGAGTTTATCGACATGACCCCCAAGCCAAGCATATCAAGTGTCCCAGTATTGTTAAAAGATCCGCCGTCTACGGAAAAGTCCGGCAGCTGGTCCTGTGAAAATGAAATGCTGATGGACCCTGGATTTGTGAATGTTCCCTGTGTCTCGATATTGGCAGATGTGATATTCATCGAGCCATAGTTAGAGAAGGCGGCAGAATTTTGTATGCATGAAGGGGAGGAGCTACAGTCAATTTTTCCCGAATTGTCAAAGGATCCGGAATTTACAATTTCGCCGGTCCCGTCAATTGAGCCACCGGCAAAGTTTTTCGCCCCGCCGCCCGAATTTATCTCCAAGTAACCGGGATGGTAGAAGCCTAGCCCGTTGTGCATCTGCCCGTGGTTGTCAAACATGCCTCCGCCATAGACCGTATAGATGCCCGTATTGGTTAGTTCGTTGTAGTTTGTCAGCGTCCCTGCCCCATTTAACGTCCCGTTATTGGTAAACGACCCCGTGCTGGAAATTGCCAGGGTAGTGCTGGAAGGGATCTCAAGGGTATTTCCCGAGCGAAGTTCAATGTTTCCATTTATCGCACATGTGTTAGAATTCCACGAGCCACCCAGTGGTGACTGGCATGACTGCTGGTCCAGGAACCTGGAAGTTAGCAGTATGGAATTGGAAGGCGAGGAGCCTCCTCCCTGGGAGTTTGATGACAGCGCGTAGATCTCATAAAAGCCCGGCAGGAGGCCCGGGGTGGGGCTGACGGACCAGTTCCCCTGCGAATCGGTGGTGGTGCTTGCCACGGATGTTCCGTTTGCAAAAATGGCAATGGATTCAGGCATTCCTCCGTTGGATGTAAGATTGGACCTCCCCGAGATTGCCAATGATCCAGTCAAGTCCACACCGGACTGCGTAGTTATCACGGGAGGACAAAGGACGGTATAGTCTACTGGGTTTCCAGATACCGCATTTCCGGTAAAGCTCGAACCGCACGATTCATCCTTTATGGCGCCCGAATTGTCGATTGTTCCCAGGTTTGAAATCGCGCCACTGTTGTATACTATCCAGTTTATCGGGATGGTCAGCACGGTCCCTCCCTCTATCGCCACTGCAGAGGTTGCGGGTACGTTACAAGCGTCGATAAAGCCTAGGTCAGAGGTGCCTTCCAACGGGTAGCTTGTGCAGGTTGAGTTGTCAAGGGTTATGTCAAACGCTCCCTCATTTATGATTGAGCCAGATGGCGAGATTGTTCCAGAATCGCTTAGCGTGGACCCGGCACTGTTTGTAATCGTGCCCCTGTTTGATATTATGTTGTAGTTTCCGATGCTGCCGCCGTTCTGGTTTACAATGGAGCCTCCGCCATTTACATAAATGGCGCCGTCGTTGTTCAGGCTACCATAGTTTGTGATGGACCCAGTTCCGGTGACATTTAGCGTTACCCCGGATCCTATCTGAAAGGAATTGCCTGACTGTATGGTAGACTGGCCTGTAACTGTACAGGTATTCGTACCAGGGTCCCAGCTTCCTCCCAGAATCGCTGCGCACACGCCCGAGTCTAAAGCATGGCCAACCGTGACTGTTATGACGTTTGATGGTGGCGAATCAATGCGGGATGCCCCATACCCATTTGAGTTTGTTGTTGCAAGTGCATACAGGTTATAGATTCCCTGCGAGAGGGGCACGGTCACAGACCATGCGCCGCTCGAATTTGTCACGGCGCTGGCAAGAGGGGCAGAGCACAGGTAACAGCCATCTGAAACAAAGATTGTAAGGGGTGACCCCCCGTTCGATGCAAGGTTTGAGGTTCCGCCCAGGGTAACAGAGTTGGCCGATATGACTATTCCTGACTGGGGGAAGGTAATCAATGGCGCACATGGGCTGTACTGGATTGAGCCCGGCGTGGGCGGATTGCCGCTGATTGCTCCCGCACATTTGTCAAGTATCGAGTTGTTGAAACCTGTTATGGAGCCGCTGTTAGAAATGGTGCCATCGTTAATCATCAAACCAGACTGAGAGTTGATTATGGTGATGTCGATTGAACCTTGGTTGCTGACTGTCGCATCGTTGGTAAATATTCCTGTTGTCTGGATGACACCTCCCTGACCATTCAAAATGGTGCCGTTGTTTGATAGGGAACCCTGGCTGTTAATGGTGCCTAGGTTATCCAGATTTCCCCCGTTTTCAAGAACCATGCCGGGGTTGATTGCCAGTAGCGTGCCAGTTCCCACGGTTAGCTTTGACTGCGGGTCAATTGTGACATTGCCCGACACCTGCACCGTGCCAGCCCCGCTGAGCGAAATTGTCGCATCCCTAAAGCCTGTCAGATATATCGTGCCGCCGGGGGCCTGATAGCTGCCAGGATAGAAAGTAAGGCTTGAGTTTGTGGTTATCTCGCCCGAGTTGGTGACTGCGGGACTGTTAAAGTCGAACTTGCTCTTTATGCTGGTAACATATCCCCCATCCAGGGTGTTGACCTGGCCGCCAGAGTCAATGTTCAGGGTTGTTCCGTCCACAACAAATTTTCCGCCATTGATGACCTCCACCTGTCCCCCCTGCTGGACTTCGCCTAGTGCGCCATTGCCGCCGGTGTACCAAGAGGCAGCCCCATCCAAGGTGATAATGCCCTGGTTAACCTCGACCTTGCCGCCGGAGCCTACGGCCATTCCAGAGTCTGGAGTTAATTGCATGCCCCCCTCTACTATGAGATTTCCGTATACGTTAAGGCCGGTGCCTTGAACATAAAGCGATCCACCGGGGGCGATGAGCAGGGTCACGCCAGACGGCAGGTTAATCTGCGCTACGGAGAGCGTGAGCGAGGAGGACACAATGCATTGGCCATTGCTCCATGTGGTTTGAAGTATGTTTTCGCAATATGACTGATCCAATGTGTAGGCCGAGTCAGCATGAGCAGGACTGGCAGATCCTAGAGAGAGAACCATTACAATTAGGAATGAAATTGCGGGGATGACAACCTTGGATGCCGTTATTTTCGCGCGGCTGTGCCCATTAGAACTACGGTCGAGGCGTTTTAGGTCCCGTTGGTTTGCGGCATTTATTTTTTGATGACGCAACATCTGGTTAACATTCTAGAAATTTCTTCTATAAAAAGAAATCATTATAGAATCAAGTTTCATCTTGGAACCAGAGATCGGCTCCGAGCCTTGGACTCGTTTGCAATATTTTGCAATTGGTTTTTCATCCATCCAAACAATTCTAAATTAAAACTCGCACATCTTGAAAATGTGGCACGTGGAAATTCCCAGGTCACACAAGGATATGCGGGAGCTCCTTCCAAGCAGACCCGGGCTCTACCAGGTCTTCTTCTCAAGGAAGAGTTGTAGAGCGATTCGGGCAATGGCACCAAGGGTCATCGCAAGCCAAGGAAGACGAAATCCTCTGGCATCTGCCCCTTGGCGGATAGACGGAAGACCTGCACTGGCAGGTTCCAGACTGCTGTGACTCCCGGGTTTGTTGTGCTGATGGCCGGGCGTCGCCTCCAGGGCCATGCGCGCAGCATGCTAGAACATGGACGGATAATACCCCTGATGAGGATTCTGGCACTGATGGCAACACGGAGGATCAACCTATATAATGAAACAAGGAGGGAGTTTTTAGGCGGAGTTAGTCTAGCCCGGCATGACGTCAGCTTCCCAAGCTGAAGGCCGCGGGTTCAATTCCCGCACTCCGCACTCTGATTTACACCAGGACACAAGTGCTGTCATCACCGCATCGTCTAACGTGTGCAATATTCAATCTATACCACATGGATGTAGCGTGGTAACAGTGCCTATAGAAGGAAACCACACCAGGTTTTTAGATTTCATTGACGTAATATCATCACATGATAGACGTTGACGAGCTCCTAAAAGTGCTCGACGGCCTGATAGTCTCGATAACATCCGGCAACCGTGACAGGTCCAAAGGATTCGGGCTTGTCGGGATTGACTACTCACTAAAAGTCAACACGCTTGATTCCCTTGCAGATTCACAGCCAGCCGGCAAGATACGGGTCGGGCAGGAAAAAGAGCCCCTCGTTGACGTCATAGAAACTGAGGACACTATCCGAATAATCGTCGAACTTCCAGGCATCAGAAAAGAGGACGTAAGATATAGCGTGAATAACGAGTTCCTCGATATCGAGATATTCAAGGACTGTACATACAGAAAGCAGATACCCTGCAGCGTAGAGCCAGAGAGAATCTCGGTGAAATCAAACACGGTCAACAACTCTGTCTTGGAGATAGTGTTTGCAAAAAATACCAAGGGACCACACGTATAATTTCTGGGCTCAGAAAGTAATCCCGTTCTCACAGCATAATCATCCAAGCAACCTTTCAAAGTCTTCCATAGTCATGCCAGCACCACTTACAATTCTACCCAGTGTGCCTCTCTTCAACTCGGCGTGCAACGGGATAGTGATTTTGATAGTCTTATCGTCTTGAATTTTTTCCAGTCTAACATGGCTACCTTTTTGCCTTATTACCCTAAAGCCAGCCTTGCTTAGTGCTTTTATGGCATCTTTGCCAGAGACAACGGGCAGCCTTGGCAATCAAATTGCCACCTCAACAATCTCTTTTCCTTCAGCCTTATCTGTATATTCCAAGTATAGTTCTACAGCTTCACGTATATTGTCAAGAGCCTCTTTTTTCGAATCCCCCTCACTTATACATCCGGGAAGGGACGGCACGTAAGCTGTATATCCACCCTCCTCTGCCCTTTCTAATACCACTTTTATCTTCATCCATTTTGATTAGGCCGATGTAAGTTATTAATGGTACGCTTCATGTCTATTTGCAAGAGCCTGAAAAATATGGCAGGTTCCTCTTTTAATGGCAATAGGCCAAGAAACATCATCGCCTCGGGATGTTGATTGCCGCCTTGCTATCCAACAATTGTCCGAGATAGACATTCAACCTCATGATGTTTTTTCCACATAAGCATCGGGTTCAATTCCGCACTCCGCACTCCGCACTCCGATTTACACCACGACACAAGTGCCGTCCTCACCGCATTGCCTCAGGGCCGTCAATCTCTGCCATAAACTGACTTGTGGTCACATACTCGCAGCAATACGATCGTATTGTCTTGGGTATTGCATGGTGCTGCCGTAAAAGGCAAATTCAAAAAGATTCTGCGTGTATTTGCGTATGAGCTTGGAAGGGGAGATAGGATAATCAGGGTGTTTGCAAGACACAGGCCTTCTCACAACAAACTAGCACATCTTCACATACAAATCGGGATAAGTTCCCGCGAAATACTCGGGATAAGCCCTCAGAATCCAGGAAGGATCCTGCGCCCATAGGATGAAAGCATTACAAGGGCGGCAAGTGCAGAAATGGAAAGCACGGCTGCAGGGCCTGCTGGAAACTCGGGTGCCGAGGCCTGCCGCGGGGACAAGAACGACACCACCGAGACGTTGTTTGAACTGTGGTTTGTCACGAACACCTCGCCCCTGGCAGGATCGTAGGCGGCGCTTGAAGGCCCGTCGCCCACAGCCTCCTTTGAGACCACCGCGTTGCTGCTGTCGGAGATTACTGATATATTGTCCGAGCCATAGTTTGCAACTGCCACAGTCCCGCTGGCAGGATCATATGCCGCCGCGTCCGGGTCATTTCCAACCGTTATCGTTGCAACCACCGAGTTTGTACTGTCGGAAATGACAGAGACCGTGTTGTCGCCGCTGTTTGTCACAAACATCTCGCCCCTGCCCGAATCGTATGCTATTCCATTTGGCCCGTTGCCCACCTTTATCGTAGCAACCACCGCGTTTGAGCCGTCAGAGATGACCGAGACCGTGCCGTCGCCCATGTTTGTAACAAATATCTCGCCCTTGCCCGGGTCGTACGCAACCGCATACGGCGTGTTCCCCGTGCCTATTGTTGCAACGACCGAGTTTGAGCCGTCAGAAATAACCGAGAGGTTGTTTGAGACCCCGTTTGCGACAAATATCTCCCCCTTGGCAGAATCGTATGCCACATCAAAGGGCTCGCTCCCTACGCCGATCGTACCTACCACGGTTCCCGTCCTGTCAAATATCACAGAGACGTTGTTTGAAAGGTTGTTTGTCACAAATATCTCCCCCTTGGCAGAATCGTATGCCGCGCCCATGGAATGGACGCCCACGTCCACAGTCCCTATGATCTTGTCGGTGCCGTCTGAAATTACGGAGACCATCCCTGGAACGGAATTGACCACATACATCTCGCCCTGGCCAGAGTCGTATGCTATGCCGTCAGGGCCGCTGAGGACGTTTATTGCCGCGCCTGGCGTGAGCGCGCTTGCATCATGAAATGATACCACAAGGATGCCAAGCAATAACATGGAAAAGAAAACGCCTGTTCTTGCATCCACGCGGGTTATTCGTGTACGATAATATTTAAAATCGGCAAAGGCTCTCAGGGCAGGCCCACCCCGGCCCCGACTTGCAAAGACATCCCATGCCACGAAGAATATCAGCTGCTTGATGGTTTTGATTTTCAGGAAATGAAAATGATGAAACCTTTGGGCCCCAACCCGGTTTGCCTGCGCGGCCTTTCCTCATGGTGCGGGCCTGACAGGGCCTGCGGTCCATGTTGGGTTGCGGATCCCGATGTGCTGCTCGATCTTCATGTCGGCCTTTTCAACCGGCAGAAACAGCTTTGTGGTGACAAGGCCCGACACTCCGTGCAGTACGGGATTCTGCCCATCCAAGGACTGCGCTATATGTCCCGCAAGGTATGTCTGGCCAGGAACAAGCAACGCGAGGCCTATGATAGTCCCAAGTGCAAGCAGCGCAGGTGCGCCAATCCCGCGCCGAATCTCAGCCCCGTCCCCGGATTTTGGGCCCGTAAAATTGCGATGCAACAGCCCTACTTGGGCAGGGCAAATTATAAGACGTGTGAAAATTTGTTCTGTCTTGGAGATTCGTAACTTTAATCCATGTTTGTTATCATGTAGGACCTAGGGCGGAAGGATTTGCATATCGTACTGGCATAATGCAGGACCTGATTCCATGCAAAAGCGCTAGGGCCCCAGGGCATAGACTGCGCTTACGCTGACTGAGACCTGCTGCTGCCCCGGCAGTATGGGGATGGTGCCCCCCGAGCTGCCCGCCGAGGATGCAGCTAGCGGCCCATAGTAAAACCCGCCGTTATACACCGACATGCTCCTGAGGCCTGTCACCTTCAAGCCAAGGTCGGATGCAGCCTGGTCTGCCTTGCTCCTCGCGTCGGCTATTGCCTGGGAAGTCAGCGGGCCGAGGCTTGATTGGACCTTGTCGTTTGATATTGCAAAGTAAAAGTAGACGCTTGTGGCCCCGTTCTTCACTGCAGTGTCTATCCACGAGGAGACCGAGCCGATATCAGTGCTTGTAACCATTATTGTATTTGATACGGAATATGCCGTGAGGTTGCCAGGGCCGTACGTGCCTGGCACGCTCTGGTATATCGGGTTGATGCTAAAGTAGGACGTGTGGATCTCCCCCGCCGGGACGCCCGCAGACTCGAGCGCGTTTATGACACCCTGCGTCCTGATGCCGTTCTCCTCAAGGGCTGCCGAGGCGGTCTTGTTTACCGTGTTCACCCCAAGCGAGAGGGTCACCTCGTCGGAGGTTATGGAGGTGGTTGCACTGCCGCTTATGGTTACGAGCGTCTCGTTGCCAGACGATACCACCTGCGGAACAGGCAGGGGGGACGCACCCTGGTACTGGGGCTCCGCGATGGCGGGGTTGGTAGGACCCTGGGAATGAACCAACTGGGCCCACGCGTTTTGGTGTGGTCCTACCGCACCCGATACCGCGATGACCGCGAGCACGACTCCAATGCTCGAAAGCTTTGGCACACTGCGCATTCCCCCTTGTTTACGTCCCGACAAAGTTAAGCCTTGTTCAAATTGGATACAGATTCCCGTCACTGTACAATGATATCGAACAACTGGCAGGAGTTCGGAACCGTACAAATGAAACATAACAGTCCTTTGGCAGTATAATCAATACAAAATTTCTGTCCTGCTTTTACCGTGGAATCGTCATGGCATAGCGCGGCATCCATGATATGTAGTGGACCTAAATTTTTGCAAACATATCTTTTGTCCGCAATCTTCTTATCCAAAGATGCCGATGATATACCGAGTCAGCAGACTCAAACCCAGAAAACACGAACGAATACGCGCAATGCACGCCATCGACATGGCACCACACGAAAAGTAATGCAACCTACATAACAAGAAAATTTTCCCCCCATGGCACCCCAAGCCCACACCACTAGTCCCCCCACCCTTCCAAGATGAACTAAAAACACGGTACAGCCGCACAGAATTTTCCTGCAGAACAGCAATCCATGAAAAACCCCCATAGCAAAACGCCATGACAGGCTACAACAACAAGATGCCATGATATACCATCATAACAAGATGCCATGATATACCATCATAACAAGATGCCATGATATACCATCATAACAAGATGCCATGAAAGCCGCAGAAACAAAATGCAGTTACAAACTCCCTGGAAAATTTTCCATGACATCAATACCGAAGATGGACCAAAGGCAACATACCGACTGGTACCGCCGGGCCAAAAACTGCAAAGATGCCTTTAGGACCTCCCCATATTATTTACTCCCCCCTATAGCTTTTTTTTCAAAAATTTTTTTTAGACAGTCTAACCCTGCAGGGCCGTCCAGGTACTTCCTGCCCAGATGCACCCCCCAAGCTGCAGGCATTACTACAGGGATGTCATTACTACAAGTATCATTTCTACAGTGATGTCATTTCTGCAGGGATATCATTACTTGAGGCATATCATACTACAAGTATCATTTCTGCAGGGATGTCATTTCTGCAGGGATATCATTACTTGAGGCATATCATACTACAAGTATCATTTCTGCAGGGATGTCATTCCGGCATTTCCAAGCTAGCCCTTCCTTAGGATCCCAAGTATCTCCCCGGTCTCGGCCTCTGACATCTTTGGCCTGTCGCGGAACATGCTATGAACGGGCCCCGCGCCGTCCCCGGGTTTCCGTGGTATCACATGCACGTGCACGTGGGGCACCTCCTGGCCTGCCTCCCTCCCGTTGTGCACAGCCACCAGGACCGAGGGCCCAAGCCTTTCGGCCCTTGCCGATACCACCCTTACCGCCTCAAAGAGGTCCGAGGCCTCGCCTGCAGGCATCCCCTGTATCTTTGCATAATGCCTCCTTGGCACCACAAGCGTGTGCCCCCTTGCAAGCGGGAACGCGTCAAGGAACGCAACCGAGTCTGCAGTCTCGTAGACCCTCCCCGACGGCACCTCCCCGGATACAATCCTGCAGAATATGCAGTCCAATTACATGACTCGGGCCCTGCGCGTTAAAAATTTTATTCAAGTTCAGATATCGCCTGGGATATGGCATCCCTGTCCGGCGCGTCGGGCATCCCAGCAAGGTACCTCCCAAGGTCCTCGCGCGCGCCCGCCCTGTTGCCAAGCTCCATCCTTGCAATGCCCCTGTTCTTAAAGACAGGTACGAACCTCGAGGGGTTTATCTCGATTGCCATGGTATAGTATTTTTCAGCAGAATTGTAGTCCTTCTGCTTGATATAGTAGTTGCCAAGGCCCCTGTACGCAAGGTAGCACCTTGGGTTTGCCTGAATGGCCCTGTTGTAGTACTGCGCAGCCTCGGGCCTGTTCATGTCGTTGAGCATCCCGGCATAGAGGCACGACGCGGTAGAGTTTGACGGGTCAGTCCCAAGGGCCTCCGCAAGCCCAGACAGCGCCTCGTCGTTTTTTCCCTGGAGCCTCTTCTTCTCTGATTCAAAGCACCTTCTGTTTGACCGTGCCTTTTCGTCGCGCGGCACCCTTGCCTCGGCCATGATATCAGGCGGGGCAATCACAATTGCAAGCCTGTCGTCCTCCTGCCACTGCAGGTCAAAGGTGTCCTCGGGTATCGCGCCTATCTTGTCCGGTTCGGGGATGTAGTGCAGTACTGCGCGCTCATCCTCGTCATACCCTATGACAAGCGAGGCGTGCTGGACCACGTCCCGCAGGCCCGGAAGTATGACTATGACAGGTATGCCCGACGCCACAAGCCTCCTCAGTTCCCTTACCGACAGGTTGAGTATGGCGCACGCAAGGCCGTGCCTTTCCGCAAGCTCGACGCCCTCGACAAGTATCGAGCCCTTGACGCCGGGGTATTTTTTTGCAATCTCGGCAGCCTCTGCCATCGGGAGGTCCACCCCCCAGTACTTGGCAACTGCGGATACCACAAGCGGCAAACAGATGTTCTCCTCGCTTACCACTGGCACGTCTAGCGGCTGGCCGGACTCCATGTAGTTTTGGAGTCTCATGCAAGATAATTTATGCCAATACGGCGCCCCCGTGCCGCGCGCGATGCCGGCCCGCCCTCACCTGAGCGAGGCAAAGCACGCAAGTACCCTCCTGCCGTCGGGGCTCATCTCGGGGTGGAACTGCGTGCCAAAGACGTTCTTTCCGTCGTACTGGAACGCCTCGTACTCGCACCCGTCGGATACAGCAAGGGTCCGGAACCTTGCGTCAAGCGTTGCCACCTTGTACGAGTGGGACTCGAAGACCGAGACCGTGCCTGAAAGCAGCGGGTTGTCAAGTATGGTCCTTGCGGCTGCAAGACCGTGGCGGGGGAGGGCCATCTTTTTTATCGTGCCGCCAAGGGTTATCGCAAGGATCTCGGCCCCGTAGCAGATTCCAAGGAGGGGCCTGCCGTCTGCAAGGCACCTTTTCACGATCCTGGAGTTTGTCGCGTTCATCGCCGCGTCGTTTTTCCTCCTGCCTGAAAGTATGACCGAGCCTGCCTTGGATACCATGTCGTCAGTCACGGACCCGGACGGGACCATGATGTATTGTATCCCAAGGTCGCCAAGCGAGATTGCTATATAGTCGGTGTAGACCGAGCCGTTGTCTACAACCAGGAGCAACTATCCTACCCCTATTGCGATGTAGTGCAGCTCGGGCACGTTGTTGTTTACTATGATGGTGCCGAGGTTGACCGTGCTGTTCTCCTGCCACATTATGACCCTGTTGTTTGGCTGGACAAATTCCTTTACAAACCCGGCAATCAGGGTCTTGGCGTTGTCGATATCCGACGACTGCTCAAATGTCGTGTTGCCCTCAAGGAAGGTGAGCGGAAGCGAGATGGTAGTCGGCATGACCACGTCAATCTTGTCGTCCTTGAGTATGGTCTTTATCGCGTTTATCCTGGAGGTCTCGTCAAGGGCTAGCGCCGTGGTAACGTTTGACGGCGTCACGCCTGATAGCTTGGCAAGGTACGCGGCAAAGGCCTGCTGGGGCGTGTTTCCAAGGCCCACAAAGTACTCGCCGTCAAAGGCCGCGCCTACCGCCGCTATGGTTCCAAGCTGGGTCACGACCCCCCCGGTGCCTGACGTGTATACCGGGATAAAGTACACGTCGTGGTCCCCGACCCTGTACAGTATGTTGTCGCCGTACCTCGGGCTCTGGAGCAGCGTCTTTAGCTGGCGAAAGTCCGAGTCCTTGTCAAGCGCCTCCTGGACCGACGAGGGCCCGAGGAGCTTGGTGGGCGAGTCAAGCGGCACCTGGTAGAACTGCATCTTCCCAAGGTTTGATATGTCGTTCTGGACCGTCATGAACCCCGCAAGGTTCCTTCCCGCCGAGCCCCGCAGCTCAAGCGAGAGCAGCCCGAGGTACGTTATCTTGTTGAATCCCGGCGGCTTGGCCTCCACATAGTATGTCGAGACTCCGTCCGGTACCTCGTAGAAGTTGTTTGCCTGGATGAAGGTGGACGTGTCGGTGACGTGGTAAATGTTGAACATGTCGACCCTCCAGTTGAAGAGCTCCTCGGGGTAGCGCAGCTGCTTGTCGAGCCACTGCGGCATCGGGATGAACTTGTCCTTGTACTGGGAGTAGAACATGTCGGTGAAAAAGTCGTTTCCTGTCTTGATGAGCGTGACGTTCCCGTTGTAGACGTCTATCAGGGCGTATCCGACAAGCCTCAGGTACGGGTTTGATACAGACCACGGCACGTTCTTTGTGTCAAACCCCACTATGAGCGGCATGAGCCAGTAGGTCTTGTTGCCGTTTACCACGGGCAGCGAGTCTATCTGCGCGCCGTTTGACCAGGTGTACTGGAAGTACGGGTAGAGGAGCTGCATCCTGTCGTGTATGTCCCTGTATCGTATGATATGGATGGGCTCGGTAGGGTACGAGAGGAAGAAGTTAGGCTCGAAGAGCTGCGACATGGGCGGCGCAACGTCAAGGCCCCCGCTGCCGGAATAGGTGGCGTTGTTAAGCTCCGCAGTCTGGGTCCTGCCGGACGGGTATGCGGCCCAGGTGTCGGAGAAGAGCCCGCCCTCGCCGTAGTATATCATCCTCTGCTTGAACAGCTGGCTGCTGTCCACTATGGTGCCGTTGTGGGCGTCAAGCGTGAGAAAGCCGTTGTCAACGTGGGTGTAGACAAAGTGCTGGTTGTACCAGACGTTCTCGGCCGAGACTGAGTTTGGCAGCACGGGCTCCATGGAGACCGTCCAGTAGAGCGTGTTGTTGAACCTCAGTATGTCGTTGTTTGCAAAGTTTACGTACGGGATGAGGCCGATTTCCGGCTTGAGCTTGGCAAGGGCTGCCTCGAGGTCCCAGACCCTCACCTTGTCAAGCACGTCGTTGTTCTGCGCCACATAGCTTGAGATCTGGTCGGGCGGGACTGGCGATATCTTGACGGTGTGCGGGACTACGGATATCTGGTCGAGCTGGCCGAGGTACCTGTTCACCCCTATCTGCTGGGCCTTGTAGGGCCCGAGGTACTCTATCTTCCTTGCGTCGGCAATCGAGTTGTTGACTGCCATTATCGAGCCTGCAATTATTGCTATTATTATTATGGTAAATATCCTGACGTAGACGTCCCGCCTTGACGGGTGGATTATTACCCGCGCCTTGAACCTGTCGATAAAGTAAAAGGCCGCAAGTGCAAAGCCTGCCGCAAAGGTTCCGGCAATCGCGTACTTGGTGTTGTAGTCGATCTGGTCGGTGAAGAACATGTTGAAGGCTGCCCAGATCACCCCCACCGCGATTACGCCCTCGATTGTGGACACATAGTCGAGGAACTTGGGCTTGCCCTTTGAGGCGTCCTGGATGTACGATATTATCACCCTGACGATATTGTGGAGCCCGACGTACAGCACCAGGCGGAGGCCCACCACCGCAAGCAGCGGCGGCACAAGTATTGTCAGGGCCGGAATCATCGGCACGACGGCGTTTGTGGCATAGCTTGGGTCCGAGGGCGGCGAGACAAACGGCAGGGAGAAGATCTTCCAGACGGAACTTGTGTCGAGGCTGTTTCCCTGGAGGATGTATACCATCGCAAAGCCGAAGATCAAGTTGGTAAAGAAGGCGCCAAAGAGCAGCACCTTTGTAATCTGCCATATCACAAAGTTCGGGATTGAGAGCCTGTAGTCCTTGAACGACGGGATGCTTTCGGCCTGGGCGTACGTGCCCTTGCGGAAGA
Source organism: Nitrososphaerota archaeon (assembly GCA_021325615.1). GTDB lineage: Archaea > Thermoproteota > Nitrososphaeria > Nitrososphaerales > Nitrosopumilaceae > Nitrosotalea. The sequence goes on along the minus strand of JAJPGU010000006.1, from coordinate 8,335 downwards.
GCGTCACGACGACATGGAGCGAGTACCACGAGATCGAGGAGCGGCTCCTTATGTTGACGCGGATTAGCGCAATCGAGGAGAGGACCAGGGCCGAGACAAGCGAGAAGTAGAGGGGCTTGGTAAAGAGCGTGCCAAACTCCATAAAGTTCATGTAAAGTACGACTGCCTGGTTTGAGCCCATGACAAAAATTACTATGCCTATGATTGCGGCGATCCCTATCTTGATGTACCTGCTGGCGTCACGCGGGGGTGGGCCTGCCTGAGTTGAAGAACTGTACAAAATCACCCATCCTCCATTCGCGTCAAATTAATGTCTTCCCAACTACCGGTGCCCCCGCCTCTATTAATAAGTGAAGGTAGGATTCTCAGACGGCACTAGCTAGGCCCTTGCAGATCAGGTATACCGCCGCGTACTTGGGGATTGACACCCTCTCGCCCGCATAGGGGCCGTACTTTTTGTTCCGCAGCCTCACCGGCACGGGGCAGCATGCGGCAACCTCCACCTTCTCGTCGCCAAGCAGGCAGGCGTCGGTAAACGGGTCAAACGACGCAAGGTCCTGGGCGCGCACCTTTGCAAGGCCGCTCTTTGAGTTTATCGAGCCCTCAAGCCTGAAGATCCTGTGCACGTCCATCGTCACCTTCGGGTCGACCCTTGCGCCGATTGTTTTTTTCAGCCCGTCAAGCCTTGCCTGGAATGCCGCGTACCCCTCGAGGACTACCTGGCGCGATATCTTCTGCGCCCTGCTCCTTGAGCCAAATATCCCGGACGCCACCCTCCCGCGCCAGCCGGGCTCGCCAAGCTCGGGAAGCGACGACTTGGCGGAGTTTTGCCTGCGCATGCCAAAGGCCTCGGGGATTGCGCCGTTGAACATCACATAATCTACAAGGTCGGCCCTCTCGTGGGAGCCTAGCGACTCGTAGGCGGGGCTAGGCACCTTGATGTGAAAGCCCTCGTTGCCTGAAAAGTAGACCTGCACGTCGGCGGGGCTTATGCCGAGGTCCCCGTCCAGTATTGCTGCGAGCTTGGCGACCTCCTTTTTTGACTCGTCGATGCAGTTCCTGCACGCGACCGAGACTGACTCGACCTTCGGGGAGGCGCAGGACGGGCAGGCCGCGTGCCTTCCCTGTGCCGCATTCCCGCATGTACCGCACCTTGATACCGAGTGGGACGGCCTGCAGTCAAGGGCGAGGTCCTTTGCGTCAATGTCAAATATCAGGTCGGCCCCCTTCCAGTCCTTCTCGGCCATCGGCATCGACGGGAACGAGTAGTATGCGTTTGAGCAGTAGACGTCTGACGGCGTCTCCCTCATCAGGAGCAGGTGGAGTTCCTTGATGTCCCGTATTGCAATGTGCCTTGTCATGCCGCCGTTGAACTTTTGGTACCCAAACTCCCGCTCGCCAATCTTTGGCGGGACCGGTATGAGGTCGTGGTGGTTGAAGTAGTACTCCTTGATTGCGTTCTCCACAAGGGCTGCGTCCCGCTCAAGCATTCGGCCTAGGCCTCCTCTTGCCGAACTGGGCGGGGTTTATTACGCCGTCGCACTCGGGGACCGCAAAGCAGAGGTTCTCGCTCCTCAGCTTGTCGCACGAGGGGCAGGAATATTTCGTTCCCCTGCCCGAGGCGCCTGATATGTGCTCAAGCTGGTATCTTGTTATCCTCTCGTTATAGTCCGGCGCGTTCTTGAAGAGCGGCGCTATCTGGTCGGTCGTCTGGCCCCTTGACAGCAGGAAGGTTGCAAGCAGGAACCTGCCCGAGTGGGGGAGGTTCTCGCCCTTTTCGAGCACCTCGATTGCGTGCTTGACGCACGGGGGATAGTCTGACGAGACCACCACCGCGTCTGAAAACCTTGATGCAAGCGAGACTAGATCCCTGACCCTTGCCTGGAAGGCCTCGGGGATCTGCGGGAGCGAGACTGCTTGGATCCTCGAGTTGATGTACTGGCCAAGCTCGGTGCGGATGAGCCTTACTGTCTCGTGCGCGGTGAGGCGGACATGGCCCGAGCCTACCCGCCTGTTTACGAGCTTCCACTCCTTTTCGTGAAAGTGGACCGCCCTCTTGAGGTAGTCCGATACCCTGATGACAAACTCGTCGCTCTCTACTGAGACCTCGACCCCGAAGAGCTCCCGGATTATCTTGAGGGGCAGGTCGAGGCTCTTCTTGCTTGACCAGAGGTCCTGCTGGAGGTACCGCTCGGCGCGGCGCGCCTCGGCAAGCGCAAACCGCCGCGTAAGGGTCTGGACGGACGCCGCCTTGAGAAGTATTACTGCAACGATAAACGAGAGAATTTCCATGTCGGGGTTTTCAAGGCGCGAGTCGGAGCCGTAGATCTGGCCCGAGGAGGCGACGACTATCCTCCCGTATGCCTTGTCGACAAGGGGCGCCCAGTCCGGGTGGCCAAGCTGCTCGAGGTTGAATCCCTTGTCCCTAAGGTAGGCCCCCGCCTCTGCAAGGAAGGGATACTTGGCAAGGTCCATGATGCCGGGCTGTAGCACGCATCCTTTGACAGTCCAGACCATAAAAATCTGATTCTGCGGCGCCCCCCTTGCACATGAGGCTGCGCGGCACGGTTCCAAGCTTCGGATTTAAATTATGCCCGATCGAAGAACCTGCATGCAGGTAGGGATGCATGTCTCCATCTCTGGCTCCATCGACAGGGCCGTCGACAACGCGGTCGCGATGGGCTGCACTGCCTTTCAGATTTTTACGCGCAACCCCAGGGGGTGGGCTGCCAAGCCCCTTGCCGCAGGCGACGTTGCCAACTTTAGGAAGAAGCTCGGTGCGTCCGATATAGACAGGTACGCGACTGTTGCCCACATGCCATACCTTCCCAACCTCTCCTCGCCCGAGGACGACCCGTTTGCAAGGTCGCTGGGCTCGCTCATCGACGAGATAAAGCGCTGCAGCAAGCTTGGCATACCCTATATCGTCGCGCACCTTGGCAGCCACAAGGGCGCGGGGGACAAGAAGGGGATTGAGAAGCTTGTCAAGGCGTTCAACAAGGCGGCCGACGACACCGGCGACGACGTGATGATCCTGCTTGAGAACACGGCAGGCCAGAAGAACAGCGTGGGGTCGGACTTTGGGCAGCTTGCCTCCATTTTCGAGCAGCTCAGGCCTTCCAAGCGGTTCGGGGTCTGCCTTGACACGTGCCATGCCTTTGCGGCAGGGTACGACCTTAGGACCGACAAGGCGGTGCATGACACTCTTGACAAGTTCAACAAGACTGTGGGCTTTGAGAACCTCAAGATTCTCCACCTCAACGACTCCAAGGGGGAGATAGGGTGCAACATAGACAGGCATGAGCACATCGGGCTTGGGCACATAGGCGAGAAGGGCCTTGCAAAGGTCATACACTCGGTCAACTCAAAGGATATTCCGATAATACTTGAAACGCCGATTGACGAGAGGCGGGACGACCTTGGCAACCTTAAAAAAGTTAAGGAACTTGCCGGGTGATATCCATGGTGAACTACGAGCAGGTAATCCAGCTTGCCCTTGAGAGGGGCTTTTACTTTCCAAGCTGCGGCATCTATCCTGACGCCCCGGCGGGGTTCTGGGAGTACGGGCCGTCCGGGGTCAGCCTGAAGAACAAGTTCATAGAACTGTGGCGCAGGGAACTTGTGAGGCGGGACAGGATGTGGGAGATTGACGGGTCCCAGATAATGTCCCAGTCGGTGTTCCTTGCCTCGGGGCACCTCTCCTCGTTTGCAGACCCCGTGGTAAAGTGCCAAAAGTGCGGCTCGATATTCCGGGCCGACAAGATGATTGCGGAGGTGTGCTCGGTCGTAATCCCCGAGTCTGCCGAGCTTGAGGCGTTTGACAGGACCATTGCGGAGAAGAACATCAGGTGCCCCAAGTGCAAGGGGGCGCTTGACGGCGCAAAAAAGTTCAACATGATGTTCCGGGTCGGCATAGGCCCGCAGGACGAGCCTGCGTACCTCAGGCCGGAGACATGCCAGTCGATATTTGTGGATTTTCCAAGGCTTTACAAGACAATGCGCGGCAGGCTACCAATCGGCGTTGCACAGATTGGCAAGTCATTCCGCAACGAGATCTCGCCGCGCCAGTCGCTGCTCAGGCTGAGGGAGTTTTACCAGGCGGAGATTGAGGTATTTTGCAACCCGGGAAGGCTTGACGAGATAGACGGGTTCTCCGAGGTCGAGGGAACCGTACTCAACATCATGGCAGACGACACGATACGCCCGATGACATGCCGGGAGGCGTACGAGCGCAGGACCGTGCCAAACAAGCTTGTCGCTTACTATCTGGGCCTACTTGCCGAGTTTTACAAAAAGACCGGGATTGACACGTCGCGCTCAAGGTTCCGCAAGCTGGGCGAGAAGGAGAAGGCGTTCTATGCGTCTGTCGCGTTTGACTTTGAGGTCGAGACTGCCACGGGATGGCTTGAGCTTGTCGCGTGCAACTACAGGTCCGACTATGACCTTACAAGCCACGGGAAGGTGAGCAAGGAAAAGTTCGAGGTGCTTGACGACAACGCCAAGGTCCTCCCCCATGTCTTTGAGCTCTCGATGGGCATAGACAGGAGCCTTTACACCATACTTGAGCACTCGCTACGCGAGGACAAGGAGAACGAGAGGGTGGTGCTCTCGCTGAAACCGTACCTTGCGCCGGTCCACGTGGGGGTGCTATCGCTTGTAAAGAAGGACGGGCTTGCCGAAAAGACCGAGGAGATATTTTCAAGGATGAGGACAAGGTATGACGCGTTCCTTGACCACTCGGGCGCGATAGGCAGGAGGTACAGGAGGCTTGACGAGGTGGGCGCGCCCTTTGCAGTAACCATAGACCACCAGACGCTCCAGGACGGGACCGTCACGGTAAGGAGCAGGGACTCGATGGCGCAGGAGAGGGTGAGCACTGCAGACCTTGACTCGTACATTTCGCGGTCAGTCGCGTTCCCCTAGGGCTGCCCGGAAGGAAGCGTTACAAGCGTCCTGTTGGACTCGTCATACTTTACCTTGAGGAAGACACCCCCTGCAGCCTGGGCCTGCGGGAGCAGGCCGCTCTGCGATACTAGATCGACTTTCCACTGGCCCAGTATCGGGTCTACCGAGGTTATCGAGAACCTCTCAAGCGCGTCGCCGGGGCCTGAATACCTCACGAGGTAGGCCTCGCCGCCCACGTTGACCGCCTTAAAGTCGCCCCTCTGTCCGTAGGTGGAGTTGGTTACAAGGCACCCGCCTGCTCCGCCGATTACGCATGTGCCGTCGTGGGCCGTGACGGTGTACCTCATCGTGCCGTCGTTCCTAAACGAGGAGTAGAGCACCGCTGCCTGGGCAATTGTGCTGTTGCCCTCGCTTATGGTGCTGATGGCAGTAGCGCTTGAAATGGGCATGGTCTGGACCGACTGGAAGGTGTCAAGGTCTCCAAGGACCGTGCCAAACGACTGGCCGTAGATGTCTGCAACTGCGGACATCTTGTAGTCCGCCACGGCTCCCATGTTTGGCACCTCCCACTCGAGCGTCACAGGCGTTTGTCCGGTACCAAAGAGTTGCGGGGGTGACGTGTAGACAACGCTTCCGTTTGATACAAGCGAGACCGAGCCCCAGACAGGGCCCTGGGACGTATTGTTGAGGTATGCCACGGGGTGCATGCTTGTGCCCTGCGCCCTTGACGGGTTCATGTCCATCTGGAGGTTGCCCTGTACGGGATACGGCGGCACTATCCCCAGCGTGTATGTTTCAGAGTCGGAAGTCTTTTGCGCCGTGTTGTGCACGTCCACCCAGTATGTGGTGGCGGGGGAGGACAGCATCTGCTGCGGTATGGTACCCGTTACGGTATACGTGGTGTTTGCAATCGGGAGGGGCGAGATATTCATTGGTATCATCTCAAACGTGCTCGGGACGTCCCCTGCCCTGACAAACTTCAGCTGGGCCTGGTCTATGGGCGTAGGGCTTGATACTATGGCAGTTACGGTGACAGGCTGCGGGCTTGCAAACTGGTTGCTTCCGTTTGATGTTTCCATGGTGCCATTGCCCGGCTGGAACCTCACGTCAAATATCTGCGGTGCGGACTCGTCCACCGCGGCAGGCTGCGCTCCCGGCGCGTTTCCAAAGTTGACGGTCTCGGCGCATCCAGTTATCTCGATTGTCTGCCCTACGGAGTTTACGTTGTTGCCCGCGGCCTGGAGTGCCACCACCTCAAATGACTGCTCCCTTGGGTTTATCGGGGCCTCGTACACTATCCTCTGGATGGTCGAGTTGGCGTTCTCTGCGGCATAAGGCTGGTAGCTCGCAACGGAGGCCTGGACCACTCCCGTAAGCGACGTCCTCAGTATCACGGAGGGGTTGCTGTCGGAATACTCGACAAGCATGGTTACGGTCTGGTTCTGGCACGTGTTGTACGTGACGCTGTCTATCTTCAATACCGGCGCAAGTATGCCTCCAAAGCCCTCGCCTGAGGACGAGGGTCCGCTAGACGAGGACGAGGGTCCCGCCCCTCCCCCGCCGCCTCCGCCAAAGCCTCCGCTCACTGCGGAACTTGGGTCCGGTGCTGGCGCAGGCCCTGCGCCTGATGTGCCTGGCGACCCGAGTGCAAACGAGGAAAAGTGGTGGGCCTGGACTACGACATCACAGGTGGACGGGTTTCCTGCAGTAGGCGCAGCCGAGATTACGCTTACCGTGTTTGTGGTCCAGCTTGCAGTCGACGGGTCATATAGGTAGATGTCGGAGACCGGGCACCCGTTCGAGTCGGTCTGGATTCCCGAGTTTGTGCCAGGCTTTGGCAGCTGGAGTGTCAGGTGCGGCGGGCTTGCAAAGTTTGCAGGGTTGGACCAGTCAAATCCCTTGTGGGGGCTTGTCACCTCCCACTGGTAGGTGACGTTTACGTAGAGCACTGCCTTGTCCTTGATGCCGCTGGCAGAGAGCGGCGGCAGTGTGCTTGGAACCGTATTGTCGACCTTTACTACAAACCAGTCCGATGTCGCGTTGCCTGTGGCGGCAGTCGGGCTTGAGGTGATGTCAAGCTGCTTGAGGCCGCCGGTGTTTGGAATTACGGCCGGGTTGACCGGCATTATCATCTGCTGGCCTGGCACTATCCTGTCAAGGGGCGGCGTTGTCACCGTCTGGGTGGGCACGTTGAGGTTTGCAGACTGGGCCACTATGCTTGGGATGACAGAGACCACATCAGGTGTCTTTGGCACGGAATAAACCGGGACTCCGAGCGCGCTGATTATGGATGACGGGTCCTGCCCGGGCCCAAAGTTTGTGTCAAGCTGGACCGTTGCCTGCTGCGACACTGCCTTGGCTACTGCCGTGGCGTTTGAGGCCCCGGCTGATATTATCGGCGGCAGCTGCGGCACTGACGTGATCGGCGTTACGGGCTGGGTGCCGTTGTGGAGGTGCGCCCCAAAGGACGAGATCCAAGTGTTGAGCACCGTGTCGTTGAGGTTTGGTGCGGACGTTATCACCGTTGGCGGGAGCATGCTGAGGTTTGTGGAGACCGGCGTCACCCTGAACAGCGCTATGCCGTTGGGATTGGTGGGAGAGACCGTGAATATGGTATAGTTGCCAAGCACGTTGTATCCTGGCGGGATGGTGGTGATAGTTATGTTGTACGGGCCGAACGGGACAAGTGTAACCACCGACCTTCCGTTGTTGATGCCGTCTGCGTCGTTGGCGCCGCCGTCTACGACCGATAGAGGCGTGTTGGAGCCGTCAGGGCTTGGAGATATCGAGTAGGTGGCGTCAGGAACGAGGTTGCCGTTCTGGTCCCTTGCCTCTATCCTGATACCGCCCTTGAGGGTTTCGGCGTCTGCGCTTGATACGGTTTCAGACAGGGTCTCGGTGGTCAGGTGGCCCCTGGTTGCTGCGTCAGAGATTCCGAGTGCTTCCGATATTACCTGGATGGCGCTGTGGGTGCCGTTTACTGCATCGGACTGGCTGAGCGACTCGGATAATGTCTGTGTCGCGTTGAGTATCATGGATGCCGAATCGGAGGAGGAGAATGACTCGGAAAGGGTCTGGACCGGGAGGCCGTGGGCCCGCGATACTGCGTCGGCAGAAGAGAGGGATTCAGATAATGTCTGCGGCGGGATGGTGTGCGTCCTGTTTGCCGACTCTGTGGCAGAGAGTGTCTCAGAAATGGTCTGGACTGCAAGGTATGTTGTTGATGCCGCGTCGCTTGATGAGACTGTCTCCGATATCACCAGTGGCGGGATTACCCTGCTTCGCGATACCTGGTCGGCTGAGGAGAGGGACTCGTTGAGAAGCTGCGGCGGGATGGTGTGCGTCCTGTTTACTGCGTCTGTTGCGGCCAGTGTCTCAGAGAGCGTTTGTACTGGGAGGCCGTGGGCTCGGGATACCGCATCAGTTGAGG
>JAJPGU010000023.1 GCA_021325615.1 Nitrososphaerota archaeon | reverse complement strand
ATAGGGAACCGATCTTACACGCATGGGTTCCACATAGTAACGACGAACCTGTTATTGTATACGCACCTGTTTTTAACAATACCAATTCTATGTATCATCTGAAAATCGAAATGGATTCGATAGATTACGATCGTAACCTTTTTGACGAAAGCACTATGCCCCAATTCAGTTTTAACATTAACATGAAAGAACAGAATCAAACCCTTACAAGTCAAAATGTAGCAGTTCCAGAATTTCCTTTTGTGATTCCAATCTTACTGATTGGTTTTACATCACTAATTGTATTTTATAAGACAAAAATTCGCATTTAGCCCGCTAATGGCAGTCAACTAGGGATTAGAGCATCCTGTGGAATGTGAAAATGAACTATACAGGGTCGGAACCCCACCAGTCCATCCTCTCTGTGTATTCAGACATGTAAGGATTCAAACAGACGCAAAATCCGTCTTCAAATTAGGCTTATTGACTACAATCACGGTGTTCCGGCATCTTCCCAATGTCTAACCCAGTTTGTTGCAATCTCATTTTGTGCAGTCTTCAAATCAATAGTACCTGAACACACTTGCTCATGAAGATAGTTCTCAAATCTATCCTTATCATAGGAATTGGGAGTTGTGTAATGAGGTTCTGGCCATAGATTTCTTACATCTGTAGGAGAGCCTCCTATCTCAAGAGGGATTAGATGGTCCAGCTCATAGTTTTTTGCTGAATCAGTATATCCATATGCATCCATGAGTTTGAACTTTAATGGTTCAGTATATGATACTGGAGGTCTTACAGATGATGAATATCCACTAACGCAGATCGTAGAATCGATGTTATCTTGGGTTACATTTGGATCTGCCGCACCGGGAGTACAAGTTGGATCAGGAAAAATGCCATCATCAAGAGCATTACATGAAGTTGGTACTATATCTGAAGATTGAGGTGTTTGATTATCTTGGGAAGTCATGTTTTCTGTCTGGTTTACCGGTGTTACTATGCTGACCTGAATTACGCCTGATTGTACAAGATATTGAATCCCTTTTAGAAATTCCGAGTCGTCAATTGTTCCTTTTGCCCACCACCCAGCAGTATTCTTGATCCATGCTGGAATCTACTTTGAATTCTGCAAGTATCCTCCCGGTAATGGTGGAACCTTGATGACGCTATTCTGGACCAGATATTGAATGCCCTTGACAAAATCCGAGTCACCAATAGCCCCGTCTGACCACCACTTTGCATTGTTCTTAATCCATTGCGGAATTGATGAGTTAGTTGTTTGCACAGACTCGGCATATGCTGTATGTGATATCAGTATAGTAGTTATGAAAATAGCTGGAAGATACCGCCAAACTGATTCCACTTCGTTAGATATCATCAGTTATCATATATAGGTAGATTCACAGTGTTTCGGACCTGTGAAAATCTATAATGATGATTCTAATTAAAAGAGTGACCGTAGTATCACAGACAGTCAGAGGATTGCCATACTATCTACATCATCCCGTCGGAATACTAGGTCTACAGCAATAGCATGTTTGATTCGATAAATTACTTGCGCTTTGCCTCAAATAGGCTAATTCAGGTAATAAGAATTTGCGTCTAATCGGAACCAAACTTTCAATTGCTCGGACGTGAAAGGATCCGAGCCAAAAAATATGATTGTAAAATATTGCAAATGCCTTGGGCTTGACCCTCATTTGAATCTGGCAGGAACACGCGAACGGAATAAACAAGAGGATATAATCCCAATGTCGGAATTTCCGGCAGGCGGAATGGCACTACCGGTGGTCCTTGCGTCGGCAGCTGCGATGATAAGATGCCCGGGGGTCTTCAGACCATCAGTCAGGCAGGCGGCCTGCCACAGCAAGCGCAGGCCTCTTGTTTATCCACCGCAGCGAGAGGTACCAGAAAGTTACAATGGAACCAAGAAAGATGAGGTACCCGGAATACATGTGGTATGCCTCCAATGTGCCATACCCGTCGTAGTATCCAACTATTCCAAGCAGTGGTACTCTCATCATAGATACGAGATACGTGCCTATTCCCCCGAGAACAAAACAGACTGCAAGCTTTTGTTTCGATGCACGACGTCCCTGATCAACTAACATGAGGACAAATGCAGCAAGAAACAGTATGGTGGTGTCGGCACCGCTACATGAGTTTATTACATCAAATGATTGGATCTTTGAGTTTCCAAGAAATGTTATCTGGTTTCCGATATTTGTTACGTGATATCCAGCCGCATTTAGAAAAAGCACAGAAAATTTTATCGTAACCCCTGCAAGAAATGTACCATATGAGGAATTTACGATGTAGTCATGCAGCCCTGTATCCCATGCCATCCATGACATAAAAACCGCAAGCGCCATGAAAAGCATCATGCCGCGAAATCTGCTGTAAAAACTTGCCCCCGAAAAGCTAAGGTAAAATCCAAAAATGAATAATCCTATTCCGATGGGTGGGAGAAATAGCAACTTGCCACCACCTGACTGGTACAAAAGATACAACACAAAGGCAGACGCCATTAATGAAATTCCGTAAAATGCTACTGTTCGGCGGTGCGATCTTAAGGAATCTGCCATACTCCAGTTTCCATGCGGCTCTAATAATATATTGCCAAGCAGACAGGCAGGAGCTGCGATGTCCTGATCTTGTCATTAATCACATTTTTATCCTGTAGGACCTTGTTGAAAAAAGATCGAACAATGCCCAGTAGCAAACTGCCAAGACCTGCCGGCTTGTTATTGAGGCTCGACACGTTTGCAGGTTTTGCGGTCGTTCTTGGCTTTTTGGCCCTTGCTTCCTTCCATTACGCGTCGGCCTCGTCGCTCTCTCTCTCGCCATCCATAGGTTCTGTCGGAGATACTGTCACGGTTTCAGGGTCTGGGTTTGCACCAAGTTCTACCATCTCGTTAAAATTTAATGGCACAGCAGTAGCGACAACTACTGCCCCTGTTACTACAAACTCTTCGGGCGATATTCCGGCGGGGGTGACATTTGATGTCCCAAATTCTGCTCTGGGTACAGTATCAGTTCAGGCCACAGACACGGCCCAAAACTCGGTCAATTCAACGGTAATTGTAAGCAGCAATCCCACCGGCATGGCATACGATTCTGCCAAGGGCGAGATCTTTGTGACAAATGAGCTGTCAAATACAGTGTCTGTGATCTCTGACAGCGGCAATTCAATAGTTTCTACGATAAATGTGGGCGCCAATCCTCAAAACCCAGTTTACGATTCTGCCAAGGGCGAGATCTTCGTGACAAACGAGAATTCCAATACCGTGTCAGTGATTTCTGACACCACCAATACCGTAGTTGCAACAATCACAGTCGGTAGTCTTCCAATCGGCATAGCATACGATTCTGCCAAGGGCGAGATCTTCGTGACAAACGAGAATTCCAATACCGTGTCAGTGATCTCTGACACCACCAATACCGTAGTTGCAACAATCACAGTAGGCAGTGTTCCCACCGGCATGGCATACGACTCTGCCAAGGGGGAGGTTTTTGTGACAAACAGGTACAATAACAATGTGTCTGTGATCTCTGACAGCAGCAATACTGTCTCTACAACAATCTCTGTGGGAGGACAACCTTATGCCGCTACTTATGATTCCTCCAAAGGGGAAGTATTTGTGGCAAATGCTGTTTCTGGTAACGTTTCCGTAATCTCTGACACCACCAATACCGTAGTTGCGACAGTGACAGTGGGCACAGGGCCCGAGGGGATAGTATACGACTCTGCCAAAGGGAAGGTGTTTGCAATAGATGTCGATAACTCTGTCTATGTGATATCTGACAGTACCAATACCGTGGCAACACATTTCTATGTAGGCAGCCAACCCGTTGGAGCGGCATACGACTCTGCCAAGGGGGAGATCTTTGTGGCAAACCAAATATCCAACTCGGTCTCAGTAGCATCTGACACCACCAATACCGTAGTTGCAACAGTATGGGTAGGACTCGCTGCCCCTGATAACCTCGTATATGACCCGACCAAGGAAGAGATGTTTATGACAAACGAGGCCAGCAACAATGTAGCCGTCTTACCTGACAACGGAAACTCGGTAAGTGCAACAATAAATGTAGGTGCTGAACCCATGGCCATCGCATACGACTCTGCCAAGGGGGAGATCTTTGTGGCCAATCATGGTTCAAACTCAGTTTCAATAATATCTGATGCCACCAATACCGTAGTTGCGACAGTAAATTTTACTTCAAGCTATGAACCCTCAGGTTTGGCGTATGACTCGGGTAAAAACGAGGTCTTTGTATGTGTTGGAAATGCCGGTAGAGTCTACGTGGTATCCGATAGCAGTAATGTCATAAACGCGACAATATCTCTGCCCTCTCCTGATCAACCTCTTGCTGCAGCATACGACTCTGCCAAGGGGGAGATCTTTGTGGCAAATGGGGTTGCCAGAACGGTATCTGTGATTTCTGACATTAACAACACGCTGGTTGCAAATATAGCCGTTGGAAGCGAACCGCAGGGCATAACGTACGATCCTGCCAAGGGCGAGATGTTTGTGGAAAATACCGGAAATAACACCGTATCCGTGATATCCGACAGCACAAATGCCGTGGTCGCAACGGTAACCGTAGGAACTGCTCCCTATGCTGGGGCATATGACCCTAGCAATGGGAGGATGTTTGTGTCAAACGAGAATTATGACACGGTATCAATAATCTCTGACAACAACGATACCGTGGTTGCAACAGCACATGTGGGCCTTCCGCAGGGGATAGCATACGACTCTGCCAGGGGGCAGGTGTTTGTAGCCGCCTTTGACGCTGGGGGCATACAGGAAATCGCAAATTCGGACAACACTGCTTTGGCGGCATTTACAATCGTTCCACCAAACTTCCCAGAATTTCCACTAGGTGGAATCCCATTAGTAATCATAGTAATGGGTGTTTTCTACCTGGTAATGCGTAGAATGCCTAACGCGAAGATCTAAAAGCTAGAAAATTTGTTCTTAAAATCTCAGACATGCCTATTGGGGGTTATGTCTCGCATCCTTCCACGCGAACCGAAAATTTGTGAACAAGAACTGGCTCCCTTGGCTAAAACCCGTTTGTTCGCATGTGCAAATGGCTCAGGAATCGGGGTTGCTTTTTAGGCCGACATAGACCATCCCGTCCTCTTCCGAGATGGGGTATAGGACCAGAGGTCCAGACTTTCTCCACTCGGGATCCTGTTCAATCCATGTATCTTCCTTCTTCCAAGACATCATCTTTTCTAGTTTCCCCGTGAAAACGTTATACTCGTATCCGTGCATGTAGCACACGATGTTTTCGCCGTCCATGTGTCCTTTTGAGAGGGAAGCTCCCTTGTGAGGGCAGGAATTGTTGCACGCAAACAGCTTTCCTCCCTTTCTTCCAACTAGGATGTCTTCCGAACCGACGGTTACCTTCATCATGGCACCCTCCAGAAGGTCGTCGCTTTTGCAGACTGGGCGCAATTCCGCGCCGTTAGGATCTTTCATGATGCCTAGAGATCAAAAAAATAGGAAAATATTTAATTTTTAGAGGTGAATCAGGCTGCCCTGCGCGCCAGTGTGTGGGGATTGGCCGGCAAACTTTCTTCTAAAGTGGCCAGAAGGTCTCTTTGACAATAGCTCGATGAACCACGCCTCGTGTTCCACCTCTTCCTGCATTATTCTCTGGGCAATGTCGTACGTTCTAGGGTCTTTACCCGCAGTCATGTCGCAGACTTCTCCCCAAGAACGAATCGCGCACTGCTCTGCTTCCAATAGGACCTTGAGGATGGAATTGATGTCCTCCCAATTGTCAGGAAGGTAGGCATCAGGACAACCTGCCTGATCAGCAAACTTCCTTATGTCCCTTGGCAGACTGCCGCCCAACTCGTACAGTCGGGGAACCATTGCTTCAAAGTGGTTTCGGTCCTCGATCCTGGCATCCTCTACTATTTCCTTGATGCCTTCTCCATCAAGTCCGGTGCAGTGCATTCGAAGTATTGTGTAGTAGTAGTATGTCGTAAATTCCGCTCCAACACCTTTGGTGAGGAGTTCCTTCAACTTCTCGACATTCACACCGTTCTTTTTCAGTACCTCGATTGCAACTATGTTAGGAACTGTTCCTTTCGTCATTGGGTTAATGTTCTCATTCTAATTATTAAAGGATCTTGAGATTACACTGAGGGTGGGAATGGTGATCTGAAGTTAAATAATTGGAAATGCACAATTGTACGTGACTATAGCCAAGACATCAAACTCTCCCATGCTCTCGGAAGTCAAAGTGATTGGCCTTGACATGATATCTCCAACGTGGAGCAGGAGACTTTGCATGCTCCCTGTACAGCTTCCGACTAAAATAAAATGGTACCTGGACCTTCATGATAAAGGAAGGTGCGTGGTGGGTGAGGCCTACGGCATGTCGTCAAAATATGTCGATGACTGCCACGAGTGCAACAAATTCAGCCTGGACTTTGAATCACATTTTATACAAAACAAGTTCGCGCATCTGGAGAGGACAAAGGAACTATTCATCCAACACTGGAATGAACGGCACAGTGATATCACCACGTCCCTGGGCAACAGGGAACCCCTTAGGTGGTATGACAGCTTCCTAAGATTTGACGACCACATCCAGACGTCAAAATAAAACTCCCGCAAGCCTTAAGTTTTTGTAAAACCTCTCAAGCCTCATGGCAAGGCGTAAACCCGTTCTCTTGGTGGACGGGTCTGAGAATTCCCGGAAAGCTGTCATGCTTTTGAAAGAAAGGGGGATTGAATATGTGGAATACGACATGAGGAAATTCGCTGAGAGCTGCTGCGGCGACCTTCCTACAACCCGAGCTCCATCGGTCTTTGCACCTGAGGGAATATTCCAAGACATAGAAGGTGTAAGAGAATACGCAAGAATGGACCGGAAGGAACCTGATGCGGAAAGCGAGAGCGCATACTGGTAGGGTCATGCAGGCGTGATTCCGCCACATTTGGGACGCAGTTATCAGAGGTCCCTTCGGATGGCATTGATAAGACTGGAATTTTTTGCTACAGTTGCTCAATTTGTATGCATTCCAAGTCTTTTAACAAAAACGCAAAACCGTAGGATGATTGATAGGGAAATTAATATTGCTAGGAATAGCAGTTGCAGCGATAATAGTCATAGCACCCAGTTTTCTAAAGGGGAGTCCGCATGCTGCTGAGCTTGAGGCAATAAAGAACCGCGTGGACAATGCCACGCACGACCAATTAAGGGGGACAAGCTCTATAGGATTGGGGGGAGTCCTTGCAGGCGCAGGATCAGGAAACGATTCCAAGAATCAGCAAGACTCCGGGGGCGCATCGGGGGGGGCAGGCAGATACCGCAAGGCCCATGCCGCCGGTTGTCAAGGAGACCTATACGGGGCAGGTCTTTGAAAATGCAAACGGCACCTGCCAGGTCTCGGTTCCAGGCATGGCCCAAACCATAAACGGACAACCGGAGCTCACGCACGTCATTCAGGTTCCGGATTGCAATATCCCGGCAAACCAACCGGTACAGGTGACATCCACGGTGCCCCAGCAAAACTATACCCAGTCCACCGATCAGGGAAACGAGATTCAGGTAGTGCCCTATTCCAACCCTAACAACGATGGGAGCTCAAGTCCCGCCGCGCCAGGTTCGGGCAACCAAACCGCCTCGACCAACCAGACATCATATCCCCCTTCGCCCCCATACTTCCAGACGGTCCAGTTAACCGCGGTCAATGATGGATCAAACGCGGTCCTATCCTACGACGACACGACAGGAAAAACCATACAGGTTACCGTTGTTATGAAAAACTCCCAACGGGTGCTTTTCTCTGGAACATTCTACTCGTCTCAATTCCATACCCAGGTAAACGACATCCCTAACACTCCGCACATGATTGAGATGACAATTGAAAACGCAATCTACGGCACCCTTCATGCCTCAATCTACGCGCCATCAAACATCCAGAATTCGACCATATCGGGAATCTTTGCAAATTAGGGACCGTCTAATTCGAGCAGATTGTCCTTGACAAAAAATGCCAGAACCGCTTTAAAGGAAATTGACCGCCCGAGAGGAAATCAGTGTGTGTTCTCATACATGATAATCACCGATGAATATCTCGGCCATCTTAATATGGATTATCGGGCGGAACATATCTTGATCAGGATTTGCCAGAAAAAGGCCAGACCGCGATGGTTGCAATTTTGTCACTTGTGATCATTCTTTCAGTCCTCGCAGGAGCATGCCGAGTATTTGCCCAGGAGGAAGAGTCAGGTGAAAATTATAACATGCCGTCTTGGCTCGATAATACGGCAAGGTGGTACACGGAAGGAAAGATTAGCCAGCAAACATTTCTTGACGCATACAGGTATGCCATACAGCAGGGCCTTTTCCAAATAGAGCCAAAGAGTGAGCAGCAGGAAGCCATAGCCGGAACCCTAACGCCGTCTGATGAAATAGTCCTCGCAGGCCAGCAGGCAAACTGCCGGGACGCCAACTTTCCAATGGTGAACTGGTCATACTGCGACTTTTCTGGGCTTAATCTCAACCATTATGATCTTCATGATTCAAATCTCACGGGAATAAACCTGGCAGGTGCCAATCTCCAAAAGGCCTATCTCGTAAATGCGCACCTTGACCAGTCGGTCCTCAACTATGCGGACCTGACAAATGCCGACCTTCCAGGGGCATCGCTCATGCATTCGCAGCTTGTGGGAGTCTTTGGGCCCTTTCTTGACCTGAGGTTTGCTAACCTGACGGGATCCAACCTGACAGATTCTCACATGAGGAGCACTTCTGCCAACTGGTCGATAATGAAAAACGTCACCCTTTCGGATTCGGATCTAAACCATTCGGAATTCCTTGGGGCTGATTTGTCTGGCTCGGATCTGAGGAACTCAAATTTTGAAGAATCGCTTATGGTCGATGTCAACTTTACTGGCACAAACGCATCGGGGGCGGATTTCACGGATGCCGACCTTTCCGGAGCCAACTTGACAGGCGCCGTTCTCTCAAAGGCAAATCTTCAGAATGCGGGACTAGGATTTGCCCTCCTGAGGGGGGCAAACCTTTACGGTGCATATCTGGGACATGCGGACCTGGGAGGTGCCGACCTCACTGGGGCAAACCTGACAAATGCAAACCTTTCGGGCGCAACACTGGCAGGTGCAAACCTCCAATGCGTCGGGAATCCGATCTGTACCAAATGATTCGGTGGACGGATGGGGCTGAACCGCCTGCAAGCCCTCCGTTTGGACTAGAAGATTGTTACTTGCACTTTATTAGCAAAATAATCATGCGTTAAGGTACATGAGCAACCCAGGGAACGGAACAGTGACACTGTTGCAGCAGATACTCGACCAATTAAAGCAGGTCAACACCAAACTTGACAGCATATTGGCACAGCTCTGATGCCAAGTTTCACTAGCATGCGGCAGGATTCACACTAGCGGGAGCCCCATTTAGTCCCGGGCCTGCACCAGAAGGTCCGCACCGAGGGGATTGCCAGGTTTTGGCAAAACGGGACGACATTTGCTCCCGCCTAGGGCAATTGTTATCTGTCGGGAATGTGTTAGGTACCTATGAAGCTGATGGTCTTTTGTGAAGACTGCAAATATGAGTACAGGGTAATTGCCTACCAGCAGTCAGGTTCCGTTGGAAATGAGGGCCTTTCCAAGTGCCCAAGGTGCAAGGAAAGGAACAGAGTGGGTTACCTCATATTGGATGCCAAGGCTGTTGCATAGGTAAAAGGACCTTATCAAGGGCGCATGCCGGGGTCCTGACAGAGAAGTTTGCCTAGGATTTTTATCTAGATGAGGCAGGAAGCCAGAATATCATGAACTTTGGCAGGTTTCTGTAGATGGCATGGGACTTTGACCTTGAGATGCTGGTCTACCTGGCAATGATAACCGTGGGGTTTTTCATGGCACCAATGGAGTCCAATCCGCCGTACCTCCTGGTAATAGGCATAATACTTGCGGGTGCGGGCTTTGGCCTGGTTTTTCGCAAGGTGAAGAAGAAATAGTCAGGCCCTAAATTTTGAGCCGGTCTTGAGCCTTTCTGCAAGTTTGCTGAAGATCTCGTTATGGCTCACATCGGTAAAATTCACGGCCCCTCCTTCCTTTATGACCTGGCGCTCGAATTTTTCCTTAATTGAAAATGTTACCGAGGAGTAATGGATCTTGCCTTTGAGCTTTTCCTGCACGATTGTCTCTGTGTCGGGAAACGTGGAGAAATGAAATGCCATGCCGCCTGCCCAGAAGATTGTGGGTATCCCGCCTCCTGCAGAACGCGCGGTAGCGATCACCTGTGTTATCCAGTCATCAAACTTTAGTTCAAGCACCTCGTGGATGACGAGCTCCTTCCAAGGTTCTATCGTGATCTCCAAACCTAATCTGAATTCCTTACCTAGCGTTATTTAAGAGGGACGATCTTTCTAGAAGATCATTCTTTTTTGAGGCACGCTCCTGAAAGATGGATTTAAATAGTAATAAGTTTGTGATTAGCTAGGTAATTAAGAAATGCAAGATTGGAGTCAAGCAGGTGTGTACATACCATTGGCGGTCGGATTAATCCCGGGATTCGTTTACTGGTGTGTAATCACAGCAATGAAGAAACACAAGTAAAATTACCATTCTTTTATTCTTCTTTTTGTTAGTCCTAGTGGACTTTGGTAAAAGCTTCCAATCCACGTTGTATAGATTATGATATATTGCACATGATTAATGACCTTCGCACAAATATCGCGTATGAGAATTGCAATTTTATCTGGCTTTCTTATTATGATGGTTTTACCTACGGGTCTGTTCCTGTCCACTGCTGAAGGTTCGGCACAGCAACCCTGCGTACCGGCCCCGGCACCGGGCGGAGAAAATCTCCCGAATCCGAGCTCGATTCAGGTGCTAGTCTGTTCGTCGTATAGCTACAAAGCTCCGGATGGCACAACAGCGGTCCTGGGGGAGATTCAGAACAACAACGCCTTTCCAATAACCGGGGTAAAGGTCGGGGTTACCTTTGAGGATGCAAACAACAATGTACTGGAGTACAAGACCGGGCCGACATTGCTCCAGGTAGTTCAACCAAACTCGGTGGCACCATTTTCCATCTCCTCAACCAAGGCAGACCCAGCCATTACTCAGGTATCGGTAAACCTCGCAGGTTTTACCTCCGCGTCGCCTAGGCCGGAGGTTTTGGCAATAAACCCGGGAGCCCTCCAGATTTCGGACAGCCTGAAACTGCAGGGAACGATTAAGAACGCTGGGGCGTCAACATCAGCCAATACGAGGATGTACCTGCTTTCCTACGACCCCTTCCAGAGGGTGGTGGCAATCGGGTCCCTCGCGGTGCCTGACATACCTGCAGGAGGGGTGGAAAACTTCACCATAACCTCGGATCACAGCAGCCGGGCAAAAACCTTTGAAATCGTGGCCGAGTCTGACTCGTACCAATCCAAGATAACCGATGTTACAAATATCGTGGCATCTCTACCTGTAATGATAGTGAGCACGGCCATAACGAACCCATCGGGAAGCTCATACTCCTCGATTCCAGTGGAAGCCCCGGTCAAAATCAGCAGCGATCTGAAATATCTTCTAAACAGTCCGCAATCGTACGTATACTACGTACAAGTAAAGAAGTTCGGGGGGCAGGTTGCATTCATCGGAAATGCCACAGGTGTCTTTCTTGGAGGGAGCGATGTCGAGCATACCGAGTCGGTTTCATGGACACCGACGGAACCTGGTCCATATTATGTGGAAACCTATGTCTGGAACTCCGACAGCGTACCCATATCGTCTGCCGGCACCACCATAAACATAGCACTCGTGAAATAATAATACCGTCTGGCAACCAATGTCTGTAAGGGAATGAAAAAATTCGCTCTCGTCGCACTTGGAGGTACATTCGACCTGATTCACAGGGGGCATCTTGAACTTCTCAGGAAGGGATTTGAAATCTCTTCAAGGGTGGTAATAGGCCTCACAAGCGACGAGTTTGCACGTAAGAGGGGGAAGATACCGACCTACAACTACGAACAGCGACACCGCACCCTGGAGGGAGTGATAAGAAAAAATTTTCCTGGTGCGCGTTATGACATTAGCAAGCTGGAAAACGACTTTGGACCTGCCGTCTTGGAAAAGGGGGTGGAAGCCCTTGTAGTAAGCGAGGAAACGGCATTCCAAGGGAAAGAGCTGAACCGCCTGCGCAAGATGGGGAACTGTCCCGAGGTGGAAATAGTAATAGTCCCTATGGCCCTGGCAATGGATGGCAAGAAGATTTCGACTACGAGGGTCCGTAACCTGGAGATCGACGCGGAGGGAAATATTCTGGGCGTTGACAAATAACTTCTCTATATTTGAGTAATTGCCCTAAAACTCTAAAAAGCCTCCAAAGATTGTTGAAGGAACTAACCGAAGCAATGTTAAACAAAATGTCCTCCGACATTACCACCCTAAAGGAGGGCCTTGATCCGGAAAACATCGCCTTCTGGTACAAAAAGGTGATTGCGGAGGCGCGGGAGATGGCTCCGCCATGGCTGGTAGACAAGATAAACGTCAAGCAGGACCCGATACTCTGCCTCAAGTTCAACCTGGACATTTCAAAGCGGGCTGTGAGGTATCTCATGATGGCGATATCTGACAACCTAGACGAGATGCCATATTCTACCAAGCTCTACTTCCTAAAGGTACAGGAAATAGTTTCCCAGGAAATGGATAAGGCGCTAGTTTGAGGCCCCTGCCTTTGTTATCTCAACTACGTTCCCAACAACCTCCGTGTCAAGAAGCCTGTCCTTGCTTTCCACCACGGACTGGATAAAGTCCGCAAATGACTCGGCCTCGGATCTGTCCTTGAGCAGTATGCTGTGGGCAGACTTGTCCTTGAGCGAAATCACAAGCTCGTTGTCATAGATCTCAAGAATGCCTGTGATGAACGTCTCCCTATCGTCTTTTATGTAGATGAGGCTTGCAAGCTTCTGAGCCTCATAGCCGTCCTCGCATGCAATTTTCTTCTTCATGTCAATCGAACAGAAATTCTTCCACCCGGTCCTTTGCCTTCTCCCTTCTCTTCTTAAACTCGGTGATAAAGGGCTTGGTGGCGTCCTTTAGGTTGCACTTGCATTCGCCGCAAAGGAGCTCGCCTGCCCTGCATTTTCTTGCTCGCTCGTCTGACTCTTTCTCCGTATCGAAGAAGTATCTGAGGTACCAGAAGACGGGGCATATGCTGAAGTTTGCCCCAAGTTTCCGCTGCAGGTCAACAGTAGGCTGACCTCCTGTAAAGGTGCTTGATATCTTCTTGTCTATTGCCTCCTCTGTGTCGGTGGTAAATATCGCAGTCTCGGGCATGGAGGAAGACATCTTTCCCTGCATACCAAGTCCGGGTAGGAACTTGGAATGGATCTGCGTCGGTTTTGGGAATCCTATCTTTTCCGCTATGTCCCTTGTCACGCGCCAGTAAGGATCCTGGTCTATCGCGGCTGGTATCAGCACAGGTGTGGGCTTTCCTTCCATCACGGATGGAAGAAAACACGGTGCCGCCTGGATGGGCGGGAAGCCTATCATGCCTATGTTTGTAGAATTCTGGAAGCCGAATACGGCCTTGACGGTGGAAAAGGTGATCCGTTTTGAAATTTCAAGAGCTATTGGGTAGATTCTCTTGATATCCTTCGTATCGATTAAAATCTTGGTCTTTTTCGGGTCAAAACCCACTGCTATGATGTCGTAAATATTCTCCTTTGTATACCTAGACACGTCCTGAAAGGACTTGTCATCGTTGTAGAGGAATTTTTCGTCGTCGGTAATCTGGAAAATCAGATTTGCCCCGAATTTTTCTTGGAGGTACTTGGTAAACATCCAAGGAAGGAGGTGCCCCATGTGGATTGCGCCGGAGGGACCCCTGCCTGTATACAGGTAAAATTTATTCCCTTTTTCATATTCGTTGAGAATCTTGTCGAAATCGCGATGACTAAAGAAGTATCCAAGCTTTATCATGGGATGGACCTCGCCGGTTATCTTCTGAATCCTAGAAATCAACTGGTCGGAAATTTTCTCTGTGCCAAACTTTTGAATGAGCTTGTCATAATCAATGTCTCCCTCCACACTCCAAGGAGTCACCGTAAAGTCCTCAGTAGACAATCATGTTTCAGATAGGTTAACGTTTAAAAAGTCTTTTTGGTAGTCTGTCATAATGTCCCAAGTTTTGCACCCAATAGAGCAGAAGATCCTGCGAGCGTTGGGTGAGGCGCAGTGCCTGACACCTGACGAACTTTCAGAAAAAACTCACCTGTCGATAGACCAAGTGAGGCGGGGGATAGAGTGGCTCAAATTCAAGGAACTGGTACAAGTAAACGAATCGGAAAAAACCTTTGTCAAACTTGCAAAGAGGGGCAGCGAAGCCTCGGAAAGAGGCCTGCCTGAGAGACGGCTTGTGAACTTCCTAAGGTCAATAGCCGTGTCTTCATGCGAAATGGGGCAGGCAAGAGACCATCTGAAGGAGGAATTCGGGCCAGCAATTGCCAATGCAAAGAAAAACGGATGGGTTGAGGTCCACGACAACAGGATAATGCTACGAGGTTATCATGATGCCACGCCGGAAGAGAAAATAATCAAATTGATACAATCAAAGGGGCAAGAACCGCTGACGCTCGAAGAGGTTCAGGACAGGGATGCATTTGAATCGCTCAGGAAGAGACCTGATTTTCTCAGCGTCACGTCTACAAAGCACTCGGTGGTAAACATCACGGAAAAGGGAGCCGAAACAGTAAGTAACATGGGGGTAGGGGAAGATAATGCCCTGACGAGGGCTATAGACGTGGAGGCTCCAGCTCCGGTGATATTTGCCGCAAAAAGCCACCCTCTTGCTGATGTCATAGACGAGGTGAGAGAGATATTTGTCAGCCTCGGCTTTTCTGAGCTTGTGGGAAACAGCGCCCAGTCAAGCTTTTGGAATTTTGACGCATTATTCATACCTCAGGGCCATCCTGCAAGGGAAATGCAGGACACCTTCTTCCTGAAGGATTCCAATGCCAAGGCCCCTGCATCCCAAAAGCAGATCCGGGAGGTATCTCTTGCCCACAAGAATGGGTGGCACTACGACTGGCAGCTGGAGGCCGCAAGGAAGATGGTGCTAAGAACCCATACCACATGCGTTACAATAAGGGAACTTGCTGAAGGAGGGCACGAGGAAGCAAGGCTGTTCTCTATAGGACGTGTGTATAGAAACGAGAAGGTCAGCTACAAGCACCTCGTTGAATTCAACCAGGTGGAAGGAGTAGTGGTGGGAAAAAGCGTTACCCTGAGGGATCTGATGGGCCTGCAAATGGAGTTTTACAGAAAGATGGGGATTAAAAAAGCCAAGTTCTGGCCCACCTTCTTCCCGTATACTGAGCCGTCCCTGCAATCGATGATTTACAATGATAGGCTGGGAAAATGGGTCGAACTCTTCGGCATGGGAATCTTCCGGCCAGAGGTAACCAGGCCCCTGGGGATAAAACACCCGGTGCTTGCATGGGGTGGGGGAATAGAAAGAATAGCCATGCTAAAGTTCGGGCTTGACGATGTCCGGGAGCTTTACAACAATCGATTCAATTGGCTAAGGAGCGTGCCGAAATGCCTGTAGTTACAATATACTATGACAGGCTTGGCAAACTTTTGGGGAGAAAGGTATCTAAGGAAAAGATCGTTTCTACCCTTCCATTCCTTGGACTGGACATAGAGGAGGAGGGCAAGGACCATATCAACGTGGAATACAGTCCAAACAGGCCTGACTTTTCCACGGACTATGGTATAGCCTTGGCTCTACAAGGGCTTTTGGGGATAAAGACGGGCATCCAGCCCCTCAGGATAGGAAAAGGATCCGCCGTTGTCCGGGTTGACCGCTCCGTTGCGAAAATCAGGCCATTCCTTGTGGCAGTGGAGGCCAGGGGAGGGAGATTGGACGATGAGACAATAAGACAGATGATTGCAATGCAGGAGGATCTCCACAACGGCCTTGGGAGAAGGAGAAAGAAAGTCTCAATCGGAATGCATGATCTTGACAAAATAAAATTACCACTTGTTTACAAGGCAGTGGATAGAAAACACAGATTCGTCCCGCTTGGCTCACCTCAGGAAATGTCGGTTTCAGAAATCCTTGAAGGGACAGAAACGGGTATGGCGTACGGCAACCTTCTCCTTGGTAACAAGAAGGTGCCTGTGATCATGGACTCCCTGGGAAAGACCATCTCATTTCCCCCGATAATCAACTCGAAGCTTACGGAGGTTACAACTGGCAGCAAGAATCTCTTCGTAGAGGTGACTGCAAGTGACAGGGAGGCTGCAGAAGACACTCTTGCCGTCATGGCTCAGGCGTTGCAGAACGCTGGGTTCAAAATTTTATCCGTCCGCATTACGGGTTTCCGGAATTCAACTCCGAGGTTCAAGTCAAGAAAAATGATTCTTGACCCCTCGCTTGTGAATGGAGTGCTTGGGCTTGACCTTTCAAAGGCCCAAATGGTAAATTCTCTAAGGAAGAACAGACTCGACGCAAGGGCTAGGGGCAAACAAATACTCTGCACCATACCCCGTTATAGGACTGATATCTTTGGCCCCGTTGATCTTGCTGAGGAGGTGGCACTAGGGTATGGCATACCAAACCTCCAGCCTACGGTGCCTCCAGCAGGCGTAGCGGGCCAAAAGAACCCGGTTACCGTTGCAATGGAGGGGGCAAGGGAGACAATGGTGGGTCTCGGTTACCTGGAAGTCATGAACTTCGGGCTTGTGGGAAGGCAGACTCTGTATGATTTCACAAAAAGGAATTCCTCGGACATCCTCTCGGTTGCGGACTCGAAGAGTCAGGAACACCAAATCCTGCGCGACCTTTTGCTTCCGGGGCTGATTGAAACGCTTTCAAGAAACATCCATGAACCCTATCCACAAAAGATTTTCGAGACTGGGACGGTTTTCAAGAAGGCAAGCCCCGTCTCAGAGGAAATCCACCTTGCCTGCGTCAGCGCACATAACGACGTGGGATTCACTGAGATGAAATCTGTCCTGCAATCATTTCTCAAGTCTGGGTTCGACATAACGTGTACCACGAAAATCTCGCAGGATCCGATGTTTGTCGACGGAAGGACTGCGGACATTATAATAGGCGGGAAAAAGGTGGGCATCGTGGGAGAGGTCTCCCCTGAGGTGTCAGCCAACTTCAAGATGAGGGTGCCTATTGCAGCCTTTGAGATAAAACTCACTGGATTAATATTTGACTAGGGGTTTACATACTACGCCCCAAATGCACGCAGACGGACTATGAGGATAAAATATGATTTTTGGTCCACCCAGCCGTGCGACATGGGCACCCCGGTATGAGAACAAGATGAGGGTTTAGGCTAAAATTACCAATGATTCTATGTGAGTCAGAACCGGGGAACATTTATTTAATTTTTTGAAAAATATCGACAATCGGGATTATTTTTGTATCTTTGGGTACAAAATCCCGGGTTTCATCATCAGAACTTCAACAAATGCCGAAAAGAGCAACTGATAGATCTATTGATATATTTGCCCTGTGTAGATATAACATGGCAACTGCATATGTGCTAATAAATTGCGAGCTTGGCTCGGAAGAAGCAATTATTTCGCAGCTGAAAGCAATCAATGGCGTAAAAGAAGTTCATGGCACGTTCGGAGCCTATGACATCTTGGCCAAAATTGAATCTCCAACAGTGGAAGCCCTCCGTGAGATAATCACTTGGAAGATACGAAAAATTGAGAAGATTCGATCCACGCTGACCTTGATGGGAATAGAAGGCCAAAGTTAAGCCCCTAATTTCTCACGCATCCCGCTAATTTCAAGGCAGATGTGTTTTTTATGCAAAGACCTTTTAATTGTAGGATATCCTGAGCAGATGTGCTTCTTCACTTCATATTTCTTGTAAAGGAGGAAGAGCTGGAGGAACGAAAGTGGGAATTCCAGTATGTCGAAAAGATGGCGGGTTTTTACAAATCATGGATAGAAAGGGTGTTCTCCAAGAAGGTTGATGTCCAGTCAGACGAGATGATCGTACGTTCCGGAAACAGACCTTTGATTATGGACACCCCGATCCTGTTGGATGACCATTCAAGTCGGGGAGAGCAGATTTTTCATTTCTACTTGGCTTATTTCAGGCCACTCTGGACTGACTGCACATGTGAGGGCTATTTTGCTGAAAATTTTGGAATGATTTGGTGGCAGAAAAGTCCCAAAAAGGGAGACATTGAATTTCTACGAGAAAAAAACTGCACAAAGGTTTCACACGAGCTCGCCCACGAATTCCTCAGGATGGCCAAATTCAAAAATTACAAGGAGATTGTGCACGAGATCTGGGACAAGCATCTCTTTGCATCCCAGCCCTTCGAACATTATGATGCGAGTTACAAAAGATCGGAAAATGATGCGCTTTTTGCAACCCTTGACACCTCTAGCCTCAAGACCTAAAACGCAGCCGCAGATCGCTAGACCGTGGATTTGGAGACAAGCAGGTTAGCACAGCTCTTGCAAAGCTTCTGCTTGAAGAGCTGATCAATCTCTGTAAAGCGAACATGTGGTATGTCCGATGGCTCTACTGTGTGGTTGCCGCAGAGCGTCTGCCACTTGCCAGGGGGGAGATAGTGGTTCTTTACTACGCCGAAATACCTTCCCCTCTTGTAATAGAACCATCCATGGGTCCTCTCCGTGGCCTCTATTGCTTCCATTACCATAATTTTATGTGGATTTCCTGTCGATTATTGAAATATGTTGCGTAGCTTTCCTACTAATCATTTTAAACATCGGTAACCGTTCTAAAAGACTATAAGTAAGTGGCTTAGAGTTTTTTCATGCCCGAATTCATTTGTCCAGATTGCGGCCATAAGCTATTTCACGAAAACGAAACAACCCTGACTGTGGAAAAACAGGTCCACGCAAAATTCTGTCCTGCTAAGAAGAAGCACTAGCACTTGGTGACAGAATAAATCCTATTTTCGAAACTAGCAGTTTTAAAATCTATTTTGTTCTGGGGGTCCTTCTTGCGAGACTTGCTGAGCTTCTCTAGTGTGACAAGAGCCTCGCCATCGAATCCTACTGAAGAACCGTAGACTCCCTCGGAAAGCTGGTTTCCGTGCTCGCCCTTCTTGATATCGTCAATGATTTCGTAGAACTTGACTGCCTCTCTCTTTGATATGGGGCCTCCACTTGACTTGTTAAAGCCAACGGCAATATACATGCCGTTGTTCTTTACGGCGATTGGAACCTTGTGTGCCTTGCCGGACTGGCCGGGAATCTTTTCATTCAGAAGGATCTCGCACTTGTGGAACATGCTTGACATGTATGCAAAAAAGCGGTAATCGGCAAAAGAACCGTCAGAATTCTCCTCGCAATCGACAAAAACCTTGTGCAGGAGTTCAAGGGCAGCATCATTCATGCTTTGCAGCCGTTCTTCAATCCTTCCCTTCTTGACCAGCTCGGACTTGCAGTCCCAGGCTATCTTTTCAAGAATAAACGGAGGCAGGTTGTAATTCTTCAGGGTGGAAACATACGTTCCGGTTTTGGAAGCGCCAAAAGTTGGGAAGTTGCCACGATTCAACATTCTCTCCCCCTACAATTGTAAACGCTACAAATCATCCCCATCGTGAACGTTCTTTATTGTTGCTTTTTCCTTATAACTGTTCTCTAAAATCAACCGATCTAAAAAATGGTGGGGCCGACCGGAGTTGAACCGGCGACACACGGGTCACTACAGCTCCAAACTGTACATCATCCTTTCGTCAGTGAAGCTAGTTGAACCACT
>JAJPGU010000032.1 GCA_021325615.1 Nitrososphaerota archaeon | reverse complement strand
GAACCACTGGAGCCCTTAGCGGTGATCATGTGATGTATCCTGTCGCCATGCCTGGCTAGGCTACGACCCCACGTTTGGTCAATAAATGCACTTGAATTTTAATTTACGTTATGAAGATTTATTGCAGACATGACAAACTAGTCATGTAATGCACAAGCCAAATCTTGTAGGGCTCCTCAAGATGCCGGCCGAGGCGCAAAATGGGGAGTGAAGGCATGGCAAAACCGATAGTGTTGATACTGGCCGCAATTCCGATTCTTGCAGCCATTTTCATAGTGGTCCCTGCGTTAACAAGACCCCAGATTTCAAGCTCAGGGGTCAATTCCGAG
This sequence comes from Nitrososphaerota archaeon, assembly GCA_021325615.1. Classification (GTDB taxonomy): domain Archaea; phylum Thermoproteota; class Nitrososphaeria; order Nitrososphaerales; family Nitrosopumilaceae; genus Nitrosotalea. The sequence continues at coordinate 116,892 of JAJPGU010000032.1, read as the reverse complement.
GACGTGCTGTCGTTACAGTACACGAAGGAACACCTTGAAAAGGTCTCTTTTGGCATGACCCAGAGCATAGGGGCTGATACGGCTGAAGTCTTGACGATTCAGAGTGACGGTTCTGGAGTGTACAGCCTTACAAAAAACGGCTATTCAGAACCTGACGTAAAATTTCAACTCTCAAAGGACGAATTTACAAAGCTAAAGGGGCTCGTAAAAGAGACTGGCTTTGTGGGAATCCCTGACACGGTTTACCAAGTAAAGCCAGATGCCAACAACTACGAAAAGTACGGCCTGCAGGTTACACTAAATGGAAAGACCGTCAACCTTCAATGGGCGGACCAGAATGCAAGCCAGGAGTTCGTACCGCCAATTGTTACCCAGATGCAGTCGACTCTTGACAATATGACCTCGGAAATAATAAAATAGGCGCCCTGAGCGATCAGACTGTATGATACCGCTCTCAGGTGACATTGCAAACGCAAAAGGGATATTACGAGACAAGGTCGGCCCATCTGAAACCAAGAGGGGTACATCCACCCTTAAACGCGGTTTTGCGCACATGCTGAAAAACGGAGTCGTAATGGATGTCACTACTGTGGAGCAGGCTCAGATTGCAGAAGACGCTGGAGCGGTTGCAGTTATGGTCCTAGACAAACTTCCTGCAGATGTAAGGAAGGCCGGTGGGGTGGCAAGGACCGCAAGCATTAGAATAATCGAGGAAATAATGGATTCTGTTACAATACCAGTGATGGCAAAATGCAGAATCGGACATGTCTACGAAGCAAAAGTACTGGAAACAACAGATGTTGATATGATTGACGAGTCTGAGGTGTTAACACCTGCAGACGAGTTCCATCACATATGGAAATGGGATTTCACCACGCCGTTTGTCAATGGGGCAAGAAACCTCGGTGAGGCTCTCCGAAGGATTGAGGAAGGTGCAGCGATGATTAGGACCAAGGGAGAACCTGGCACAGGAAATGTGGCGGAGGCGGTACTCCACATAAAAAACGTGAACACTGAACTGCGAAGGTTGAAATCAATCTACGATGCGGGCGATGAGCAGGATCTCGTAAGTCTCGCGCGTGAGCTCAAGGTTTCATTCTCACTTGTTGAGGAAACTGCCGCCCTGGGAAGGCTGCCTGTTGTTAATTTTGCGGCGGGAGGAATATCGACCCCGGCAGATGCCGCATATCTTATGACTCTTGGCTGCGACGGAATTTTTGTGGGCTCGGGAATATTCAAGTCAGATGATGCAAAAGAGCGGGCACAGGCAGTGGTTCTTGCAACCACCTTCTGGGAGGATCCCGAGAAGGTAAAGGAGGCCCAAAAGATGGTTGATGAGAGACAATCCATGCTGGGACTTGACACCAAGAACCTTGAACTTAGGATGCAGGAAAGGGGAAGCACCGCATGAAAGGTGTCAACATAGGCATCCTCGCGGTCCAAGGTGATGTGGCGGAGAATGTTTCTGCCACGAGGATGGCGATGGACGAGCTTGGAATTGAGGGCATCGTAAGCGAGGTGAAAAGTCCCGACCAGATTGCTGACCTTGACGGCCTTGTTATTCCTGGTGGCGAGAGCACCGTGATCGGAACACTCTCACTTGTAAACGGATCCCTGAAAAAAATAAAGGAAAAGATTGCCTCGGGAATGCCTGTCTTGGGAACATGTGCCGGCATGATCCTTCTGTCAAAGAAGGCCAAGGACAAGGTGGTGGGAGAAATGGAGCAGCCCCTTCTGGACTATCTTGACATAAGGATTGAAAGGAATGCCTTTGGGAGGCAGAAAGACTCCTTTGAAGCAGAGATCTCCCTTGAAAAGATAGGAATACCGGCGTTCCGTGGTGTTTTTATTCGGGCGCCATCCGTTTTGGAGGCGGGAAAAAACGTAGAAGTCCTATCAAAGATTGATGAAAAAATAGTGGCTGTAAAACAAGGAAACATCATAGGCACTTCTTTTCATCCGGAACTTACAGAAGATCTTTCCCTGCACAAGTACTTCCTTACTCTGGTGCAAAAGAAAGGTTAGCACTTTTCAAGTAGAATCCAATACCGTTTATATTAAATTATGATTGTAATCATAGTTACCTGTCATGGATATAGAGACTACTCCTGATCTTGTTTCTGGCGTTTACAAAAAACTAGGCGAAAACATCTCAAAGTACAGAAAACTTGTGAACAGGCCCCTCACCCTTGCAGAAAAGATCCTAGTAGGACACCTTGAGGACATCGATTCGGCAGGAACGCTCGAGCCTTCCAAATCTTATGTCCTTCTCAGGCCTGACAGGGTTGCACTGCAGGATGTCACAGGCCAAATGGTAATTTTGCAATTTATGCAGTCGGGCCTAAAGCGTGTATCTCTTCCGACAACGGTCCACTGTGATCACCTTATACGAGCCAAAGTGGGCAGCGATGAGGATACCAAGCTGGCTCTGGATGAAAACAGCGAGGTTTACAAGTTCCTTGAATCTTCCTCAAGAAAGTTTGGCATGGGATTTTGGCGCCCGGGGGCGGGAATTATCCATCAGGTGGTATTGGAAAACTATGCATTCCCTGGGGGATTGATGATTGGTACAGACTCCCACACCCCAAATGCCGGCGGCCTTGGGATGTTGGCAGTGGGGGTTGGCGGCTTGGATGCCGCTGAGGTGATGGCTGGATTTTCCTGGGAACTCCTGTATCCGAAAAGGATTGGAATCCACCTAAAGGGGGAGCTAAACGGCTGGACTGCGCCTAAAGACATCATATTGTATGTTGCATCAAAGCTTACCGTGTCGGGAGGGACAAATGCGATAATAGAATACTTTGGTCCCGGAGCAAGGACAATCAGCTGCACCGGCAAGGCCACGATAACAAATATGGGGGCAGAGATCGGTGCGACATGCTCGGTCTTTGAGTATGATGAAAAGATGGATTCTTATCTCAGGGCCACGGGACGCGAAAAGATTGCAGACCTTGCCAAAGCCCACCAAGACTTGCTTGTTGCAGATTCGGACATTGAACAACACCCTGAAAAATACTTTGACAGGGTGATTGAGATAGACTTATCCACCCTCGAGCCGTATGTGGTGGGACCTCACACACCGGATCTTGCAAGGCCTATATCGAAACTTGCCGAGGATGTAGAGAAAAACAACTATCTTGATACCATATCCGTTGCACTAATCGGCAGCTGCACAAATTCGTCTTATGAGGACATGACAAGGGCTGCAAATGTCGCCCAGCAGGCAAAAGAGAGGGGACTAAAGGTAAGGATACCGCTTTTGGTGACCCCTGGATCGGAGCAGATTCGGGCCACGATAGAAAGGGATGGCCAGATGGAGATCCTTGTAGGTATTGGCGCCACAGTTCTGGCTAACGCATGCGGACCTTGTATCGGACAGTGGCAGAGACCTGAACTAAAGGCGGGAGAACCAAACACAATAGTAACGTCATTTAACAGGAATTTTCCGGGAAGGAACGACGGGCGGCGCGAAACAATGAACTTCATCGGGAGTCCTGAACTAATCGTGGCGCTGGCCCTTGGGGGCAAACTCTCATTCAATCCATTAAAGGATGAGATAATCTTGCCCGATGGCAAAAAGTTCAGACTTCATCCTCCGGAAAAAGCGCCTGAGGTTCCCTTGGGTGGCTTTCAGAGGGTAAAGGATGTCTATGTGCCCCCGTCAGAGATGCCGGATCTTGTCGCTATAGCGATTCCCGGAAACAGCGACAGGCTTCAAAAGCTTGAGCCTTTCCAAAAATGGGACGGCAAGGACTTTGTGGACCTACCAATTCTGCTAAAGGCAAAGGGCAAGTGTACCACGGACCACATCTCGCCCGCAGGTTCCTGGCTTAGGTATAGGGGCCACCTTGACAAAATTAGCGATAATATCTTCCTTGGGGCAGTAAACGCGTACAATAACGAGGTGGGGAAGGGAAAGAACCTTCTCAACGGAAACATCGAGCCCTTCCCGTCCATAGCAAGGCAGTACAAGAGCAAGGGCTTGAAGTGGGTGGTAATAGGAGACAACAACTATGGTGAGGGAAGCAGCAGGGAACATGCGGCCATGTCCCCCCGGTACCTTGGATGCGCCGCAGTAATCGTTAGAAGTTTTGCAAGGATTCACGAAACCAACCTGAAAAAGCAGGGCGTGCTTGCGCTTACCTTTGCCAATCCGCAGGATTATGACAAGGTAAGGGAAACTGACCGGATAAGCATAACCGGCCTGTCGGAGATGAAGCCGGGCGTCCAACTGCATGGCGTTATAGTCCATCAGGACGGAACCAAGGAGGAAATCCCTCTCAACCACTCGTATAACAAGTTCCAAATAAAGTGGTTTGAGGCGGGGTCTGCCCTCAACATTTTGCGCGAAAAGGAAAACCTCCTGCACTAGGGAAACTCAAACCTTTAACCAGTGCAATACCGCGCGTCATTCTGCCAAGGAGCAAAAGCGGCCGCCATAGCACTAGTGGCATTAACCCAGTCGCAGTATTCTTCAGCAAGTTAAAATGTTTTGATGACGATATTATACCCATGATGAGCCACACGTTTGACCCAAACGAGTTGTATAACAGAGTGGTTCATTACTACATTGACAAGAAGGGATATTCCAAGGTAACGGCAAATCAGATCGCCCAGAAGGTGGTTCAAAGGGAAAAGGCAAGGCGCATGTGCAAAAACGTAAAATGCGGACATTCCATGGACGACCACATCCGTACGAAGGAAACATGCCTCATTCTTGACTGTGAGTGCAGGGAATTTGTCACCTGAGCACCCTAAGGACAATCTTTCCAAACTGGGAGCCTGATTCCATTCTCTGATGGGCTTTACTGGCATCCTTTAGGTCAAAGACCCTGTCGATTATGGGTCTTATTCTCTTTGACCTCATAAAATTGTGAAGTGCGGCAAGCTGCGATCTTGTTCCCAGGTACGCGCCATGGATGGTGGCCTCCTTGCTGTAAAACTCCCGTATGTTCACGGAGCCCTCGCCGCCAGTAGTCGTACCGCATGCAACCATTTTCCCACCAACCTTTAGGATCTCCAAACTTATTGGCCATGTCTTTGCTCCAACATGGTCTATTACCGCATCAACACCCCCCTCACCGGTGTAGCTGAGGACCTCTGCAGTCACATCAGATTTTGTCCTGTTTATTACAAGATCCGCCCCAAGTTTTTTTGCAATAGGTGTATTGCCCTTGGTCGAAACCACCGTTATGATTCTCAAGCCCATGGCTCTTGCAAGCAGAATCCCGGCAGAACCCACGCCGCTGTTTGCCCCCCAGATGAGGATTGTATCACCCCTCTTGCAGCCAGATTTCTGAAGCATGTTCCACGCTGTAAGGTATGATACGTTTAGGGAGCATGCCTCGACATCACTTAGCCAGGGTGGTTGCCTTATGATGTTCTCCTTTGGCACCATCACCATCTCGGCGTATCCGCCATGATACTTCCCAAATCCTCCTATGATAGAAAAAGAAACCCTTGGCAACCCGCTTTTTATGGCGGGATAGACCACGACCTTCTCATCCTTCTTGAACTTGCCAAAACCTTCCACAAGGGTTCCAGAGATGTCGCAGCCAAGCACGTGTGGGAATGCTACCTTTTTGCCCGCTATGCCGTTTCTGACCCATATATCTAGGTGGTTTACTGCACAGTACCCAACCCTCACTATGGCATGTCCTCCGCTTGATTGTGGGTCGGGGATCTCCTCATACGAAAGCACCTCCGGTCCGCCATGTTTTCGGATTGCTACTGCGTGCACTCTGTCTACTAGAAAAAAATCACTATTAAAGATGTGATCTGCAGTAGATGGTGGCACGCAGCGCTACTTGAGGTTGTGCATTGCCTTCAGATCCTTTGCAAAAGGCTGGAGTTCCTCTGGAATTTCAATTTCCACCATGTCCTTTAGCGACAAGTTCTGTTCTTTTTTCTTGTTCCATACTCTTGAGTTGAACTCCGTAATTATCTTTGTAAAATGTGTCATATCCTCGTGGTTCCCAGGCTGCGGAAACCTTTCCCTGTGGATTGACCTGTCGGCATAGATTGTCTTCCAAAGATAGTCCGTGATAAAGGGGGTTATGGGCGCGAGAAGCAAAAGTACGGTGGAGAGAACCCGGTGCAGGGTAAAGATGGCGGCATCTCTTTCTTCTTCCGTAAAGCCGGTTCCATACGCCCTTCCCTTCACCATCTCGATATAGTGAGCGGCAAAAAGGTTCCAGGTAAATTCGCGGAGGCTGGTTGCGGGGACAAAAAAGTTGTAATCCTCAAAACCCTTCCTGCATTCTGCTACTACCCTGTCAAGCTCGGACAGTATCCACATGTCAGTTTGGGTGGGGGATGAGGATTTTACTATGGGCAAGGCCGAGAGGAATCTTGAAACATTCCACAACTTGCTCAGGAACTTTTTCGTGGCATCGATTTTTTGCTCGGAGCACCTGAAATCATATCCTAGGTTTATCTCGCTTGCGCTCCAAAACCTAAAGGTGTCGGCACCAAACTTCTGTATTATTGGGAGGGGGTCTACCACATTCCCCTTGCTCTTGCTCATCTTTGCTCCGTGTTCATCCACGCCGTATCCCATAATCCATGCCTCGCTCCACGGCGTCTTCCCCGTGAGCTGCTCACACCTCAGGATGGTATAGTACAGCCAAGTCCTTACGATATCCTTTGACTGGGGCCGGATAGTGGCGGGGTAGGTCTTTTTGAAAAACTCTCCATCGGTGGCATACTTTGATATGTAGAGTGGTGAAACGCTGGAATCCATCCACGTGTCAAACGTCCTCTCCTCTCCGACAAATTCGGCAGTACCGCATTTTGCGCACTTGGGAATTGGGCAGGCATCACGCCACGGCCTATAATATTTCCCTGGCTCTGGCACGTGGGGCTCTGAGCACTTTTTGCAATACCATATGGGAATCTCGGTCCCGTAAAACCTTCGGCGTGATATGGGCCAATCTATAGTTATGGAATCAAGCCAGTTCATGAGTATCTGCTTGTGCATGGTGGGGTGGAAAACTATCTTGGAGCCAGACTCCCTTATCTTTTGCACGGATTCCTTCTGTTTTAGGTAATATTCCTCCATGGGGATTATTTCGATAGGTATCTTGCTCCTCTCAGAAATCGGAGTCCTGTGGTTTATGTTCTCGATTTTTTCTAGGACTTGTTGGTTCTGAAGATCCTCGATTATCTTCTCCCTTGCCTGCTTCACCTTGAGTCCGGCATATGGACCGGCCGCGTCCGTGAGCCTTCCATTTCTGCCTATGGCGACGATTTCCTCAAGCCCAAGCTCCCTGAACAGTGCTACATCGTTGTGGTCTCCATAGCTGCAAACCATCACCGCACCAGACCCGAACTCTTTTTCCGCGGAGGGATGGGTCCTTATCTCTACTTCCCTGTTAAAAATTGGAATTATGGCGCTCTTACCGACAAGGTCCTCGTACCTTTCGTCGTCAGGATTCACAATAATGGTTTGACACGCGCACAAAAGTTCGGGCCTCGTACTTGCTATCGTGAGTACCACGTCGGATCCTTTTATCCTGAATCTCATGTAGACAAGCTTGGTGGGGATATCCTCGTAAGCTATCTCGGCATCAGCAATGGTGGTTCCGGTAACCCAATCAAAATTGTTGGGCCTGTTTGCTATGTAGACAAGTCCCTTTTTCCAGAGTTCTATGAAGGTAGATTGGGTAAGTGAACGGTATTGCTCGGAATCAGTCCTGTAGTAACCTGAAAAGTCGCCTGAAAGTCCTAGGCCCTTCATTATTTGGATCATCTCTGCCTCAAGGTCATCTAGGGCGGTGGCGCACAACTTCAGGAACTCCGCCCTGTCGGTCTCATGCATCCTGATGTTGTGCTTTTTCTCCGTGTACATCTCTACCGGAAGGCCGTTTCTGTCGATTCCTATGGGGAAGAGGACATTTTTACCCCCCATTCGTGCAGTCCTTGCAATCATGTCTATCTGGGCATAGTGGGCTGCGGCACCTATGTGCCAAGGCCTGCCCGAAGGATACGGGGGAGGCGTGTCGATGACAAACACATCGCCTTCTGGCAGAAACTCGTAGACCTTGGAATCTTCCCATTGTTTCAGTATCTGCTTTTCAATCTCGGGATTCCAAGCTGTTTCCTGTATCTTTGGATCCATGTCTTTAGGGCCTTGAGATCTGTGAGATGATGTGGGCTCCCTTGTTGTAGCCTTCGTAAATGTATACTCCAACCGCTTCTATGTTTTTTGGCATCTTTGGGACTAGGAGCCGGATTATTTCAGTGGATAGGTTTTCCACAGTTGCCTCGCCTTCTAGGAGATACGTGGTGTTTTTGGGCATTTGAAGGTCGAATTTTCCTTTAGGACCGTCAAACGCAATTTTGCAGTGTATGCCGTCATCCTTTACAAGATACTTCTGGTTGATGAAGAATTTATGATCTAGGATGGAAATGACCTCCTTGATTATCTTTTTTGCTTCCCCGAAGTCGACAAGTAAATTGTTTTTCATTTCGCCTACAAGCTCTACCATGACAGATGAGGTGTGGCCATGAAGGATCGAACACTTTTCTACTAGTGGTAATATGTGTGCATAATCAAAGGCAAAGGAGGGATCCTCTATGAAAATGGATCCGGTTTGTACCTCCTTGGTTTTGTAAAGCACAATGTCGTCAAGTTCCTTGAGCTGGGCGGCAAGCTTGGGATGTCCTATCGCAATTATTCTTCCCGCTTGGTTTTCCTCTTTCAGTTCCTTGAATTTTTTAATGTCTGCCTCGTCGTCGATTACCTCTATCAGACCATTCTCGGTTTTAAAATCGACCCGGATGGTTTTGCCTTTGCTCAACGTGATGGGATGGTCATATTCATACTCAATATTCAAAAACGAAAGCATTTCTGCTATGGAAAGCTCTGTCCTGCTCCTCAGGAGATTTCCCTTTTTGTCTACATACCGAAAATCCGAATCAAGAATTGCCGAACCACTTGGCATTTGAAAAATTTTGGCTTGACCGTATATAAATTCTGTACAGGTGGGCTTTGGTCCTACCTTTCCAAGGAGTCTAGCGTTCTGGCAAGGCTAACGTCATTCTGGGTTATGCCGCCGGCATCATGGGTTACAAGTTCTACCGTTATCTTGTTGTAAACATTAGACCATTCGGGGTGGTGGTTCATCCTTTCGATATGCATTGCGGCCCTGGTCATAAAACCAAAGGCTTCAACAAAATCTGAGAAAACGAACTCCTTGTGAAGCTTGCCATTTGCAACACTCCATCCTTGCAGGCCTGACAATTCTTTCCTAATCTGTTCCTCATCGAGTCTGGTAGGTGCCATGCTGTTTCCTAGCGAACCTTATATTTAACTCTCAATCGAAAAAATCGATCCGAAACAAGATGGAAAACCTCGTAACAAACTTACACGAGCAAGTAAAGCTTGCCATAAAGCACACCTCAAATCAACACGCGGTTGGCATTGCCTTTTCGGGAGGCGTCGACAGTTCGCTTCTGGCAAAAGTGTGCTCCGATCTAGGATATGATATAACACTGCTGACCATTGGGTTTGCAAACTCCCATGACGTGGAGTTCTCAAAAAAAATTGCAACTTTGTTAAATTTAAGGCACGTTATCTCGGAAATTTCAAAGGAGTCGTTCCAACAAGTCTCGAACGAAATCCGGGATCAAATAGGGACAGACAACCTCTCTTGGAACGAGAACTGCATAGCGTTTCACTATGTTTCAAAACTCGCAGCGGAAAACAATATCGACACAGTCCTTACCTCAAATGGCATAGACGAGCTTTTTTGTGGGTATAATGCCTACCGGCTGGTAGTGGAGGGGGGAGAAAGAGCTGTCTTTGACCTTATGGATTCCAAACTGGAAAATGAAATCGAGATGATGAAGGCGATAAACATGATATCATCAAAGTTTGGCGTTAAAATTCTCCAACCCTTCCTCTCTGAAAGGTTTATAGACTTTGCAAAACCGCTTCCGCTGGCAGTGAAGATAAAAGGCAGAGACGACATGCTCAGAAAGCACGCGATTAGAGACCTTGCGCTGGCGGTAGGGGTACCAAGCGAGTCTGCACTAAAAAGGAAAAAGGCACTGCAGTACGGATCCCTAATCCATAAAAATTTGATGGCTGTCAGGAAAACTTAGAGCATGTTCTTCTTACTATGTCGTAAACATTCTTGATTATCTGGCCCGATGCCCCAAGGTGGTTTTCTGGAACAAATATCGCATCTATTTCTTCCCATGTCAAGTTCGACGCGATTGCAGAGTCAGCCTTTACCGCGTCCCTAAAGTCGGCCTTGTCTTCGGAGGCGCGAAAAGCCACCCTCTGGATATCGCGATAGGCCTCGAATCTTGGGACTCCTTTCTTTATTAGGGCTTCCAGGACAAACTCTGCGAAGATCTGACCCCGTGTAACCTCCAAGTTTTTTCTTATTTGTTCCTCATTTACATGTAATTCCTTTAGAATTCGTGTCATCGCTTCGAGCATCTCGTCAAGCAGTATGGCTGTTGTTGGTAGGATGAACCTCTCATTTGCCGAGTTTGAAAGGTCGCGCTCATGCCAAAGGGGGATGTTTTCAAACGTGACTGAAACCTGACTGCGTAGCAATTTTGAAAGGGATGTGACCCGCTCGCTTTTCACGGGGTTTCTCTTGACAGGGACCGCGCTGCTGCCCATCTGGCCGCTCCTGAATGGCTCAGCCACCTCTCCAATTTCCGTCCTCTGAAGGTTCCTGATTTCCACTGCTAACTTTTCAAGTGATGAGCCAACCAAAGCCATCAAAAATACAAATTCTGCGTATCTTTCACGTGGCACCACTTGGGTTGTGACATCGGCAGGGAAGAGCTCTAGTTTTTTTGCCACTCTGCGCTGAACGTCAAGTGCCCTCGCACCCATAAGGGATCCGGTACCTACCACGCCCAAGGTCTTACAGATCAAAATCCTCTTCTTTACCTCTTGGATTCTTTCGATATGTTTTGCCATTTCTAAGGCTGAATTTGCAAATTTCAGGCCAAAAGAGATTATACTTGCATGCTGCCCATGTGTCCTCCCCACTGCCGGGATTCCGCTGTATTTCATTGCCTTTTCGGCAAGGATGGTTGCCATCCTTGCAATCTTAGGTTCAATTATCCGGAGCGCATCTCTGATTTGTAATGAATTACTGGTGTCTACAAGGTCATTACTCGTCAGACCATAGTGTATCCAAGGCCTCGAGGATTTGCTACACCTCTCACTTAATGCCTCTACAAGTGCAGCCGTATCGTGGTCGCTTTTTGCTTCGAGCTGCTTTATTCTTTTTACAGTAATCTTACCTGACTTTGCAGATTGGGAAATATTTCTCGCGGCTTTCTTTGGTATCATGCCTATCTCTGCCTGCGACAAGGCCACCGCGGCCTCTATCTCTAACTGATACGACACCTTTTTCTGATCGTTGAAAATTTCCTTCATGGCGTCTGTTCCATAGCGACCTGAATCGATTGGAAGGATAGGCATACCTGATGGAAACTATACTAGGAAAATAAATCTACTTGAATGGATTTTAAGCACATTTCGTCACTAATTTTTTATACTTACGTAAGGGAGAGATCTTGTGGTTGAAGGGAATAAGGAAAAGAGGAAGGATGTTGAAGACATCATTAAGGATGGGGAAGGGGAACATGTCCTTGACGGCAAGGGACTTCATGATCTTTACCGTCATACTGCAAAACTAATAAAGTAAAACGCGCGTGGTGTGGGCTCTTCGCGAGTCGTGGCTTGATGACTTGCGATGCCACACCAAGTTTGGGAGAACCATTTAAATTGTGTTCGAATGTCCTCTTTCGCAAAGAGATGGCTTCGCTCGTTCCGAAAAAGGTAGGGAATATGGAATATCGCATAGAGGTCGACCCTTCGAGAGGGATGAGGGTACCGGTAACGATTTACGCCGATGAAAATCTTTTACAAAAAATGTTAACTGACAGGACCATTACCCAGGCGGTGAACGTATCTACCTTGCCGGGAGTGGTAAAACACGTAGTGGTTCTTCCCGACGGGCATGAGGGATACGGCTTTCCAGTGGGAGGGGTTGCGGCAATGGATGCTGAGGAGGGAATGATAAGCCCCGGAGGCGTAGGGTATGACATTAACTGCGGGGTGAGACTTATTCGTACAAACCTTACAGAGAAGGAGGCAAGGCCAAAACTCAAGGATCTAGTTCTTGATCTTTTCAAATCGATCCCTTCTGGGGTCGGCTCAAAAGGGGCTGTGAAGCTGAGCCCATCGGACCTCGACGAGGTACTCGTGCGGGGCGTGCAGTGGGCAGTGGACCATGGGTATGGTTCGAAAGATGACGCGGACGTGTGCGAGGAGAATGGGCAGATAAAAAATGCAGACCCAGGAAAGGTTTCACCGACCGCGCGAAAAAGGGGTTCGCCTCAACTTGGCAGCCTTGGGTCTGGGAATCACTTTCTTGAAATCCAAAAGGTGGAAAAGGTTCATGATGAAGAGGCCGCTAAGAGGATGGGAATCTTCGAGGGGCAAATTACCGTCCTCATACATTGCGGTTCAAGGGGATTCGGTCATCAGGTATGCAGCGATTATCTCAGAACATCAGAGCATGCGCTCCAAAAATACAAGATAAATCTAGTAGACAGAGAACTTGCATGCGTTCCAAACTCTTCCGAGGAAGGGGAATCATATAGGAAAGCGATGTTTGCTGCGCTGAATTTTGCATGGAGCAACAGGCAGATGATTACCCACTGGACACGGAAATCATTTGAGAGGGTTTTTGGGCAGACCGAGGCTGACTTGGACATGAAGCTAATCTACGACGTTGCCCACAACATCGCAAAGGTGGAAAAGCACAAGGTGGATGGGGAGCTTCGATCGGTCGTAGTTCACAGGAAGGGAGCGACGAGGGCATTTCCAAAGGGGAGAGAGGAAATCCCGCAGAAATATAGGGACTTGGGTCAGCCCGTCTTTATACCTGGATCCATGGGAACAGGAAGTTGGATTCTTCTGGGAAAACCCGCCTCTATGGATTTGAGCTTTGGTTCAACAGCGCACGGTGCAGGCAGGATGATGTCAAGATCTGCCGCAAGGCGAAGCTTTACCGAGAACCAAGTACAAAAATCCCTGGGAGACAAGGGGATTTTCATAAAAGCACTTACAAGGGAAGGAGTAGTAGAAGAGACACCAGAAGCATACAAGGATGTGGATGCGGTGGCAAATGTTTCTCATGAATTGGGCATAGCTACGAAGGTGGCAAAGCTTGTACCAATAGGTGTAATCAAGGGATGAGCGAGGAAGACAAGGAACTTGAACTCCTAAAGGCAAAGCGATTGCTGGAAATGCAGAAAAATATTTCTCAGAAACAAAAAATCGAGGAAATGAAGACCAAAAAACAGGCGGCGGTTCCTTCCATGTCTCCCCGGGAATTTGTGGTAAAGCAACTAGGGTATAGGGGTCTTGAAGTTCTTGAAAACGCAGAAGCTCAATTTCCCTCTGAAACCAAAATGGTGATAGAAAAACTGGCCGAACTTATCCAGTCGGGAGAAGTGACTGAAATCATAGACGGCGGAAAACTTCTGGCGCTTTTTAGGTCAGTGGGAATACGGGTAAAGATGCAGACTTCAATAAAGGTGGAGAAGGACGGCAAGTTGGTATCATGGTCGGACAAGCTCAAGGGAGAATCGGATGCTGGTGATAAGGGCGAATCCCAAGAAACGACCTAAAGACAATATGGCAAAATTCAAATTTTATAATTATGACACCAAACTAGGGAAGGCTATGGAATTTCTCGTTACCAAATGGGGGACCTGCAATTGAGCGCCAGGTCGACAATGCTCGAAATCGCGACAACCAACTATGAGAAAGACATTGACTTTATCTCGTCGGCCATGAAAACCCTCCAGTCCATGTGCGATGTTACTGACGGATTTCTTATCAGCGAACCCATGCACAGATTTGGATGGACTTTTTTCAAGATACTTCTTAAAAGCAATCTGTGGTCTGCAATTCCTCTGAAGCTCGAGCAACAGATCGAAACATCAAAAGGGAAAAAATATGAGGAAAAACTTGTCAGCTTCATGACGAACTTCTTTGAGGAAAACAGTGCAAAGGTAAAAGTAAAATTTATTGAAGTCTAGACTCTTCTTCCCCGCTTACCGCCCTTCTTGCGGGTGGTGTCATGAGGAATTGGCGTTACATCATCAATTCTCCCTATTTTAAAGCCGCCCCTGGCGAGAGCCCTGATTGCAGCTTGAGCTCCTGGACCCGGCACTCTTGATCCGACGCCCCCAACCGCTCTCACTCGGATATGTAGTCCGGTAAAGCCTTTGTCATGGGCAGCCTCTACAACTGCTGCGGTGGATTTCATTGCTGCGTAGGGTGATGACTCGTATCTGTCTGCGTTGACGTGTCTGCCACCGGAACTAATGGCGATGGTCTCTCCACCAGACACATCGGTGATGTGCACTATTGTATTGTTATAACTGCTGTAAATGTGCGCAATGCCCCATTTCTCCTTGGTCTCCTGCTCAGACAACATTTCAGGACTCTTTTACGGGTTTAAAAAACATTAGGATCTTAAATGAACCCAGCCGCACCTTTTCAGGGCAAAACGGGTGCCACACGAGTCCAAAACCACCCCTCGCCCGGCCGCGACAAGACCTATTTCGAAAAGGGGGACGCCAAGATTGCTTGCAATCCTTCGGATGGCACCAATGCTCTTTTTTGGGACTGTGGCAATAATTTCGTATTCTTCTCCACCGCAGAAGACGAGGTCCGTGAGGCTGACTCGATTTTTTCTTGAAAAGTCCTCTACGTCTATTCCAGTCGGAATTCGGTCAATCACAAACTTTCTTTTGCTCGTCTTGCTCATGTCGTTTAGGGTTGCTGAAAGGCCATCACTTGAATCCATTGAGGAGGTAAAATATCTGGCAGCATTCAAGCCGAATGCCAAGCGGGGCTTTGGAAGATACACGTGCCTTTTACACCTCCTGGAAAACGCCTTGCCTGCCTTTAGGCCGTCAAGTAATATTTTCAGGCCTGCTGATGTGTATCCAAAAGGACCTGTGGCAATTACAATATCCCCAGGTCTTGCCCCTCCTCGCCTGGATATTTTGCCGCCCACGCCGAACATGGCAACGTCTATGACTACCTCCTTGCCCTGATTTACGTCACCGCCGACTATTTTTACCCCAAATTCATTCGAGGCTGAGGTGAAGCCATTTGCCAGTCCGATTACCGATTTCCTTGAAATCCCTCGGGGAAGTGCAATTGAGATTATGGCATATTTTGGCTTGATACCCTTACATGCAAAATCACTTACGCAAGAAACGATGCTCTTTCTAGCCATCTCTGCAAAGGTCATTCCTTTTGGAACATCTGTACTCTGGACCAGCATGTCGACTTTTGCAAAAAACTTCCCGTTTGGCATGGCTAGGGCCTCCAAGTCTTCGGGAACAAAACTTGCCCCAAGGCCAAACCTTCTTTGAAATATCCTAATGATTTCCAGCTCGTCGGGCTTCCTCATAACTCTTGTTGACAAGGGCTGAAATCTCACCTTCAATTCGTTTTACCTTCTTCAAGTCATTTGATTCGGTAGAGATCCTTATGATGTGCTCGGTATTAGACTGTCTTACTAGGACCCAGCTATCTTCATCTATTATCGCTTTTATGCCATCAAGTGTCACAACCTCGCTAAATCGTTTTCTCATCTTATCGGTCAGTATCTGAATGGTTTTTTTATGAAACTTAGAATCAACGTTTACTTTTCCTCTCTGTTGAATGTAGCCCTCCATGAACTGTATGACACTCTGAAAATTCTTTGTTCCAACCATGGAGGCGATGAATCCACTTGTAAGAAGTCCGTCTCTGCACATGTTGAAACTTGGCAGGATAAACCCGGCGCTACTTCCCTCACCGCCTGCCTGCGCCTTTGTTTTAAGCATCAGTTCTACGACGTTCGCCTCGCCCACCTTTGATCTTCTCACCGTGCCTCCCTCGTTGACAATGAACTTTTCAATAGCTATGCTAGTGTCTATGCTCAAGACAAACCTTCTATATCCAATCTCGAGGGCCTTTGCAACTCCAAGCCCGAGAGTAACGTCTGGAGCCTGTTTCTTTCCGTCCTTTACTACTACTAATCTATCCCCGTCTAGGTCAAAAGCAAATCCTATCTCGCTGGTTCTGGATATCCTGGATAGCCCTGATAATGGATCGTATGTAGGATCAGGCCCCCTTGAAGATTTTCCAGGGGCGTTGTTGATCTGCCTTACCCTGCATCCAAGTTTTTTCAATAGGAGCGGCGCCACTTGAAATGCTGCTCCGCCTCCGACGTCGAGCGCTACCTTGGGTCCTGACTTGAGGTCGCCGATTAATTTTACGGCCTCATCGATATATCTTGAATGAATCTCCGACTCGGAACCAATCTCAGATTTCGGAAATTCCTTTTCTTCGAGAAGGCGTTCCAGTTCCCTTTCGTTGATACCACGTCCATCCAAGATGAACTTGAGACCGTTCCATTCTAGGGGATTGTGAGAAGATGTTATTATGAGCCCACTCCCGTGCCTTCTTGCCTCCCTGAAGACCACGGGGGTGGGGGCAATTCCCAAATTGTAAACGTCTACTCCCCTCTCCATCAATGACGCAGAGGCCACCTGGGAGAGGATTTCGCTTGAGGGTCTGGTGTCTCTGGCAAGGACGCATCCCTTTGATTTTATAAGACGCGAGAAACACCGACAAAAATGCATTACATCTTTAAGGTTGAGATCGTCCGAAAAAATCCCCCGTACTCCAGAAATTGAGACTTTCAATATGTCAAAAGCAGAAAGGCTTTTTATAAACTCTCATGGCAATCCGAACCAATGCCTCGATAGCTCAGCCCGGTAGAGCGAACGCCTCGTAAGCGTTAGGTCGCGGGATCAAATCCCGCTCGAGGCTTGAATTTTCATTTTTCCAGTTCCCAGGTCTCTGGCTATGATTTTATTGTTAAAAATGAATTCGCGGGGCGAAAAGGCAAACTGCCCCGGTAAAGCAAACCATTCAACTAGATAAAACCGTCAGAAATCTCGATTCTTATGATTGAAACTAAAAGTCCTTGCCCTTCTTTTGCGAATCGTGTAAATCCTCAATATCTAATTCCAATTCTTTAGCAAGTCCCTTCCACCACACTAAAACTTCTGTCACACTACTCCCCTTCAGATGTGACTAACTACGCCTTTATAGATCTGTCGGTTGTTTTATACTAAACCTTTTTGATCCTTTTCTTCCCATGTATGAAGGATGGTGAGGTGATTCGCAGTTCCACACCGCAACATTCTCTTGTGTAATTATCAGATGTTCATATTTTACAAGAAAAAAATTATCAAACATGGAATAGAAAAATTGGATCAAAAAGCTTGGTTGTTTGAGGAAAGTGATGTCTAGAGTTCGAGACCGAACGAGTCTGCCAGGTTTTGAAACTTGGTGTATGTTTCCAGATACTGCCTGCCTTTTGAGGTGATGACAAAGGTGTTTTTGCCATCGAACTCTATCTTGTTTATAAGGCCAGCCCCGGTGAGGTTTTCAATGAATTTTGACAGCCTTGAATGTGATAGGTTTGCCTTTGTTAAGAGCGCTGTTACGTTGATACCGCTTGCACCGCTCTCTTCAGTAACTGTAAGAAGATCGCACACTATCTGCATGCTAGTTCTATACGCTACCATATTCGGTACTTATAAGCCGAGGTGATATAAGGGTATTACTACTTTCTCATCCGAAAAACATGATATTCCTGCGTTAAAGTGGATTTTTTAACTCTTAGAGGTATTGTAATTTGTTGGATTTTTCTTGCGTGGAGGGATGCTCCAAATGCTGCGTGGATAGGGAATACTATCCCTCAATTGAGTTCGGAAAGATCGGTGTTCTGATCATGCCAGAGGAAAAGCACCGCATAGAGTCGCTCGCAAAAAGGCATTCCGTCAAGGCGGTGATTCTACCCCGGATTGGAACGTCGAAGAAAAATGACGGGCCGGAAAATATAATCGCGTACCAGCTTATGGGCATAGAACCTAATGGGAACACTTGTCCATTCCTTGACACGGCAGGAAACGAAAGGTCTCCAAACGGGGGCTACAAGTGTAAAATATATGAAGAAAGGCCACTTGCGTGCAGGGCCTATCCGCTTCTGGAGTCTTCCCCTCCAACATTGGATGCAAAATGTAAGTTCTGTGAAACATGTTCTTACGTAGATGGCAACATACAATCTGAAACGGAATCTCTTATCAAGATAAAGGAAAGAACGTACACTGAGGAAAGGTATGTGTGGAGATATGCCACTGGCATCGGGGATTCTGCATACCTGGAACAAATAAAGACTGGATGGTTTTTAATTTGATTTGTTAACTCTCTCATGAGTTCCTGGATAGTGCTCGGCGATCTTTTTCGAGTAACACTTGCTACACAATAATCCCTTTATGCTCCACGTTTCCATTGGTTGGTATACGTGATCGAGGGAGCCGTTGCATAAGGCACATTTGCCCACTGGTGCGTCCACGTTTTTTAAACCTCCTTTTCTCGATATAAAAATCATGTTAAATAGTACCAAATTAGTACAATAAGACAGCGGTAGAAAGGATGGCCAGATGCGGACCTCCTGCAAGAGACCTATCGGTCAGCCTTCTGCCGCTACCTCAGTTGGGTTCTAGAAAAAATCCTGTACTATCTTCTGTATGCCACTTATCTCGTCTTCTTCTTGTTTTATCTTCTTTTCAATCACCCGTATCATGGAATCGAGCCACAGGTGGTGGGAAAAGAAATTATGGTAGGTATTTGCAGCAGTCATCTCGTCGTCTACTACAGTATCCTCGAGGAATTTCGTCACAACCGTGTCGGTAAGCTTGAGGATCCTCTGATTAAGTTTTACACTCTTGAAGATGGGCTCGAGCTTTGCAATGTCTTCCTTGAAATCTCCTTTGGTGAAAATTATCTTCTCGTGAAGGATTTTGAAGTACACTGCCACGAAGAATAGAGTTGCATATCTCTTTGTCTTGTGACCGCCCTTCTTTCCGTAACTGAGGCCTTTCTTTGCGTATTCCTTCACCAGGTATGGGTAGAGCAAAAGTCTATAGTCGTCCTTGAGCTTTTCATTGAACACTTCGTCATATTTGCTTCCTCGGGGTAGGAACTGTGCAGGTGAACTATAGGACTCGGTAGGTCTCTGCTCAATTCCTGCAACAAATGCTTGTATCGCATCCTTGGCGACTATTACTTTCTTGTGATTCTCGGGAAGGTACTTACTGTATGTCGGATCTCCCAAAAATTCCGTCTGCTGCGACTTGGTCTTGCTGTCAAAGGACCCGGCCTGAATCTCGTAGAAGTATCCGATGGATTCCATCTGAGACTTGATTGACCTGTGAAAATCCATTAGGGAGACCAGATCCTTGCCCCTAACTGCATTCTGTGAATTTCTGTACTTTGTAATGTTATTCTGATCCATCTCATCCGCCGCCTTGATTATTGTGACGGTTATGCTTCCTTCTAGGTTATGAGTGCGTTTGGCATGGTCTAATACGGAGTTGGACGTTTGGGCACCGTTGACTATCTGAGGAGCATGAAGGAGTATGGAGTTATCTTCGAGTTCCTCAAAGTCATTCACAACTATGGTTATGCCATTGTTATAATAGAAGAATTTGTGGGGCGATTCCTGAAGGGTTTCCCTGAGGCCCTTGTTCACCGTTGTCTTGAATTGCATCCACTGCCTTATGTTGGATTCGAAAACATAGTCCCGATTTTTCGTGACAAAATTGGTGAGTTCTCGGAGCTTCAGGATGCCGAGGAGGGTATCTTGGTATCTAAGCTTGCTTTCTAGCCTTATTGCCGCCTTTTTGCCCACGGCTGGTTTTTTTATTCTGTCCCAGAGTCTCTGAACGATTACATCTATGTCGTAAATCTCAACATTCTCATAATCTTCCTCTTCAACGGGCTGATCCGTTACATAAACACACTCAACCTTCAGGTTTTTTTCCTGAATCTGCGTCACTAGGTGTGCAATCTCGGGGCGCATCCTTGCAACGTCTTTCAAGCGCAAGGTTTGTACGTCATGCTTGAACTTTGCAATCGCCTCCATGGAATGTGACGTTCCATATTTTGATTGGAAAAGATAGATTTTGTCTTCCGAAAAATCTACCGGTAAATAAGCATCAATTCCTAGGTCATTGGCACCATCAATGATCGCATCGGTTGCGTCGTCCTCAGTTGCCTCAAAGACCCTTGTCAGAACCCACTGGAGAAAATTGTGCCCTTTTTCAACCTCGCTTTGGGCCCCCTCGGCATATTCCCTTATGCTGTCGCGCACGTTCTGGACAAATCCTTCAAGAGGCTGGCCGTTGGACGACTGCTGAGGCGGCGGTTTTGCACCCGGGATGTATTCCAGTAATCCGTTATTTCTGTCGGTCAAGCCTAAAGGGTGTAGAAAGTGGTATATTTAGAAAAGTAGGTTATTATATTATAATCAAGGTGAGGAAGGGATTCGAACCCCTATAGATTCGCTTTGCAGGCGAACGCATAGCCGCTCTGCCACCTCACCGCAATCAAACAGGTTTCCTATGAACAATTAAATCTTTTAGAATTTGGAAAACTGTTTTGCAGCTAGCCGTACGTCCTCTGCCTTTATTGTTTTTCTGCCCGCATGCGTGGACATTTCTACTGCACCTTTGGCAATCGCCGTGCCAACCTCCTCCAATATTCTTCGCAGTTCGTTTGCCGACTCGTCACTTACTCTGTCGGCCCCAGCTTTCTTGAGGATTCTATACATTACGGAAAGCCCAAATTCAGATGTAGTCATGTTCTAACTCCGGACATCCTTGATAAAAGACTTTTAGAACCAGCCGGGAACCGATTTATACGCATTATCTTCATGATATCTTGTTATGACCTTTCTTACCGATGCCCACATACACCTTTCAGACGAGGAATTCAGGTCCGATATGCCATACATCTTAACTGCCATGGCCAAGATGAATCTTAGGGCCTGTTGCGTGTCAATGGATTATCCAAGCTCATGTGCAACCCTTGCTCTGGCAGGAAGGAGCAGCCTAATACTACCATTTATCGGAATCCATCCAGAAAAGGCGGAAAACGATCCTGAATCAGTTGCGACTCTCATAACCTCGAATTCCTCTAAGATTTCTGGTATAGGTGAGATAGGGCTTGACAGGACATATGTTTCAGACGAAGAGGGCTTCAGGCGGCAAAAACGTGTCTTCGAAGCCATGTTGTCATTAGCTGAGAAATTCAGGAAACCTGTATCGATTCATTCGAGAAAGACACTGGATGAAATTTTTTCCATCTTGCCATCATTTAGGCTCGGTGGGTCCCTCCTGCACTGGTTTGCAGGAAGCAAGAAACAACTCAAAACGGCCATGGACATGGGATGTTTTGTTTCCTATGGTCCTGCCATGGTTTACTCACAAGACAAACAGGTCCTGTTTTCGGAGACACTGGAAGACAGAATCTTGTTGGAAACCGACGGTCCGGTAAAATTTTCTAGATGTTTTGGACACAAAACTGCTCAAGTAACATTCCTTCCAAGCGTTCTTTTTTGTGCTTCAGAACTGATGGGCAAGTCGTATGAGGAAGCACTCGAGATCCTGGGAAAAAATACGAATGCCTATCTAGGCGTATAGGTATAAAATACCCTTTGTGCCAACCGGATAACGTGAATAGAGTCAGACGAATTTCCACCGAGCTAATGACTACTTATAAAGGGAAATTTGGCGTTGACTTTAAACAGAACAAAAAGCTTCTTGATGAGGTTGCCATCGTCAGATCCAAAGGACTAAAAAATGAAATCGCCGGCTATATCACAGCGCATCTTAGAAGAGAACTTGAGGAACAAAAAGAGAAAGAATCCATGGCGGCTGAAAAAGAACCAATAACGAAAACCGAGGCCATGGAAGAACAACTGGTAAGCTAAACATTCTGTATTGTAACTGCCGTTAACCAAAAATTCCTTATTGTACTTGTCCCAAACCCCATCATGATAACTGTACGACTTCTTGGAGGCGCCAAACGGCCTTTCTTGTCTGACAAGATCTCGGTGGACAGTAGGGGAATGGCTGTTTCCGATTTGGTGGCCTATTTGCAAAGGTTGGTTCAAGAGGGCAGGCCAGCCTTTGATGCCAAGAATGTTCTGATTGCGGTAAATGGCGTTGATTCGTCTGCCATGCAAGGGGGGAGGACGATGCTCAAAGATGGAGATGTTGTCAGCATAATTCCCGTTGTGCATGGGGGAGGAAAATCGAGGATTTCCTTCAAAGTGCTGGGATATAATGTAGAATTGATAAGGATTGGAAAAAAAGTCGATGATCCTATAGGATTTCTTGAGGGTCTACGGAAGCGGTTTCCAAAGAAGGTGATCCAGGGAATCCGGGCAAAATACATACTTGGTACCCAACACGCAAGCAGGATTGTCGAGATATCGGTGGCGGCACAAAGGTCTGGCACCATGCTCTCCAACAGGGTAGAGACTGATATGCTAATGCGGTTTGCGGGTAGCAGGCAGATAAGTGAGGCGATAAAGAAGGCGGGGCTTCGGAGGGGCGAGGACTCGATTCTGGTAGTGATAGGGCGTTCGCTGCTGCCCCGTACCTTTTTTTCGGAAATGCGAGGGATCATCAAGCCAATATTACCATATCCAAACAATGCTAATTACATAAAAAAAGAATTCAACATTCCCAAAAAGGAACTCGGCTGTTTGATTTCTCAAAATCCTTTGGAGGATGTCTTGGTAGAAAGGTCGGCAGTGTTACTCCACTAGGGTGCTTGGAATGGCGTCTCTTCGGAGGGAAAAAGTCATTGTATCTCGGTTCGGGCAAATTTATGTATGCAAAAAACATAATGAGCCTTCATAACTTTCATCCTTAAACCACCGCATCCGGTACGAAAAGCCGTTTTAAACCCCACGGCGACCTGTTGCTATCGAATCCAGAAAATTCCAATATGGAATCATGACCCTGTCAAAATTTCCTCAAATCTTATCAATATTCTTGTATTATATCAAAACATGTCTGAATATGATGGATATGGAACCAAGTATAGCCTGATAAGGACTGGTATAGGAAAGATCCTAGATTCCTTGGACGAGAAAGCCTTGGAGGAAATAGACCGGAAGATAGAGGAGCTTGATATCGACATAGAGTACCTATGTGAGTATCCAGACGTCCTGTGTTCCATTCTAAAAGTGGCCTGCGGCAAGTCATATGTCGAAGTAATAAGGTCAGTATCTGACTAGATTATTCTGGCGTGTCGCGCTTCAATTTGAGGGTACTCAGAATGTCCCGTTCCCTTAATACTGAAATCCCTGCAATGTTTCCGAGGATTTCTATGACTATGTTCCAATCATATTCCTCAAGGGACACCCTGTTAGGAACGACGCCGGCGACGGCCTCGATGAGGTCTTTTGTAGGCAAGTCCGAACCGCGCTTTTCCACCGTGATACGATAGGAATCCTCAGGTCGCATGACAGCGACATGATTTCTCACCGATGTTACAATGGACTCGATGGTGGTAGTGGTGGATTCTCGGAGCGGTATGAACCTGTGGCAGTATCTTATACTCCAAGGCTCGTCAAGGATCTTGGTCCTAATCTCATCCACCACCTT
Source organism: Nitrososphaerota archaeon (assembly GCA_021325615.1). GTDB lineage: Archaea > Thermoproteota > Nitrososphaeria > Nitrososphaerales > Nitrosopumilaceae > Nitrosotalea. The sequence continues at coordinate 93,306 of JAJPGU010000032.1, read as the reverse complement.
GAAGGGATCCAGAGAAGTGTCCACCATCACAATACCAGAAAATCTACTATGGCTGGTCTTGGGGTCGGGATCTCCAAGCATGCCTAAGGTTTTTGCAATCTCCTCGGACGCCTCTTCCTCAAGGTGCCTACTACACGTCACAATCAGGTTCAAACCGACGCCTCGATCTCCTTCTCGCTTATCTTGCCCTGCCTGACAATGTGAAACCGATTCCCGACCAGTTCTACAATGGTGGACTCTATTGGGTTTGAAATCCTGCCCCCGTCAAGTAGGATGTCGTATCCCGAGAGGTTCTCTGCCAGATCTGCCGCATCTGCAGAGGGCTTTTGGCCGGAACGGTTGGCACTGGTTCCCACAAGCAGTTTGCATTCTTGGAGCAGTGAAAGCACACACGGATGGGCGGGAATGCGAACGGCTATCTTTCCATCAAGGCAAAGGGAGTCTGCTATCTTTGCATCCCTGACAGAAAGGATGAGCGTCAGCGGACCAGGCCAGAATTTTGAGGCAAGTTTCCTTGAAATTTCATCAAACAGGGCAATCTTTGAAATCTCAAAAATTGAAAAACCAAGGACAGGAAGGCGCTTTGACTCTTCCCTTCCCTTTATCTTGTATATTTTCTTGATTGCATTTTTGTTGAAGGGATCGCACCCTATTCCGTAAACGGTGTCCGTGGGAAACGCCACGATTCCTCCTCTTTTTATCACTTTCGAAGCGGCTAAAATTCCCTCGTGGTTGCAGGCTACAATCATATTCTATTTGATAGATGTGATGGCAATATCTCTTGTTCTGGAAACGATATAAGGCAGAACTGCCTATATCTTCCATGGACGAGGAAATACCACAATGCCAATGCCCTCCCGGCGGAGAGACATATGTCAACGATGATGGCATGGACATATGCGTTTCGTGCGGCGGATGGGTAGCAAGCGCATGAGTGTGTGTAAAACCGATACGTTCCGTACCAAGTCTTTTATAGGAAAATATTTTCTTTTAACCTCATGTCCGACGACTATGTAAATGACTTTGAGGATGACTTTGAAGACGAGGGGGAAGATGAGGCGGAGGACGAGTATGACAGCGATGAAACTGAATCTGATTAAATCCTTAATCCGAAGGAATCGGCAAACTCCCGAAAACCGCGGTAGGCTTGGAGAAACTCCCTGCCTCTTGGGCTGATTCTGTACCTGCAAGCACGCTCTGAGGAGCTTTGTTCAAGGAGGCCCTGCTCCACCAAGGTTTCAAGTATCTTTGCAAGCCGCCCGTATGAAACATTGGCCTTTCTGATAAGGTATGTTACGCTTGATCCTGATTCGTCAGGAGACTCATCCCTAGTGGTAGTGAGAATGTCGCCAATAATGCTCATGTGGGTTCTATACGTTGCCGCCAAACCTCATTCCTCCCCTCAAGGGAACCTGTGAAATTGGCACAAAAAGCGCTCCAAGACCTACGATTTTTGTTGACAGTGAAACAAAATAGAGCACGGATTTCGGGAAAATTACTGAATACCAACCTAGGAATTCTCCGAGAGCAAGCAGGCCCAGGCCTGCGGCGACAAAGATGGTACTGCTCTTCCGGTTCTCCATATAAGACATAATGGTCTCAATTGTGCCATATACCAATAGGATAAAAGAAATTGACCTTATAATATGCTCTAGTGAATTGCCCGGTATGATGAAAAGGGGCATGGCCAGGGATTTGAAATACCTGGATTTTGGAAAGAATGACTTGATTCCATGCGAGAATGCTATGAAAAAATATCCAACCGTTTGGATTCCAATCCCCAACGTCTGAATCCAACCGTCCACGCTGCTGTATCCGAGGGCGAACAACTCTATCATAAAGCCCAGTCCGACTACCCCGAAACCGATTCCAATGGAAAAGAAGGCAATGTTCAGCCTAAACAATGTCGGACTTCCGGTATTTTTGAAGCCGATGTATGAAAAAATCCCCAATGCGAGGCCAACGACAAAACCCAACAGGTTTAAAGCAATCTCAAGAACTTCCGAGTCCGATACGAGCGCCAACTAATCGCACTAGAATCTGAAATTAATTAAGTCTTGTAGTAGAATATTTTCCTACCATTCATCAAGAGTTCCTGCCGTCCCGCCCTCAGGATCTGCGGCATAATCGCCAAGTATGTCGGAATACCTGGCATCCTTGTATGCTATAAACCTGACATACTCGCCATAGGTCATGTCTAAAGAGCATTTGGAACATTTGACGTATGAAAAATCATCACCCAGTTCGGCTATCTCGTCGCACTTGGGGCACTTGATCTTCATGCCATAGTTGCTCCGTTTTCCCTAATATCTCTTCTTAAAAGGAACCGAATCGATTTCGTCATATATCACATTATTTTGGATACCTGATTTTCATAACTGTAAACAGATGAATCGGACATGCGGAAAGAACGAACTTGCACAAAACAAGGTTGTGGCAAACGAGTCTCCTGCCCAGTACAGGACCGTAGGATTTTGATTCGAGATATCATTACATGGAACCTTGGCAGTGGCGGCACCAACAAAAGTGCCCTTTGTCTCCCTTCCGGGGTTTGCCAGGGTTGTTGTGGCGATCCATAAATCTACCTCCAAAACGGCCTTGTTTGCCTCCTCGGGCCCTGTGTGGGGTCAGACCTGTTCATTAAAGAATTAAATTGCTAAATCCTCGGTGTCTTCCTATGGCAAGAGTTTGTACCAAGTGTAAAAAGGAGATTCCTGACAACGCAGATCTCGATCCCATAGCTGCAGCATATCCCTGCTGTAACACATGCTGGGAGGAATGGAAGCAATATAGGGTCATGGTAATGAACGAAATGAGGCTGGACATGTCAATGCCGGAGCATCGTAAGGTGGTAAAAAGGTATGAAAAGGTCTTTGTCGGTGTGATGACGCCTGAGGGCGACGTAATTAATTTTGCAGACGAGAACCAGCGTAAACCTGACAAGCCCCTCTAGATCCCTATTTCTTCCCGGGCCCGCTGGGGGATGAGCAAGCCGATTCTTCTCTTTAATTCCCCATCTAGGGAGCCTACGATCCTTCTAATGGTGGAAGAAATCACTGTTTTTTGATCCTCGTTCAATGTTAGGTAGACAGACAAAATGCCGTCAAGGTTGAAGGATATGATCTTTTCAGGATGGCAAGTTATCTCCTCTATGTATGCCCTGAACATGGTGGATCTTTGCTCTTCGGTGAGTTCGCAGAGCACCTCGAGCCACGTCTTGAAGAGGGTTGCAAACCTGTCAAACTGGATGGTAGGGCCGGCTTGCAGGGCATTACTGATGATCTCCTTCTTGTCTGCCTCCGGCATTGAGAAAAACTCTGAAAGCCTTTTCTGAAGTATTGGCTTGCGAAGAAACTCCGGAAGGTTGGCAAGGGAAACTATGATGTTTCCAGCATAGTTTGGTTCCGACATGCAAAGTGTGGGAAAAACATTCTTTGCTAAAATTGTATTGATATAATTTGGCTTAAATATGTCCCCCTTTCCTCATCCTTTATGCCTTCTACGGTTATAGTTGGTGGTTTCTACGGCGATGAAGGTAAGGGAAAGATAGTATCTTATCTTGCAATGAAGGATAATCCGTCAATTGCAGTGAGGGGCGGTGTAGGCCCCAACGCGGGACATACCATAGAACACAACGGCAAGACCTACAAGGTCAGGATGCTTCCAAGTGCCTTCCTAAACGTGGGAACGAGGCTTCTCATAGGACCCGGAGTGGTGGTAAGCCAAGAAGTCCTGCTAAAGGAGATTGCGGAATTTGGGGTGCAAGACAGGACATATGTCGATTTTCAGTGCGGTATGATAGAGGATTCTCACAAAGCAACAGATTCGCAAGGAAGGCTCAAGGAATCTATTGGCAGCACAGGCACGGGTACTGGGCCTGCCAACGCAGACAGGGCTATGAGGACCCTCAAGCTTGCAAAGGACGTGGACACCCTGGCACTCTACTTGGAAGACGTTCCAAACGCCTTGAACTTTGCGCTGGAAAGGAAAGAAAATATCATGGTTGAGGGAACGCAGGGGACATTTCTTTCGTTATGGCACGGAACATACCCGTATGTTACTTCAAAGGATGTTACGGCTTCGGCCATCTGTGCTGACGTTGGACTTGGACCGAAAAACGTCGATGACGTTATCGTTGTCTTCAAGTCATACGTGACCCGGGTTGGCGAAGGGCCATTGAAGAATGAACTAAACGCGGAAACGGCAAGTGCAAAGGGCTGGAAGGAGGTAGGCACTGTTACCGGCAGGACAAGGCGTGCAGCCGAGTTTGATTTTGACCTCGCAAGACGCGCCATTATGCTAAACAGCGCGACACAGATCGCGGTAACCAAACTTGACGTCGTTTACCCAGAATGCGCCCACATGCAGTCGTTTTCGGACCTAAGTTCACCCGCCAAATATTTCATAAAAAACATAGAGGATAACCTCAAAGTCCCGGTAACTTTGATTGGCACAGGACCAGACGTTAACGACACAATAGACAGACGCGCCGAGATCTGAAATAACAAGCGACGACTTTTAATGGGGTGGTTTGAGGATGGATTCTATGTCTAAAAGGCCCTTCTATGTCGAGCTCTTAGACCTGACCGAGTTTTCGAGGCTCGTCTGCGCGCTTGAGAGGATACCGCGTACATGTTTTTCGTTTATGTTAGATGGTAGGGAAGTTGTTTCTGTCCAGATGGACCTGATTAAGGAAAGGCCCGTGAATTACTTTATTCCGAACAGCAAATACGGACACTATCTTTCATACGGGTTCAAAACTGGAAAGGAAGACTGCGATATAGTAAACACTATCGGCAACCCGACATACCTATACTCCCCAGTCATAAGGGTAAAGTCCCTGCCAGAATCTTTGAAACCCTCGCCCCCGTCAGAAACGGATCCCGCCTACGAGCCACTGGAGCTTGAGGATCTTGCAAGTCTTTTGAAATTAAGCTACGGATTCGAAGAGTCACCCTTCCCGCTGTTTGCGTTCCCGGACGGAACCAAGTGGCAGGTCGGGGTTTTCATGAACTTCAATGAATCTGATGAAACCTCGTATTTCTGCCACGTAAAGATTGATTACGAGCCAAACAAGCCATTTTTGAAATACTCTAGCAAGGACGGCATCGAACCTTCATTTGTTGGGGGGCTCAGCGAGCACGGCTATTCTTACCTTAAGGTAATAAAGCTGAAGGGCAAGCATCCTCTGATAAAGGCATGACATGTTTCAGAAAAAGGATGGAAAAGGCCTCAGCAAAGAGCAGGATTATACTGGCAAACGATCTCGATGATTTAAACACCGGGGCCCTGGAGAAGAAGACAATATCAAACATCAACCGGCTTGGCAACAACCTATGTGCAATCAAATTTAATTTTCATGTTATATTGCCTCTGAGTGAAACGAGCCTCTCAAGAATCAACCGGCTTGCACACCGCAAGGGCTTGCAAACAATAGCCGACATCAAACTCAACGATATAGGGAACACGAACATGATGGCAGTAAAAAGGCTGTGGAGGTGCGGGTTTGATGCTGTAATAGCAAACCCGATAATGGGGCCAGAAAACCTCAAAGAGCTTGTGATGTCTGCCCACCGGGACAACCATGGGGTGATAACCCTAGTCCACATGAGCCATCCAGCAGCGAAGCTTGGCTACGGAGTTGAAATTCGGGATCCGAAGGGTAGGGGAAGGAAGAAGCTTCACGACCTATTCCTAAAATGGTCACTAGCCGCGAAGGTTGATGGTATTGTTGTAGGCGCTACGGTGCCACAAATTATAGCCGAAACCTGCAAGACCGTGAAAAACAAATGCGACATCTACTCCCCCGGTGTGGGCACCCAAGGAGGTGACGCGATAAAGGCATTGAAGGCGGGAACTCGGTACCTCATAGTTGGAAGGACCATACTAAATTCGGAAAATCCTGCTTCGGAAGCTGAAAGACTCCAGAATCTAAATATCGAATCCTGACTCGCGGACTTTTTTCATGAGGTTCTGGGCATTCTTGTAGGTCAGCCTCTCCATAGCCTCGGGGAAATTGAGCCATATGAAACCCTGGTGCTCGTGAGAAATTTTGACGTGCTCCGACGACGTCCTTGCCAAGAAGAAAACCACCTCCTTATGCACTAGGTTGCCGTCACGTTGGTAGTGATACTCCACCTTTTCTTCAAAGCCGTCTATGAAACTGACATCTGTTATCGCCGTCTCCTCCCGTATCTCGCGCAGGACCGTCTGTTTGAGGGTCTCGCCATCCTCTATGTTCCCCTTTACAAAATCCCAGTGGCCTGAGGGGTAATTCAAGAGCAAGTAAAGCCTGCCACTTGGCGAGTCGCGGAACAAGATCGCTCCGGCGGATCTCTCTTCAAGCATGTACATGTAACTTGAAGACTAGTATTTTTCCTTTCTACTTGCCGAGCCTGCGGCTTCTTTGCTGGTATGTCCTAATTGCCCTCATCAGATCTATCTTTCTGAATTCCGGCCAGTACACATCCATGAAGACGAGCTCGCTGTACGCACTCTGCCACATGAGAAATCCGCTGAGCCTTTTCTCGCCAGACGTCCTCAATATCATGTCGGGAGATGACTGGGGAAGGTGAGACGTGTAAAGGCATGATTCTATAACATCCTTGTCTATCTGGTTTACGTCAAGGGATCCATCCTTTATCCTTGAAGCAATCTTCTTTACGGCATCCACAAGCTCGTTCTGACCGCCGTAGGCTATTGCTATGTTGAGATAGTGGTTATCGTAATCCTTGGTCTCCGTCTCTAACTTATTGAGGATATCCTTGAGAAAGTCCGGTAACAATTCTACGCGCCCTATCGCCTTTACCCTCATGCGGTTCTTGTGAATCCTCGGGTCATTGTACAGCTTCTCGAGTCTCTGGTTGATAAGGCTGTAGAGGTATTCAAGCTCATCATCATTTCGAGCCAAGTTCTCTGCAGAGAGGACATAGAGAGTAATTATCTTAATGCTAAGCTCCTCACACCAGTCTAGGAGCTTCTCTACCGCATCTGCACCCCTAAAGTGGCCATTTAACTTGAAGATAAGATTCCTTTTAGCCCACCTTCTGTTTCCGTCAAGAATTATCGCTATGTGCTTTGGAATCTCGCCTGACCTTATCTCCTTCTCCAGTTTCCTTGAATAAAGAGAGTAAAACCCGCCTAGCTCAATAGCCTTGTCTTTTATTCCGATAACTCCTCACCGCCCTTCTTCTTTCTATATTTGTGGAAGAGTAGTGATGCTGATATCAGTATTACTGCCAAACCTAGGAGCAAGGGCGGAATTAGGGTAAAGGGGCTCTCGTCTCTTGTCACAACCGTGTTAAATTGTGCTATGATTGGATAGAGTGTCAGAAGTACGATTATCCTCAAGATGTCGGTTATCGATCTGATGCTTCCCTTGAACCAGCTACTTAGCAACGATCCACCAAATATGCAACCTATCCCCATCCAGAGGAAAGGCAGCATGCCGGAAACAATCATGCCAATGGTCTGCTTGTTGGCCACAAGCTTGAGTATCTCGTCTGGCTTTGAAGACGATATCTGCGGGCTGACAGTGCTGACTCCAGCGGTGACTGAAGCCAATATGAAAAGGATTCCTGCCACTAATGTGAATACTCTGATGAACCCGGCGGGGGTGGGCTTGGTCCAGTGGGACCATGCCCTGTCTATGTCAAAAGCTCGAATTAGGAATGCGCCGCCGAGCACGCTTATCATGACTGCAAAAATCTGAGTCGTTAGACCTAGGACGGTGGCAATCCCGCCTATCACCAAAAGAATTCCTGGAACGCCAAGAAAGAATTTTGAATATTTTGAATCAAATGCTATCGCTTTCAGGTACCTTCCAAGCACTGCATAGGAATATTCCACTGTCCTGCTTACCCGCATTACCACACGTTTGACCGATACGATCGGCAACACGTTCTGAATTATAGGGATGACACTTTCGTCATCTTCGCCATCAGATACAATCACAGCACCATTTGCTGAAAACGCTTGGACTATGCTCTTGACCTGCATTACAATTTTTTCGTCACCCTGCACCCCTTTGTCTTCCGTACCTGATACCACGGCCACTTCTGCCTGATACCCCTTGCTTACGAGGTCTTCGTATGTCTTGACCGCTGCAAAGATGGAGTTGGAATCGGCATCCTCAGGATCTTCAAGCGCTAGGCGCTGGGCAGCATCGATACAGGCGTTCCTTCCAACAACTGGGGTGGCAACGCCAGCCTTGCTGCCTATGTCGTCGTCCCTGTCCACGCATATTACTAGGAGTCTGCTGGTCTTGGTGTCCGAATCCCCCTTCTGGATGACCGTCTCCTTTGCAGACATAATATACGAAAATCGTACTTCCTATTAATTAATCTAATTTGTGCCAGAATTTGTCAAAATTGAGGATGGTTTTGGCCACATGAGAGCATTTTCTGCAATCTTAGGGCCTTGTCTCATTAGCCTTCTCAATGAAGGAAACGGTGTCATTTCTCATGGAATCTATTTTTGACATTTCGTTTGAAAGGTCTGTGGGCGAGATGCCATTCTTCATCATGTTGGCAAGTGAGATTGTCTCAGTGAGATAGTCGTTGTATTTCTTCAGTGCCTCGTCAAGGTTGAGATAACTCGGTCTCCATTCCGGTGGGGGATTGCTCTCGATGAGCTCAGTGATGAGTGATGTCGTCTGTGACGACGAGGTCTGGGCCATGGACACAAAATCATCAGGTGAGATCGTTTTGTTTAGCATGCTTTTCAGGTTGGAATCCATGGCAGCCATGATGAGGGCATGTCTGTCCTTAACCCCCTCCAGCTCATTCCCATAGTCTGAAACCACAACGGGTGAGGCCCTGTTTTGCGGAACCAGCCATACGACAGAGCTTCCAGCAGCGATTGCGCCCAAGATGATTGCAGTAACAATAATGCCTTTTCTAGTCGCCAATCGCAAGAGACTCTTTTTAACGCGTTTAAAAGTATAACTCGGGGGTAACAATTTGATGATTCGACAACCTATTCGTTATTTTCTTCAAGATGGATCATTTCAATATAAGAAATATCAAAAAAGTGGAAATATTTGTATAAATTCTTCACATGCTGTCTGAGAAAGACATTGTAAAAATTTAACAGCCTCCAGCGTATAGTGAAATAAATTTTACAGCGTCTTGCTAAATACCACCTCCTTCGTAAGAAGATGAAATGACTCAAGCGTACTGCGTCAAATGCAGGAAGAAAGTCGAGATCGCAAATCCAAAAGAAGTTAAGCTAAAGAATGGACGTCCTGCGGTAAAGGGCCAATGCCCGAAATGTGGCACTAACGTCTTTCGAATAGGAAAGCCTTAGGGGACCACTTTCTTCTTTTTTGAAACTAAATCAATATAGGTAGCAGTATTGCACAATAGCTAGTTGACTAAAACCGAGTATGAAAAACTGCTAAAGAAAATTCAAGACAAGGTATCAGAAATCCGAAAGGACTCTACATCGAGGTTTGAACTGCCGAAGGTCGATATCATGTGGCAGGGAAACAGGACATTTTTCAGGAACTTCCCCGAGTTTCCAAAGGTTTTACGTAGGGAGCCTGAAAAAATTCTCCAGTACCTTTCCAAGGAATTTGCAACGCCTGCCCAATATGCCGGAGATAAGGCAGTCTTTGTAGGAAAGAAGGAACCTCACGAATTTACTGCCCTCTTGAACAGGTATGTGAAGGAATATGTCGAGTGCCCCATGTGCAAGAGTCCTGACACTAGGATTGAGAGATCAAACCGGGTTCACTTCCTAGTTTGTGAGGCATGCGGCGCCAAATCACCGTTAAAGGGCCAATATGCGTAATGCCGTTTGCTACAAGGATTGTAAATTATCAGCGTAATAGGATGCTCAACATTTGTGACTCTAACTTGGTAGGGCGTACCCTGGTAGAGGGCGAATTGACGATGAACTTGACTCAGAGCTATTTTGCGGAGAGGATGGTTGACGAGGCAGAGGCGGCACAAATGTTGAAAAATTCATCCATTATCAACATGGTAGGCGAGGAAACTATTGCCCTTGCCGTTAAAATGGGGATAGGGTCTCAGAAAGGGGTAAAGAAGGTTGGAGGGGTGCCGTGCCTTTTGGTTTTCAAATTTTAAAATACAACAATTATATACGTTCTGAAAGGACTGAAGGCAGAGAATTTTGGGCAAGCGTAAAGTGTTAAGCGAAAGCGAATTAAAGGAAATGAAGTTGCCTGAGGAAGGCGAGATGCTGGGTAGAGTAATCAAGCTTTTGGGAAGTGATCACGTTCTGGTAAAATGTACTGATGACAAAACAAGGATGGGCAGAATACGCGGTAAACTTAAACGCAAAATATGGATCCGTGACAACGATATCGTTACCATAGCACCCTGGGATTTCAAGGCGGATGACAGGGGAGACATTACTTGGAGATATACTCTCTCGCAGGTAGACTGGTTGAAGGAAAAAGGATACCTGCCAAAAGATTTCTAGCAACGTAATCGATTTTACCATGGCCGTTTAATTAGAAATGTTGACAGATGAACTTCAGAAAAACCTAGCAAAACGGATAGATGGCAAGCTTCTGGAAAAAGATCGAGAAAAAAAATCAGAAAAGGACGGGTTTGGAAAAAACAAGACGCTTGATGAGGTATTTGACAAGTCAACAACAATGACCGTATCAGGTATGAAAAATTCAGGGATAATTTCATACGTGAACGGAGCTGTGGGATCGGGGAAAGAATCTAAGACATTTTGGGCCGTCGACCCGACGGGGAATGACCTCGCATTAAAGATATATCTTGTATCGACTTCTAATTTCAAAAAACGATACCCCTATCTGCTCGGGGATCCAAGGTTCACAAAAATAAGGAAGGGGACAAGACACCTTGTCGAGCTCTGGGCTCAGAAGGAATATGCGAATCTTGTTCAATGCCACAGGGAGGGGATTCCATGTGCCAAACCAGTCGCCGTAGTAAAAAATGTCCTTGTGATGGAATTTGTGGGAAAAAACGGGGTTCCAGATCCATTGCTTGTAGAGGCGGAGGTGGATTACAAGGATTATGAGGAAGCAATATCGATTCTTGACGTTTTGTACAACAAAGCGAAGATAGTCCATGCAGACTTTTCAGAGTACAACATATTCAAGACTGAAAAGGGTCTTGTGGTATTTGACCTTGGATCTTCGGTTGACACTCGGCACCCGAATGCAATGGAGTTCCTTGAACGAGACATTAAAAATATAACCAAATTCTTTGTTAAGAGGGGATTGACCGTTACAAATCCAGCTGATATACTAGAGAGGATAATTAGATGATTTTTGAAAAAACCATACTGATTCCAGAAGAGCGGGTGGGAGCCTTAATAGGCAAGTCGGGCAAGGTGAAGGCTAAGATAGAAAAGATCTGCTCCGTCTTGCTCACAATAGACAGTCAAACAGGAGAGATTATTATTAGAGGAAACGGTGATGTCGAAAACATGATGCCATTCAAAGCGGAGGAGATCGTACTTGCCATAGGCCGTGGCTTTTCCCCTGACAAAGCACTGAGGCTCCTTCAAGGCGAAAATTCATTACACATAATAGATTTACGGGAATTTGTGGGAAAATCGAGCTCACAAATCGAGAGAATCAAAGGTAGAATAATTGGCGAGGGAGGAAGGGTAAGAAAGAACGTCGAAGACCTGAGCGGTGCAAGCGTTTCGGTCTACGGCCGTACGGTCGCTATAATAGGTGAGGGTAAGCAACTCCGTTCAGCAGTACAAGCGATAACTGCGCTTTCAAATGGGAGCACTCACGGCAAGGTTTACAATGACCTCCAAGAATCAAGGAGGAGGCAGAAAATGGAAAAACTACAGCTATGGGAGGGTGAAAGCGTATTTGAGTAAGGAAACATTTAGCCAAATTTCACCAAGCGAATTCTTCTATAGAAACCGTGATCTTGCAGGTTTTAGCAACCCCACACGGTCGCTTTACACCTCTGTAAGGGAATTTGTAGAAAACGCCCTGGATGCATGCGACCAAAAAAAGATACTGCCCGACATACATCTCTCTATCAAGGCAGTCGATGCAGAGCAATCCGACCCAAAGCACTATGTCTTGACTGTTAGGGATAACGGCCCTGGAATAGACCCAAAACACGTGCCTCACGCGTTTGGGACAGTCCTTTATGGATCGAAGTTTGGTCTCAAACAGGCAAGAGGCATGTTTGGTCTAGGTGCGACGATGGCCATACTTTACGGTCAGATTACTACAAACAAGCCGGTTACCGTGAGAAGCAGCTCCGACGGAAAAACCAGCGACGAATTTGTGATGTTGCTTGACATCCAGAAAAACAAACCGGTCATCTTAAAGCATCATGTAAAGGAGGCTGCAAAGACTGGTCTCTCCGTGAGCATAGTACTTGAGGGTGACTATTCCAAGGCTGGATCAAAGATCCGGGATTATGTGTCCCAGACCTCGCTTATCACGCCTTATGCTACGATAACTTTTGAGGACCCGTCAGGGGAAAAATTCCACTATCCAAGAATAGTTAAGGATATGCCCCCGCCTCCTACCATAATCAAGCCGCACCCTCACGGTGTGGACGTTGAGACAATGCGCAGGATGATAGTGGATACTCACTACCAGATTCCTCCGGTTGACAACAAAATGATAGAAAAGATAAGGAAAGAGTTGGGTCAAAAGAAGAATGTCTCGGCAAAGGAGATCTTGGAAAGAACTCAGAAAAAGTGGGCAGACCTTTCAAGACCAGTCCGGACAGTTCTGGCGGTAATGTCGTTTTTGAACGTAGATTTCGAAGGGCTGCAAAAGATTAGGATTGATGACATCGATGTTGCCAACAAAAAGATAACTTACTGGGATTTCGGCGAATCGCAAACACATTCGGTAGATTTGGATCCTGAGAGCCCGTATTACAAACAACTCTCAAACACCGTACAAGGGGACACGCTTGTTACTTTCTTGACAAAAAGATTCCAAAGGGTGGGACCAACTACGGCTGAAAAATTCTGTGAATTTGCCAAGTTCAAGCCAGAGCGAAGGATAGGGAGCATGACAAACGAAGAACTTGTAAAGCTGGCGGACGCACTGCAAAAGTTTGAAGACTTTCTTGCACCGGACCCTAGCTGTCTTGCACCCCTTGGCGAGGAGCCCCTGTCCAAAGGAATTATGAAATTTTTTAATCCTGAATTTGCCTCGGTCTTACAGCGCAGCGCCTCGGCCTATTCTGGATTTCCGTTCATTGTGGAGATGGGGGTAGCTTATGGGGGGGACATTCCAGCATCGGGCCTCAAAGTCTATAGGTTTGCTAATAGGATACCGTTGCTTTATGACGAAGGAAGCGACGTAGTCCTCAAAATCGTCAATGAGATGGATTGGAGCAGGTATAAGATAAAGGGAGATCCGCCGCTTGTAATCGTGTCCCACATTTGTTCCACGAGAATCCCATACAAGACAGTCGGTAAGGAAAATGTCGCAGACAGGCCGGAACTTGAACGGGAGCTAAAAAATGCAATACAATACTTGGCAAGAAAACTGGCGGTCCACATGTCTAGGCAGGGTGCCGCAGACATGGCAAAAAAGAGGGCCAATCTTTATGCAAAGTATGTACCGCTGATATCGCAATTTGCCACAGAACTTTCCGGGAAGAAAAAAGAGCCAAATTATAAACAACTGATAAAGATGGGTAGTGAACTTGAAGAACAAATCCAATAGACAAAAGACCGCCGAGGCAAGAAAGGAGAAACTCCTTTCGGTCCTGCAGCAGCACGGAATTAACATTTACAACGACCTAGACCAGGGACGATTCCCACAGTTTGTCATTCCTAGCAGATCCGTGAACAATATCGTGTATGACAAGAAGATACGGCAGTATATACTTGGGAATGCCCGGGCAGTGAGGAGCTCAAGAAATATGTCCCAGCTTAGGTCATACACCCAACTTGCATGGCTGGCATTTTTTGTCAATAGGCTTGTAAGGGAAGGCAAGTCGTCGACCCTCAGAGATATTTACTACTCATCACAGGCCTTTAGCATCGATTTCGAGGATCAGCCAGAATCCGACAACATAATTGTGGATCTTGAAGCCGTTACCTCAAGCCCCCGTGAAGAATTTCACATCTTCCCTGAGGAAAGAAGCAGCGTGTTTGGGGATCTGACGATAGAATACACAGTTCCAGGCTACGAGGGCAAGAGGGTAAACCTCTCGGACCATCCGGATGGATATCTGATAGGGCCAAGCCTCAGTAGCGCCGAGCTTGTTGATACCAGCGCCGAGCTTGTGATTGCCATTGAAAAGGGTGGTCTCTTTACTAGGTTTGTCGAGGAGAATGTCCATAAAAAATTCAAATCGATCATTGTGGATACGGCAGGACAAGCACCCAGGTCCACTAGGAGTCTGTTGCGAAGGTTAAACCAGGAACTTGGCCTCCCGGTGGTAATACTTGCAGACGGGGACGTTTATGGCGAACACATTGCCATGGTAATCAAGTCGGGTTCGGCCAACGCCGCGCACCTGAGGGAGCTCACGGTGCCGGATGCAAAATGGCTCGGAGTTTGGGCAACGGACATTGAAAAGTACAAACTGCCAACCATCCCGATGACAGAGTCCGACATAAAGAGAATTTATGACCTGCAAAAAGACCCGAGGTACCAGGAAGGAAACTGGAAAAAGCAACTTGAGGTCTTTTTGAAACTAAAGAGGAAGGCCGAACTTGAAGCATTCTCCAAGTATGGGCTGACAAACATTACTGACAAGTACCTTCCAGCCAAACTGGAAGAATCAAAGAGCCTCTAGTTTTTTTATCCTTAGAGTCAGTACCCCGTTCCTATATTTGAAATCGTGGATTCCCATGTCGGGGGTGGTCTCTATCGGCACCTCTTTTGAGAAGTGGCCTGATCCTCGCACGTACAGGACTCCCTCGATGAGCCTCACTGTTACCTGGTCTTCTGGACCGGGCACCTCTGCTACAAAGACAATCTCGTTTTCCCCTTTGATGAGATCGTATACCCAGTTTTTCGTCTCTGATTCCTTGGGCGCGTACTGGGGCTGAACCTCCTTTGTCATCTTCTTGAGCACCCTGACCCAGTAAATCATGATGGCTGCCGTTATGCCTATCAGTATGAAACTGACATACCCAGTGTCGTTTCTCAGCGAGATCACGTAAACTACTCCTAGGAACAATAGGACCATCAGGGGTATTATGAAATCGAAAGACTTGTCGTTAGAATATCGACTCTTGTAGCTGGTCACGCTGTTTCTGTATAGACAACCATCCATCCAAATATAAACACTCGTTGAATTTCCAAACTATCTGCAGCCTCTGATGTACTAGTTCTCTACAGGATACTCGATTGCTCCCCATCTCTTGAAAAGATCGTGTTCTACTCCAAACTGGTCGAGACACTTTCCTACAACATGGTTTATCATATCTTCTATTCCCTTTGGCTTGTTGTAGAAACCAGGCATAGCAGGAAGGATGACCACGCCTAGTCTTGCCAACTTCAGCATGTTTTCGAGGTGGATGCTGGTCAATGGGGTTTCCCTAGGAACTATCACCAGCTTTCGTGCCTCCTTCATTGTTACCCCTGCTGCACGTGCAACCAAGGTTTCCTCATATCCATTGGCGATGCTTGAAAGAGTTTTCATGCTGCACGGAATTATTATCATCCCGTCAGTCTTGTATGTTCCACTTGAGACGCTAGCAGCCATGTTAGTATCTTCAGACACGCTGCTGGCAAGGGATTTGACATACTTCAAATCAAAGTCTGTTTCTAGAACGAGGCACTTCTTGGCCCATTCCGTCATTACGAGGTGGGTGTCTACCTTGAAACGCTTGAGGACCTCCAGCATTCTGACACCATATATTATTCCCGAGCTACCGGTAATGCCTACCACGATCCTCATGATGAGACTATCCCTATTCGCTATTTAATTTCATAGTTTTTGACACTTTAATTATGGCGAAAGCTTTTCCTGCAAATATGAGCGTGAACATGGACAGCGTTGAGCAAAACCTGGTCTCAGAACTCAAACTCACGCCGGAACAGGCTAAGGTTTTCGTCCTCGTCGTTAAGGGCGGGAAAAAGACATCAAATGAAATCTCTCATGACCTCGGAATGACAGCCTCACACGCTCTCGAAGTAGCCCGTAGTCTAGTCGAACTCGGCGGGTTCATTGACATAACCGAGACCCAATTCGAGTCAACGCATCCAAGGTTTGCCGTGGTAAACATGTATCGGAGAATGTGCCAAAGGGAAAACATTCCTTTTAAAAAGAATCTTCTTGTAGACAACATCTCAATAGTTTTGGAAAAACCGTACGATGATGCAAGGACTAAATAGAACCCAATGTGGAAAAGGAACAATGTCTGTGGATCAAGATACCTGCAAACATGAGATAGTTTACTTTGGAGTCACCAACATAAATTACGAAAAAAGAACCATCGGTTCGGTTGATTCGTGGCGCTGCGTAAAGTGCAAGAAGGTATTCTGTGAGGAAAAACAACTCGGGATTGACAGCATAGTAGACTATGTCGGAATGCCCAAAATTTCATCGGATCAAAAATGGTCAGTCCTACTGTGCAACCTAAAAAAACACAAGGAAAAATGGAAACTTGTGAAGGTAAAAAAGGACGATGAAATCCAACACGAGTGTCTGGGAGAAAAGGTCATAACGCTAAAGGTAAAGGACTTTAAGGTCGAGGACGACAAGCACTGGAACTTTTTAATTGAAAATTCGATAAACAAGGCAATCGAGATATAGCATCTAGCATGAATCTTGACGTACGAATAAACAACGTTCATGGAAGCCAGATAGCAGCCAAGATTACCGGAGTTTTTACCATAGACGGCACTTCCTTCAAGTTCAGCGCTATCGCATTTGGAAGGATAGGCGGACATAACATAGGGGCAAAAATTTCAAAGGCGGTAGAGAAGGAACTTGTAAAGATGGGATATGATGTCGACGAGGTCATAAACGAGCTACAGCAAAGACTGGTTCGTGGGGACATTACCCTTCCAGAAGGCCTGAAAAAGGAATCATTCGCGGACAGCTAGAGCCCCGCTTCGTCAAGGGCCCTGGAACATGAACATCCCCTTTCGTCGGGTATGATTTCAAGAAGCACCCCTAGGAGGTTCTTTGTGGTGCTGACGTTCTTTGAGAGCGTCTCAAGCACCTCCTTGGCCGTCACGGGCTTTTGCGCCCATACGTCATAATCTGTGACGGTGGATACTGAAACATAGCACATCTGAGCCTCCCTGGCAAGCTGGCACTCGGGTACGAGGGTCATTCCTATGATGTCGGCCCCTATGACATCCTTGTAGAACCGTGACTCGGCCCTAGTGGAAAACCTCGGGCCTTCTATGCATATGTATGTCGCGTCCTTGTGCAGCTGGAGGTCTATCTTTTTTGCCGCACTGTAGACGGAGGCTTGAAGCTCTGGACAGAAGGGGTCTGCAACAGAAATGTGTATGACCTTACCGTCCTCATAAAATGTGTATTTTCTTGACTTGGTAAAATCGATGAACTGCATCGGGATTACAAAATCCCCGGGCCTTAGCTTCTCTTGGAGGCTGCCCACCGCGGAGGGGGCTATGATTCTTTTGACGCCCATTTCCTTGAAAGCCCAGATGTTTGCCCTGAAGTTTATCATGTGTGGAGGTATGGTGTGCTTTCGACCATGCCTTGGCATGAAGGCGACCCTCCTACCCTTGTAAATGCCGACCGTAATGGAATCCGACGTCTTTCCAAAGGGCGTGTCTATCGTGACTTCCTTGCTTTCTGTTAGTAGTCCGGGATCATAAATCCCAGTCCCCCCAAATATCCCGATCTCGGCCTGTTCCGTCAATATTTCACCAGCGATTCGTATCTGTAGTCCTTGATTGCCTTTGACCCCTTGAGGTCTGTCAGTTCAATGATGAAGGCAAAACCTGTGACCGTTCCTCCTATCTTCTCAACTAGCTTGGCTGCAGCCTTTGCCGTTCCTCCGGTGGCCAGCAGGTCGTCACAGATGAACACTTTTTCGCCTTTCTTTATGGCATCCTTTTGAATCTCCATTGTCGCCGTCCCATATTCGATGTTGTATGTCAGTTTGTGGGTAGAGCCTGGGAGCTTTCCTTGCTTCCTAACCATCACCATCCCCTTGTTATACTTGAGGGCCATGGCACAGGCAAGTGGGAAGCCTCTGGATTCTATTCCAACAAAGACGTCTACGTCCTTGGGATGGATGCGCTTTGAAAACTCGTCAATTACAAGCGAGAGGGCTGACGGATCACGCAAAAGGGGGCTAATGTCCCTGAAAAGTATCCCTTTCTTGGGGAAATCTGGAATCTCGGCGATCTTTTCCTTTAGGTTCACAAATGCTTCACAATCTGTGGATGTAAAAAATATTTCTGAAGTTACTGGATCGTGATGGGCGTGGAAACCTTGCCGGCTATGCATGACACCTGTATTGAAAAGGTTCCGGAACTGAAGGTCTTGGGGATCAGCCATTCCGTGCTATAGTCTCCCCTGTTTGTTGACTGGATCTGGAACGTCTCCAGAGACTTGTTGCTTGCATCGAGGAGGTCTATGACGACGCCTACTGACTGTCCAGCCCCGCTTCCCGAGATCTTGACAATGTCACCAGCGCTATAGACTGGTGGGCTCTTGTCCAGCTGGACTGTAAGTTCCGACTCTGACTTGACAACTATGGGTATGCTTTTGTGGTCTATTCCGCTTGTGGCATCAAGCTTCCACGTACCTGCAGCCCCGTTGTCAGGAATCCTAAAGTCAAATGCCGAGAATATTCCGGACTTGTCAACAAATTCCTGTTCAGACTTGGTCTGCACGCCGGTTGGATCGGTCAATCCTATCTGTATGATGCAGTCAGGGTTGGCATTCCCAAAAATAAGTATGTTGTCGCCTGGAAAATACGTGTCCTTGACGGTCCTGAGGCTTATCTGCCCACAGCCAGTTTCTAGACCTACCGCAAAGTCCTTCACCACCTTGTCATTACCTCTTGTAAGTGCAAGTGAGTAGATTCCAGGGGTGTACGATGTCAGGTTAAAGGAATATGTCGCAAAACCATCCTGTCCAAGCAGGACGGTGTCGGAGAATTTCTCCTTGTCTGACGGGTCAATTATGACCAAGTTTAGCGTCGAGCCCGGAGTGCCAGAGACGCTCAACTGGGGCCTGTCTGTAACTTGGTAGTTCAGCTTGTCGAGATGGGCAACCAGAATCTGGACTGGGTCTACGCCCACGCCAATGTTGGTGCTGACCTGATCGCTTCCCTGCGACGCTGTGATGGTGTATGTCCCTATGATTGCCGAATTGCTTATTGGGAATGACGTCGAAATTTTTCCGCTGGCTGTGACGTTAAGGTCCTTGGCATAGACCTGGTTTCCTGTCTGATCTGTCACGACTATGGATACCGGTTCGTTGGAAATGGAGGTGCCGTTTATGACTACGGTGTCACCAGGGTTGTACCTCTTCTGGGATGTTTGTATGATTAGCGAATGGGATGAGGTAACGGAGTATTCCTTTGAAACCTGATCCTTGCCGTTTGACACGGAAACCGTGTACTTGCCAAAGGGCCTGTCAGTTGGAATCGGTTGTGACACGATGTAGTTCCCGTCCTTGTCTGCTGTGGCCGTGAAGGTCGTTATACTTGTGCTGTTAGAATCAAGGATGGAGATGGTAACTGTACTGCCAGCGTCGGAGGTCCCGCTTATCGTACCTGTGTCACCGGGATGTAGGACAGGATCTACATTTACCGTCAATGGGATGGATTGAGGAGTCCCGCCCCTTGGCTGGGGAGCCGGCTGTATGGTTGTGGTAAATGTCTTCTCGTTGTTTTCCCTGTCCTTTAGAACAAAATTTACACTTCCGGTCTGCTGGGACTGGGGAATTGTGGCGGTGACAACAAAATTTCCGTTGTTGTCCGATGAAAAGGTGTCAATCTGCTGGTCTCCAAGGTACAGGCTGAGGGGCGTTGCTGATGCAAAGCTCTGCCCGACTACCCTGACATCGAAACCTGGGGCCGGCGTGGACGGAATTATCCTAAATGTCGACATGTCGAGTATTCCGGGATTTGGCTTTGGCTGTTCCTGAGGCGCGCCTGGCGGGGGGTTGCCCGGACTTGTCTGGTTTGAGGGCGAGCTTGGTTGCTGGGTCGGAGCCCCTATCTCTCCTAGGCCAACCTGGTTGTTGTCTTGGTCAGAGGCCGTCCATGCTAGGTCAGGAGCTGCCTGGTCAGTGGTGAGGTAAAACGTGGTGGATTCCCCGGGTTTTATCGGATTTGAGGAAAGAAAGGCTATGGTGGTCGGAGATGTCTTTTTTCCCACCCAGCCGTTCTGAAGCGTAAATGACTCAAAATTGCCGTTTTTTATCTCGAGGGTGAAGGAGGAAATGTCTGAGGTGCTGGACGGGCTGTTCGTTAGCTGAAGCATGGTCTTGCCTCCTTCGGTTGTTGCGGTGACCGTCGCCATCTGGGGCAATCCATGCGCCGCCGGCAAGAAAGCCACAACCATGCCTATTGCTAAAGCTAAAAATAATCTAGATTTTGTCAGCATTCCATCCAAGGGAAGAAGCGATCCGCCTCTAAATTAAATCTTAATGATGAATCGTCCTTTTCAGGATGTGGAAGGTGGGGCAAAAAACCGCAAATCTTTCTCATCGGGAATATGGGAGGGTTGTCTGTGAGACAAGGTTCTGGTTTTGTCTTATGCGCTCCGCTATCAGCCTGTAGAGGGACCTGAACTGGTCCTTGGTCTTGTCGGTAAGAAAGTCCGTTTCGTTGATTGCAATCTTCTCGCAGATGTACCTGCATATCTCCTCCCTGTCAAACTTCTCCCACCCGAGGTGCTGGTTTTCCTTCCAGATCTCGTTTAGGTTGTCAATTATGCTCTTCCTGCCCTTTGAAGAAACTACCTCCTTGGTGAGGGCCTTGTATCCCTCCTTTCGGAGCTTGACCTCGTACGTCTGGTTTACCGCATAGAGATAATCGTCGTCAGCTATGAGGTCTTCTAGGAACTGTTTTGTCTGCCCCCCAAGTTCAAAGAAAATCATCTGTACTTTCTTGAATTGATTAGTCTCCAGCTGGGAGGCAATTTGGGATGACTCTTCTGTATTGTCAAGCAGGACGAAGGTGTCGTATCCATGATTCCTGTAAAAAATTGCTAGGGCCATGACGGAGTTCTTACTATATGCTGGAACAACATTGAGCGGATTCATGGATAGGTTGGGATCCTTTAGGAATTTGTCAAATGCGTTGAGGTACATGCTGTCAGACATTGTCTCTACGATTATGACCGGCCTTGAGTTGAACCCTATCTGCCTGTCGGTAATCGACTCTGTCAGACCTCTGGAAAGACCGTATAAGATGGGGATGAGTGTCTGGTCGTCGGCATTCCAATAATCATAGTAGATGTGGCTAAGGTGTTTTCTCTTGTCCAGTTCTACCACCAGCAGGTTTCCAGGCGTATAGTCAAATATCATGAAAGGGGAATGGGTCGCATACAGTATCTGGTTGGACCCTGCTAGGCCCTTGAGCAGGTCTGATATGCCTCTCTGCTGTGCGGGATGTAGGTTTCTCGCGGGCTCGTCTAGCAGGAGTATGGCCTCCTTCAACTCCGCCTTCTGGGTTTCCGCGGCAAAGTTCACAATGAATGAAAACGTCCACTTGAAACCCTCCGCCCTCCTATTCAGCAGCCCCGTATTCGTAATGGTGCCGTCCTTGTGGACATCGGATATTACCACGCTCAAAATATTTCCTGGATTCCACCTCAGCTCCACGTGAATTGGGTCTCCTTTCCATGCGGGGTTGAGCCTGTCGCTGAGCTTTCTGCTTGCTGTGTGAAGCAGCTTTATCAGTCTAGAGGGGCTGTTCTGCGCCTCCTCAAGCTTCTGGGCATCCAAGTCGGCTAGATAAAACAAATTCATTACGGTTTCGGCCTTGTCAAACTCTTCGATATATTCCAGCCCTTTGGGCCTTATCCCCTTTGTCTCCCTTACGAATTCCTCGAGGTCTATGTTCCCGAGGATTTTCTTGTAATCCGAAAAATACACGAACCTGGGGTGAAGCTTATCCTCGATGAAGTTTTCTAGGGCAGACCTTTCCGTTGTACCTACCAGCATGTTGTCAAAAATGTAATCCAAATCCTGGTAGATTCTTTTCCAATCGGATATAATGCGCGGATCCTCGGAGGCAATAAGATAGATGTTGTTGTTGAACTCGGCCATGGTATTCATGAAGGATTCTCTCGTTCTAGGTGGAGGGGCCAAAAGGAATTTCGTATCAATCCTGATGCGGATCTCATTTGGCATGGAATTGACAAAGTCTTGGATTCTCTCGACAAAGTTCTCCCAGGAATTCAGCCTTTTACTTGCCTCTCCGCTTATCTTGATGTCGCCAAAATCATATTGTATCCTGAGGTTCTTGTTAGTCCTGAATATCTTGAGCTTTCTTATGTCCTGAAGGTTTGGGAACTTTTCCCTGATGAGGGCCGTCTCTTTTTCGTTGAGCTCAAACTCTCCTTCGGCAAGCTTGATTTCCGACTTGAGCTCCTCCGTCATCTCATCGCAGAGGTCCAGCTCAGAAGTCTTCTGGTCCTTGTTGAGAAGAGTGAGGGCTTCTAGTATTGTAGTCTTGCCGCTCTCGTTTCTCCCGACAAAGGCGGCCAGGTCCCCAACTTTAATCTCCCCGGAATCATGAATACATCTGTAAGCTCTAACCCTGAACTTCCTAAGTCGCATCTAGCGCTATTGTCCTTGTCTGTGATTTAACTTATTCGTCAAATTTGTCATGTGCGTTGATGCCTCGACCAAATAGATATAAGGGAATTCAAGCGGTTAGATTACGAAATGGGTGCAAGGAAAATTGCTTATGTTGTTTTTGTACTTCCCGTGGTAATTTCGGTGATACTCGGGGGATATGTGTTGTCAAACGTCCTTGCACAACCCGACAGGCAACTAAACTTCATGCAGATTACATTCGTAACTCCGCCGTCCCAGGTTGGAAGCCCAGACATCAGGATATTGAATCTAAACAACACCTACTCCCTGTCCTCGCCCATTAGCTTTACCGTCAGGGTGAACGACACGGCCTTTGATTGCGGTGACCTTTACATGACCGTATACAACCTCGGAACGCAGCCAAAACAAGCGGTAGCCCAGAACGCGTACTTTTCACAGTGTTTTGCCCAGACAAATTCCACGCTCCCAATGCACCACGCATTCTTGCCTCTCATTAACAGCACCGGAACCTACCAAATTGTGGCTGACATGAAGGACAAATCATACCGAAACGACATAAACGTGACAGCCACCTTTAACGTCCAGTAGCCTGAATAATATGTTATTATACTGCAAGGGACAATCCATCTTCAGGGATGGAGTTATTGTTACTGAGGTATAGTCATGGCTAAAAAAGCGGAAAAAACGAAAAAAACCGAGGAAAAGAAGGCAAAGAAAGAAGAGGAAAAAAAAGTATCCAAGGCCGAGGAAAAGAAGGCTGCCAAGGCTGACAAAAAGAAGATTGCTGAGGCCAAGAAAAAGCAGGCGGAACCTACCGACGAGGATTTAGAGGAGATTGACGAAAAGGAGATTGAAAATTTTGAAATTGAGGGCCTGGACATGGAGAAACTTAAAACATCTGTCCTTGACCATGTCGCAAAACGCGGTGATGACGGTATGTTTCAAAGCGATTTATGGAAAAAGCTAAAACTTTCTAGCAGGGATGGCTCAAGGCTAGCACTAAAACTCGAAAGGCAGCACCTCATAAAAAGAGAAAAGATATTGGAGGATGGTAGGTGGACCTACAAGCTCAAGATTGCACATGTTCCTGTGGGGACGCAATCGATAGAATCAGCACCATGCCTGATATGCCCAGTGGAGCAAAAATGTACTCTAGAGGGAGAGGTAAGCCCAAGGACTTGCCCGCTAATTGAGCAGTGGGTACTGACCGAATTTGCAAACTCAAAGAAGTCAAAGAAATGAAGTTATTAGATGCAAGACGTGACTTGTACCGAAGACTGGCCCACCAAGAGGGGTATAGGAGCAGGGCCGCATACAAGCTAAAAGAGCTAAACCAGTCCTACCGAATTATAGGCCCCGGCTTCAATGTTCTTGACTTGGGGTGCTCGCCAGGTGGCTGGACACAAGTGGCGCTGGAAATGGTGGGGAACAGGGGGAAGGTGATGGGAGTTGACAAGTCATTTGTGGAGGAAATTCCGAACGCGCACATAATACGGGGTGACATCGAGGACGAGTCTGTTGTGGAATCAATCTTTGATTATTTTGGCACAAAAGTAAATGCGGTAATATGCGACCTTTCGCCACAAGTAACAGGCACATGGTCGGTAGACCATGGAAGGCAGATCTCGCTAAATTATTCCGCAAGCAAGATAATGGATCACGTCTTGGCGAGGAAGGGCAATGCATTGTTCAAGGTCTTCGACGGCGAATATTCTAACGAGTTTAGAGACTATTTGAAGAAAAAATTTGTCAAGGTCCAGTTAAAGAAGCCAAAGGCTAGCAGGAAGACCGCCAGTGAGCTGTATCATGTTTGCCTGGGATACCTCGGAGCCTAGACTGCATTCAGGATCTGGTCCACGCGGGCATCCGTCCTGAAGGCCGCTGGATTTAGGCTCGTTGGAGTAGCCCTAAAACCAGCCTTTTGGATCCTTGAAATCGTCTTTGCAAGGGACACGGGAGGGCTCCGTTTCATGTGTGCAATCTCATCGATGGTAAAGTAGGTAGGCGGCATGTCGACCTCTTCGATGCATCTCTCTAGGATTTTCCTGCAAGACTTGTCTACCTGGAATCTGGGCTCATTCGCAATCATCCCATTTACAAAATCCCTGTCATAAAGTCTCCCTGTCCAGAGGGGCCCGGCAAGTTCTGCCCTGTTATTGCAGACATCGCAAACGTGGACAACCTCCTTCACCACGTGCCTATTCCCACAGTTTTTGCAATTTAGGATGTAACCCATCTGTTCATCATCTCCCGTCCTTACTAGAACCTTGACATATGTCTTGTAGTAGTGCATATTATTCTGCACAAAAAGGGGTACAATTTTTACATCAAGCCTCCCGCTGACTAGGTTGATGCAGCCAAGGATCAGCCTCAGAGCAATCTCATCGCCATATTCTACCCTGACGGGAACACCATAGTATTTTCTCCTGCAGGCTGATGGGAAAAGACCATGCAGTACGGTGAGGTCTGTTGCCGTGGCAGACAACAGGCCACCGTGATATGTAGCCCGGATCGCACAATCTAGATACTTTGACGGCGAACCAAACGGATCCACGTCCACTATTGCTCCCCTTCCTTCCCTCACCGAATGCAAGCTAAGAAACCTGCAGGCCTCATTCTCGGAGAAGTGGCAGTTGGCCACATTGTTTAATCTGGCAATACTCTTTGCAATTTCAAGCGCCTTGGGATTTACGTCATTTACAAAAACCTTAGCAACCTCTGGCAATTCATGTGCAACCCTAATGCTTCGTGCCCCTATGCCTGAAAGGGAATCAAGGAAGGTTTTGGGTCCCTTGAAATTCTGCAGGAAAGTGGAATATGCAAGGATGGAAAAATCCCTGTTAATCCTAGCTCTTGGGTTAAAGAATGCCGGCTCCCGTGGCGGAGACTTGTCAACGAGGGATTCCTTTGGAACGAGGAGTTTTGTCCCGCCCTCCAAAATCTCAACAAGACTTGATTCCAACGCTAGCCTGTAATCTAAAACGATTTAATACACGTAGCGAAAGGAATAGCCAAATGTTTGTCTGCGGCGTCGATGATGCGGGTAGGGGTTCAGCAATAGGCCCACTCGTGATAGCTGGCATAAGGATCGAACGCAACAAGATAAGACATCTTGTTACGATCGGCGTCAAGGACTCAAAAAAGCTCAGCCCCAAGGCAAGGGACGCCTTGTATGGGCAAATACTAGAGCTAGTTGATGACTATTATGTGGCTAGAATACCTCCGCGTCTGATAGACAAAAGCGTCCTAAAGAACCATCTCAACCAACTGGAAGGCAGATACATGGCAAAGGTGATTGCCCGCCTGCGGCCAGACTCGGCATATGTAGACTCGTGCGACGTAAACCCTGCAAGGTTTGGTCAGTTGATTTCAAAACTCTCCAAGGTGGACAAGGTTCATTCTAGCCACCATGCCGACAGCAGGTTTCCAGTGGTGTCTGCGGCCTCCATAATAGCAAAAGTTAGCAGGGATAGGGCGATTGCAAAGATAAGGAAGGACTGGGATGTGGGAAGTGGCTATCCGTCAGACGCGAAGACAATGAAGTTCATAAGGGAATTCATTGTTTCGAAAGGATCTACTCCGCCCTTTGTTAGAACAAGCTGGAAGCCAGTAAAATCCATGCTTGAATCCCTCGGAAAGGCATCATAGTAACTTTGCGATAATCATGCTGTGGTCTCTCTCGTATGGCGCCAAGTTGATTTCCTGGATTATCTCAAAGTCATGCTGCAACTTTTTTGCCTCCGCGCGAGTTATCTCCGCCGGATCCCTTGTAACATCAATACTCCTAGTTTTTATCACTAGCATCAGATGTCCTCCTTTTTTGAGAAAGGTCTTGCAATTAAGGATGGCAATTTCCGTCTGGTCTGGCTGGGCAATGTCCACGTAGACTACATCGATTGTGCCGTAGACTGCAAAATACTCCTTTGGGTTTCTAGCGTCTTGGAGGATTGGCACGATATTTGCCCTGTATGATGCAACCCTGTCAAGGAATTCGCGGGCCACCCTGCTGGTGTGTTCTACGCAAAAAACAACGCCAGAAGGACCTACGATATCCGAAACATGGCTCGCAGTGGTACCTGTTGAAACACCTAGGTAGAGAACCCTAGACTTTCTAACTATGGGTAGAACCTGGAGGCCGTTCATTATGGCTGCCCCAAGCTTGCTCCTGTAAGGATCCCATGCCCTAAACTCCTCGTCCTTTATTTTTACTAACTTTTCCTTGTATACCTGATTTCCAGGCACGAGGTTTAAGGTGGCAAGCCTTCTTTCGCCCTCCACCTTTACCCAGAAAATGTTACCTTCTTCGTTTTCCAAATTTCCTTCGCTTTGACTTCTTCCAGTCGCTCTTTTTTTCTCTTTGTCTGAAATCCCCCTGCCTTCGTTCCCTTCTTTCAAAGGGTCTACGCTGCTGTACCGGTACGGGGGGTCTTTCGGGCGGCTCTTTGTATTTTTCTCCAATCTCGCCTATCCTCACGTTCAGCTTTTCGAAAAGGGTGTCGTTCCTACCTCCTCCAAAAACGTCAACCCTTGCTGCAAGAGCGGCCTTTGCGGCGATAGCGCGGGCAATTTTTCCCCGTTGCCACTTGGGAGCGGCATGGACAAGGGTGTGTTGGAATAGTAGGCCATGTTTTGGAGGCTGGGCGCCTGTTTTGAGGGCCCGGAAAAGTGCCTTTTCCGCACCAAGGACTTGGATGGTGCTTGCGGGCATGGTGGCAAGCCTCTTGAGGCTTCCAGCCCTTCCAAGTATCCTCGCTCCTACAGAAGTGCCCAAGATCCCTGATAGGTTGGGTGCGATGGCCTTCATTTGAGATTCTATATGCTTTTCAAGAGTAGACCTAAGTTCAAACAGTTCGAGAATTTGCTTTGCCAAGCTTTGCACGATGGCAAGGTTTTCATTGGATATCTGCCCTCCCCTGCTCTTTTCCTGTAATAGGGAAAGCATCTCTACCTTTTCCTCAGGAAAGCCAGCGTCACTGTAGACCTTTTGGTTCAGATCACTACGCCTTCCCGCTAAAACTATTTTCGAATAGCCGCTTATGGTGTCAATGAGATTATCAAGTTCGGGAAAATGAAGCCCATACCACTCTCGAAGCCTGGAGCTGAGGAGGTTGATTAGCTTGTCAGTTTCATCTAGAGCATTTATCGCCTGAATTATGTGCAAGTCTGGACTTTCCGAAACCTCGGTAACCTTGGCTGAGGAAAGCTGCATTGCAAAGTCTCTCAACTTTGCCCTTGCATCGTGCTCATCACTAGCGAATCCAGAATCTACCAAGACTCTGATCTTGGAGGACTGGATTGTCTCAACCTTGTTCTCTTCCATGAGTTCGGCATCGAACGATTTTTTCTTCAAAAGCTTGAGGAGCCCATGGTCATTGACCGACACACTTGTGATCCTAGCACTGTTAAGAAAACTTCCTAACTCATCGATGTCCGCCTTTTCTTTTTTTAATTCGACATATTCTTTCGCTGGATTTCTAAAAGCAATAGACTTGACACATTTGTTGTTGTCAAAAACCGCAATACCAAGCTCTGTCAGGATTACAGAATGCATACAGAGCGTTTTCATGTCTTACTAAAAAAGGTAACAGTGACCAATAATACATCAACCGTTATAAGACAAACATTTTTTATGATTAGGAGTGACTCCAGACATATCAACAAGTGTGGGGCCAATTTCACTTGAAAGGCCAGCGATGCTTGCCTCTGGTATTCTTGGCATATCGCTTGACGTTTTCGCCCGCTTATATAAGGAAGGAGCAGGCGCCCTTGTAACGAAATCACTGAGCAAAGAGCCTTGGGAGGGATATCCAAACCCTACCGTCGTTGGCGTAAAGAGCGGATTCCTCAACGCGGTCGGACTATCAAATCCGGGGGCTTCATACTTCGCAAAGATGATCTCCTCAAACAGGGACGTCCCAATAATTGTAAGCTTGGTAGGTTCGGTCCCGGAAGACTTTGCCTTTATGATAAATCAGTTCGAAAATGTAATGGTTGTTGCATACGAACTAAACCTATCTTGCCCGCACGTTGAAAAGGTTGGGTTGGAGGTTGGAGACGACCCCGATCTTGTTACCCAAATTGTCAAGGAAGTAAAATCAAAGTCGAAGGCGCCAGTAATTGCAAAGGTGGGACTGGGGTCTTCGGATTATCTTGAAACAGTTCGTGCCTCCTGTGAGGCTGGGATTGACGCAATAACTGCAATCAACACCGTGAGGGCGATGGCAATCGATGTGGAAACGACTAGACCCATTCTGAGCCACAAAATAGGCGGGCTGTCGGGCACACCGATAAAGCCCATTGCTGTCAGATGCGTATATGAAATTTCATCAAAGTTTGACATCCCTGTAATCGGGTGCGGCGGAGTATCAAGCTGGGAGGATGCTGTAGAGTTTATGCTTGCTGGCGCATCTGCAATCCAGATAGGGAGCGCGCTGGCGGAAAGATGGACCGGTGTATTTGGGGATATAAATCGAGGAATCTCGGGCTACATGGAAAGAAAAAATTTCCAAAGGATTGGTGATATGGTTGGAATCGCAAAGAAATTCTGACTCGATAAAGGTCGTAACTATAGAAAATGTCATAGAAGAGACGCCTACGGTCAAGACTCTTGTATTCTCCGACGAATTGCTGGCGGGGGTCCTCCCGGGACAGTTTGCCATGGTCTGGATTCCGGGCGTAAACGAACTTCCAATGAGCGTGATGGTAAGGAAGGAAAAAGGCAAAGCCGCCTTTACCGTGCGAAAGCATGGGGTCTCCTCTACGGCCCTGCACTCTCTCGGGATCGGGGACAGGATTGGGGTAAGGGGTCCGTATGGTAATTCCTTCACGATTAAGGAGGGTAGGCTACTGCTCGTGGGGGGTGGTACAGGGCTTGTGCCTCTTGTTAGGCTTGCTACGTTTCTCAAGGAAACGGATGAGGTAACTATACTCATGGGTGCAAAGACAAAGGAAGAGGTCTTTTTCGAAGACTACGCAAGCGATATTCTGAAGCGCAGTCGTCACAGAATTATTGTGGTAACAGAGGATGGATCATACGGCCAGGCTGGCTTGGTGACTGATGTAATGGGGAATTTGCTAAAACAAAACACCTATGACGCCGTTTACACATGCGGCCCAGAAAAGATGATGTACAAGGTAATTCAGATGGCAATTGAAAGTAAAATCTATGCTGAAGCCAGCATTGAAAGGATGATGAAGTGTGGAATGGGGCTTTGCGGAAGCTGCTGCTTTGGAGATGTCCTTGCATGCAAAGATGGAACTGTTTTCAGTGGTCAATATTTGCTAACAAACAAAGAGTTTGGTCATACTCACAGAAGCAAATCCGGCATTTTAGAGAACTATTAGACAGGGAATACTGGAAACTTTAATATGCTAATAGCAATTCATTCAGATTGAAAATTGGGTCATCCGAAAATTGTATTAAGCGCAGATCGCACATTAATGTCTCCCTATCGTGGGATATCACTTGCAACGTTCTTTGGGTGTGCCCCAGCCATAGATCCCCACAGGCCAAAAAACAGCATCTGGTACTACCTTCTAGGAAACCAAGTTACACCAAAGATACTTTTCGACTTTATCTGTAACCCAATCCAGCACACAAATGGTGTGGCCTCATATGCTCCGTACGGTCTAAGAAAGGTGGAG
The DNA here is from genome assembly GCA_021325615.1 of Nitrososphaerota archaeon. Taxonomy (GTDB): domain Archaea; phylum Thermoproteota; class Nitrososphaeria; order Nitrososphaerales; family Nitrosopumilaceae; genus Nitrosotalea. The sequence continues at coordinate 62,977 of JAJPGU010000032.1, read as the reverse complement.
GCTGCTCTGCTCCGGGACGGCTACAAGAGGGAAGATGTGGTAGTGGCCCATCCTGACCATATTGAGAAATTCATAGGACCGGAGACAGAGGTCGTGGGTACTTATGAGATGGACCCGCTTGGAATGGGACCAGTAACCATGACCTTCACCTACGGCAGGAAACAGATATCCTATGACGAATACTACAACGCCTATCTGCACAAAAAGATCCTAGAGGCGAAGGCAAAGACCGGCAGCAAAGCCAAGGTGATCGTAGGAGCATCCGGAACCTGGCAGTACAACTATGATCCGAAGAAGATTCAGGAATATGGGTTGTATGCAGTGCTCGAGGGAGAGCTTGGGGGCATTGCTCCTGAAATTGACGGTCATGCAGGACTCTTCTTTGACAAGCTGATAAACAACGAGTTTGAGAACATGAATCCTTTTGTTAAGAGCGACTTTAAGGTTGAGGTAAAAGAATTTGGCAAGGACGAAAGCAAATTCCATGGAAGGTTCATCCACTATTGGGACGAGCCAGAGGTTGATGATATCCCGGATATTGTTGAGCCCAGCATGCACGGAATGGTGGAGGTCATGCGCGGTTGTGGCAGGGGTTGTAAGTTTTGCGATGTCACGCTGCGCCCCCTGAGGTACTATCCTCCGGAGAAGGTAAAGAAGGAAATTGAGGTAAACATAAAGAAGGGCGGGCAGCGAAACGCTTGGCTTCACAGCGATGATATATTTGTCTACGGTCTGGACCCGAGAAAGACAAAGAACATGGCGCCAAATAGGGAGGCATTGGAGGAGCTCTTCAGTGCGGTAATGTCGACCGGAATCGTGCATACCAACCCAACACATGGCACGCTTGCAGGAGCAATAGCTGATGAAAAACTTATTCCGAACATTTCAAAGATAATACACTCGGGACCCGACAACAAGATTGGTATCCAATGCGGCTTTGAAACCGGTAGCCTTAGATTGATAGGCAAGTATGCCGATAGAAAACTTTCACCCTACAAGCCAGAGGAGTGGCACTGGGTGGTAAAGGAGGGAGTAAAAACACTAAACGAGTACCACTGGATTCCAGCATTTACGCTAATCATGGGGCTAGACAATGCAGAGACTGAGGAGGACGCGTGGGAAACCATCAGGCTTATCAGTGAACTTGAGAAGGAGCAACCAGAATCCATGTTTACCACGACGCCGCTTACCTTTGTCCCAATCGGACTTCTTGAAAAATCCGAATTTTTCGATATCGGCAATGAGATGACAGCGGCACAACTGGGAGTCATGTACAAGACGTGGCAACACAACTTCAAATATGGAATTCAGAAATTCATGGACAAGACTGGCCACAACAGCCCGCTGAAGAAAAAGATGTTTACGGGACTTGCAAAGTCATTGGGAGGCGTACCGCTGAGCGCCATGGAAAAGTTTGCAAGGAAGAAGGGCGCGGAACATGAGCGCGTCATTAACACCATCAAGGCCAAGTATTGGTAGGAAAAACCAAATACATAAATTGCATTAAACTCCGAAACAATTCGTGCCAACTCACGGATCGCTTACTAAAGCAGGCAAAGTCAGAGGCCAAACCCCGAAGGTTCAAGCAAGGGAAAGACACGGGGAGATTGGCATCGCAAGAAACCGAGAAAATTTTAGAAAAAGGTTCATCCTCAAACGCGTTCCGGGCCAGAACAAGCCGGGTCAGAGACGAAGGAAATAATTCTTCAGGTAATCCAGCAAAACTGGAGTATCGTAGTAATCTTTTGCAATTTGGTGATAAGCGAATCTTTTTTTAGAGTGGAGAGATTGGAAAGTCCATGTCCGGATTGGAATCAAATTCTATAGCTTGTTCCATGCTAATCGAGGTAAAGGGCTGCCAGGATCCCAAGTTGACGAAACTGGGAAAGCAATATGCCGTGGATACCACCAAGGAGCCAAGGATCATCTTCAAGGATGCAATAGGAAATGCTAGGGAGATGAAGTTCAAAAGAAACTGTACCGTTACCATAACCCATGAAAAGATTCTATACAACAGGGATGATGTGGAAATAAAACCTGCATCACTGGCTCAGAACGGGTGAAAGGGTCCCGTAGGACCTGATTTCCCGTGTCTTTGGGGAAAGGCAAGTAGAATGAAGCAAATGCTTCTCTGCTATGGGCAGACATTGAATTTTGGATTTTTAATTTGTTCTGACCTGTTTAGCGTGTCAAGCCAAGTAGGGAATCTCCTTCCTTTTGCCGAGGCATAACCTGTCTACAACCGCCATGACCTTGCCCATGTCTATTGGTTTTGGAAGAATTGCCGAGGCGTTGCACTTATCCAGCCTTTCTTCTACATTGAAAGAACCGCTGACGATGACCACGACCGCGCCTGGATCATGCTCCCTTATCTTATCCAAACCGTAAAAACCGTCATATTCCGGCATCATGGCATCCATGAACACTATATCTGGGTGCAACCTTTCGTAAAGGCTGGCTGCCTCCCTTCCATTGATGCCTGTGCCTACAACGCTTATCTTTGCAAGCTGAAGAAGTTCGGTAAAGACTCCTCTCACGTCCCTGTTGTCATCTACCACTAATGCCCTAATTTCCATTTGTTCCTCTATCCGGGGTATGGGATATTAGTTTAAGTTTGTACTGGACAGACAAACAACTCCTAATAGGGGGATGTTTGATCTAGGATTTGTGCCCGGCCTTTCCGGCATCCGCATATGCTTACAAATGGTTGCAGGTGGTTTAAAAGATCTAAAATCAGATATGGCCCATTAATGGCCGACAAAACCTTTTGTGTATCATGTGGCAGTAGTTTGAAAATATGCCTCAGTGAAAACTAGGCGGAAAAACTCAACGGTCAAGTCAGCGGGGGAGGTAGTAAGAGGCATCAAAAAGGACGACTTGGTAATGGTTGGGAGTTGGCATTTTTATCATGACTACCTCAGGTCACATGGTTATGATTGGTCAAACATCTTTCCAGTCAAAAATACATCAACTAAAACAACCGAAGAGGTTAAAGAACCCTCAATCAACACATTTATTAGGTACTGGTACCGTACCATACGGTAAGATGGATGACTTAAGATTAGATAGTCTCGAGGGTGTAGGCCCTGTAACTTCCAAGAAGCTTAGTGATGCAGGAGTGCATAACATACTGGATCTTGTCGTGCGAGGTCCTGTGGATATATCAGAGATCACAGGAATGGATATAGACACGGCCATAAAAATAGTAAACAAGGCAAGACAACAACTAGTTGAAGGCGGTCAACTCCAGAAAGAATTTGTCAGCGCTACTGAGATCTACAAAAGAAGACAGGATATTGGTAAGATTACGACTGGGACTAACTCGCTTGATACCTTGTTTGACGGGGGGATCGAGACGCAGGCGGTGACTGAAGTCTACGGAGAATTCGGATCTGGAAAGACGCAGCTTTGCCATACCCTATGTGTAACCGTTCAAAAACCAAAGGAAGAAGGCGGCTTGGACGGGGGCGTCTTGTATATTGACACTGAAGGAACATTCAGGCCGGAAAGAATCGTGTCAATTGCAAAAGCAAAGGGCATAGAGCCGGAAAAAGCTCTTGATAGAATCATAGTGGCCAAGGCATACAATAGTTCTCATCAAGAACTGATTATGCAAGAGGTAGGTCCAGTGATCGAGGAAAACAAGATAAAACTAATTGTTGTCGACTCGGCAGTAGGGCTCTTCCGATCGGAATATCTTGGCAGGGGAACTCTTTCTGTAAGACAGCAACGACTGAACAAATTCATGCACCTGCTTTCGAGAACCGCAGAAACATACAACATCGCAATAATAGCTACCAACCAAGTCCAGGCGTCTCCTGACACATTCTTCGGAGATCCGACAAGACCGATAGGAGGAAACATCGTGGGACATGCATCGACCTACCGTGTCTATTTGAAGAAATCCGGAAAGAAGAGGATTGCCAGAATGGTTGACAGTCCGCACCACCCGGAACAGGAAGTACTCTTCACTGTGACTGAAGGGGGCGTGGCGGATCCAGAAGACGATACAAAGAAGAAGAAGAAGGAAGAACCTGAAGAATAGGTTCTAAAACCTCTTTTCCTTTATTTTTGTAAAATTACTAAAAATTCCATATTTTCTTGTCTTTTAGCCAGTAAGTGTTAAATTAGGTACGGGCAAAGTCTCAACGAAATGACTACCAAGAAGCCGAAGGGTCGTTCTCATGGCTTTATGCACAAGGCACGATCTGTGATGACAAAGGATGCAGAAAGGGGCGTATCCTTCCTGCTGAGGGAGTACAAGGTAGGAGACAAGGTTCTTGTAATCATAGACCCGTCACAACACAAAGGCCTGCCACATCGCAGGTACCACGGAAAAGTGGGCACCGTAAACGAGGTGGGGAGAAGGACGGTAAAGCTGGCAGTCAAACTAGGCAACAAGACAAAAACCTTAATCACTAGGTTAGACCATATCAAACCGTTTGGTGTGTAAATATGGAAGAAGTTAAGAAGAAACAACCAATCTCTATTCCTGAAGTTAAGGAAATCATGGAAAAGGTTGATCCTGAATCTATGGATCAAATCCAAAGATGGACATATGACTATGTTACCAAGTTTGCCAGTATAGACTCAAAGGCCGCAAAGAAGCTCAAACAACAACTGGTAAAGGAATGCAACATAACCGACGAGGAAGCGGTTGAAATTGTTAACAATTTGCCATCCACTGAGGCGGAGCTTAGAGCGTTTACTTTTGGCTGGAAGAAATTGATTCTGGCAGAAACGCTTGAAAAGATGTTAAAGATTATCAAGGAGAACGCCTGATCTTAGGAGCAGGGTTTTCTTGGAGCGAGCTCAAACTAGAAAGTATGAAGAGTACGCATACGTTTTAGATTTTGTAGTTAGGGGCAAGTCGACTACCGTGCGGGGACGAGATGGGATTATTGTTACCGCATTGGGAGAAGAAAGACTTACAATTCTTGAGTTACTCGCAATGCCGAATTCTACTTTTGAGATAGGTGAGCGGGTATATATTGGAAAAGAAGGAAGGACAAAAATTCTCTCAGTGCTTGGCAGGCTGGAATTCAATCAGACATCCTCTTCCGCTCAGAGTGAGTTGGCATCTGTAGTTGAAAAGATAGTGACAAACAACGAACAAAGGTTCGTCGACTATCTTAACAATGCACAACCGCTGACACCAAGGATACATGCCTTGGAACTGATTCCGGGAATCGGGAAGACCTACATGAAGACTATGCTAGAGGAGAGGGAAAAAAGAAAGTTTTCTGACTTCAAGGACTTGCAAGATAGGGTGGGGCTAAAGGAACCGGCAAAGCAGATCGCGAAAAGGATTATCGAGGAGATTACCGGTGAAACTAGGATGAACCTCTTTGTCAGAAAATGAGCAAACGCCAGGCTCTTGGGCAACATTTTCTAAAATCCACTGAAATCGCGAAGTCTATAGTTGATTGTGCAAACATCAAAAAAAATGACATTGTCTTAGAGATTGGAACCGGAACGGGAATTCTGACGCCCCTGCTGTGCAAGAAGGCCAAGGCCGTAATATCCATCGAGAAAGATCCGGACCTCTATGACAAGGCAAAGGCTAGATTTGCAGGCATCAAAAACCTGGAACTGGAACAGGGGGATGCCTTTAGAATGGATTTTGACTTTGACGTCCTTGTCACAAACCTTCCTTACTCCGAAAGCCGGAATGCCGTTGAATGGCTAGTCCAGAGGAAGTTTTCTCGCGCCGTAGTAATGTTTCAGAAGGAGTTTGCCCAAAAACTACATGCCAAGAAGGGGCGGGACAGGAAAGCGGTATCGGTGCTGGCGGGGTATTGCCTGCATATGGAGAGGCTCATGGATGTGGGGAAAGGCAGTTTCCAGCCTACGCCTAAGGTGGATTCCACCGTGATGCTGCTTGAGCAGGAAAACATCGTCCCAGGAAACTTGGTGGCCGCAGTCAACAGGCTTTTTTCATACCGCAGAAAGACCGTTAGGGGTGTTGCAAGGCAGTTTGGTATTGACATAGATTCTGACAAGAGGCTTGAGGACCTTTCCGATTCGGAGATTATTGAGATTGCAAAGAAAATTATCCGATGATTACTATCAGCCAGCTGAGGACACGTTCTTTCTCGCGGACCATATCGGGAAGGAGAAGGGTTATTCTGCGCTTGATATTGGGACGGGGTCGGGGTTTCTCGCAAATGTCTTGTCCAACAATTTTGAATTCGTAGTCGCGACCGATATCAGCTCTGGAGCCCTCAAAAAGGCGCATGAATTGGTCCCAAATTGCGTTTGCTGCAATTCTGCGGATGCGATAAACGGAGTTTTTGATCTAGTGGTATGTAACCTGCCATACCTCCCATCAGAAGAAATCCTCGACCGGACAGTGGACGGGCTCCGTGAGGGACTTGGCGTGACTACTGGTATCCTGAATTCAGCAAGCAAGGTAGTACGCAAAAATGGCAAGATCATATACCTAACATCGTCGCTTGCAAACTACCAAGAGCTTATGAAGAGGACGATGAAGATGGGACTCGAGCCAAAAATTGTGTCAAGGAAGAAACTGTTTTTTGAGGAACTGGTGATAGTCGAATGCGTAAAAATCTAAAACACGAAAGGATGGGATAAAGATTGCGCAGGAAAACTAAGAGGTGTTTATGTCTGGAATGAAACCAAGTTGCATCATGAAGTCGGCTCTCCTAGCCTGTGGTTTTGGAATTGCCGCCCTTCTCTTTTCAATCGGAACTACCGCCTATGCCGCAAACTTGCAGGTGGTAATTGTTAATGGATCAGCAAACCACTGCCTTCCATATCCTTCATGCTACAAACCATATGAGGTGGATGTGAGGCCCGGGGATACTGTTACATGGGTAAACGACGACAATAGGACACACACCGTGACTGCTGGGACGCCGAACTATGGCCCGGTTGGGATGTTTGACAGCGGGCCAGTGCCCCCGGGTCAATCGTACACGCAGTTTTTTGGAACCAACGGGAAATTTCCATACTATGACAAGGTCGACATGTGGCCCTCTGGTATTGTGGTGGTCAGCACCCAGAATCAGACCCGTGCGGAGATTGGCTGGGTGGAAGGCTCGCTCTCTGTCGCAAGGGAAGGCTCTGGCCCTTCGCAGGCACTAGTGGTAAGAAAGCAGATCGAAAACACAGGAATCGCGGATGCCAGCTCGGTGATCTTCAGGCTAAGGATTATCAATTCCACCGGCTTCCTGTTCTATGACAAGATTGCCACCGGAAGCGTTCCGGCAAGGCAGAACTCGACGGAGAGTTTTACATGGGACAGCCCGCTGCCGGGAAAATATGTGCTGAACTTTGAGGCCGACAATCTTGCAAAACAGGAGAACGAGAACAATGAGGTTTCGTCTGACCTAATCACCGTTTCCAACACAACCTCGGGGAGCCTTCAACCGATAATAGAAAACAACTACAAGATAAATGGCGCAAGTTCTGCTGTTCCGGAATTTGGCGGTGCCGTGATGGCAGCTCTGTTACTTTCAATGGCATCAGTAATCGGACTATCAATTAGGCCTAAAGTAATAAGGATGGACTAGCTACTTTCGCAGATGCTGCTTTGCTAATTCGGAGATTGCCTCTGCCATCCTTGTGGTGGTGGCGTTTCCTCCTATGTCAAACGTCACATACTTGCCCTCGTTAATCACTTGTTCTGTGGCGGCAAAGATGGCCTCCTTAATGTGCGTCTCCCCTAGGTACTCGGCCATCCAAGCACCCGAGAGGATGGCGGCGGTGGGGTTTACCTTGTTCTGACCCTTAAAGGACGGTGCACTTCCATGTGCTGCCTCGAACATTGCAAAAGAGTCTCCCATGTTGGCTGAATAAACCAGCCCTATTGAGCCTATGATTCCAGAGGCAAGTTCCGAAATTATGTCCATGAAAAGATTGGTACTGATAAGGACCGCTCCATTGAACTGTTCGGGCCTTATGACAAGCTGCTGTGTCATGTTGTCTATGTAGATCTCCTCTGCCGTTATCCCGGGGTTTTCCCCTGAGGCCCTTTCTACCTCCTCCCAGAAAATCCCGTCAGTTACCTTGAGTATGTTTCGCTTTGTTATTGCAACCACCTTGCCCATCTTGTACCTTTTAGCCCAAGCAAATGCTGAGTTGATGAACCTACCGGATCCCTTCCTCGTGACCTTTCTGATTGCTATGGCAGCATCATCAGATATCTTGAATTCAATGCCGGTGTAAAGTCCCTCCGTGGCTTCCCTAAAGCAGACAAAATCGAGGTTCCTGTTGGGGGTTATCCTCTGGTATGTCTTGATGGGCCTGATGTTGGAGTAAAGTTCAAACTTTTGCCTTAGGGTGACGGCTACGCTTCTTGGCGCATTCGGTCTTGGTATTGTCGTGGTGGGACCCTTGAAGCAGGCGTCTGACCCCTCTAAGATCCTCATCGTAGACTCGGGGATATAGGTCTCGCCCCCATGTTTTTCCCACTGTTCGGATCCAGCATCGCACAAGATGAGCTCCGCCTGGGTGTTGCACTCCTTTAAAACGCATAACATGGCATCCACAATTTCGGGTCCTATGCCATCCCCCCTTATCACGGCAGCTTTTTTGGCCAAAACAGGCGAGCTTTCAGATCCAGTAATTTAACTCTAACTGGGATTTTTCAGACCCAACTTTGAAAATCCTAATCCTTAAACAAATCCATTCCAAAGGTTTCTCTGTGAGAATAGTACAACTTTCTGATATCCACGTTGGAGCACAATTTAGGGAGGAGGTATTCGACCAGGTAATCAGCGAGGTTAACGAACTAAGGCCGTCCGCAATTGTTGTCACCGGGGATCTCACAAATGAAGGACTGCTAAAAGAATATGAAAAATGCAAGAAAAAATTCGCAGAATTTGATACAGACAAAATTATAGCCATCAGCGGCAACCATGATTACCGAAATACGGGATATCTTCTCTTCAAAAAATTCTTCCCGATCGATTCGGTAAACGAACTGGATGAGAACACCGTTCTTGTGACAATAGGAACAGCGAGGCCTGACAGGGATGAAGGGGAGGTTGGCTATAGGCAGAACCTCTGGCTTGAACGCACCATGAAAAAATACGAAGACAGGATAAAGATCCTTGCCATGCACCACCACCTCATAGGAGTGCCTGATACCGGCACTGACAGGGTGACGGTGATTGATTCAGGAGACGTCCTCCGTACCGCCCTTGCAAGCAAGATAGACCTTGTCATATGCGGGCACAAACACAGGCCCTGGTTCTGGCACTTTGGACACCTCACTATCGCGAACGCAGGAACTGCCTCATCGGAAAGAGTCAGAGGGCTATTTGAGAACACCTACAACATAATCAACGTAGAGAAAGGGAAGATAAAGGTGGACCTGAAGATAGTGGGTGGGGAAAGGATGCCTCTAAAGGATCTTGTGGAAAACTACAAGCGGTTTGATGAGATGTAGGCAAATCGCCTGACCAAGATTAATTAACAGTTCGATTTTCAGCAACATCTGTGCGGGGGTCGCCTAGCCTGGTAGGGCGTGGGATTGCTAATCCCATGTCCGTAAGGACCCGTGGGTTCAAATCCCACTCCCCGCGCTTTTTCCTGTTCCCACGCCAAGGCAAAGGACAACCTGCAATGATTTGGAACCTTTGTGGCCTGGTGAGGAAATGCTGAACATTAGGGGGATGGTGTGGTGCAAACTACTGCATGCAAACTTGAAAGCAGAAAAACTAGCTACCAGTTTTGCAGTTGAAAAAATCTAGTTTAAAACCTGATTCTGGTTTTTGCTGAAAGTATTATGATTGACGTCACTGAGAGCACCAGTATCGCAGACGCCAATGATCCAAACTCTGGAACCGTGCTGGATGCTGGATTTGAAGCCTGACCGGCTGTGGATGAGGCAGGAGCACCTGTGGCAGGAATGCCTGTAGAGTTTCCAACATCGGGTCCAGGTCCAAGATCCGTGGCATTGTCGCTTGGAATGCCAAGGCCGCCGGGGCTGCCAAGATCCGTCGTGTTGTCTCCAGGCGGACCCAAGTCTGCACCCGGAGCCCCTGGAACACTACCGGGACCTGTCATGTTGTCACCAGGATTCCCCATGTCAGGACCGGGACTCGCACCGGGGGGTAACTGTGCATATGCGTTATTTTGAAAAGAAAATCCTGAAAGATTATCGCTTGAAGAAATAACGCCAGAGGCTGCAAGAATAAGGGCGGACATGACAAATACTCTGAAACCCAAGCCCTGCATGAGGGAGCGCAGTCTTGGGGATAATTAAGACTTCCTTTGCGATATAAGGGACGCGCAGGAAAGTCACTCTACAATGTTAAGGCACAAAGTTTCGTAACCTATTATATCTAGAATGTGCAACCCCTCACAAGAATTGAGATGAATTACTCATCAAAACCAATGAAAAGCACGGAAAGATTGGCGAAGACGGGCGGAACATTTGCAATTGTGGCAGTCCTTCTTGGCGCCTTTGCTGGGCATATGATCATGGTTCCAGCCTTGGCGGACAACGGCAACTCTACAAACGCAAACAATCAACCCAACCTGCAGCAGTTGAAGCAGCAGATACAGCAGGATCAAAACCAGTACAGGCAGGCGTTGCAGCAGGAACAGAATGCAACCAGGCAGGCAAGGCAAACACTACGACAGACAGACCAAGCAGACGCGCAGGCCTATGCGCAGGCAGTACAGCAGGCAGATAATGCCTACAAACAGGCTGTACAGGCGGCCAATACCGCACAATCTCAGGCAGTCCAGAATGCTACTACGGCCTACAACCAAGCAGTACAGCAGGCCCGTGAAGCATACAATGCCGCAGTAAAGGGAGTACACGGAAATGCAAGCATCATCAGTCAGGCAATGGCTACGAGGGACAAGACAATAGCCGATGCCCAGATTTCAAAGATAAATGCATCAGTAACGGCAGATGTAGCACACGACAAGGCGGTGTATTCAGCATGGTATGCCCACCAGACTGCAGTTTATGGAGCCCTTGCATCACGTGATGGTGCAGATGGAACTGCCCAGGCAGCGTACTATACTGCAATTGGAAACTCTACCCTTGCAACAAGGGCACAGACAATTGGCCAGGCCCATGTGACTGCGGACAACTCTATCCTGCAAGCAAGGCAGACTAGGATAAACGCGGCAGGAAACGCGACCGTTACAAGGGATTCGGCGGTTGGTACTGCGGAAACCACCTATGTTACCGCGGAAGACAACGCTCGAGTAACGCTTGACAATGGCTACACAAACAACGCCAAGACTTGGAACGCCGATCTGCAAACGTATTGGTCAACAGTAGCACCGCTCATCCAGACGGAGGACAGCTCTATATCGCAAGCCAATGCTGCCCTAACAACGGCAATGGGCAATGCGGCTGCTGCAAGGGACCAGGCAATTGATCAAGCCTATTCAACATTGTACCAATCCATCGCGGCTGCTTATCAGTAAGCAGATCCCCTCTCTTTCTTTTTAAAAATAAACCCCGAAATACCTGGCGCCATGGTGTCAGCCCGGGCGATCTGCAGGAAGCAGAGCGGGCGGTCTGGGGTGGCATAGATCGACCCTCTGGAAGGCAAAGCCGATCCCTTAGACTTAATAAACCGACTTTGAGATTCTTTCCATTAATGGTAAGGAGAAAAACCGTAAAGCCAAGAGCGAGTGGTCCAAAGAACATCACTACGGGGCTGTGCCCGAAATGTGGCACCATAGGGAAGATTCTGATTATAGGCATGATTGGCAGCGAGAAAGGCAAGTGCCAAGCATGCAATGGCGAGTTCGACCTATAGCAAATACTGACAAAACCCTCAACAAAATGAACCATAAATTTTTAAGGTAAGATCTAGCGCAGATTGGGTATATGGCTGAGGGTGCGGAAGAATCCATCTATGAGCGGGTCGCAAGACTCGAGGATGAGGTGGCCATGCTGCGCCACGAGGTCGATATAATGAAGGGTACCATGAGAAACAAGATTGTGAGATACGAGCACAAGCTAATCAAGAAGGGGACCGATGTCAAGTCAATCATCGACTAGACTTTTCCTTTATGCCTCTTATCATCTCAAGAACATTATCTACATCATCTGCATCCGGGGCAAGTTCGAGATACCTCTCCAGTGCCCGCAGGGCCCGGTCGTTTTGAAGCATCCTTGACATTATGATGCCTGTATCCCTGACTTCGTCAGGCTCGTCAGGCACAAGGCCTAGCACCATGTTTATGCAGTGGAGGGCTTTTTTGTAATTGAAAGATTGCATGTATGAGTTCTTCAAATTCCTTGCAAGCCTGATGAGGATCATTTCTGGCCCTATCTCGTTGAGAAATTCCGGCCTGAAGGGAAACCCCGGCCCATAGATACCGCTAAGCATTTCATCCAGGTCCTCTACCCCCACCAACCTCCCACCATTGAACGGGTCAAGTATCATTTCCTCTGACAGTTTTACAAGGAAGTGGCCTGGAAATCCAACTGGCCGGAGGTCAAGGCCGAGGAAGCCCCCTAGCTGGATGTAAATTATGGAAAGGGTGATGGGAATGCCTTTCTTGGACTCGATTACCTTGTCCAAGAAATTGTTTTGCGGGTTGTAGTAATCGTCCCGATTTCCCTCAAAACCGAGGGTCTCAAACATGTATTCGTTAAGCATGGAAATCCGGTAGGTTGGGTTTTTTACATCAGCCACCGAGGCTCGCAAGTCCCGCCCGAAGGAGTTCATCTTCTCGACATATTTGTCAAGGACAAGGTCGGGATTTTCCAAGGTCTGGGAAAGTTTCAGGCATTTTTCAACAAGAGTGTATCGGGGGTTCCTTGCATACGCGACCCATTCTTCTACAAACGGATCAAAATCGCTCATATTCTTTTCAGGTAAATCTCGGGATTTTTGAGCTCTCGGGTAGTTGGGGGATTTTCGATCATAGTTCCATATGCCTTGCCGCCGATTTTTGAAACGATATGCTCCGTGAAATCCATTCCAATGCTCTTTCTTATCTGGTAGGTGGAAATGTCCGTATTGGCAAAGGTAACAAGATAGTTGTGGAAGTCTGCATCATCCCTAAGCATGTGCCTTACCGCAAATTCTGCCATGCCCTCCATTGTTGTAAAGGCCGCGTGGTGGGACTGGATTGGTTTTAACCAGCGCTGGTAGATGTCAAGTAACTCCGGAACGAAATCCAGTATCTTTGGATCCACGGTAACTTTGGTAAACGTCATGACATCTGGGCCGAGGACTCTTACGATGAAGTTGTCAGGGTTTAGTGTGAAAAAGAGGTTTGCACGCTGCGCGGCGGGGTAATCCTCAGGCACAGCAGGAATCTGGAGATACTCGTAAAGACCATTTATCTTGGTGACGTCCAGGTCTAGGATTATCTTTGCAAGTTCCTCGTTTATTTCGTTAACCTGGGTGACGGCAGCCTTGTTTATGCTATAGAGGTTTTTTTGAATCGAATGAACCTGTTCCTCGAGGATTGTCATTTTCAGAGCTCCTCGATACCCAGAATTCACGCGCCCAAAGTTGGATTCGTAAGGGGGGCCGAACTTGTGCAGGATTATCTGGGGGTAGCTGGAAAGGACAAACCTGTTTAGGTATATCGTGGATTCGTAAAAATCGCCATATGTGGTGGAGATCTGCGAGATGTAGCCCTTGGCATAGGTCGAATAGACCAGAAACCTGCCAATGTCGGATTTTGCAAGCTGTGCTATCTTGCCTGCATCCTCCAGGGCTAATGCCCTGAAGAGCTCGTCAACAAAGCCCTCGGAACCCTTTGCGGGAAAAACCTTGCGACCCTTTAGATGCTTAAAATCTGCAAGGTCTGGAAACTCCATCTTACTTGGAGGCACTGCTATGCCGGTAAACTTGGATGCATTCCTTGCGCTCTCTGGCGCGACCTGCTCTGATATGGTTCTGATGTCGTCAAAAGTTATTCTTGTTCCGAAAGCCTCCGATGCCTTGGCCCGTGCCTCTGTTATTGTCTTCTCCTCGCCTAATTCTACTGATATCTGGTCCAAAAGGGCGAATGCAAACTCCTCGAACTCATCCATCTCACACTAGAGGGAAGAAAGCCATTTAACAGTTAAGTTGTCACGCCTTGTTACCCAAGGGACGTTACGAATGCCTCTTCACTACATCGCCTGGAATTTTGATGAGTTTGTCTATGGGGTATGCCTGCACCATCTCGTCCTTCCTTTAGGCAAACGTACCCTAGAAGCCAAGGTTGCTAATTTCCAGCCGACCAACCAGCCTGCCGTGCTCATCAGTTTGATTTCCGCTGCAACTTCGACCCGGTTTTACCTTCTAGGCTGGGGTTCAGGGGATAAAATCTGTAAAAATTCAAAAAATGCCGCCAAAACAAAAATAATTTTTGCAAAATGTGTGAAATTCGGGTCTTCTGCCCAAAAACCATTCATAAAAAATTTGCCATAAAACTGGACGATTGAATTATTTTTCTAAAGGAATCCATCAGGTTAAAATATTTTTTTCAGCTAGGTGGGTGGAGCAGATTTAATCTCTACATACATTGCCAAATCTGCAAAAAATCACGCCCAAAATGAAAGGTTGAGAAGATTTTAGTCGGCTGTAAGGAGTATCATTGCGTCTATGTAGAAATAGGCATCTTCTGATGAAACAGAACGTTGGTTTCAGACCAGTTGACTAGGGCGAAATTAATGCCAGTTTTCGGCATCGTTATGTTGTTAGTAATCACGTTTGTGGTCGGGGCGCACTCCGCATATGCCCAGACTGACACCTCAATTGACAAGTTTTACACTCCGGAGGAGACTGCGATTACCACATTTGCAAACTCGGTTGCAAGCGCTGCTCCTAAAATAATCGCGGCAGGCGTCCTGCTGGCAGTGGGTCTTATAGCCGGAAAAATAGTGGGGAGAATTGTAGAGAAGACGGCACGAAAAATCATTCAGAAGGCAAACGTAGAAAACATTCCAGAAGTACACATGGTTGAGGAAACTGTAGGAAAGTTTGATTCCGTACGACTCATAGGCTCCACAATAAAGTGGTTTGTTTACCTCTTCTTCGTGGTGGCGGCAATAAACGCGCTCCAGTTGGAACAGTTGACCTCGGCAATGACTTCGTTGTGGCTTTGGATCCCAAACCTTTTGGCATTTGTGATAATCGTCCTTATAGGATCAATAATTGCGAACTACGTGATAAAGTGGGTAAACCACGAACTTATGGTCAGGCACTATGGCGGTACTAGGTACGTCGGCGTGGGTGTAAAGGCCGTAGTCTACAGCATCGTCTTTGCTGTCGGGCTTACGCAGATAGGTATAGGGCAGTCTGTAATACCGACCCTCGTATCGGCATTTTCATGGAGCATAGCGATAGCGGTGGGCGCCGCGATAGCGGTGGGCCTTGGGTTTACACTCAAAGATGTTCTGCCTTCTGCGATTGCAGGGGCGTCTACACAAAAGACAGTTTTCAAGATTGGGCAAAAGATACGCGTGGGGGACATCTCGGGAACCATAACCGCTGTTGAACTGCTTCATATCATAGTCGCAAATGAGAAAAACGAAAGCGTCGTCATCCCTACAAAGGAACTCATGAACAAGCAGGTTACAATCCTGCCCAAGCCGAACAAGGACATGTTCACCGTTTAATGCTGAAAAAGGATATCTTTCCGTGATGACAATTATCTGTGATGCAGGAAGGGAATCACCAAATAGACTTTGAGGCAATCAAAAATTCTTTCCTCTTCTACAAGACCATAACAAGCCAATACCGGGACCCGAAGGTTCTCGACACGGTAAGGAGGCTCGTGCCAAAGGAAGTTCTGGAGGGTGAAGTCATACCACACCTCCTGAAGTGGTACAAGGGATTCATGACATGGACTCCAAACCAGGTTGCCTGCGAAAGGTGCAGTATGAAAAGCAACCCATGCTTTATGCAGGCAAGCGTCATAACGGGCAAGTCCTGGCAGGTAAGAAAGACAGAGGTTCACACCTGTGGAAGGTGTGGCGCAGAAGTGGTAATCCCGAGGTACAGCGACGTTCTTAAAATTGCAGAGACCAGATACGGCAGGTGCGGGGAGTGGTCCATACTTTTTGGAGCCATGTTGAACTCACTTTCAATCGAATCTCGTATCGCCTACGACTATCTCGACCATTGCTGGAACGAGGCGCATCTTGGAGGAAGATGGGTACACGTGGATCCCACCTTCCAGTATCCACACTCTCTTGACAACCCGCACTACTATGAGCGCAACTGGAAAAAGCAATATGTCTACATCTTGGGCTTCTCAAGCGAAAATATTGAGGACGTGACCGAAAGGTATACTGAACAGTGGCAGGCCGTCCTTTCAAGGAGGAGGGCATTGGGAAGGGTGGGAAACCTTGACATGGCGTCAATTTCCGACCTTGGATATCTATACACGAAGATCCCATCGATGTATGGAACCTGACGGAGGGAACTATCGGGAGGGGATCCTCAGCGAATTTCTTCCAGGCTTTAGAAAGAAGTGGAAGCCAATTATCGCGCAGGCGCAGGCTTCTAGCGCCGTATATCCAAAAAAGGGGAGTGCATAGCCTGATGTGAAAAGAAAAGCCCCGATGGCAGTTCCTGCGGAGGCGGAGGCGCCCCGCAGCACGTCATAAACAGCAAACAATGCCGGCCTCTTCGATCTTGGAGTAAGCTCGATCTGTAATGCCTCATGGGTAGGAGTGTAATTAATTCCGGTGGCAACCATTGCAAGCAATACTCCGAGTATTGCAAGAAAGGACCTCTCAAAGACTAGTAATGTTGAAAGGGGTGCCGTTGTGACAAGAGAGAAAAGGAGCACCTTCCGTTTGTCCAATCTGTCTGAAACAACCCCAAGGGGGATCCTGATGAGGTTTGCAAGTACCATCTGCAGGCTAAGTATAATCCCCCACTGGAATGTGTCAAGCTTCGCTATGGCTGTGGCATAAAATATCATGTAGGGGTTTGTAGTGGAATTTGCAAGGGAAACCAAGACATAGGCCAGAAGTAGCGGCAGGAGGGTCCTTGGGAGAGACGTGATGTTAGAACCAAATTCCCTTAATTGTCGGAACATTCGATGGCTGGGATGAGGCTGGTCTGGTACAACGCCTTCCTGGAAAGGTTCAGAAGCATTCTCACGCAGCAGCCTGATTAAAATTACCGTGGAAATTGGCGATAGTGCCAGTGAAATTAGGATTCCGTCCCTGAACCCGTCTATGATCCCAAATGCATGAACAAGAAACCCTCCGGCAAGAGGAGCAAGCATAGAAGGGATGCTGGTGAGGGTCTGGTAAACCGAGAGCTGAGCAGTCCTACTCCTGTTTGTAGTCGCATCTGCAACAAGCTGTCTCCACGCAATGGAGCCGAGGGAGCCCAAGCCACCGGCGAGTAATGGGATTGTGAGCACGGACCAGCTGTTCGAGAGGTAATAGCCCGCAAGTATGGCAGGCCCAATCCATGAGGTAAGTACGGCAATCCTTTTGAGATCGTATCTCCCAGTCATGGTACCTCCCACAACCGTTGCAGGCATGGCAACCAACGTGGTAAATGTCATTACTACGCCGTACTGCAGGACGGTTCCGCCAAGCGAGGTGAAATAGATGGGAAGGAAAGCCAGCGCGATATTGCTTGCCCCAGAAATGGACGTCGCAATAATCAGCACTGCGATGTTTCCCCGAGGAATTATGTCCTTCGTATCAGTAGTACATGGAGGAAGATCTTCTTTAACGTGTCTGGCAAGAACGTCTACCCGGGGGCCGAAAGTCTATTTAATTATCAGTACCGGGCATTTTGCATGTTGTATCACTCCGCTAGCAACACTGCCAAGCAGCAGTTTCCTGAAACCCCCAAGGCCTCGCGAACCCATGACAATAAGGTCGACTTGGTGGGCATCTGCATACGACATAAGTTCATCTGTTATTGAAAGGCCTTCGAGCACATCTGCCTTGTCAGGAATGCCCGCCTCCTTGATCTTGACTTCCAGCTTTGCAAGTGCTGCAGTTGCGGCCTTGCGCATAAGTATGAGGGTCTCGCCGTAGGCGGTGGCAAACGTCGGATCCATGGGAGACTGGGGTACGATGCAGGATACAATGCTGATTCTGGCGCCGTATTTTTTTGCAAGATCCATTGCAAACTCAAAAGCGCGGCCTGCCGGTTCCGACTGGTCATATGGAACCATGATGTGTTTTATCATGCCTGTTCTCTGAACCAATTCAATAAAAACCTCTCAGGGATCCACACTTAGGCAAAATGGGTGTCTTTTTTTATGAGGCGAAAGTGGGTCTCAACCTCTGAATATGCCTTTGCGATATCGGTGGCACTTATTATTCCCTCTAGGGAGCCATTACTGTCGACAACTGGGATGCCGCTTACCTTGTAATGAGTCATTATCTTTGCAGCCTCGGCCAAGTCATCTTCCATCTCTACTGTAAGCAGCTCATTGGCAATGAGGTCTCCAACCTTCATGTCCTTGGCGTTTTTGCTGGGCAATAGGTAGTCACGGGTACTCTTTCCCGCCTTGAAAAAGCCACTGTTTCTCAGGAAAGTGTCGTAGGTAATGACACCAACAGGCTTTCCATCGTTGTCCGTAACAACCAACCTTGAGATCTTGTTCTTGTTTAACATGTCTAAGGCAAAATAGAGGGAATCCGACTTGCGGCATGTGATTATCTTCTTTGTCATATAGTCCTCAACCCTGTAGACTCTGCTATACAAGGCGGAGAAATTTCTCGCAAGGTCGGATTTTGTAACTATGCCAACCAGCTTGCCATCGTTGTCAACAATTATGACCGAACTAATCTGGAAGGTGTCCATTCTGATGGCGGACTGGGTAGGTATGTCCTCGTCGTCTGCAGGGATGGTTACAAGGTTTCTGGTCATCACATTCTGGACGGGTATCTTGTCGAGCGGTTTGGTGGTCCTGTCCTCCTTTAGGAACCTTCCAATATCCCGTTCAGTTACGATGCCTACTGGATAGTTTTCTCTTACGACTACGATCCTCTTGATGTCATTTTTCTGCATCAGAAACAATGCATCATACACTGTTGCATCCATTCCAAGGGTTACTACAGGTGATGTAAAGCGGTGAACCTTAGCCATCATGCATCATCTTGCTCACTATTCGATTTAAAGTGCAAATACCATTTTCATTCATGATTATCATCTTTGTAGAGAAAAATTTCGAAGTTCCTAATTCTCCAATTGTGCAGAATTAGGAAAGATTTCCACCTCCACTGACCCGTTGTTGAAGCAGGTCATTATGGATTTTACCTTGGACTTGTAGAGGAAGTACTTTTTGCCGTCTTGACTTATGGATCCTGAAATGCCGAGAAGCTTGTGAGCGTGGAGTCTCTGGACTCGGCGGTAGGCAGTGCTGATGGGGATCCCGCACTCGTTACTCAGATCGATTGCAGACTTTGGCATATCGATCGTGGACTCGAGTATTGTGCGTGAGTACTTGTCAGCCAATATCTCAAGCAGGGTGTCCTTTGTTGTTTGTTCTTGGACTTGTTTTCCGTGTTGTAATACTTGCATGGCTTCTATTCGGCCCTTTTTGATATAACCAGTAGGACTGCATTGCCATGCAATGCATACAACTTAGGCGCGTCCGAGGAGGTTTTTTGCCAGTGATGATAATGCTATTTTCGTTTTAAATAACAAATTGGCCCTTTTTCTTCTCATGTCACAAAGCGCGGAGACACAATACGACAGTTTTATCGGACAGCTCCTCAGCAAACTTGGCAAGATAGACCTCAAATTAGCTACAGACGTGATGTACTATGAGAGGAAGTTCCAAGACGTGGAACCAAAGGTTGAGCTGGAAATCCACTACAAGGAAGGCACCAATCTGGCCAAGAAAAAGTACGAACTGGAGGCAGATTACATGGTTGCCCTCGAGGGTAAACACGGAATCAGGGCGGTAGGCCTTGCATCCCTTTCCGACCTCGTGGAACTGTCAAAGGATCCTGACATAGAAGGAATTGAAGGATTCGCAACCTGTGCGTCCTACTAGGCTGCACAGCTCATTTTTTTAATTTCCCTTAATATTCGTGCTCGCTAAAGTCTGCCCCTAGGGCACTGCTAACAATTGCCGTGTTCGGGGTTGTGCGGGACTTGACTGCAAGGTTTGGAAGAAACTGGTAGAATATCTGCTTTAGAAGCATTTCTGTAAAAAGGGACCATTTTATGCCCAAATTGTGTTGCACGATGAAGTGGTGAACCTCCCCTTCTATCCTGTGGTCAGATGTCATCCCTGAGGCCTTCATGTAGTCCTCAAAGGCCTCGATCGCTCGCTTGAGGTCATAGTTGCCCTTCATGAACATTACCCAGTCCTTTACAAGGGGGATCATGACCTCGATTATCCTGTTGATGGTGTCACCCTCCATCTCCTCGCCAAGGGTCTTCAGTATGTCCTTCGGTACTGGAACCATTCCGATGTTTTCTGCAAACCTGTCCCAGTTGACGTATTTTTCCAAAATCTGCCTTACAAGCACGTTCTGAGAAATCTTCCTTTGCATAGCCTCTGTTTCAAGCTCAGTAACTATGTGTGAAGGCAACCTGTAACTTATGCTTCTGGTATCCTCGTGTTTTGGGGGGTGGGGCTTCCTCTTAACTACCATTGAATGACTATCTGACAGTATGCTATCTTATATAACTATACGAAACCTGCTAGTCATTTTTTATATGCACCTTGTCTATGTGTTCGCAGACAAGCCTTGTGTCCTTGAACTGCATGGAGCAATAGGGACAAAACGTCTTATCGCCAGTCTCAAGCTCGGGTAGGAGGAGGTCGTGCCCCTCCAAGTTGCCGCAAACCATCTTCTGGGTTATGAGGCCGATTGGCCTCCTGTCCATAACAACAAGCCTGCGTATGTCGTGCTTTTTCATAAGATCCAGCGCCTCCCTCACGGGGGCGTTCTTTTGAATCGTTATGAGGGGGCTCTTGGTGATTTGCTTTAGCGTGGTCCTTGTAGGATCAAGGCCCTTTGCCACCACGTCATAGAGGATGTCCTTTTCGGTGACAATCCCAATTATCTTGCTGTTCTCAAAAACCAATATGCTGTCAACCTTTGACTCTACCATTGCCTGCGCTGTATCCTGGATGGTAAGGTTGCTCTCAACAGTGGTCATTTTCGGGTTGGTAAACCTTGAAACCGGCTCATTGAGGAGTTCTAGCGCCATGTCTTACGATAACACCATTTGGATTTATTTTTAGGGGTGTTTCTCAGGACTGATAATGCCATAATTCAAAAAAAAGAGGGAATTACTGGATTGGGACTTTGGTGGTTTTTGGCTTTGGCGTGGGGCTGATCTTGGGAAGTTCAAGTGCCAAAATGCCATTGTTCAATGTGGCCTTTGTCTTGGTCGAGTCTACCTTCTCGGGCAGTGGGAGAGTCCTGTGGTAAGAAAGGAACCTCCGTTCCTTTCGTACGTAGTTTTTCCCTTTTTCCTCCTCGCGTTCCCCGTGCTCTGCCGAGATTTCCAGCTGGTTGTCTGAAACCTCGATTTTTACCTCCTCCTTTGAAACTCCGGGCAATTCCGCGCTCACTACAAATCTGTCTCCCTCATCAACTATGTCGCATGAGAGCTGCGATACGTGGAATGGTGGGACAGGCAGCATTGGCAGTGTTGAAAGTGACCTCTCAAAATCCCTGCGCATGTTGTCGAAAAGCCTGTCAATATCCGTCCAGCCATGGCGCCAGAACGGTACGGGAAGGCTGTCTGGCATGTCGTGCTTTCTGGGTTTATCCATGCGCTATGATACTAATTATAATTTAACAGTCTTTTGCAGATTACCAGGATTGAGAATCGATCCTCTAAATGACTCAATATCAGGCCTGAAATTTATGAATCGGTTTTAAGTATTGTAAAGGGCGACCCTATCTATGAGCAACGGGGCAAAACTCTCAAAGATATTGGTGCCCACGGACGGATCGAAATTTTCAAGGAAGGCACTTTTTCATGCGATAAAGATGGCAAAGAGACTGGAATCAAAAATACACGTGATTATAGTGGTTGATCCTGAGGAATTTCCACCGGGAATGTTCCTTGGCCTTTTACAAAAGGACGGGGTTTTACAGGAATCAATTGCAAAGTTTATGGCTGCAGTAAAGACCCAGGCGCGCAGAGAAGCGCTGGCAGAGGTTGCAATCTGCAAGGCAGAAGGCGTTGATGCGGTTTATGACATCTTATCGGGCAAGCCCGTGGAAATGATACTCAAATATGCAAGGGGCAAAAAGGCAGACCTGATAGTTATCGGCAGCCAGGGCTTGAGGGGCCTTGGCAAGCTCAAGGTGCTTGGGAGTGTAAGCAGAAGGGTGTCTGAACTCTCTCCATGTGCTGTAATGATCGTGCACTAGGCATCTACTTTTTTGCAAATTTGCCCGGTTCCTGTTCTGTGATTCGATGCGTTTCCAGTGCTGATAATCTGGACCTGACCTTAATACTGGTGGGATATTGGTTATGCTGAGATATCTTGAAGGCAGCACGATTGCACAGGTACAGTGAGCCGCTACAAATTGATGAAGTAAATTTGCCGAAACCCAAAGGGGAGGAAGTGATAATAAAAGTGGGCGCAGCAGGAGTATGCCACAGCGATATCCACTTCATGCATGGCGAATGGCAGAAAACACTCCCAGTAAAGCTTCCCCTCACGGTAGGACATGAGACTGCGGGCTATGTGGAAGAGGTAGGCGAGTCAGTTAAGGGACTTGCAAAGGGCGATGTTGTGGCGGTCTTTGGGGGGTGGGGATGCGGAGTTTGTATCAACTGTAAGGGGGGAGATGAGCAACTCTGCATGCATGCCAGGTGGCCGGGGCTTTCACAATTCGACGGGGGATATGCAGAATACATGCACATCCCATCATACAGGTTTCTAATTAGGGCAAACGGGATGGACCCAAAGATGCTGGCCCCTTTAACTGATGCGGGCCTGACGCCTTACCGGGCAGTAAAAAAGATTCGACGTATGCTCAACCCTGGCAGTTACACCCTATTGTTTGGAGTGGGGGGGCTTGGATGCTATGCGATACAGTACCTGAAATTAATGTCTCCCACCAACGTGATAGCTGTCGTCAGAAACGAAGGGAAGGCAAGGCTTGCAAGGGAGATGGGGGCAGACCATGTAATCAACTCAAAGACGGAGGATGTAATTTCCGCCATTAGAAAAATAACTGAAAACCGGGGCGTGGATGTCTCCCTTGATATCGTAGCCTCTAGAGATACGCTGGACGTAGGCTTTGCAAGCCTTGGAAAGAAGGGCACGCTGGTACTCGTGGGCCTTATGGGTGAGACACTCAATGTCCCTATAATGCAGTCTGTGATTAACGAGCATAAGGTAATCGGCTCGCTGTGGGGCAACTACAATGAATTGGCCGAGGTAATAGCACTTGCTCGGAAGCAAAAGCTGAAGACTCCGATAAACCAGTTCAACCTAATGGAAGTCAACAAGGCCACAGAAACACTTGCAAACGGCAAAATTGATGGCAGGGCAATACTCGTCCCCTAGTGCCAAGGGTTTTTGGCGCACGAATAACTATGCTTTACTTTTCGCGCTTGGATTTGATCTAGGCCGTTGTAATTTGTTTGAGGATCTCTTGAGGCGGATCGCTGCCTAGAACTTTTTTTCTAACAATTAACTTGGAGGTCAAGAACCTACTTAGAAAAAGAAACGACGGAAACGTGTAAACGTTACATACCTAAGTACATCTCGTCCAGGGTGATTACCCCGCGTTTCCGTCACTATTCATTCCACTGCAAATTATATAAGAGCAGATTATGATTATCAAAACTAGTAAAGGGCCTCAAATCCGTCCATTCCGCCGACATTGATAAAAAAATCACGTTAAAAATTTTGGTGTTCCTACTTGACAACCAGCACGGCAGTCTTTGCCCTGTGGACCGTTGAATGGGCAACGCTTCCAAGAAGCACCTCCCTTATGGCACCGTGCCCGTGGGAGCCGACAACTATCAGGTCGAAATCCCGATTGTTCGCAAATTCGGAAATATACTTTGTGGGGTTTTCGTATGCAATATAATACTTAAAGTCCACGCCATTTTCTTCCGCAACCTTTCTCGCCTGTTCCATGAACTTCTCCGCCTCCTCAGTGATCTTCTTCTTAAAGTGGCTGGACATGCCCGGCATGTAGATGGGAGGCTCAAGAGGTATGGCACAGAGGCCGACTATGGACGATTCAAATTGCTTTGCCAGAGTGATGGCCATGTCTAGGGCCCTGAACGAGTTTTTGGAACCGTCAAGCGGTACAAGTATCTTCTTTATCTTTTGCATCACTTTTCAGGCTCGGATTTTACTAATAACCATGCCTGTTGATTTTCACCAAAGGGTACTCCTTAAATGCGGTAAGGGGACAAATTGCCCGCAAAAATCACCGTTGGTAATCAGGCTCTGTGTAAATATACTGAGATTTTTTAAAATTAAAGCTGGTGGAGGGGAATTCAAACCTTGGACAGGGGCGTAAGACTGGGATTTTGCAATATCCTCTCAGTATCCTGCTGAAAACATCCCTGCTGTCATCCCCGATTGTAACCGTGTCCGAGGATGACCCGGTCAAGGAGGCGGTTAACCTGCTCCCACACAACCTTGAAACCTTTACCGATTCACTTGTAGTCGTACGCGGCGAGGTCCCAGTAGGCCTTATAGGCGGGTCGGAGATCCTTGAGACGCTGCTGGAACGCCCCCGGGAGAATTTTTTTGGAAAGCGAAGGATAGGGGAAATAATGCGGAGGAACCTAGTGATTTTGAATCCCGAAACTACATTGGGCGAGGTGATAGACACGTGGTTGCACACGGGAAGGGCATTTGCGATACTGCCGAATAAGTATCATGGCTACTCGGCGATTTCAGCCAGAAGGCTCCTCGAAGTGGGCATGACTTGTAAAACTAGCATGAAGATTGGGGAGGTTTCTAGGGGGGGAATTCTTACCTTCACAAAAAGCCAGAAGGTGAGGGAAATAATCAAATCCATGCTGGAAAACAAGACCAGAAAACTCGTGTTGTCAGGCACATCGGAATTCATAAGCGACAGAATAATCATCCAAAGGATATCTCGTGATCTCAACTGCCTCGATGGGGTGGACGACTTTCTGGAGACAGATGGAGGGCAATTTAAACTGGACACGGCGATGAGGGCCTCTGAAACGGATTCATTGGAAAAAGGGTGCAGGCTCCTCTATGGGATGGAGTCGCCATATCTCTTGTTACCGAGGGGAGTGGTAACGCCTTGGGATGTTGTAATGGGCCTACGTTCAGAAAACCTGGTCTGCTAGGTCGATGCAATCTCCAGTGATATCGTCAAGGCGGGCCGCGTCAGGTTAAGTTTGTCAAGGCTGGTTTAGTCTCTGCAATATCTGCTGGCATACCAACCGCATTTCTGAATCTGAGCCTATGCTGCATAGGCGGGTAATATCAGATGTCGTTACGATCCCGACAACCTTGTTTTCATGGACTATTGGCATTTTATGGATCTTCCTAATCTTCATCTCCTCCGCCAACTCCCAGATTGAGTCGTCGGGGCTCAGGGATATGAGGGGTGATGACATGACTTCCGATACGCTTGACGACATGGGGCTTTTATTGAGTGACACCAATCTCACAATGTCTCTTTCTGTCAATATGCCGATAGGCCTGCCTTGATTAGTTACTATCACGCAGCCAATCTCTTTTTCAGCCATCTTTCTTGCCGCCTCGGTGACAGCGGCCGAATGTTCAATTGTAATCACATCCTCTTTCATAATGTCCCTTGCAAAGTATTCATCCATGAGCTTTTTACATGAAAGATCCATAAAAAGCGGGTTTTAATTATCAAGATTGGTAACGGGCAGATGATTCTCACACTTGGTAAGCAAACCCAGTCTTAAAGAACTCTGGGGGCATATTGGTGGTATGGACCCAATGATTTACGCCGCCTTGGCACTGTTGCCACTTCTTGCCTTTGCGTCTGCATATGGAGCGCAGGAATCAAGCCAATGGCAGATAGATGAGAGCTATGCACACGTGCATACCACTGCGGGACACTCCGCTGTGCAGATCTGCGGTGATCACATCTGCAAGCCAGCCGAGCGATACAAGCCCTGAGACTTCCACGTCAGGTTCGAGAATACCCGCGGACCAGGAGTCTGCCGAACCTGTCCGCAAATCAACATTCCGTGTTTCAGGATTTAGCCTCAAGCCTGTTATCGTCAAAAGACACCCCGCCATCAGATTTGCGGCAAACAATACGGGCTCTAATGCGGCGGATCCGGACGCCGCCTCTACTGCTAGCAAAGGAGCCCACGCACCTACAATCAATCCGCCATTAAAGACAAAACCTGACGCGGTATTCCTGATGGCTGTTGGGAAACGTTCCGACAAAAATGCCGGTATGGGACCAAAACCGCTCGTGGCCACCATTATCAGCACGGACGAATAGACTGCCCTCTCCGCAGTAGATGATGCGTGGAAAAGGCCAACAAGCAAAGGAAGGGCAAGAATCAACGATGCGAGGGAAAATACGCCAATTGCACGAATCCTGCCAATTTTTTGGCTGAGCCATCCGCAGAAGATATAGCCCATCATGGATGAGAATGTTGATGCAGCCATTATGATCGCGGTTTCTGACTCTCCAAGACCGACGTACTGTGAGAGTAAGGTAGGCATGAACCCTATGGATGCGTAATATGAATACATCAAACCCGATGTTACCAAGAGGGACAAAAAAATGGCCTTCTGTTTACGCCAGTTACAATTTTTTTCAATGGCGCCCTTTCCAGCTCTTGACGCACCATCTTTTCCTTCCAAAGCCCGGACTCGTTCATCTTGAGGCGGAGTATCAGGGCAAGGAGGCTAGGAACAATCCCAGTGAAAAACATTATGCGCCAGCCGATTTCCAGAAATGATTTATCATGATAATATGTTGAAACCACCCAGAAGGCCAAAGAGGCAATAAGGAAGCCGAATGGGAACCCGCTCTGAATGAACCCAGACGTGATCCCCCTAAGTGGTTTTGATACAGACTCCATGGATATTACTGCGCCACTACCCCATTCTCCTCCAGCAAAAAGACCTTGGGAAATCCTCAAGAATACTAGCATTATTGGGGATAGAATTCCAACAGACTGCCAAGTCGGAAGGAGACCTGTTGCAAAGGTTGCACAGGAGAAACCGATGATAGTAATCAGCATGGCCCTTTTCCTGCCCACCTTGTCCCCAAAGACGCCGAACAAGGCTCCGCCGAGGGGTCTGACTACAAGGGTTGCCGCATAAGTGGCAAAGGTCGCAAGGAGACTCAGCCGTTGGTCAGATGCAGGGAAAAAAAGCTGGCTTACTGATGAAATGACAAAAAGCATTAGGACTAGGTCGTAGCCGTCAAGGGCCCATCCAAACCAAGAGCCAAAAACTACGGTCCGGGCGGCGTTGTCTAGGCTAGCAAGTTTGGGCATTATGGGCCTGCCTCATGCTGACTTCTGTCATTGGCGAGTAGGAAAAAAAGTGGGTCAAAACTTGATCAGACCCCAAGTAAAAGACCTATCTTATGACCATTACGGGGCATCCGGCATGGGTGACCACCGCAGAGGCCACGCTGCCTAGGAGGACTTTCTTGAAGCCTGTTCTGCCCCTTGTTCCCATGATTATGAGGTCTGACCTTTTGTCCATTGCATATTTGATGATCTCTTCTGGAATGTTCGTTCTTGTTTTTATCACTCGCGACTCGAACCTTACGTTCTCCTTTTCTGCCTTGTTTCTTGCCGAGTCAAGCCACCTTTGTGCAATTTCGGCCTGCTTTCTCACGAACTTTTCAAGGGTGGCAGTTGATCCCCGAAACGCGTCAGTCTGGTGAAATTTCACTACTGCCACTGCTGACACTTTGGCGTTCTGTTCCTTGGCTAGGGAAATTGCGTAATCTGCTGCCCTCTTTGAAAGATCCGAGCCGTCTATTGCCACAACAATGTTTGCGAATTTTTCATTCGACATTGCAGATGCTATAGTTGCTAATTTATTAAAACAGGTTGCTGAATATCATCCTTGATATCTAGTTACCAGAGTAAAATACCAAGTTCTGAAAACAATCCTATGGAATTAAAAATGGAAGACCTACTGGTGGGCAAATACATGTCGGAATATCCGATATCTGTAAAACCAGACGTATCACTCAAAGAGGCCATTGACTTCATGGCGGATAACAGGTTTGCGACGCTGATTGTTATGGAAGAGGAAGGCACAACCCCCCTGGGAATACTTACTGAAAGGGAGATCCTGCACCAGATCGCATCAGGGGCTGACTGGAAGGGGAAGAAAATCGGGGACATTACACTCCGTCAATTCGTCTCCGTCACGCCTGACACCACCGTATTAGGCGCTGCCAGACTTATGATTTCAAAAAGGGCAAGGGTCCTGGTCTTTGCAGATGGGGATAAACTAGTCGGGACAATTACGGCATCTGACATGCTCAAGGCGTTCAGTCAGACCAAGAAATCACCGCCTTTAGAGGATGTGGTAAGCAAAAAGGTTTACCACTGTCCCTATGACACCTCGATTCTGGATGCGTCAAAGCTAATGGAAGAAAAAAACATCGGAAGCATTCTGGTGGAAAGGGATTCCGAGTTTGGAATCTTCACTCAGAGGGACCTTGTAAGGGCCCTTTCCAAGGATGCGCGCCTTTCAGACCAGGTTGGCACGTATTCCTCATTTCCCCTTGTTACGGCAAAGATGG
This sequence comes from Nitrososphaerota archaeon, assembly GCA_021325615.1. Classification (GTDB taxonomy): domain Archaea; phylum Thermoproteota; class Nitrososphaeria; order Nitrososphaerales; family Nitrosopumilaceae; genus Nitrosotalea. The sequence goes on along the minus strand of JAJPGU010000032.1, from coordinate 34,347 downwards.
GAACCTCTGCAACCGAGGCGGCGGCAATCATGGCTTCACAAAGCATCAAGAGGCTCGGGCTGACTGAGGGCGTTTCCATTGCAGGGATCGTTACAGCAAGGGACCTTGTTGATGCGTTTCAGGCGGCGAAGCCCTGATTGGAAATTCTGGGCCGCATGAGCCAGAGTTAGTGATGATATGTCTCTTCAAGTAGGCCACATAAAGGGAATCAGCATACGGCTGCACTTCACGCTGATAATCACGTTCTTTCTCATAGATTGGACGCTCTCGTCTTATTTCATGCCGGACTATGTCAAGGGGCTTTCCCAAATAGACTATTGGCTGATGGGCTCAATTGGAACGGGGCTTTTGTTCTTCTCAATACTGCTTCATGAGCTTTCCCACTCCGTAGTTGCTAGGAGATACCGCATTCCAGTCAAAAGCATTACCCTGTTTATCTTCGGGGGAGTGTCGGATATTTCAAAAGAACCAGAGGATTTTCACCAGGAATTCAAGATGTCGATTGCAGGACCGCTGTCCAGTTTTGCCATATCTGCGGTAATCGCCCTTTTCTTCTGGGCGGTAAGCGGCTTTGGATCAGGCAGTCTCGTTTACATGCAGGCAAAGGGAATATTGTACTACGGCCTGATTGCTAACTTGGCACTTGGTGCCTTTAACCTAATTCCTGCCTTCCCACTTGATGGGGGTCGGGTTCTTAGGGCGGCATTAGTAAGGTGGAAACATGATTATCGGGAGGCAACACGGATTGCGACAAACATTGGAATAATAATTTCATACATCTTCATGGGTTTCGGTTTTCTTTATCTTCTGGGTGGGGACTACGTGGGAGGTATATGGATAGTCCTGGTGGGATGGTTCCTGCATGCTGGGGCCCAGTCATATATGTCGCAGTTTGATCTGATGGCAGTGCTGAGGGGGATTGTCGCAAGAACAATAATGAACACTAGGACTATTTCTGTAAAGGAAGACTTGCCGATTGACCTTGTAATGAGGAACTATTTTGCTACCAGCATGAAAAGCGAATTTCCCGTGACGGATGAGGAAGGGAGGCTCATCGGCATGATATCATTAAGGGAGACAATGGGCATTCCGGAAAGCCAGAGGGGAACAACCACCGTTAGAAATGTCATGCACTCGCCTAAATCATTAGCCATAGTATCCCCTGACACAGATTTGGAAAAGGCACTTATGGAAATGGTGCAGAAGAGAGTTGGAAAAATTTTCGTTTGCGGCGATGATGGAAGGCTTCTAGGTGTTATAAGCAAGAGTGACATCATCGAACTGGCAGGGGAGAGGCAGAAATATCTCCAGACCATGAGACAGGCGTAGCCGTGGCATCAAGAATCGACTTTGACGTCTAACGTCTTTGGGTCAACAAGGAAGTGGTGGGAGCATGATGGGCATTGATATCGCAGGTGCTGGCGCCTTTCTACTGCCTCATCAACAATGTTTTTGCTCGGCAGAGGTTCCAGATACATAGTGTCGCAGGAGGGACAGGTAACTTGGAACAGTGTCAACGGATCCCCCAGCCTTGCAAATTCCTCACGAATCTTCGAAATTAACTGGTACACGTTGTGACCAAAGTCAGCCCTCTGGAATACCATGTATTCTTTTTTCTCAAGGAATCCCCTTACATCTATTCCCTTTTCTACTATGGAAATAATCGGTATTTGTCTTGCACTGGCATATCCGATTTCTTGGTTCAACCAGATGGTGTTGGTACTGTTAAATGTTATAAGAAAGACGGCAAGATCAGACTCTTGAAGTCCATTCCTGATTTTTATGGGCAAATTCTCATCTGCTGTTTCCAACAGGCCTGGAATGTAGGGGGTGACTCCCTTGATCCTCCTCAGAGCGTTAAAGACTTCAGCCGCGCCGGCCTCATCGCCCTTTGCATACCCGACGAATATCTTGTGGGTCATTCCGTTAATTTGAAAGATCTAAAGTCTCCTAAACGCATCCACTATGTCGCGTGCTGTCACGATCCCTATGACCCTGTCATCTTTTGTGAGCGGTAGCCTTTTTATCTTGTTTACCGACATTGTTTCCGCGGCATCGTTGCCCCGTATCCCAAAATGTGCCGTGATGAGTGGCGCCGATGAATAATCCCAAAGTTTTTCCTGCGGGTCGATACCCTTGGCAAGCACTCGCGTGAGGAGGTCCCGCTCGGTGAAAATCCCCGAGTCAACGCCGTTTTTTGACAATAATACGCTGCCAGCCTTTTTAGAATACATTGTTTTTACACCTTTGAAAATAGAATCGTGATGCTGGCAACGGTGGACATTCTTTCTCATCACGCCGTCAAGTGGGGGATTGCCACCTGTTGCAAGCAGTCCGCGTAGCATGTCTGAGATAGTAATGATGCCTGCCAGTTTCTCGCCATCAAAAACAAGTAGGCGCCTTTTGGCTTCTAACATGGATCTAGCCGCATCTAATACGAGTTCATCTGGTGTAACTTTCGCAAATCTTTTGGTAGGGACCTCGGACATTCTTATGTCTGGAATTTCCCCTACTTTCACCACATATGACAAGATCTCGCGCTCGGTCAGCACGGTTGAGGGCGTTCCACTCTTTTCTATTACCAAGTTACCTATGTTCTCTCTTGCCATTATGGTCACTGCGTCTGAGAGGGTGGCAGTCTCGTCGATGGAAATTGGGTCAGGAGTCATGTAGTCCCTAACCTTGAGTTTTACTGCATCGAGGACCATATAGCTACATGGCGGGGCCACTATTTTACTGTGAAAATAGAATATCATGGGTGAGAATCAGTAAGCATGGGGCCGAAACCGTGCCGGGACCAGCCTTTTCCACCGTTGCGCCTTGTTAAGTTGCCGCCTTCGGGGATTTCTAGACTGGGGATACTTTAGAACTCGTCGCCAAAACTCATCTGGAATGCATCGACAATGTCTCTTGCGGTGATTAAGGCAAACAACCTTCCCGACTTGGTTAGAGCTAGCCTTTTGATTTTATTCTTAGACATTATTCGTGCAGCATCGCCCCCCTTTATTCCTGCTTTGGCGGTAATCAGAGGCGAGGTGCAATATCCACCCACTGGATTGTGTACGTCTGAATCATTTAGAAGAACATTGACTAGAAGATCCCGCTCGGTGAATATCCCATACGGGATCCCGTCCCTTTCGACTATTACGCTTCCGATCCTTTTGGAGTTCATTACTTTGCAGGCCCGCAGTATGCTGTCGTCATATTTTACTGAATAGATCCTTTTGCTCATGACTTTACCTAGTTCGGGATTGTTTGCCGTTCGCCGAAATGCCCGAACCATGTCTGTGGCAGTTATTATGCCTGCCAGTCTATTGGCCGGCTCAAAAACAAGCAGTCTCGATTTTTGAGATATCATGAGTTTTGCAGCATCTATTACTCTGTCTTGCAGGCCTACGGTCACAAATTTGCTCAGTTTTATTTCGCCGAGGGGGATGCTTTGGATCTTCGTGTGACCAACTAGACTGGCGAGGATTTCCCTTTCTGTCACGAGTCCGACAGGCCTACGTCTCTTCTCAACTACTAGGTTTCCTATCCCGCGCTCTGCCATTAGGGCAACGGCGTCTGTTAATGTATCCGTGCTTTTTGCCGTAATGGGCCTTGGCGTCATGTAATCGGCCACTAGAAGCGAAGTCGTCTTGATTGCCAACAAGAAATGATCGAAATCTTGCGTAATAAACAAAATCCAAATTATCAGGAATGATAAGATCTCTTCCTCCTTGTGAGGCGTTTTTTTGGGTCTCTGTCTGGAATCCTAAGGTTCAAGACTATGGCGGGAAAAATATTAGAAAAATGGAAAGGGTGTCCTAAACATCTAGCTTTCCAGTATTTGGGACAATCTCTACCTTTACTACTCCTGCGTCAAAAAAGGACACAATAGCCCTTATCTTGCTCTTGTAGAGGAAGAACTTTTTTCCATCCTCGTTTATTGTGCCTGAGATGGACAAGAGTTTGTGGTCATGCATCTGCTGTATTCTCCTGTAGGCAGTGCTTATTGGAACTCCGCATTCATGGCTAATCTGTTTTGCCGATTTTGGAAGGTCGCTTGCAGATTCAAGGATTGCACGGCAATACCTGTCTGCCTGGATCTCAAGAAGGAAATCCCTGGCAACTTCCTCTTCAACCGGTCTTCCCTGCTGTAGTACTTGCATGTCTTTGATGTCGTTACCGAATGATATAACTGGCAGGACTGCGTTGCACGACAGTGCATACTAGTCATTTACCTGCCAACCATCCCTGATAATCAATGGCGCTCTTTTATAAGACGAAGTGGTAATAGTAGCGGACGTAAGCGAACCCGGAAAAAACGGAGCCCTTGAGGTTCTAGTTTTCAGGACAACGGATGACCAAAGGATCACCACGATCCGAATCTTGGAACGTTTGCGTCCTTTTTTTTAATTTTTGGCCGTTGGGGGATTGCAAGCTATGCCTCCGCACCTGGCTTGAAGAAATCGTTATAGCCAATTCGATTGTCTGAACTGCGTGAAACTGATGGTCTGCGGGCCGATTGGAAACAAGGGGATTGAGAGGATCAAGAACGTAAGTCAATTCTTGGTAAAAAACGGCTTCTCGGTGGTTGACCAGTTTTGCTCAAGGGATAGGGACTACTCCAGAATCAGAGACTTTGCAGGTAAGAAAAAACTTTCGAACGCGATTGTACGGCACGACCTCGGGCTGGTCAGTAAATCCGACGTGCTGGTCGTCCTTGCCACTCCAAGTTTCGGAGCGGCTATGGAGATGTACTTTGCAAAGGAACTCGGAAAAAGAACCGTCTTTTTCTCTGAAGGGAAAATCCCGAGCCCTTGGCCTGTCAAATATGCGGACTATATCGCAAGGGACGGCAAGTCGCTACTGAAAATACTCGAAAAGATAAGAAATGAGGGGAAATCCCATAGGCATGGAAACAGAGGAGTTGGGATGTCCTAGCCCTTGGGGTCAAGGAACATGCGAGCTATTTGCCCCGTCTTGAGAACCTTTGCACCGTAGTTACGCCTCATGTAATTCAATCCTGACACATGGTCCTTTTTGGTGAAGGCAGTAACCCCATCCTCCGCTATTATGACCTCAAAACCCCTCACAAAAGCATCATAGGCAGTATGTTCTGCGCAGATGTTTGTGTGAATTCCAAGTATTATGATGCCGTCAGGGCCCATCTTTCCAAATTCCTTCTCTAACATGCCTTCGAGATTGGTTTGATAAAATGCGCTGTAGGTACGCTTGGGTATGATGTAATCGTGATCCGAGGGCCTCAAATCGTCTATTATCTTGGCGCCCTTTGTCCCCTTTAGGGCGTGTGGCCCCCACAGGTTGAATTCGTAGTGGTCTCCTCTGAGATGTGCATCATTGCAGAAGAAAACTGGCATTCCACTTTCCTTGGCAGTCTTGAGCAGTGCTTGGATTTGGGGGATTATCTTTTTTGCGCTAGGGCATTTTAGTTTGCCATAAACAAAATCATTTAGCATGTCTACGACTAGGATGGCATATCGTTTCCTTGCAACCCTCCTTGTATCTTTTGGAAGGGGATGCCGGACCATTACGCACCTTTCTCGCCGTCGTTAAAAAGGCATTCTAGCACATGGGGTTTCATTGCGGCCTAAACGTGCTCGTAATTTTCTCCAATTTGTCACTGTATTTTACCGGGAATTTCTCAGGGACAAGATCAATCTTCCTAAATTGCAACGGCAGCGTCTCCATCTGGGAGGCATGGAATCCCTTTATCTCATCTAGGGTCGGAAGCCTAGATTTTACCACTCCTTTTTCCATGACCATGTTCATGAGGGGGATTCCATCGCTAAAGGATTCGTTGTCAAGACCTATTATGTCGAAATTTACCAAACCATCCTCATAAAAACGAAAAACCTGTTTTGGTCCTGCATAGGTCTTTTTTCCGGGACTGGTCTTGAGCTTATAAATAATGCGGTAACTTCCATTCTCGGCAGGGTCCTTTACTGCGACCAGTTTGTATACTCCATTCATTGCCGGGTCGTCCCTTGAAGTGGCAAGCTCCGTCCCGACGCCGAACACGTCGATGGGTGCATGGCGTTGTACCAGATCGTTAACAATGTATTCGTTGAGATCACCGCTGGCCATTATTTTGGTGCCTCTATAACCTGCCTCATCGAGAATCTTGCGGGATTCTACGCTCAATGCGTAAAGGTCGCCGCTATCTAGCCTTATTCCACTGGTCTCAAGCCCGGATTTTGCTATCTTTCTCACAGCGTCTAAGGTGTCATAAGTGTCCACTAGGAGCATTCCCTCAGGAAATACCTTGGAAAATTCTAAAAATGCATCCGCCTCTCTTTCAAAGCTCATGATGTAGGAATGCGCCATCGTGCCAAAAATCGGAATCCCCATCTTGTAGCCTGCGAGTGTATTTGAGGTGCCGGCACATCCGCCGATATAGCTTGCCCGAGCTCCAAGAAGTGCTGCTTGAGGACCATGGGCTCTTCTAAACCCGAATTCGATGACTTGCTTATTTCCCGCGGCGGCAGTTATTCTGGATGCCTTTGTAGCAATAAGGCTTTGAAAATTAATCGTGGACAAAAGGAACGTTTCAACAACCTGGGCCTCTATGATGGGCGCTTCAACCCTTATGAGGGGTTCGTTAGGGAAAAGAATTGACCCTTCTGGTACCGCCCATACATCTCCCGTAAATTCAAATCTTCTAAGATATTCAAAGAAATCATCCTCCATTTTCGAAAAAGATTTTTCTTTCCTCAAAAAAGAAATGACGTCCTCACTGAATTTCAGGTCTGTAAGATAGGATAATGCCTGTTCCAGACCTGCAACCACCATGTATGCTCTGTTCCGAGGTAGTTTCCTGACGAACAGCTCGAAGACCCCCCTTCTTTGAACCTGTTTTGAATTGAAGTATGCCGCAGCCATAGTGAGTTCGTAATAGTCAGTGGCTAACCCAAACTCATCGGGGTAGATTACAAGATTCTTGTCATTTCTTATGCCCATTTCAGATCAAACCATTTGTATTTTGCAGCCCAAATAGGGCTAAATCCGTGTTGTTCTTTAGCTGTATTAACCTCAAAACATGAATATCACTGGTGAGATCGGGAGTTTTGCAGGCAGGAAACCGCAGGGAATCTGGGGATTCTAAAGGGGCATCTCCCAAGATGGTATTATCACGGCTGATATTCTTCATAGATGTATTTATCGAGAAACCGCGGAGTGCAAGGCAATGCGATTAGAATACCCGGTTCTCTTGACCTCCATCCTGAAGAAACCCATTAGCGTTACACCGAGGACTAGCTTGGTAGATGCCATTGGGCTGCTAGCAAGGTATGGGATTAAGCGTTTGGTTGTAACTAGGGACGGCAATGTACCGGTGGGCATTGTTACGGAAAAAGACATGGCTAGGGCCACGTCAGTTTTTAACGGTCGCGACATCGGAGAAATTAGTGTAAAGGACGTAATGTCGGGGGATCTTGTAACCATCAAGAGGAATGGAACCATCCCCGAGTGTGCTAAACTGATGAAAAACAATAACATAAGTTCGGTAATTGTGCTAAATGAGGACAAATCACTTACGGGAATTGTGACCAAGACGGATCTCGTTGGCGCATTTCTGATTAACGGGGTGGCAAACGAGGAAGTGTCAAAGTTTATGACCCGTAAAGTTGTCACAGTCGATCCGAAGGATTTACTGCTGGTAGCAGAGAGCGTCCTGATAAACAACAAGATTTCTAGGGTAGTGGTGACGAGGGAAAAGAAGCCTGTTGGAATCATAACATATAGGGACTTTCTTCCCGCAAAAACTCCAAACTGGATACAGGAGTATTACGAGACAGAAGATTTGGCGGAACTGAAAAACCAGCCAAGGCCCAACGAGTTTAATGCAAGCAGGCTTGATCGCAGTCTTACCTTCCGGGCAGAGGACATAATGACGCCAAACCCCGTCGTGATTAACAAAAATGAATTCATTTTCAAAGCCGCTTTACTGATGATTCGTCATCAGATAAGCGGGCTTCCCGTGGTAAATAACAATCTGTTGGTCGGAATTATCACAAAATCGGACATAGTAGGCGGGTTGGCTGAAGGATAAGGCTTGGAGGATAACCCGTACATTCTGAAATAAAAACAAGAACAAACCTTATGAGGAATGCAGGGATAGCGAGTTTGATATAGTGTGACCGTGAAATGCCAGTGCACGGAATGTGAGTGTACCTCACAACTTTTCAAGGTGGACAAGGACGGGAAATACATATGCTCAAGATGTAGGCTTGGAAAACACCTTCATACCGACTGAGAAAACCGAATCATGATTTGCCTTTTTTCAACACTGAGAATCTGGCTCATCCGTAATATACGGCATGTGGCTAGGGAACGCATGCTGCAAAACCGTTTTAAGAAGATCCTAGTCCCACTGGACGGGTCTCTGAATTCTATACGGGGCCTAAACGAAGCCATATCTCTTGCAAGGCAGAGCGAGGGCACTATAATAGGAATACACGTGATGCCAAATTTCTCGCCAACCGTGGCAAGGATATTGAAATCCTATAGGGCGGAGATTGGGAAAAAGGCCCGAGAGATGATGTTACAGGCCGAAACAAGCGCTGCAAGACATGGTATTTCATTCGCAGAAAAGATTGCCGTGTCAGGAGACGTTGTAAAAACAATATCTGCCTTTGCCAAATCAAGCAAGTCCGACGTAATCGTGATAGGTTCCAGGGGAGAAGGATCTCCGCACGCGGAATATCTGGGAAGCGTAGCAAATGGAATTCTCCACGAATCAAAGATTCCCGTACTAATCGTAAAGTAAAGACGGAAACCTGGTATTTCATAATCTAAACAGGAAGATGCGTAAAAATTGTCCATGTTGTCGCCCCTGTGGTCATCGTCGCTTGGCATGCGTAACAAATTCTGAAGGGCTGACCCGAAAGTAGCCCTCGCTTCTGGAATGTGCATTTTCACAAGACGAAACAATTCCTTGGCATAGGAAGAGGGACTGGCGAAAACCCAAGGCAACAAATTAGTCTGGCGAGGCGGAGAGTAGTATTGCAACAAGAACAAAAGTCAAGACTCATTTTCCCGGTTGCAAGGATAATCTCTCAAAATCAGGTAACACGGAGTTTTTAGTGGGGGCAAACTATCCCTTCACAACCGCCACCAAACTCCGAATCTGCAACCACGGTCTTTTCATCCGAGCCTTTCTCAGGAATTTCTATTGTCAGCACCTGGTGGGGCTTGCTGTTGTATCTATAAACGGTGACGCCTTTAGACCTGAGACGGTAGGCTAACAGGTAGGCTGATTTTACATCCTCTGGAGTTGCGCTCTGTGGAAGGTTGACGGTTTTGCTTACGGCGTTGTCGGTGTACTTCTGGAAGGCAGATTGCATGCGTATGTGAAAATCAGGTGCAATATCAAGTGCCGTGACAAAAATCTTTTTTATTCTCCTTGGAATTTGGTCGATGTTCTGCACGGAGCCAGTCTTTGAAATCTCCTTTACTAATTCGTCTGAACGCACTCCTAACCCCTTCACCGCCTTCACGAAATCCGGATTCGATTCAAGTAACCTCATACCCTCCATTACGTTTCTTACATAGGATACCGCAAAGAGTGGCTCTATGCCCGAAGAGCACCCGGCAATTATGGAGATTGTCCCGGTAGGGGCGATTGTTGTAACCGTGGCATTCCTCATGTTTTTGTACTTTTTGTTCAATAAGCTCTGGGCAAAGTTGGGAAAGTCTCCTCTTTCTGCCCCCAACTCCTCGGACATCTTGTGTCCCTCAACTTGGATGAATCGCATTATCTTTTCAGCCAGATTGAGGGATTTTTCTGAGTTGTAAGGGATTTTCAGTTTGATAAGGGCATCGGCGTACCCCATGACTCCAAGCCCGATCTTCCTATTTGCTAGCGTAATCCGTTCTATCTGCGGTGCTGGATACTTGTTTATATCTATCACATTATCCAAGAATCTGACGCCGAGACGTACTAGAAATCGAAGTTTTTCCCAATCTACGGTGCGGTTCTTTACCACCTTTGACAAGTTGATTGAGCCCAGATTGCAGGCCTCCCATGGAAGAAGAGGCTGTTCCCCGCAGGGGTTGGTGGCCTCAATATGGCCTTGGTTCGGAGTGGGGTTTTGGCGATTTATTTCATCGATAAAAATTATTCCGGGGTCGCCTGTTTTCCACGCATTTGCAATGAGAAGTTCGAACACCTTTTTTGCATTGACCTTTTTTACAACTTGCTTATTCCTCGGGTTGACAAGGCAATAGTCGAGATTACGCTTGACCGCCTTCATAAAATCCTCGGTTACAGCCACGGAGATGTTAAAATTGGAAAGAAACCCTTCATTTGACTTGCACACGATAAATTCTAGGATGTCCGGATGATCTACTCGAAGTATGCCCATGTTTGCACCCCTGCGCTTGCCGCCCTGTCTTATGACCTCGGTCGTCCTGTCAAAAATCGTCATAAATCTAACAGGTCCTGATGCGACACCTCCAGTAGATTTGACGGGATCCCCCTGAGGCCTCAGGTGGCTGAAATCAAACCCCGTTCCCCCTCCACTTTGGTGTATTATGGCGGTCCATTTGACAGCCTCGAAAATACCTGCCAGAGAGTCTTCCACCGGGATCACAAAGCATGCAGACAGCTGACCGATTTTGGTTCCTGCATTCATCAGGGTTGGAGTATTGGGTAGAAACTCAAGCCGTGACATTGCCTTGTAAAAGTCATTTTCCACCCTCTTTGCCTCTGGCCTGCTACCGTACTTTGTTTCAACGGAGGCTACTGATCGAGCAACCCTCCGGAAAAGCTGCATCGGAGTCTCCTGAATCTCGCCCTTTTCGTTTTGTAGGAGATACCTCCGTTGGAGTACTTTCACCGCGTTTATGCCTAAACCTAGGTCGTTTTTTACGCCAAAAATTCTTGATTTGGACATTGGATATCTTAGTTCCTAATATCCTAGATAAGTATCTGGTAATTCTTGTTCATCCACCCACCTGTGTTTTTCATTGCAGTTTTTACAAATGAGTATGGCCCGCCAGCCCTGATCAGAGTCTTCTGATCCTTGGGACCACAAGCCCACCTTGAATGATGCTGGCTTGCCACAATAGTAGCATAAACCGCGGTCCGCCTCGTCTACATGAAAAGTCCTATGGTCTGGATTAGTCATTTGGAGTTTCTTCCTGTGCCATCTACCGCTTCTCATTTTAATAAATGTGAACAGAGATTATCATCATTGATATTTGAACGGGCCTGTGACCGTGTATATTTTAAAACGGGGCTAACCTGACGCGATTATCACTCGTGGGATTCACATAGGTCTGTTAAATTTATGTTAATGCTCTTTATGATGATGAGGGAAAATCCGGAGTGAAACGAAAGGTGGAGCCATCCAATTTCAGCTATTCTGTACGAACCATAAAGGGAATCAGCCAAGTACTGGAGGATATGACAACAAGCCTAAAAGAGGCTGGATTCGGGGTGATTGAGACTCTGGATTTTAAGGAGATTTTGCATAAGAAAGGACTTGCACTTGGGGGGGAATACAAGCTTCTTGAGGTCTGCAATCCCAATGCGGCAAGGGAGGTTTTGGAATCCTCGCCCGAAATCGGACTCTTGCTGCCATGCACCATAGCGGTATATGAAAAAAACGGAGAAAACTGGATAAGCTTGGCCAAACCTACGTCGCTCTTATCACTCTCCGGCTCGCCGAAATTTTTCGATATGGGGTTAGAAATCGAGGAAAAACTTGTAAATGCTATTCAGAAGGCAAAATAAACGATTGTTATCAACTCTGATAATCAGACTTTGGCTTTAAAGCAATCTGTAGGAAAAAAAGTCTGGCGAGTTGAACGGGAAGAGGGACATACATCAGGAGAATGTGGAAGGCATCATCTGCAGTGGGACACAGCCAGAATTCGAACGATGCGAATGGGAAAAATTTTATGAAAACAGAGGAAACAGGTTTCCGAAAACGGAGTCTGGTGAACAAGTTGACCAAAATTTGTAGCTACTGTGGGCAAGGCCTCAAAGATGGACAACTTACTCACTGTTCGGATGAATGCCTCTTCGCAGAATTGAAAATTGACTCGAATCCCGACGATGCTTCTCATGTTTGATATTCGAAGAATTGGCTAAATGAAACAAAACCGCCTCAATTCATAGGAAGGGAAGTTCCCAGATCATTTTTGGCATAGGGATGCTAATCCTCTCTTCCCTCCGCCTTGTGCAAATCCTGCGAGCGGTAGATATTTGGTTTCCTCTCGAGGAAGGTATTCATTTCTGTGAAGGCTTCTGGCCGTCGATGAGACACCTTTGCAAATTTCTGCCATTTAAGGCGGATACCGAAATCCAGTCCTGATAATACCATCCAAAATATAATATCGTCTGCGTACCAATTGATATAATTGATAAAGATACGTAATCTCACAAAAAAGTATGAGAACCTTCTAGCGGTCGACAACGTGAATCTCGAAATTGGTAAAAACGAGGTGTTTGGACTGCTTGGTCCTAATGGCGCAGGAAAGACTACCGTGATTCACATGCTGGCCACGCTGCTCAAGCCTAGCTCAGGTACCGCAATCGTGAATGGCTATGATATAATCTCCCAGCCGGCAAAGGTTAGGGCATCAATAGGCATTGTTTTTCAGACCCCTAGCAGCGATGACATGCTTACGGGGTACGAGAACCTGAAGATCCACGCCTTCCTCTATGGGGTCCCATCATTTGAAAGGGAGAAAAGAATTCAATCCGTGTTGGATCTTGTGGGGCTTGGCGAGAGGCAGCACGACCAGGTAAAAAAATACTCGGGAGGGATGAGGAGGAGGCTTGAAATCGCAAGAGGCCTCTTGCACGAGCCAACTGTGATGTTCCTTGACGAGCCTACATTGGGGCTTGATCCGAGCAGCCGAGGAATGATGTGGGATTATATCAAAAAACTTGTCAAGGAAAAAGAGGTAACACTGATACTTACAACACATTACATGGAGGAAGCTGATCATCTCTGCAACCGAATTGGGATAATAGACGAGGGGAGGGTAATAGCCCTTGATACCCCGAGCAACCTGAAGAAATCCATCGGGGGCGACATTGTCAAGTTACGGCCAAAGTCTTTCCCAGACTTGGAATCGCTGAGAAAATTGATCTACATTAGGAGAATAGAACTTGTAGAGGGAGAAATAATGATGTATGTTGATAATGCCAGAGAAAACATCCCGGACATTTTAAGGCATGTAGACGCAGATTCTGTAGAATTCAGGTCGCCGGACCTGAATGATGTTTTCATAAAGTTAGCCTCGAAAACCATCAAGGAACAGGGTGAGGGGGGATATATGGAGAGGTATGCGCAGTATGGCAGGTAGGATAACTCTGTTTGAAAAGATGTATGCCCTTTGGCTGAGGGAATTCAAGGTATTCCTGAGGGAAAGGAGCAGGCTTGTTGCATCGACTTTCACGCCACTTCTATGGCTTTTCGTGATTGGAATTGGCTTCGGATCGGTGGCAATGCTCCCTGGCGGGGAATCAGTAGGATACCAGAAATTCATCTTTCCAGGAATTGTATGCATGTCGGTAATCTTTACCTCCATATTTTTTGGCTCTTACATAATATGGGACAGAAAGTTTGATTTTCTAAAAAGCGTCATGGTGGCCCCGGTGAGCAGGGGTACAATCTTTGTAGGGAAGGCCCTTGGAGGCATGACAAGCTCCCTTATCCAGGCTGCAATCCTCCTTTGTGTGGGCGCCTTGATTGGCATCCCATATTCATTCGTGGGAGTGATTGAGGCCACCGTAATAGTCATCCTTCTCTCCTTTACCCTCACATCGTTGGGCCTTGCCTTGGGAAGCTACATGCAGAGTTTGGAAGGCTTTCAGATGATAGCAAGCTTCGTCGTGTTTCCACTCTTTTTCTTAAGCGGTGCTCTGTTTCCTCTTGACAAGTTGCCCGCATGGCTCTCGATACTAACTTCCATAGACCCTGCCACCTACGCTGTTAGTGCGATGAGGTCTGCATTGTTGGGCGTGGGAGACCGACCTTTTGAAGTCGACATCCTGATTTTGCTTGGTTTCACTATAATCCTTGGGGCGGCGGGAATATTCTCATTCAAAAGAATGAAGGCTGTCTAAACTAGGAATCAACGGGCGGTCAATCCTGCGGCCGGTAATCATAATTTTACAAATGGCTTCTTTATCAACATGAAATAAAGGACCAACCACGGTCAAGATGGTTCCATTTCTCCTGAAACAGCAAACGATGTCATGGGTCTTGTCTTGCAATTATCACGCTGTTGACAAACTCCCTAAACCCGGGGCTAAACCTACTATCTGCATTAAATTTTTTCCAGTAATCTCCAATGGTACCATCGCGGAAGCTGCTTCTCATCATCTGGGTCCAACCAGACCAAATCGCCTCATTTAGCAGGTCCCTCCTGTACATGTTAAAGGCTTGGTTGTATACTGATAAGATGTAAATTGCGAAAACCTGCTCGGGTGGATCTACCTGATTTACTATTTTGGCAAGCTCGGGATGCTCGATTATTATCTCCCCTATACGGTGCATCTTTTCAGTAAGCTCACTTATCACATGGGTTCGAAATTCGCGGTAAAAGTGGTTTGTTTCAATCCTGGAATAATAAAATGCAATCACAAGCGATCCAACGATGCCTATCGTCTGGGCAAGGCTCAACGTGCCTTGTAAATCCAATGCCAAATTGATTCCTCCTAGATAAGGCAGGGGGATTGAAGGACTTTAAGTCAGGTTTAGATTTCCAGGTCTGATTATCACCCATGAAATTCGATCCCTATGATGGTTGGATGTGACATCGTGAGAAATATCCAGCGGCGAAGGCTCTGAAAGCAAGCGACGCCAGCCTACCTTATAATCATCACAGGGCAATCGGCGACCTCGGAAATTTTCCTGCTTACGCTTCCTAAGGCCTTGACTCTTGATATGCCAGAGAGACCTCTGCTTCCAATTATGACCATGTCTATCTTGTTTTCAGATATTATTTTCAATAACGAGGCTGCGGCCGACCCCTCCATGACTAAAATCTTGGTTTTGATCCCCTCTTCGATGCATCCTTTCTGGATTTTCTCCAAGGCGCCCCTTACAGACTGCATGACAGATTGCCTTATCCTCTCAAGGGCCTTTCTCTCCCCGGATCGTATCAGGCCCGGGGATGGAACACTGCTAATGTCAACAATTGAGGCTATGGTAAGGACGGAGCCAAATGACTTTGCAAGATCCTTGGCTCTCACTAACGCTCGTTGTGAGAAAACCGAGCCGTCATAGGGAACAAGCAGGGATCTGTAGGTGTCATTTGTCATTATTATGGGATTATGGGAAATCGTAATTAAGACAACTCCTGAATCTCAAAACTGATAATCCTGCGCTAGGCAGTAGATTATCACCGCTGATAATCGGAGTCCCTATTAAAATAATTTCATGGTCCTTTTTCTGTATGACCGTGTTTTTTTTGAGTGGATATAGTTTTTGTAAGGCCGTGGAGCGGGTTTTTTGCTTGGAATATGTCGGACAAAACTAGCGGGCTTGATGAGATATCCAGGGACACCGTGTGTTCCTGCAAGAATTGCAACCATGGCCTGGCAAGGGACTGCCTCAAACTTCGATGCACTTGTTGCAAAAAATATGACCACAATATGGTTCTGGATGGAATGATAGGGTATGGAGACGTACACAAGAAGTCGAAGGAACGCCGATAACGTCTCTATAAAGGCGGGACGGGTGGAATTGGCGGGAAACATTGCCGTACCGGAGGGCGCCATCGGGATTGTCCTTTTTGCCCATGGCAGTGGAAGCAGTAGGCAAAGTCCAAGAAACCGATTTGTAGCCGAGGAGCTTAACAAAAATGGTATTGCAACGCTACTTTTCGACCTCCTTACTCTAGAGGAGGAAGCACAAGATTCCGAGACGGGTTACCTGAGGTTCGACATCCAGCTCCTTGCCAGAAGGCTGGCTGATGCGACGGATTGGGTAATCAAAGCCCCTGATCTTGCAGGACTCGGTATAGGATATTTTGGGGCAAGCACAGGGGGTGGGGCAGCACTTGTTGCCGCCTCGGAAAGGCCTGATGTGGTAAAGGCGGTGGTTTCTCGCGGGGGAAGACCAGACCTTGCAGGAGATAGTCTGGCAAAGGTAAGATGCCCCACACTTTTGATTGTGGGCGGAAATGATGAACCCGTAATTGAATTGAACAGGAATGCCCTTTCTATACTCACCTCTGAAAAGAAGCTGGTGATTGTGCCTGGAGCAACCCATCTTTTTGAAGAACGGGGTAAACTGGAGGAGGTTGCGCGGTATGCCTGCGATTGGTTCTTGAAATACTTGGGGCCAAAAAAGAAATGACATTTCAGGACAGGATTGACGCTGCATACAAGCTTGCGAAAAGGCTGGAAACGATTCGTGATGAAAAACCCGTCATACTTGCAATCCCCCGGGGAGGGGTGGTAACAGGGGATGTCATTGCCAAAGAGCTCGGCGCCAAGTTGGACATTATCGTTTCACGGAAGATCGGAGCCCCATACAACAAGGAGCTAGCTATTGGCGCGGTAATGCATGATGGAAGTTTTTTTCCAAATACTGACATCATAAGTGCGTTGAACGTCCCCCAGCAGTACATCGAGTCGGAAATCAAGTCAGAACTTAGGGAAATCGAGCGCCGCCTCATGAAATTCCGGGGAAACATCAAATATGATTTGGAGGGCAAGACTGTCATAGTGGTGGATGACGGCATCGCTACAGGGGCTACCATGTTTGCCGCCATTATGTGGCTCAAAAAGCAGCACCCGAAAAAGCTGATAGCCGCAGTCCCAGTGGGGCCAAGAGAAACGATTGAAAAGCTATCGCAGATGGTGGAGGTGGTAGTTCTGGAGGCTCCGGAATTTTTCAGTGCGGTGGGGGAATTTTACAATGAATTTGACCAGGTCGAGGATATTCAGGTAATGGAAATTCTTAGGCAATATGGCCACAAGGCAGGCGGTTCCTGAACAAAGGCTAAGGTGCCCCGTCATGAAAATTCGTGACTATCTCTCTAGATTCTTGGGACCGGGATTGATAAGCGGTGCCTCAGATGATGACCCCTCCGGAATAGGGACGTATGCCCAGGGTGGAGCCCAATTCGGACTGGGGCTCTCATGGCTTGCCCTTTTCCAGTTGCCGTTAATGACTGCAATACAGGAGATGTGTGGGAGAATAGGGCTGACCACGGGCGGTGGGATTATCGGTGCCGTGGGTAAAAAGTATTCGAGAAAAGGAGTTTTGCCAATCGTGGGCCTTCTCTTGGTATCAAACTGCATAACGATAGGTGCTGATCTTGGCGTCATGGGATCCTCGGTTCAGATTTTTTTTCCTGGCATACCAGCCGTTCTTGTCACCGTGGCATTTTCTGCATTCGTCCTGTTTACGGAGGTTTTCTTCTCATATGCCAGGTACGCGAGAATGCTCAAGTACACCACTCTGGTGCTATTTGCATACGTTGCTGCCGCCTTTGCTGTAAACACCGACTGGAGCCAAGTGGCGCTCTCTACGCTCATCCCCCACTTTGAGTTCAATGAAAATTTTCTACTAATGTTTCTGGCCTTTTTTGGGGCGACGATATCGCCGTATGCGTTCTTCTGGCAGGCATCGGAAGAGGCAGAGGAGGACCTTGCCAAGAAAAAAATCCCAGAAATTGGCACAGGACGGCCAAGGATAACACAACGCGACATCCGAGTGATGAGGGCAGACAGTGTTCTTGGGATGGTTTTTTCGCAGGTGATAATGTGGTTCATAATAATAGTCATGGCAAACACGCTTCATGCAAATAATGTGTTAGAGATACAAACCGCCGACCAGGCCGCAAGAGCTCTTGAGCCGCTTGTTCACAACTTTGCAAACGCAGGAAAGATTGCCGAGGCGCTCTTCGCTCTGGGTATAATAGGGACTGGTCTTCTGGCAATCCCGGTACTTGCAGGCTCCTCGGCATATGCAATTTCGGAAGGCTTGGGATGGAAGCAGGGACTAAGCAAGAAACCGGGGCAGGCAAAAGGGTTCTATCTTGTAATTGTAGCCTCAACCGTATTAGGCCTGTGGATAAACCTCATCCACTTGGACCCAATCATGATGCTTGTATACGCCTCGGTAATCAGCGGGATTGTTACAGTCCCAATGTTGTTTGTCATCCTCAAGATCTCAAATGACAGGAGGATTCTTGGGAGTAGAACAAACGGGCTGCTGTCGAACATATTGGGGTGTGTTACGCTAGTAATTATGAGCGCGTCATTAGTGGCAATGCTGGCCATTTTGTTCCTCCAAAAAATGACGACGTGACCCAGGAAATATACAATCTACGTGTAGCCGAGGAAGCAAGTGGTTATCACCTTTGATATTTGAACTAGCTTTCTTATTTGGCGCCGCTCAATGCATAGTCAATTGAGATTACGGAATTATGGGCTTGACCAGATTATAAAAAAGACGGTAACCGTTCCGAAAAAGACCACCCTACTAGAGGCCAGATCTATCATACTTCGCTATAAAATCAGCAGGATGGTTGTTGCCGAGAATGAACGTCCCATTGGCATTATAACCGAGAAAGATATCGTAAAGGGGATCTACAACCTGGGAGACAGGCCTATTGACAGGGTCAGGGTCTCGGATCTGATGACCACTAGACTAGTCACAGCAACGGAGGCCGCCACGTTGTACGACTGTGCTAGGATGATGCTGGATAACAAGATAAGCTCCATAATCATCCTTAAAAATGATGGAAGGCTTGCAGGAATCATAACAAAAACTGACCTTGCCTCGGTTTTCCTTACGCAATCAAGCACCCCTCTTCAAGTCTCGAAGATAATGACCAAGCGCGTGATCACAGTAAAGCCCGCCGATTCGCTGCTGTATGTTGAAAACGTGCTTGTGAGAAATAGGATCTCCAGGGTCGTAGTGGAGAGGGACGGAAAACCCGTGGGAATTATCACTCACCGAGATTTTATACCTGCCAAAGTCCCTTTGTGGCTGAGACAATCCGGTGATGCCCGGGAGGTGGAACGATACCGAATGGCGGAAAGACCACAAGAACTGGGCCTCAACCAGTTGAGCTACCTGAACACATTCATAGCGGCCGACATCATGACCCCAAACCCTGTCACAGTTGCTGCTACGGACGATGTGTCTGAGGCTTCCCTACTCATGGTAAGAAATGGCATCAGTGGACTGCCAGTAGTAAGGAACTCGGTGCTTGTAGGCATTGTGACAAAGACCGATATTGTAAAAGCCATCGCAAGCGTTGGCAAGTAAGAGATCTCCAGAGCACCATGTTGTCATTCGGTTGCTACTCTTGGTCTTGTCCAAAGTAGGTACCGCTTTCCGAAAGTCTTTTGATGCGGTCGATCTGCAAGGTGCCAAAAACTAAGGCCGTGATAACCGCCGCTGTTAATATGTCGCCGATCCCCACCACGAGGCCAATGCCCGCAACCACCCAGAGGGTGGCGGCACTTGTGATTCCTCTTAACCTTCCGCCTTGGGCGATTATTGCCCCCGCTCCTAGGAACCCTATCCCAGTAACAATCGCCTCTGCTATTCTTGATGTATTTGGTTCAAGTGAAAGACCAACTATTGTAAAAACTGCGGAGCCCATGCTCACCAACATGTGGGTCCTCAAACCCGCAGGCCTCCTTTTGATCTGTCTTTCGAGACCTATGACGGCTCCCAGGGCAAGCGACACGAGTAAACGGAGGATATTCTCTGGGTCTAGAAAAAGGGTGTGGTCTAACGCCATTTTATGAAGCCCAGTATTCCCAGTCTTCAATCATGTCTTGGTAAGCTTTTGTATTGATTCCCTCCTCGGCCTCAAGAAGAGCATGGAAATGTTTTACGAAATCCGTCACTGTCACTATGCCTAGAGCTTGGGCGTCGTCCGTTACTACTATCCTCCTTACTTTGTTCAGGATCATTTTTTCCGCCACCTCCTCGATGGGCGTATGCGGGCCTACCATCACAACGGGATGAGTCATTAGCTCCGTGGTCTTGATTTCAGCAGGCCTCTTGTTCTGAGCCACTACCTTTGACACCATATCTCTCTCTGAGATTATGCCAAAAGGTTTGTTGTCCTTTGTAACTATTATGCTACTTACCTTATTTCGATCCATTAGTTTTGCGATGTCCGATGCAGGGACGTCAGATTCTATGGTGATAACTTTTTTTGACATGATGTCGCGTGCTGTTGCCATGTGGAAGGTTGTCTGGTTTGATATAAAATATGCCGGCAAAATTATCACGCGTGATAATTAGGTAGAAATCAATCCTGAGAATGTGGTTTATTCTTTAATAGGGTAGCCAGTTATTCATCGAACATGGGGGACCAATTTATTATCCAAGATGTTTATTTGCCAAACCATAAGGCAGTTATCCACTCAGCCGTGAAGTCGCTAACATGTATGATATGCAAAAAAGAGCAGAGTGGGGCAACCATTACCGCTAGGGTCATAAATGGAAGAACGGTATTTTTGTGCCCTTTGCACATGAAGATAGATCCCAAGACGCTTCTATCTGTAAGGTGAAAATAATGGATCCTAAAATCAAAGAAGCGATTGAAAGAAACATGGACCTGATGCTGACGCAGACCAAGGTCTATGGCCCATTTCTGAAGGTAGCATTCCCGGCAGTATCCAATCTTTCTGAGTTTTGCTATAATCTCATGGTAGGAAATGCGTTGTCAACCTTCCTTTCACAACATGCCATGAGTATGAAAAGCCCAAACGAGAAGGATTTTGCCGAATTTGGCATGATAGTGGAGCCATACCGGGAAAAGGTAAAAGGCCTGTTCTAAATGATACTCAAGAGGATTCTCCTTCCCTTCGATGGATCTAAACTGTCAAGGAAAGCACTAGAAATGGGGAAGGACATCACACGTAATTTCAATGCAGACCTAACAATTTTGATGGTGATCCCAGTTTATTACCCAATTAGCGACTCGATTTTTTCCGGCGTATCAGCGTCAAACTACAGGAAGATGCTCAACCGACTCCAAGAAGAAGGGGAGAAGAAAGTGGAAGAGGTGACGGAGAGGTGTAGGGAAGAAGGAGTAAAGGCCAATTACAAGGTAGTTAGCGATGACGTTTCAGAGGCTATCATAAAGGAAGCAAAAAGGGGCAAGGCGGATTTGATAATAATGGGAAGCAGGAGGATGACTGGATTATCATCGATTAGGCGTATGGGGAGTACGGCAAGGTACGTCTCAGAACATGCTCCATGTCCTGTCACAATAGTGCACTAGGATATTATCTGCCTGGTAAGGTCCTGGAGATTCCGTATCCGTCTTTCGGGAATGCCAGTATTCATTGAGATTTGCTGGGGGTTCTTTAACAGCAGATCTTTTGCCATCTCTATCCCGTTATGGTAGAGCAGGACGATCTCTTTTTTGGACAGGGGGAGTATTGTCAGGGGGTAAAGACCGCGTGATTCGATAAGCCTCTCAAGACTTCCGTCGGCGGGGAACCTCCATGAGATTACTTTTTGTCCTATGCATCCCGCGTAAGTTATCACGTCTTGGGAGACTTTTGTGTTGGTAACTAGCAATTCGGCGTCAAAATTGGGACCTAGATCCAAAAATCTTGCATGGGTATAGAGCGAGTCCTTAATCCCTGTAACAATCCCTGCCATGTTGTGATATTTGCATTCTACCATGTACCTCTTGTTGTCCCCTATGTGGAGGGCGGAAATGTCTACCTCATGCCTGACGCACCTGCCATCAATTTTTAGTCTCAGGGAGTCCACCTTGTAGCCTGTATTCTCAAGTATTCGAGAGACATAGTCCTCAAAAAGAAATCCAGCCGGGCCCATGCGCATTATTGACTCCTTCAACCTGTACCTGTGCCTGACCGCCTGTCCGTCCTCACCGAGGGACAGCGCTTTGAGGACCATCTTGTATATTTCACTGGTCCTGATCTCGGGGTGGATTTGTTTTGAAATTCTATTTGCAATCATTCGTGCAGTCTTTCTTGACGCTCCAGCTCTCACGCATGTCCGCATAACTTTGTGGTAATCAAATGGGGTTCTTGATCCGTCGGACTTTATGACGTAGGTGTTTTTGTTATTCAAGGCTGGATCTCTACGTGGTATTTTCCGACATATCTATTACAAATAGATGACTAAAACTGAGCAAGGGAGGCTACCCTATTGGAATCCTCTTTCCAGCGTCTGTTCTTGGAATTGTAACGGTAAGTATTCCGTCCCTGAACTTGGCTGAAACCCTCTTGATATCTGCGTGGGGTGGGATCGAGACCACTTTTTTCATGGTCTCAAATCTTATGACATGACCGTGATTTGAGACGGTATATGCTTCCTTGAGTTTTGCCTTTATCATTACGTGGCCATGTGTTATGTTTACCTCTATGTTGCGCTTCTCAACGCCGGGAAGATCAATCTGCAGAACCCACTTGGAATTCTTTTCAAGAAGGCAGGAAAGAGGGACAAGCTCCTTTAACAAGAAATCATCCTCTGGATGGTGTTCTACGACGGGTTTTCCGCCTTTTTTAAATGAGGGAATAAAATTGGTGGCCATGTCACTTGTAAATCTGTGGTGGCGTTTGCGGCTCTCGCTCTTGTTGTAGTATGTTTAGCGTATCCTCCATCAGCTGTCTTCCCTGAAGCCTTAGGTAGTTCATCTGGGTCTTAAACTCAGTAAGGTCTACATCGCGTTTTATGATGGAAGAAATCACCTTTATGGATTGCATTGCAGATTCAGGATCAGGGAAGAAGAAGTTGCACTGTGTGAGCAGGATTAGCGATGGGACAGTGGAGTTTTTCAGGTTTGTGAGGATGGTCGCATCCGGACCTGCTATCATGCCTGTAAGAAACTTCGGGATTTCATTCTCGTACATCACACTGTCTAGCTTCTCATCAGTGCTAAGCCCGAAGGTCTTGATGTTTCCAGGCTCCTTTGAAACCGCCTGTATTCCATTGGGAAGCAATATCATATCAATTCCGTTTTTTTCAGCAAAATCGATTACAGACTGGGAAAAGCTTACCGCCATTTCATAGTCTATGGGTAGGTCCGAAAGGACGGCATAGGTGGACCCGCTCCTGTAAATCCTGATGGGTCCGAAAATCTCTCCGCTGTCTATGAATACTACTGGCGTGGCCTCCATGTTTTCAATCTCGCCCACAATCTCCATGTCCAGTGCATGAACAAGGTATGAAACTGCAAGCGTACCTATGAGGCTTGGTCCGGGGATGCCAATTATTAGAACGGATGGCTTGCTTGGGATCCTTTTGGAGCTTTTGATTGAATTTCTTTTCATCATTGACCCTTATTCGCCATCTCATTAAAAATAACATGATGAAAATTACTATCTGTGATTATCATCGTTGGTATTTACCGACATGTTATAAACGCGGAAAAGCAGTTCATTTTGGATTCGGAAATTTCTTCAGTAATGTTTGCGTCTCGCTCTTCACTGCTTTATAAAAAGTAAGATGTATTTACTTTTGGTTTGGCTATGGCGCTAGAAGATTTCACGCTTGTCGAGCTTTCGAATGGATGTTTTCCAGCGTTTCTTGCTTCGTTTTGACAGGTTTCGCACTATTCGGCTTCCGAGGGTGTCAAACACTTTGGAAAGATCCCAGCCAAGTTCAACGTAGCTGTGGCTGTGGTAAGGCGTGATGATTCTTACCATTACCTGGTAGTGGTTTCTGTTACTGACGGGGTTGTGTATGGTTTTAATCGATGCCTTTGCCTCTTGGACTTCAGGATATACCTTCCTCAAGTTTTGAATTATCTTTGTGAACTTTGATCTCACAATGCTGGAATTTGGCATGTCCTCTGGCATTCCGATGAAATACAGTGGAACCTCGCTTTCGATCCTCATCTCGAGGAGGTTCACCAAATCCTTGTAGGTGATTATTCCATGGAGGTCGTCCCATAGGGTCAGTAGGCAGCAGGTCGAATCCGCCTTAAGCATGTTATCTACCACTTGACTTAGAGGGGCATTCGTTGCGAGGTTGGGCACGCGTGTACTCCCGAGGTTTCCTATGGGGGATTCAAACCTTTTCAGGATGTTGAGACCCCTTAGGCCCATGCCGATCCTCTGTCCGGGTTTGAGTGCTTGCAGGAGATGCATGGAGGTCAATACCTGTGAAACCTTTCCTGAGCGTACAACTGGGAGGTGGTCGATTCTCATCGTCATCATGGTCTTCCTCGCGGTGGCAAGGGGATCACTACTCTTAACTGTGATTGGATTCGGTACTAGGATGCTGTTTGCAGCGACCCAGTCGAGTTCCTGTTTACCTAAGAGTGAAACAATGTCCTTTGCATATACCTGTCCTACCAGTTCGCCGTCCTCTATTACGGGGACGGATCGAGTTCTATAGTGTGATATGATTGTGGCCGCACTTCCTACCGTGTCGTTTCTCGATATTTTTCTGGTTTTGTACAACATGGCCGATACGGGATTTGAAACATCTCTTACGTTTAACATGTCCCTGGCATTTGCAGTCAACACGTCCTTTCCTTTCGAACTAAAGACGTCATAGGAGTTAGTGGATAGCATCATGTCAATAGTTTTTGATATGGACGAGCTGGGATCCACGGTAGCGGCAGGTCTTAGAATTGATTTTATTTTTGCCTCTCTGACATTTTTCAGCTTCTCATACATTATTTGGCTTGAACTCATCTTGACACTCTTCTCAGTACCTCTTGTTGGCATCACTATAAAAGACAATCCGTGAATTTTAGGCATGATAATTACGCCATGCTTAATTAGGAAAACCCGGCAGCGAACGAGTTTTGTTACCATGCATGGGAATGTGGCAGAATCTTAAATCCATAGCAGACCAAAACGGTGTGTGACAAGGAAGAAAATCCAAAAAATTCTCGTGCTATTCGATGGTTCTAAATCGTCCTTTAGGGCACTAGAGGAGGCAATCTTGCTAGCCAGGCAATGCCATGCAACGATAACCGGTCTGCATGTCATTTCCGCCTATCCTAGGACCCTTGCTGAGATGATTATCCCACTTAAAACTAGGCTGTTTAAGGATGCCGACAGTCTGATGGACACGGCGGAGAGTGCCTGCGCAAAAAGGGGCATATTGTTCCACAAAAAAATAGTCTATGGGGAACCAAAATCTGTGATTGGCGAATCTATAAGGCAAGGAAGGTTTGACCTGGTCGTCATGGGAGCCCGTGGGCTGGGCCCCTTCAGGGAAATGTTGCTAGGCAGCATTTCCATGGGAGTCCTGCACACGTCAAGGACCAACGTTTTGGTCGTAAAATAAGGCATCAGGCACGAATCTGGCTCCATTCACATGCACTGCCGTGCAACGTATTCCTACTGGTTATAACAATCACTTGGATACTACTGGTATGCAAGTCTTACTACAAACAAGACCCGTACAAGAAGATACGGCAAAAGACGTCCTCCTCGAGGTCCTTGCGGACAAGTATTCCCGTGCCATACTGGAGTCAACACTTGAAATGCCAAAATCAACAATCGATCTGAGCGCAGAATGCGGCATTCCGATAAGCACCACGTATAGGAGGATACAGTTCCTGCACCACAACAAGCTGCTTGGCATCTCAGGTTCAATCAGCCAAGATGGAAAAAAGTACTTTCTGTACAAGGCTAAGGTCAAGTCCATTGTAACATGTTTTGGAAATGGCACACTTGATGTCGAAATAGTTCCTAATTCAGAGCAGAAAAATTAGGAACAAAACCATTTTTCCTAAAATGTTCTCATTACTGACAATCGTAATGTCTTTTTTAATATCTGAAAATGGTGAGTAAACCCATGGTACATGTCGAACCAAGAAAGGACAAGGAAAAATCTGTCTCCGATAAGGATTTCTTGAAGAGGCAGATATTTGTGATAAAAGAAACTGTGAACGTTATGCTGAAGAACGCCAAATATGGGAATCAGCAGGATTTTCTCAAGAATGCAAGAAGGATATATGACGCCGCGTCCAAATTGGAACTTCATTTGGATATGGATTAATTCGTAAACGAATCATTCTCGGAACCTCTTTAGGGGGATCTGTACCATCTTGAGGGAAATCATTGTGGCCTGAGCCTGCCCCACTTTTCCAGAGCCTCCCTCAATTCTTTATGGGCTGTGGCATATTCTCTTAATGGTGTGTTTTGCATTGTTGCATTGATGGCCTGCATCGCAGCCGTTGCTCCTGCACGTGTTCCACTGGGATGTCCATGTATTCCGCCGCTTACTAATAACGCAATATCATTTCCCATTATTTTCAGGACATCTGGAATAATACCCGGATGTAACCCTCCAGAGGATACGGGTAAGGTAGCCTTTGTCATCCCCCAATTCTGTTTCAGTATCTCGTTGCGACGAGAAGAAATGCGTGTTCTAGTAATTCCGTCCCGAATGTCTATGATCTCCTTCCGGCTTCCAACAAGTTTTCCTAGGACGGTCCCCACATGGATCTGATCCACGCCTATCATGCGACAAACCTTGGCAAGCACTAACATTGAGACGCCATGCTCTGGGTTTCTGTCTAGAGCGGCATGCATCGCCCTGTGGGCATGTATTGCCATTTTGTAATCATGGCATATTTCGCGCAAGGTCTGCAGTGCGGCAAATCCTACCGTAACAACGTCTATCATGGCATACTCAAAACCATGATCATGGAGAAATCTGGCGCGGCCGACCATTGTATTCGTTTCACCCGTTATGTTTATGAGGGCGGACTTTCTCAGACCCGTTTCCTTTTCGGCCCTGTCGCGCATTCTGGAGCATAATCTTACGCGGTTTTCGAATCTGTTAAACGACGCTGAGGTAAGGTTCTCGTCGTCCTTGACTAGGTCAAATCCTCCCACCCATGTCTCATAGGCAATTCTGGCGTGCTCCTCGGCACTCCAGCCTATCTTGGGTTTTGCCACCGCTCCTGTTATCGGCCTTCTTCTCACCTTCAGGATTCTTCGTAGTCCCTCTATGCCAAATTCCGGACCCCTGAAGTGGCTGGTATATCTAGCAGGAAGCGATACATCCACAAGCCTCAGATTTTCGAGAGCCTTCATGCCAAAAATGTTGCCAGCAATGCCGCTGAGCAACTGGGGAACATTCCCCGGCTCCCATATTTCTAGAGGGTACGCGACCTTCACATGGTTTCCCATGATTTCAAACGATCTTGCCATTACGCCCTCAATCTTACGCGGAAGTTTGGAAAGGGTCGTCCAAGTGCCTGCTGAGCTCTCGGAGGCTATCCTGCCTGCAGCCTCGGTGCGCGACACATTGGAAGGTTCAAACCTGA
The DNA here is from genome assembly GCA_021325615.1 of Nitrososphaerota archaeon. Lineage (GTDB taxonomy): Archaea > Thermoproteota > Nitrososphaeria > Nitrososphaerales > Nitrosopumilaceae > Nitrosotalea. Next base: position 7,125 of record JAJPGU010000032.1, on the reverse strand, counting down.
AGAGGCAGACAAGATCTGTGCTGCTTGGTCTGTATTTCAAATCCACAAAATCGCGATACCAGTCTGTTTTCATAATAAGATCACAAATTGTTTTCCTGTAAAAATACCATTTTCATTTACAAGCATCGTTACAAATTGCCATGGGGTGATATCAAAGGCGGGGTTTCGTACCTTTATCTTCCTCAGTCCTTTCTTTGGCAGCACCTCGGTTGCAGGCCTTTCCTCTATTCTAAACGACCTTCTGTGGTCGATTTTGAGCGAATTTGCTACAACATATAGCGGTGTTGATGCTCCGGCCGCTGCCTGCGCAAGAAGCGAGGTTCCTATCTTGTTTACTACTCCCTCCCTTCTGAGGGCATCTGCGCCAACTATGACCATGTCCACCTCGTTTATGAAAAACCCCGCTGCGTTGTCATCAATCAGGGTTACGGGTATGCCTACTGCAGACAACTCTTTTGCGGTAGTGACTCCCTGTTCAAGGGGCTCTGTCTTGCATGCAATCACGGAGATCTTATTCTTATGGGCAGTCCGTGCATGTTTGATAAAAGACATTGCCTCCCCAGAATGACAATATGTCATGATTTTTGAACCTGGCTTGATTATTTTATCCGAATATATCGACTCCCTTTTACCTGCAGTCGTTAGCGTATCAATGAGCGAATCTATAGTTGAAATTTTTGGGGACGATTTGATGATCTCAAGGCAGTTATGAAGGACAACTGCCGTGGATCTTGTCTTCTCAAGGCGTTTGGTCGCGGCGGAGAACCTGGGACCAAATCCCTCTCTGACTGCTACCTTCCTTAGGAACGATAATCCGTAAAGGGCGATCTGGTTTGCCCCCTGAACCTTAAAATTCTCTATATCCTCTGTTATCTGCACTATTGTCTTCAATCAAAAACTACCTTTCCATCACGAAGGATCTCTTCACCGGTGAAGGTTCTTTTACCTTGTGAATGAACATCTCATGATATTCGCCAATCCCAATGGGCGCTGAATCCTTGACAATCTCTAGGGCCCTTGACAACTTGCGAGCCTTTTCCGAAAATACGGTGTATATGACATCACCTGATCTTACCTTGTCGCCAACCTTCTTGTTGAAGAATATCCCTGCACCCTTGTCTTTGGGAGCCCCTGCAGCCCGTGCAAGCTCAATCAACGCAACATTGTCCATCCATAAGACATGTCCTGTCTTTCCAGCCATGATCTTCTCCCGTTCTTGGCCTATTGCAAAGTCATCGATTCTTATCTTCGTGTTGCCTCCCTGCAATCCTATTATTTCTCGCATCTTTGCCTCGGCCCTTCCAGAGCGGAGGGCCTCTCTTGCTAGTTGGTAACCATTCCTCCTCCCAGCCATCTCAAGTATGCTACCTGCAATGTGGCAGACCTTGTCCGTCAAATCAGGCACAACTGCGCGGTTCATGAGCACTGACAATGCCTCCCTAGCCTCGAGCGACGGTCCGATTGCATATCCTATGGGCTTGTCACCATTTGTTAGCACGCACTGGGTGTGAATCCCAAGCCTTCTTCCTACTTCGATAAGTTCCTTGGCCAGAAAGTCCGACTCTCCAACCGTCTGCATTTTGGCACCCCTGCCAGTTGGAATGTCGATGACAAGATGCTTAGTGTTGACTGCCTTCTTTTTGCTCATGATGGAGGGCAGTAATAAGGGGTCTATGTAGAGGGAATATTCACTCCTAACAAAAATGTCGTCTGCCGGTGCGAGCTCAAGTGAGCCTCCCCAGATTATGCATCCGTTGCTCCTTCGGACGACGCGTTCCATCTCTGATATTTTGAGATCTACGGGCATCAGGGCTTCCGCCCTGTCTGCTGTTCCACCGGCTGAAGTAATCGCTCTAGATGAAACTTTTGGGATCGTAAGGCCTAGTGATGCTATGATGGGAACAACTAAAAGCGTGGTTTTGTCGCCCGGTACTCCCCCAATACTGTGTTTGTCGACTATCATCTTCTTCCTTAGGTTGAGCTGTTTTCCGGTATCAACCATTGATAGGGCAAGCCCCGTAGCCTCATCAAGGTCAAGCCCTTGCATGCTGAGTGCGGTAACAAAAGCCGAGATTTCATTCTCATTCAAGTTTCCCTGTACGACGTCCCTCACAATCTCGGAAATCTCGTCAAACCCAAGCCTTCTACCGGTCAATTTGTTGTGTATGTATTGCAGGGATTTTGGAAATGGCGCAATATCGACATCCACTAGGGAGTTCTGCTTTATGCCCAGGGTCTGTCTTACTTCCTCGTTTACCCCTATGATTCCACGCTTGACTGATGTCGTGGTATTGACTATGGAAGTTACCGGTTTTTTCTTGAAGGTTATGGTAATTCTGCCTGATGCCCTTATCCCTATTTCGTCAGCATCAGACTTGTTGAGGAATACGATGGGTTTTCCCCCCGATTCAATGCCTAGAATATCTGCCTTAAGGAACAACTAAAGCCACTACTATGGTCACTGCATATATTAGATAAAGTTAATTTTCAGTGATGGAACTCGGCTAATCTGACCACGGATACAGGGCGGATGTTTTCACTTTCGAAAAAGGCATGAAAAGAGTTCCTAGGAAACCGTTACCACGCCCGTTCTCCAGGGGTGGATGGTGCAGAAATAATAGTAGGTGCCGGGTTTTACGAACTTGTAGCTGAATGTATCGCCAGTATTCAGTATCCCGCTATTGTAGAGAGATACAAGGTTGCCGTGCCCGTCCTGACTCTGTATGACATGGCCGATGTTGTCCTCGTTTTGCCATGTCACGGTGGTCCCCCTCATAACCTCCAAGTTTAGCGGGAGGTAGAAGGCCTTGTTGGCAATGGCAGAGTTGCCGTTTGGGATGATTACCGTGGCATTTTGGGTTACATCAACTGTGGGAAGCGGATCCCTGCCAATTGCCAAGTAATTGAGTATCATGTCTACGTTGGGGCCTTGCATGTCGGCGCTGACCTTCCAAAGGGATGACGTGTTTGTGGCGTATGCCCTGTTGCCGTCAAGTGTCAAGTTAAAGTACTGTCCCCCCATCGTTTTGATAGGACCTTGGCCATGGAAGGAACCGTCGGGACCGTAAGAAAAAGACCACTGCTGTGGCACCATAAATGCGTGGAGAAATGTATCGTTCCCATAGATGAGGAACGTCCCTCTTTCGATTGTGGATGTACCCCCAAGTGACAACCTCATGATGGATTGGTAGACTTGGGGAGAATTGCCGCCGGTCACCGCGGCACCACTGCCTGACATGTCAAAGGCAGCACTTGCATAGGAAATACTGCAGAGCGCAGAAATTGTAAAAAACGTAACCAGAATCGCTAAAACTATTTTCACATAATTCTAGTCCATTCTATCTTATATAATAAAAATGAAGATTATCAACCAAGAGAATCACACATTATGTTTTAATTGAAAGGGTTGGAAGGGAAAACATGGTAACAATACCAGAGGATTTACGCAAGATGCTCAAAGACCAAAAGTTCATAGTGATAGGATCAGTCGACCCAAATGGAGTAGCAAATGTCTCTCCAAGGACTGCCTTTTACTTCGCCGACGATGTAGTCTACTGGCTTGACTTTTTCAAGCACAAGTCACAGGGAAATTTTCAAGTCATACCTTGGATTAGCGTGGCGGTGTTTGACAAAGAAAAACTGCTAGGTTTCCAGATGAAGGGAAAGGTAAGCACCATAACCGATGAGTTACGCAAAAAAAGGATAACTGAATCAATATCTCGCTCAGTAACGGGTAAGACCTCCTCAAAGGTTTTTGAGCGCCTAAGCCAGAACAAGAAACCAGATGTCATAGAATTTCATCCGAAGGTGGTATATTCTCTTTCACCCGAGGAAGAGTCGGGAAAACCATTGCGATGTGACAAAGATGGTGAGACGGTTGCTTTTTTTGGAAGGATAACATGTTGAGATGAGCGAAAGACCCATCAAGAACATCCTGGCTCCGCTTGACGGCTCTAGCAATTCACAGCGGAGCTTGGATACCGCCATCCATCTTGCAAGAGAGCATGAGGCGACGCTTACTGCAATTCATGTAATCCACTCCCATCAAAAGGCTCCGAGAACAACTCGTAAACAGGAAGGGAAAGAGCCTCCCTTCATCCTTCGGGCAAGAAAACTTGCTGAAAGGAACGGTGTCCAGTTTCACAGTAGGATTTTGGAAGGTGATCCCGGGCACTCTATCTTGGATTACTCAAATATGCGAAACATAGACCTGATTGTGATAGGAGCTAGAGGTCTTGGAACTTTTAAAAAGATATTCCTTGGGAGTGTGTCAAACTATGTACTGCAGAAATCAAAGATTGCAGTGATGCTAGTTAGATGAATCTTGCCTGTGGTATGTCTCCCTCTCAACCCTTCCATCTCTTATGAAGATGGACCTGTCAGTCCTTTCCGCAAGTTCCGGATCGTGAGTCACAACTATTATTGTCCTCCCAAACTCCCGTGAGAGACGCCTTAGAAGGTCAAAAACCTCGCCACCGGTCTTTGTATCGAGGTTTCCAGTGGGCTCGTCCGCAAGAATTATGGAGGGATTGTTTGAAAGGGCCCTTGCAATGGCAACTCTTTGCTGTTGCCCGCCACTCAGGTTTACAGCCTTCTGCTGCGCCTTCTCGTCAATTCCCAATGCCTTCATTATCCTCAACGCCCTAAGATCCGCCTCGGCATGAGACATGCCTGCTATTATCTCAGGCATTTCTACGTTCTTCAGGACGGGAGACCTGTTTATGAGGTTGTAAGACTGGAAGATATAACCTATCATCCTGTTCCTTACGGTTGCAATCTCAGAATCACTGAGTGAAAATATGTCGACGCCGTTGATGTATACCTTGCCGGTGGTGGGCCTGTCTAACGCCCCTATCATGTAAAGCAGAGTAGACTTGCCGCTTCCGGAGGGACCTAGGATGGAAACAAACTCGCCTCCCCTCACAACGAGGTTGATATTAGATAATGCCAACACCTTCCCAGAAACAGATGGGTAAACCTTTGTCAAATTTTCGACCCGCAGTATAACCTGAGGTGCTTCCGTCAATCCCTTGCTATTCTTGGCATCCTCTGGAGAAATCTTTTGATTTCTGGGCATGAAAGTAGATTACTCTTCCTTTTAATTTATCCGGGAGGTAGAATATCATTCATGATAACAATCCATGCGCGAGGGCGCTTCCCTATTTTACTATCAAAAGCGGACAATTGGAATGCTGTGATACACCGCTTGCGATGCTTCCAAGAAGCAATTTCTTAAACCCTCCAAGGCCGCGAGATCCCATTACTATTAGGTCTACATGGTGCATTTCTGCGTATGAAATGAGGGCTTCGATAACGGAAAACCCCTCTATCACCTTCAAATCGTAGGGGATCTTCTCTTCCCTCATTCCTTCTTCCAGCTTGGAGAGCGAATATGACGCGGATTGCTTTAGAAGCTTTATGGTTTCAACATACGGTATTCCATCGCCGGAATAATCAAAATTCAGGGGAATGCAGGTAATGACGCTAAGTTTTGAACTGTATTTTTTTGCCAAATCCTTCGCAATTTCTAATGCCCTGGTTGCAGGCTCGGATTTATCATAGGGTACCATGATATGATCAAACACAGTGAAAAATTATCGTCAATTCATTTAAAGCGAACTTTGAATTCCATTTCTGATAACTAAATGTGGGTTTTTAAGGAATATGCTGGGAAATGGCACATATGAAAAACATTATAGACTTGAAAAAACAAACCACAGAAGGTATCAGCGATGCAGACTAAAATTAAAAAAATACTTGTCCCTCTTGACGGCTCCAAGAATTCGTTCAAAGGTCTCAATGAGGCCATATACTTGGCCAGACAATGTAACGCTACAGTTACCGGCTTGTGCGTGATACCGCTTTACACCATTAATCTCGGGAGGCTTCTGACATCGCTAAAACAGGAGAGTGAAAAGGAGGCAAAAAAATTCATGCTACGCGCAAAAACAATCTCTGCGCAAAATGGTATTGTGTTCTATGAAAAAATCTTGTATGGGAACGAGGCTTGGGAGATAACTGAATTTGCCTCTTATAAGAAATTTGACCTCATTGTAATGAGCTCAAGAGGCATGAGCGCGATTAAGGAGGCATTCCTCGGCAGCGTTACCAACATGGTTGTGCATAGGTCTAAGATTCCAGTACTTGTAGTAAAGTAGCCCTATTTTGAACCGAAAAAGGTGATCCCCTTTGTAACGGCAAGGAATCCGCCTATTACCCCGAGAACTCCTCCTATGATAAAACCAGCACTTCCAAAAAAGCTAAGACCTGAGAAAATCCAGATTAACACGCCCAATTTTCTAATGTGTTGGGGTTGTTCGTACATCAATACTGCGCTTACTATTATTATTATGCCGCTGGCAAGGCCCAGGACTGTCATGATGAAAAGATGACCCATAAGTTGTGGACCCACCATCCATCTGACGTCTGGAAAGAAAGTCAGGTGTCGGAATGAAAACAGCGAAGCTATGAATATCAGACACCCGGCAATGAGGGATATCTCTGAGGCGAACCTGTACTCAAGGCTCCTTGATATTGACATGCGGTATATGAAGGGGCAGACAAAGATAAGAGGGAATTCAAGATTATCAAATATGATAATCTGTCCATAATCTAGTCGAGAAGATGGTGGAACACAGAAAAGGGCAATCATTGTTTAGGCAAATTCTGCGGGCAACTGGAGTCCAAGGAGTTGTATTTAACATCTGGATCCTTTCTCATTCCTGATTTTTAGCTTTGAAAATTTGAATGGTATTCTATATGTAATTTCATCTAATATCACCCATGTCAAAAAATCCGCACCAGAACGGAGCCCGGGTGTCGGAAAAGGAGCGCATACTCCCTTTCTTGCATGGCGGCTTTCGGTTGTGGAAAAAGGTTGAAAATGAAAGACCATGCAAAGAATTTGGCGCCCCATATCGCATCCATCTAGGTACCGGCATGGTGGGGCTCTTTCACCTCATTTGAGATGGATTTATTGAATCTGAACTGAGGTTTGGGATGGCCGAGTTAAAAAAAATGTATACCGGGGGTGGGTTTCGAACCCACGACCTCCAGATTATGAGTATTACCCTTTATGTGGACTGGCACTCTAGGCCAGGCTGAGCTACCCCGGCATAAGTTACG
>JAJPGU010000025.1 GCA_021325615.1 Nitrososphaerota archaeon | reverse complement strand
TCTCTATCTTGTAGCCGGTGACTGGCGAGCCGCCGTTGCTTGACGGGTCGGACCAGCCCAGGTTTATCTGGGAGGAGGAGATGGTAACGGCCTGAAGGTTCTGTGGCGCAGAGGGGGCCGTAACAGTCTGGGCAGATGCGCTGTGGGAAAGGATTGGAAATGACGCAATTACAAGCAAGGAAAATGCAACGGTTAGCAGCACCTCCTTAACAATGCTCTTTTTTCGGTTGGATGTTATGAAGTAATGTATCCCGTATCAGTTATCAATTTGCATGCACATTGTTCCATAGGATACATACATAATGAAAATACCGGTCCCATAGTTTGTACTTTGTAAATTCCTACGCTTCCAAGTGGTTTGGATGAAAACCCTAAAGGCGCATTCTTAATAGGTTTGGAATGGCTAGAGTTGCTAGGCCCGATGACCAACTATTACTACTGCCTTGATTGCAAGAAGATCATAGTCAATGTCAACAGGGACTATGGCCCGATATGCCCCAAATGCAAGGAGAAGCGTGCAGGGGGCCTTGGCCGGAGCGCCTGACGGGACCCGGTCACAAAAAACAATAAAACATCCCTCGGGGCTAGTCCCAGTGATGAAAGTATTCAACGGCAGGACCGCTGCAGAGGACTACATGTCAAACCATACCCTGACCTTTTCAACGCCCGAGCTTACGCTTATGCGATTTGCATTCTGGCTTGGCGACATGGTGCCAGACCCCAAGAACCCCGGACAACAGATGCCAAGGATAATGGCATTTGTGGAGGAAAAGGATTTTGCGCCGGCGCAGGTGATAGACGATGACAAGTTCGTCCCCACGGGTGCGGTAAAGACGATGAGCGGCCTATATGGCGGGATATCTGGCGAGACTGGACCCGGCTCAAAGTTCTGTTCAGAATGCGGCACAAAGATTTCCGCAGGCGCCAGGTTCTGTACGGAATGCGGCGCAACCCAGGACTAGATTTTAGCCCCGCACTTGGTGCAAAACTTGGCGGTTGCCTTGACTGGAGATCCGCATGAGCTGCACACCGGACCTGAAGGCTGGGACTCTTTTGGCAGGAGCGACGGTTCCGGGGTAGGCAGGACGCCTGGAGTTGAAAACGCCGCCTGTGCCGATATTACCGACGGCGGGCGGCCTGCACCGGGCAGCGTGGCAGCCGTAACCTGCGATGCCTGCGGCCCTGCAAAGCTCATGCCGCTTGGCATTGTTCCGCCGCTTGAAGGGCCAGCCTTTCCCGACATGGACTTGTCAAGCGCCTTTTTGAGTTCAAAGATTACCTTTACCGAGAGGAATTCAAGGGCAGAATATGCCACCACGTAATCTCCGAGTTTTTCAAAGAATTCCTTCTCCGAGAGCTTGCCCTGCTTGTACATCCCGTTTGCATCAAGAAACGACTCGTAAAACCCCTGCGTGTCATTTAGCAGGTTCTGCAGCTTGTCAAAAAGAAGTGTGAGCGTGTCTACCTCTCCAAACGACATATTGAAAGTTCGCCCTGACCAGTATTTAATTCAGATCAAAAAAGGGTTGTAAGGTTTTGCCCTAGGCCTTCGCAAGGGCCTTGTCTATCATGGTCTTGTATGAAGATTTTGAAGCCGCACCTACCTGCTGTGCAACTATCTGGCCTTTGTTGAAAAGAGCAAGGGTCGGTATGCTGAACACGTTGTACTTTGATGCAAGCTCGTTGTTCTCGTCAACGTTTACCTTCACAAAGTTTACCTTTCCTGCATATTCGCCGGCAAGCTCCTCGATGACAGGGCCTACCATCCTGCACGGACCGCACCATTCGGCCCAAAAATCCACAAATACCGGGATCTGGGAATTTATTACTTCGGTGTCCCAATTTTGCTGGTTCACAGGTTTTGCCTTATCCATGGAAATCAGTGTGTTGCAACCCTAAATATATTGAACGCTTTTTTTACCAGCGGCTTCGAAGCCCGTAATAGTTCCTTCCGCCCTCGCCGCCGTACCTTCGCCTTCCCTCGTGCCTCCTGTCGTCGTGCCTCCTGTTTCCCCAACCCTGGGACCTTCTGCCTCCGTAGCCCCTCTGCGGCACCTCCCTCTTGAGCGGGTCGGGTATCTTGACCTCGATTCCAAGCTCCTTGTTGAGGTCCCGCATCGGGACCTTTGTCTGGCTTGAGATCGCCTTGAAATCGCCTATCGAGGAATATGATACGAGAGTTATTGCCTTGCCCTTTGCACCTGCCCTTGCCGTCCTTCCAATCCTGTGGAAGTACACCATGTCATGGCTTGGGACGTCGTAGTTTACGACAAGAGCAACCTCCGGAACGTCTATGCCCCTTGCTGCGACATCTGTTGCAACAAGAATGTCTGCCTTGCCCTTCCTGAAGAGGTACATTGCCTTGTCGCGCCTGAACTGGGACATGTCTCCCTGGATGGAGACCACGTTGAGCTTGCTTCCCTTTTCAAGTTCGTGTGCGACCCTCCTTGTCCTCTCCTTTGTTGAGCAGAAGACAATGGTCTGGCCCGCCATGTTCTCCCTTACGAACTTGAGCAGGTAGTCGGTCTTCTCCCTGTCCCTGATGACAAGGAAGGCCTGGTCTATCCCCTCGCCGCTCAGGTCGTCCGCATCAATGAAGATGCGCTGCGGGGATTTCATGTATTTTTCCGCAAGCATGAGAATTTCCGGGGGCATTGTGGCCGAAAAGAGCGCCGTGATGTGCTCCTTTGGCACAAGGTCCAGGATGAACCTAATGTCGTCGATGAATCCCATGTCAAGCATGGTGTCGGCCTCGTCAAGGACGACATATTTTACCTTGTTTAGCTTGATTGAGCCCCGTTTGATGTGGTCGATGAACCTTCCCGGCGTGGCAACTACTATTTCCACGCCCCGTTCAAGCTCGTTGAACTGGACGTTGATGCTCTGGCCCCCGTAGATTGTAACGTATCTTAGGCTTGAATTCCTTGAGAACTTTTGGATCTCACCTGTAATCTGGACGGCAAGCTCCCTTGTGGGCGCAAGTATCACAGCCTGGATTCCGCCCTTGGGGACGATTGTCTGTATGATTGGAAGCGAGAAGGCGGCGGTCTTTCCAGTTCCTGTGTGTGCCTGCCCTATCACGTCCTGGCCAGACATGATAACCGGTATGGCAGCAGCCTGGATTGGAAACGGCTCTTCGAAATTGATCGCTCTTAGCGCTGAGAGTATTGGATCCTTTATTCCTAGTTCTTCAAATGTTGTCAACTTTAATCATCTTTTTGTGGAAATAACAGAGAAATGCTGTTGTAAACTTCCGCCATTATTTTTGATCTAGCTACTCGTTTGTCCTAATTAACTCTTTCCAAATTATTGAAAAAAAATGCCTTATTTTTTAAAATTGTATAAACTGTCATCGCTCCGCGTGGGATAGATTTGACAGCCAGAATGATATACAAACTTAAATGAGATTTTCTTAGACTAGAGCCATGAGCACCGAATTTCGATTAAAGAAACTCCGGGGATCCGGGGGATATGTGATGGCAAGCGTTAACGACGACCAGCAGAGGAAGGGAAACCTTGGCGGGCCGGACCTGTTCCTTGCGCCAATAGGCAGGCTTGACTCGGAGAAGATCTCCAAGTACTACTGCAATACCTGCGAGAAGGAGTACGAGGGAAGCCCGAGGATAGACTACGAGTCCCCCAACGAGGTGGTTGCCGATAACCTTGTCCTTTTGGAGAAGGGCCAGTACCTCTGCACCACGTGCGGGTCGGTACTTGCAGAATACAGGAACTTTAGCAAGCCCGATGAAAAGGCAGACGTGGGACCCGCAAGGCCTCAAGCCCCGCAGCAGCCGCCCTATGCGGCACCGACACCAGAGCCTCAGATCCCGGTGCAGGCAGCCGAGACCTCCGGAGTCAAGACCTTCAATTCCGTCATAGGGCTCTCCGTCTACGACGCGGAGGCAAGAAGGGTCGGAGTCGTAAAAGAGATTGGCATCCAGCCCGGACAGTCTGGCATCATTCTTGCAATTACCAAGACCGACGGCACGGCAGCCGTTGTCAAGTGGGAGGAGATAAGGAAGATAGGGGAAATAGTTTTGCTTGGGGGCGAGGTCAGCTCCGATATCAGGTGCGCCAAGTGCGGAAACACCAACACGCCGTCGTCCAAGTTCTGCGAGACCTGCGGCAACAAGCTAAAGTAAAAACGTGCCATCTGGCCACAGGCCTCAAATTACTCCCCGCTGCAACGGCCCGGGTTGTGAGAAACCGAGCAAGATTTATCTTTGGAGTGGGAAGACGAAGAACGGTTGAAAAAACGGGCAGCTTCGGGTTTTGTAAAGGATATCATAATCGTCGTAATCGGGATTGCAATAATCTGGGTCGGCCTTAGGGTCGCTTTTGGGACCGAGAATCCCTTTTACGTAGTATCCAGCGGCAGCATGGTTCCAAACCTCAATGTCTTTGATGTAATCGTGGTAAACGGGAACATACCGTTTGACAAGCTCAAGGTTGGGGATATCATAGTATTCAACGTGCCAGTCACGCATGACAAGGTCATAGTGCACCGGGTGGCCCAGTTCCTAAGCGAGAATCCCCGCATTGTCCGGACAAAGGGCGATGCAAACCCAGGCTCCATCCCAGGGATTGACTATCCCATAGCAAAGCAGGACTACATAGGGAAGGTAGTCTATGTCGTGCCCCAGATTGGGTACGTTACTAGGATATTGACGCCGCCAATCAACTACATCATAATTGCAGTCATAGTAGGGATAATGATTGTCAAGCAGTTTGGCAAGCCAAAGGAAGGGTCGGAGGGCATAGGATTCAAGGACACCTCGCAGGGAGGCAGGCCGGACTCGAGCCAGCCGAGCCTTGACAAGGAATACACCGACCCCGGGCTTGAAAGCGGCGCGGAAAAGAAATAATTATTTTTTGGAACTTGTCTTAAAGACCCGCTGGAAGTAGTCTGACTGTTCCTGGGCAGCGTCCTCGCCGTCTTTGACATTTGCAAGGTTCTTGGCAAGCTTTTTCTTGTATTCAAGCTGCATCTGCCTGGCTATCTGGATCCTCTGGGCCTGTGGCGAGCCTGCCCCGTGCATCGACTCGGTGAGGTATCCGACTGCGTTTCTTCCAAGGGTCATGTTCTCGATAAGCCTTAGAATCCTCATCCTGTCCTCGACATCCACCCCCTTGCGGCCCCTGAGGTACTTGCGCAGTAAGGGTCCTGTCTCGGGGCTCCTGAGGTCCTTTTCTGATGGCAGCGTGACCATGAGGCCTCCTGCGATGTCCTGGGCAAGCCTCCCAATCTCGTACGGGAACCTTGTGACATTGTGCTTGCAGACGTTGGCAAGCATGTCGTCGTTGAGCCAGTTTCCTGACTTGGTCTTGTGAGCCTGGTAAGACGAGGCGACCCCGGCTGCGTAGATGGTCTCGTTTAGGTGGGTCATCTCTACAAGCTTGTCCTTGATGTGGGAAACATTTGGAACACCATTGTAATCTGCAACTGCGGCGGCGGCTCCGATTAGCACGTCGCCAAGCCCTGTCTTGCAGACGTAGGACCTCCTGTGGTAGCACGTAAAGCGCTCCACAAGCATCGACGCAAACTCGTACTCACCGTTCATGAAGACGTGCTCCCACGGGACAAACACGTTGTCAAAGATTATCATCGCCTCCTGGCCTGAGAACTTGGAGTTTCCTGCGTCAAGGTCTCCTTCCTCCATGCTTCGGGTGTCGCAGGACTGTCGTCCGTAGATGTATGTAATCCCGGGCGCGTCTGCCGGCACGGCTCCGACCACGGCATAGTCGACATCGTTTTCCTGCAGGCGCATGGTAGGCATGAAAACTATCCAGTGGGAGTTTATGCAGCCGGTCTGGTGTGCCTTGGCTCCCCTCACCACAATCCCCTTGTCGTTCTTCTCCACCACGCGCAGGAACACGTCGGGGTCCTCCTGCTCGTGCGGGGCCTTGGACCTGTCGCCCTTGGGGTCGGTCATGGCGCCGCCGATTACAAAGTTCTCGGCCTGTATCATCTTGATAAAGTCTACCAGCCTCTTGTGGTAGTTCGTCTTGTGCTTTTCATCAATCTCAAAGGTAACGGAATAAAGCGAATTGAGCGCGTCCATTCCAACGCACCTCTGGAAGCAGGTGCCGGTAAGCTGGCCGAGTTTTCGCTGCATCTTGTTCTGGTTTACAAGGTCCTCGGCGCTCTCGGCTATGTGGAGGAACCTGTTTACCTGAAGGCCGCTTATAGAAGAGCTGGCACTTGCAAGGTCGGACTCGCGCGCCGCAAGGTCATACGTTTCTGCAACTGCGTTTATCGAGGGGCGGATCATCGGGTGGTCGACCGGCTCCTTTACCAGTTCGCCAAAGAGGTAGACCTTTGTCTTTCGGCCCCTGAGGCTCTGTATGTATTCAGCCCCCGTCCTAATCGCCATATCTGCTATTCTCTCCCAAACCAATATAAATATAACATAAATCGGCGGCGCTAATCAAGACCGATTCTCACATCGACTACTTTGCATCCCCTGCCCTTTTCAAACACAAGTACTGGATTGAGATCAAGTTCCTTTATCTCGGCAAAGTCTGTGACAAGCTGTGAGATCTTCTGGAGGCACTCGGATAACTTCTGGACATCGGACGGCTTCTCGCCCCTCACCCCCTGCAGGAGCTTGTTGGTCTTTATTGACGAGATCATCTCGTCTGCCTCCGAGTCGGTAATCGGTGTTACCCTGAAGGTGACGTCCTTTAGCACCTCGACGTATATCCCGCCCATTCCAAACATCACCACCGGCCCAAATCCGGGCTCCTGCTTTGAGCCTATTATGGTCTCCTTTCCCCCCTTGACCATTTCCTGGACGAGGACTCCCTTGATTGTTGCCTTCTTGTCGTACCTTTTGGCGTTCTTTATAATCTCGCGGAAGGCCTTCTTGACCTCCTGCGGTGTCTTGAGCCCAACCTTTACGCCACCGGCATCAGACTTGTGGATTATCTGCGGCGATGCTATCTTCATCACGACGGGGTAGCCAATCTTCTTGGCGGCAGAGACTGCCTCCCTGTCCTTTGTTGCAAGGATGCTTTTCGGGAGCGGGACGCCGTAGGCCTTGAGGACCTCCTGGCCCTCCTCTTCAAGCAGGTTCTTCCTTCCCTCTGACCTCACCTTGGCAAAGATTTTCTCAACCCTTTTCTTGTTTGCCTTGAACTCTCGGACCTTGCCCTCCTGCGCCTCTGACCAGTGGGTGAACTTTACCATTGCCCTCAGAGCCCGGATGGCTCCCTCGGCATAGTTATAGTACGGGACCCCGCCTTCTGCAAGTATCTCCCTGTTCTTGATTCCCTCGTCAAGCCCCATAAGGCTTGCAAGGATTGTCTTTCCATACTTTTTTGAGACGGACACTATCACCTCGGCAAGCTTGTTATAGTCAAGGGTGGCCGACGGGGTGCACATTGCTATCACGGACCCGACGTTCTTGTGGGCAAGTACCAAGTTGAGCACGTGGTCAAACCTGTTAAAGTCGGCATCTCCCACAATATCCACCGGGTTCCTCGAGGTGCCCCATGGCGGGATTACCGCGTTTATCTGGGGCCTGATGTCCTCAATGTTTGCCATCTTCAGCCCCAGCCTTGAGCAGGCGTCGGTTGAAATGATTGCCGGGCCTCCGGCGTTAGAAACTATCACAAGGTCCCCCTTTGTAGGGAGCGGCTGCTTTGAAAATGCCGTCGCGTAGTCGAACAGTTCCTCCATAGAGTCGACCCTTATCGCACCGGCCTGTGTGAGGAGCGCGTCGTAAATCTCGTCTGATCCCATCAGGGCTCCCGTATGGGACATTGCTGCCTTGGCACCCTCCGGGCTCCGTCCAGACTTGAGTACAAGGACAGGCTTTTTTGCCTGGGCAAGCCTTGTTATCTGCTTGCAGACCCTGAGGAACTCCCTACCGTTTGTCATGTCCTCAAGGTACATCACTATCACCTTTGTCTGGTCGTGGTCGGCAAGCATCTTGAGCATGTCGACCTCGTTTAGGTCGACCTTGTTGCCCATGCTGATAACCGCGGAGAATCCTATGCCCTGAGCGCTTGCGTCCTCCACAAGCGCCGCGCAGATTGCTCCGCTCTGGGAGACAAGTGCGATGCCGCCCGACTTGGGCGTGACCTTGAGGAATGTCGAGTTCATCATGGTCTGCGGGGCGAGGTTCATCACGCCGAGGCAGTTAGGCCCGATTATCCTTATGTTGTACTGCTTTGAGATATCTGCAAGCCTCCGCTCAAGCTTGGCCCCCTCCTCGTTGACCTCCTTAAAGCCTGCCGTGATTACGACTGCGCCCTTTATCCCCTTCTTGCCGCACTCCTCAAGGACGGACGGGACGATGTCATTTTTTGTAACTACAACGGCAAGGTCTATCGGCTCGGGCACGTCAAGGACTGTCTTGTATGCCTTCTTGTCAAAAACCGTCTCGCGGGTCGGGCTGATTGGAAAGATCTTTCCCATGTAGCCCTTGATTATGTTGGATGTGATCGCGCGCCCTACGCTTCCTTCCTTGTCCGACGCGCCGATTATGGCAATTGATTTTGGTGAGAGAAATAACGAGTCTGTCATTTGAACGAGATGGACTCGATTTCTTTTCTATAATAACTTTCTCATGGGACGGGATCTGGAATTCAGCTGCCGAGCATTTTTCCGGCGAGGTTTTCCTTCCTTGGGATCCACTTTATCTGCAGCGACTTGAACTTGCCGACAAGCTGCCACGCCTCCATTGCAAGCTCCCGCAGCTGCGGGTTGTTTATTGCAAACTCGTGGTTGAGTTGCGAGACGGTGTTTTTCGAGTCGCTGTAGATTGTTATCTCGTCCGGGCTTTCGGCGTATTTCTTTAGCGCCGCAATTATGGCCTTGTACTCGGCCTGGTTGTTTGTAATCCCCGGCTCCTTCAGGTAAAAGGACTCCCCGGTCTCCTTTGCAAAAAAGCCAAAGCCCCCTCCCGGCCCTCCCGAGCCGTCCACGAAGATGCTAAGCGCCATCCCTGTACAGCCTCAGTATCTTCACACTGAGGTTTACCGCGGCAAGGTAGATGCAGGTGGATATCGACTGGGCAATCATCGACGAGACATATGCAGGATATGAGCTGGAAAGGAGGTAGTACTGGAGTGACCACCTCGATATGGTGTAGATTACCTCCCCTATACCGAGCGAGGAGATTATCTTTATGAGGTCCCTTTTGAGCTCGTCCTTGGCGATCCCGCCCGAGGCAAGGACATACTTTTTCCTATTGTCGACATAGAACAGCGTGCCAAAGGTCGAAAAGTATACCACGTAATCGACAACCAGCGTCAGGGTTGCGTTCACATAGCTCTGCTGGCCCGAGAATTCCTGCGATGCGATTGCAGAAATCACTATGGAGGCGGCAAACCCAAGCAGGATGTTTTTGTTCAGCTTGAGATATTCCTTGTACTGCTGTCTCACGCTCTGGTCTTGTCCCCGTCACAAATAAACTAACTTTATTGCAGCGAAACCCTGAGGAGCACCAGAACTCCGCCAAGCTCTGCGGCATCGATTGCAAGAAGATAGGGAAGCAGCGGCGCGGCATAAAGATCCGTCATGGAAAAGTAGGCATAGACTGTTATCACGTTGTGCACAAACAAGAGCCCCGCAAAGAAGATCATCCCGAGAGGAAGCTGTGCCCGTGTCCTTGAGTACATGGTTGCAAAGACCTTTGCCAGGACTCCGAGTGCTGCCATGTTGGCGCCGGACACTATCGTGCTTGCAGTCATCAGGGGCTCCATTTGAAGAGACCTTCAAGCCGCATCGCTTATGTACTTTTTTCCAATTTGTGGGCAATCTCGTCGAATGACTCCATGTTTACCTCAAGGAAGGTGGAGACGAAATAGGTGGCCCCGTACCTTTCGCCTACCCTTGTGACCAGGTTGTTCTTTTCAAGGACTCCTATGTGGTGCTGTATGGCCTTGTAGTCTAGGCCGAGGTCCTTTGCAAGCTGGTTTGCGTTGAGCGGCCTCCGGCGGATTGCCGAGATTATCCTTGCCCTGTTTACCCCGCCCCTTGAGCCCATGAACACAAAATAGAGGAGACGCTTGGCGTACGGGTCGGGTGGCATTGCTAGACTTCGGGCGGACTGACTATAAAGCATCCCCGCTCTGCTTGGTAAAAATTCTCGCAAAGCGATAAATGTGATATTGCACAGCTGTGTCTTGTGCTAGACTACGACTACCCCCTCTACAGGCCGCCCTCGGAGGCACGCTCACTCATTTTCCAGGTGACGCTTGGCTGCTCATTTAACAAGTGCTCCTACTGCGACATGTACCGAACCAAGGAATATCAGGAGAGGTCTTGGGACGAGATAAGGATGGAGAT
Organism: Nitrososphaerota archaeon; assembly: GCA_021325615.1. Taxonomy (GTDB): domain Archaea; phylum Thermoproteota; class Nitrososphaeria; order Nitrososphaerales; family Nitrosopumilaceae; genus Nitrosotalea. The sequence goes on along the minus strand of JAJPGU010000025.1, from coordinate 11,115 downwards.
CGACATGGCCTCAAAGCACATGCCTGAGACCCGCAGGATCTTCCTTGCGGATGGTGATGCCCTTAACCTATCGACCGATAGGCTCCTGCAGATTCTGGAATACATACGGGCCAAGTTTCCCTCAGTCGAGAGGATTTCATGCTATGCCATGCCAAAGAACATCCTTGAAAAGACTCCCGAGGAGCTAGGGGCCCTCCACGACGCAGGCCTTGGGATGTTTTACATCGGGATCGAGACGGGGTCCGACATCATACTAAAGAAGATAACAAAGGGCGCGACAAGCCAGACAATAATCAAGGCGTGCCAGAAGGCCAAGGATTCCGGTTACCTGATTTCATGCATGGTAATACTTGGCCTTGGCGGCAAGACATACTCGAAGAACCACATCGAGGACACTGCAAAGATACTCAGCACAACATCGCCTCACTATGTGGGCGCCCTTACGCTCCACCTTGACAAGGGGATAAGGGAGGAATTTCTTGCCAAGTTCAGGGAGCCGTTCTTGCCCATAGATGATGCAGATGCCCTGGACGAGCTTGAGGCACTTGTGAGCAACATGGCGCCCTCAAGCCCCGTGGTATTCCGCGCAAACCACGGGTCAAACGCGTATCCGATAGGCGGGACATTCCCCGAGGACAGGCAGGACATGCTCCAGAAGATCACGTACCTGAGGCAGCATCCTGAACTTTGCAGGCCCGTCGGTTTTAGGGGATTCTAGGACGTCCGCCCCCTTACCTGGAAGGTTCTGGCAGTCATCCGCGCGGTTTGCTTTCCACATCTACGGCTAGTCCAGCGCTCCATACACCACAAAGTGGCGCAGGATTGCATGCCCCCACTGGTCCTCGCCTACCACGGTATAGGTGCCTGCCGTCAGGGGCCTGAAATTCTTGCCGTCATAATACCCATTGAATGAGATGTGGTACTGCATGTTTACAGGGATGTTGGTAGAGTTGTGTGTCTCTATCGTGGCCCTCGTCCCTGATGGCTCAAAGACAAAATCCACGATCCCAATTGCCCTGCATACGTATACCCCTCTTGGATACAGCGTAAGGCGCTGGGCATCAGTCATGTTCTGGAGCGTATAATCGCCCTGCATGAGCGCCATCCCGAACGGGAGGTGGAAGAGGCATGGGCCAAGACTCCACTTTCTTACCGGCCAGTTGTGTTGCGGGGTTACAGTCACGGTGTCAGGCGAGGTATTGGTAAGCGATATGTCCATGCCCATCGTCTGGCCGCTTTTAATCTCGCTTGAGTTCAGCGACATGGCAAGGACAAGGCCGGACTCGGCCTCTTTCTCTGACAGAGGCCCTTGGTGGAACGTTCCAGAGAGCAGGGCAATTGCCCCTACGGAAACAGCCGCGGCTGCTGCCATGCCTACTAGTATGAAAAGGCGTGACTGCCTCATGCCCGCCCTACCGGCCCTAACCTTGGGAATTTGCGCGAGGCAAGTGCAAGGAATGCTACAAGCGATGCCACCCCGGCTGCAAGGGCAGGGCCTGCCGAGGGAAATTCCGGTACGGGCGTAGAGACTATCTTATTCTGCGTTATCGGAAATCCGCTGACCCGCGCGCTTGCCGTAATGTTAAGGTCTCCGGATGTCTCGGTGGGCGGGATCTTGAAAGAGAGACCAAAGTTTCCGTTCTGGTCTGCCTGTACGGTACGTATCAGGATGAGGTCTCCCTTGAGGTCCCTCACCTGGATGGCGACAAGCTGCCCCGGCGCTCCCCCCGTGACCGATCCCACAAGTTCTACCGTGTCGCCAGGCCCATAGTAGCTCTTGGTAGTGTTTAGCGTGATCGACTGGTCAGCCTGTGCCCAGCAGTGGGGCATCCCTGCAGCAAGCACGAAGACTGCCGCCATGGCAAGGGCCGACAGCCAGCCTGCCCGCACCCTAGGAGAGGCCGATGAAATACGACAGTTCATGAGATTCTGGCGTTCCTCCCTTGTTTGGCCAGCCTGAAAGCACATTAGCGTAAATTGTGGCAAGCCCTGTCGAGGACTGGGCCGGGACATAGTACGGAAGAACCACCTCAGAGTTGCCTGGGTTTAGGGTGTATGTTGCCGATGCGGTTCCGAGGGTGTCGAGGTTGGAGTCAAACAGGTTTGCAGTCACAAGGGTTGGCACCGAGCTGCCTGAGTATATGTCTACCCTCACGAACCCGCTCTGGCCCCTCGTAAAGAGCGAGACCTTGTTACCGTTCTGGTCTGTGGGCTCTACGGAGACTATCCTTATCCCGCTTGAATTTGTGGAGTTGTTCTCAAGGTTTGCGATGCAGGGGTTTGTCCCGTTTACCACTGCAAGGTCTCCGTTTGCATCAAAGCATGACTGGACGTTGCTGTTTGCAAGCCCGTATTCGACGTTGAGGTTCTGGTTGATTGAAACTATCTGGGCGTGGTTTATCGCGGCGTAGCTGTCAAATGTCTGGATGGCCTGGTCCCAGCTTCCTCCGGTGTCAAGGACGTTCTGCATTGCGGCATCTGCTGCAGACACCCGCTGCTGCATAAAGTTGAACTCTCCCTGGAAGACCTGTTGTGTCCTGTTGTCCGGTACCGTTGCAAGGAACGACGAGTATGCGGCGCTTGGTGTTGTAGAGGCGTCTGCCTGCGCTAGGGCCGTAAGGTCCTGCTTTAGCTGGCTTGCAGCTGCAAGCCTCTGTTTCTGGATGAGCTCGCTGTCTATCTTTGCGGCAGTCTCGTTACCGATTATGTCTGCCACCTTGGCCTTTGATATCTGGATCTCCTGGAGTATCTTTTGTGCCATCGGGTCGTTCTGGAGCGCCGGCCCGACGAGGGTCGTAAAGTTGGTTATTGGGGCCGCACTTGTGGTGTTTGCAGCCGTGGAGTTGAGGTCGCTTAGGTTGAGGCTTACAAGGGAGATGGACTTGTCTCCTAGATTGGCGGCAGTGCCGTTCTGGTATGCAAGCGCCAGTAGCTGCGCCTGGGTGGGGCTCATGAAGGTCATGCTGTCGTTCTGGATTGCGATCCCAAGAGTCACAGATGCCTGGTCATTTGTCATCTTCGACTGGGCCGGGACCAAGGTTGTTCCCGTGAGGTTCTGCGGTCTCTCGGTGCAGGCCTGCGGCGGGGAGGGCTGGTACGAGACTGGCAGCGTCGTCGGATCCTCAAGGGATGCCGAGAGGCAGGACTCGGTGGTAAGCGGCATTCCGCCGTTTGCGGGCCAGTCGGAATAGGCGTCGGTAAATATGTCCGACGTGCCTACCTGGGTGCCTGGCGGGATGAAGAACGAGAGCGTCATCTGCGAATCCCCAGGGTTGATTACTGACTTGACCGAGGCGGTTCCGATGCTGCTCTGGTTGGTGTCAAAGAGGTTTATTGTAAAAAGGGCCGGCATGGTCTCCCCTGAGGATATTGACACTTGGACAAAGTTGTTCTGTCCCTTCTTTATCATCGAGGCAGGGTTTCCCTCCTGGTCTACGAGTTTCACCGAGTCTATCGATATGCCGTGTGTCTTGATCACGTTAAAGGTGGTTGAATTTGTGTAGTTTTTACCGTCAACCATGGCGGTGGCAATGTCCCTGTATACCCCCTCGCCGAAGTTTGACGGTATCTTGAACTGCAGCTCTGCCGTGCCGTTCTGGTCAGTGGCAACAGTCCTTGAGACAATGTCGTTTCCTGTCGGGTCGGAGACTACCATCGCGACGTTCTGGGCGCTAAAACCTGGAAGGCCTGCCTTGATTGTAACGACGTCGCCATAGGCATAGTAGGACTGGTCGTTTGAAATCGACAGGGATTGCGGCAGGATGGGCGAACCGGTGTATGCGTTTGCCGCCACAGGCTGAGTGGAGTTTATAATGAAATTTGAGTTTTCACCCGAGCTCGAGTTTGTAACGGAGCTGTTAGTCAGCCCCCCAATTGCGGAAACAACGATGCTAGGCGAGATTACCGACTCGCTTGACGACGAGCTTGTGGTAGGAGGGGGCGAGAACCAGACCGACCCAGACCCCGAGTCAGACGACGGTTCCGTGGGTTCGCTTGCTGGCGCTGCAGGCTGGGACGGCTCGCTTTGCTGCGGGTTGGTCGCGTTTGAAGAGCCGAAGTTTAGGCTGCCGCCGGTCGAACTTGAGGAATTTTGTCCCGCGGTCGAAGTCCCGGTTCCAGACGTGGAACTTGAGTTTGTCTGGGTGCTCCCAGTTGTTGCCGTGCTGTTGGAATAGTCAGTAAAGGTAAGCGTGGAAAATGCGCTCTGCGGCATGAGTATCAGCGAGCAGGCCATGGCTGCTGAAAGCGACAATAACAGGACATGCCGTGCATGGCCCTTTCTTTCATTCCCTTGGTCGCTATGCCTCAAACCACATACCCCTTTGCTCTTTGGAGCGGGCCTCCATTGAGTTCATGGTATTTTGAGAATTGGAAATTAATAATGGGTTGCGCCACCTTGTTAAGGAACAAAGTTAATGATCATATAATTTTGTATCTTCCATTTATCGAAAATTTTATAAAAACTTCAAAATTGGACTTGCTTTTCACGCAGATTTCAGGGCGTTTAGGAGTTTTGCCCCATCTGCCCTTCCAAGGCCCGTGCAGGCGTCCCATCCAGCCCCTGCCTTGTATGCCCCGTTGTTCCCGTTGGTAATGTCCACAAACACCGAGTCGGAGACCTTTGTGTAAAGCAGCGGGTTGAGATATCCCACGGGATGGCCTATTCCCTGGTTCATAGTAGCCACAAGCCCGGCATAAAGCGGCGCCACTGCGCTTGTCCCCCCTATGACTGCATTTTTTCCATCCACAAGGACGTCGTATCCGGTTATCGGATCAGCATCGCCTGCGACGTCTGGCACTCCCCTCCCGATGCGACCCCCTTGGTTTGCAGACGGAGGGACCTTTGCACCGGCCTGCCATGACGGCAGGTCAAAAACGTCGCTGATTCCTCCCCCTGTTGCTCCCCCAAAGGGCAGGTCGTTCCACACTACCTCCCCTGAGATCTTGTTCTTTGACGAGTTCAGCCTAGTCCCGCCGCAGGCAAGCACAAAGGGACTAGATGCTGGAAAGTCGACATGTGACAAGCCGTCGTCCACCCCGTCTGATGATCCGTCATCGCCTGCTGCTACACAGACTGTTATCCCCAGCGCCGATGCGTTCTGGAACGCCTGGTTGAATGCATCGAGTGATTGCGTCGTCCAGTTAGACTCCGTGCCGCCCCAACTTATCGAGATGACATAAGGCTTGTTTGTCGTGTCGTGTATCGCAGCATCGATGGCGTCAAGAAATCCGATATCGGTGTTCGGGCCAAAGTATACCACGATGTTTGATTTTGGCGCGATGCAGCCTGCCACCTCTATGTCCAGCATTACTTCGCCGTCAGGGCCGTTGATGCCTCCGCTCGGGCTGTTTGTGGATCCGTCGACCGAGACTGCTGAAACTTTTGGCATTGGGACGCCAAGCTTTGAGAAATATGTCTGCAGGTCGGAAGTCTTGTATCCTCCCCCGAGTTCGATGATTGCTATCGATTGTCCGCTCCCGTCGAGTCCCTGCGGAAAGTCATATAGGCTCGCAAGTGTGGTCGGGGTGTATGAAACCTTCATGCTCACCTTCCCAGCCGCCTTGTTGTCAAGCAGCCTAAAGTGAGGCTTTGCCTGGGGCCGATTGTCGAGCCCGAAAACCCCCCGGACTATCTGGGAGATCTCCTGTGGTACATGTATGGCACCTGTCCTGCCCCTGAAGGTTCCCGAGGGATGGTCGTAGAGGAATAAGCTTACATCAAAGGCCTTTGAGAATGCGGCAATTGTTCCCGAAAGCACGACCTTGCATTGTGCAGGGTCCACGCGTGCAACCTCAAGACCCTGGTTTTTTGCAAATAACTCTACCTTGGAAATGTCATCTTCGGAGGCTCCGTGCCTTGAACGAAACTCCTCCCTGCTAATATGCTGCCTGTCCCTCGGTGAACGGGAAAGGTTCGCCTCTATCTTGCTTGCAATCTCCCTGGATGTGGGCCTGCGGACAAGTATGGTCACTTGTATGCGCTCATTAGGATTGGCTGCCCCCTTCTGGCGCGATCCGCGCAGGGCCGACCTCTGGCTTCCGACAAGCGGGATTTTTGACTGGGACATGGCTTCTTGCCACCTTGTACGGTACCGATGAATTTAAGACTTGTTTATGATGCCACCGATACATTTTTCTGTAAAAATCTTTTTCGGCCTTGGTGCCATACCCCGCTAGAATTGGAGCCCCCTTCTCCCAGCATCTGAGGGTTCGGACTTTTTCTCAGGTTCCGTTGGAACCTTTTTAAACTGAACAGCAAACGGTTTGTTATGATTCCAAGGCATGCCATACTCCTTTTACCTTCAGTTTTCATCGCGTTTTCAATGGTCTTGCACCCCGCCTACGCCCACACCTTCAGCAATTACGAGAGCGCAGCCTTCCTTGCAAAACTTACCGAGGTTAAGGTAGAGACGGATCAGATTTCAAACCATGCTGGCAATCAGGCCGCGATAGACTACTGCCAGGCCCTTCTCAAGACATACTGGACTCCAAATGACACCAAGGAACTTTCCGAGCGCAACCCACAACTTGCGGCGGAGATAACATCTGACATTAATGCCACGATCTCGGACGCAAGGGCTGGCAATTCCTACAAGGCAGGCTCTGACTTTTTTGACATTGCGGGATCCCTTGAGCAGGCAGGCATTGTCAGGGTGGATCCCACCCCGTATCACGATGCCACGGTGCAGGCAACAGCCATTGCTATGGTCTTAAGGCAATCCCTTGAAAGATACGGGGATGCAGTGGGCTCGCCAGGTCTTGGTAGCGACACCTCAAACCCAGGTCCCGCTGCAGGCGGCATGACTTCCCCTGGAACTGCCGTGATAACAAACCAGTATGCATATGACAACTCGAGGGAACTTGCAGACGAGGCGCTCAATATGTTCGGGCAGATGATAACGCACGATCCAAACCCCCCGTATGGCGACAAAATAGCTGCTGCAATGAACAAGTATGTCGCGGACCTTGGCAGCAAGGCAGATACCAGCACCCTTCTCTCTGATGTTTATGGCGGTGCCTATCCCAATTTCGTTTCAGGCTACGGCGTAGACCTCCAGTCGGTGCCCGAATTCCCGTTCCCTTCAGCAGTAGTGCTGGCCTTGGTCTCAGCAATAATATTGCTGACAAGGACCGTGGCAAAAAAGCCGTGATTGCTTAAATGCCTCCTTGACACATTTTGAGGTCAGAAGAGGTTGAGGGATGAGAGTTTGGCTTCTTCTTTTCGCAGCCTTGGGCTTTTTTGTATTGGCGAATATGCCTCCGGGACTTGCCATTGCAGACAGGGTTCTTTTTGTTTCATATCCCGGGGCAACGACATCATCCCAAGACTACGTTGCAACTGACAGGCCCTACTACGTCCTTGGGTCTGGCGAGTCTGCAATCGTCCATATCACAGGCCACGTCTCAAGCCAGCAGCCCCGCGTGACCGTTACAGTCCACACCCCAGTTGGCAGGGCAAGGCCCATCACATGGAGCACCGACCCGTCAGGATACTTTGCGATTCCATACCTGCTTGATTTTTCCGCCCGTGGAGGCACGTATGTCGTAACCGTGTCCTATGACGGCGGTCAGGCCTCGGCCTCTTTTGTGGTCATGAGATCTTGAAGCGATAACTATCACGGCATGCCACTGCCCGCCCTAGGAGAGTGAGCCTAGCTCAAAGCTGCTGGGCCTTGCATCCGTTTCCATCACCATTACAACCGTCTGGCCCTTTATCACCTGGACGCTTGCGGTGTCAAAGGTTACCGCACTTGACCCTATGGACGAGGTCCACTGGTCGGTGATATACGCCGACCTGATATTGAGTTCCTTTCCGCCGTTCAAGACCAATGTGATGTGGTGTATCGGGTTGGTACCAGAGTAGGTGAGCGGCAGGATTGTAGAGTACCAGCCTGTACCGAGGTTCATGATTATTGGAGTTCCCAGGACCCCTTCCTTTGTGGATGTTGTAGTGACGTTTGACGGGGCCTTGCCCTTCATCTGGTCCACCATCAGCTTTCCTATCCAGGTGTCCCATTCGCCGGGCTTGCATATGTGGTCGCCGCAAATCATGGTGCTCCCCGGATGGAAGTAGGTATAGTGGTTGTCGTGGAGATATGAAAAGTCCCTTGGCGTGAGCGAATACGCTGACTGCAAAAGTGATGCTCCAAGCACCAAGACAACAAGAGCCGCAAGATGGCCCCTCACGAACGGCAATGGGTAATCAAGATATAAAAAATCTGCTGAGAAATCGTCTATCTTGGTTTGCATATTTGAAAATAATCAGGAAATTACATAGGGTACTAAAAGATGGTGGAAAATCCTTAGATATCATGCGTGGGAAATATACTTGCGGTCTACGTATTTTGTGCATTGGAGATATACTGGCTGTACGATCTTGTAGACCGCCATTCTAAAATTCCTCTGAGAGGAGACAAATTTCTGCCCAGAAGGTTTGTTGTACCGAAATGACTGTTCCCGGCTCTTTTCCCGAAATTCTCCATGGAACACGGCATCTTGATCATACGATATGTGTCCCCCGTATTGCATACGAAAAGACGGTAGGACAAGGTTTTATGGAGTGATTTTCCTACTTTACATAATCTATTTGCAGAATGGAGAAATTGATAGACTGCTTCCTGCCTTCAATGACAAAAATCCTAGCAACCACGATCATTGGACTTCTGATGACATCGCTCTTCCTGAGCAGCTCTGGCTGGGCCCTTGAAGGCGGCTCGGCAAGGAATCAGGTTCCCACATCCACTCCGGTAAAGCACTTGGTAGTCATATTCGACGAGAACATATCGTTTGACCACTATTTCGGTACGTATCCCTATGCGGCAAACCCCGCAGGCGAGCCTCTGTTTGTGCCCGCCAACGACACTCCAGGCATTAACGGACTGACAGGCGACCTGCTCAACTTCAATCCAAACTCGCATCCACCGTTCAGGCTTGACAGGTCACAGGCATTCACGTGCAAGAGCAGCAACGACTACGAGAAGGAGCAGCTTGCGTACGACGGGGGTCTTGTAGACAAGTTTGTGGAAAGTGTCGGAAAAACCGGCAGCGATCCACTTGCATTTTGCAACCCCGACAAGTCCACTACGATGGGCTACTTTGACGGCAACACCGTCACTGCACTTTGGAACTACGCTCAGAACTTTGCGATGAGCGACAACTCGTACAGCACCACCTTTGGCGCCTCCGGTCCCGGCGAGTGGAACCTTGTGGCTGGAAACACATACCAGTTCACCCCGGGCAACATACCAACCGTCGCGATCAACGGTACGGCGGTGGACGACGTCGACCCAACATATGACGACTGCTCTGACCACACTCCTGGAAACAATTTCGCCTTCGTCAACGGCAGCAACAACATAGGCCTGCTCCTTGATGCAAAAGGCATAACATGGGGTTGGTTCCAGGGAGGCTTCAAGGCAGACTCGCCATGGGACGGAACCCACCCGGTGACATGCTCCTCGACGCACAAGAACGTGGCTGGAGAGGTCGTGCCGGACTACGACCAGTCCCACAACCCATTCCAGTACTTTGCCGCCACGTCAAACCCGCACCACCTGCCTCCTACCGCCATATCCATGATAGGCAGGCAGGATCAGGCAAACCACCTCTATGACCTATCTGAGTTTTGGGCGGCAGCAGACTCGGGCAACATGCCCTCGGTAAGCTTCCTCAAGCCCATCGAGTCCCAGAACGGTCATGCGTCGATCTCAAGCCCTCTTGACGAGCAGAAATTCATCGTGTCAACAATCAACCATATCGAGAGACTCCCGCAGTGGAAGGACACGGCAGTAATAATTGCCTATGACGACTCGGGCGGGTGGTACGACCACGTGATGCCCCCCATAGTCAACCAGTCAAACGGGCCGGAAGACCACGGGTGCGGAACCGCCAAGCCCGGCGCAATCGAGAGCAGGTGCGGCCACGGGCCACGCCAGCCGCTCCTGGTGATCTCGCCTTATGCAAAGCAGAACTTTGTCGACCACACCATGACGGACCAGACCTCCATCCTGAGGTTCATCGAGGACAACTGGGGTCTTGGGAAGATAGGCAGCCAGTCATTTGATGTACAGGCAAACTCGCTTGGCAACATGTTTGACTTTGCACACCCAGTCCCGAACAAAATATTCCTTGATCCGAACACGGGCGAGAGGCAGTAGGGAGAATCTCCCATTTTTTTATTTTTCAATCGCGTCAGTTTTCGGTTTTAAATAACTTGACTCGTACAATATTTGGACTGTTAAGGATTGCTAGTTATTTGTGGTTGTCGTCATTGTCACCGTGACCTCCGTTATCATTGTTGCCATGGTCTCGATCATCGTCAACATTGTGTATCTCAATATGGCCCTGTACGGTGCCAGATTTTTGGTATACAACATTGCCAGTGCTGTTAGTGACAGTGATTGCGAACGTGTCTCGGTCTCCTTTCTTGTCTGGATCAGTCACGTTTACTAGAAATGAAAGTGTCTCGTGTACGCTTTGTTTGTCATCATGATGATTATTGTCTTGTGTAGCTTGTCCTGCAAATATTGCGTGTGTCATTGTGCTATCCACGAACAGTTGTGTTATCGTGTTGCCATCAAGATCAATGTCGGATGTCTTTTCGTGATATTCTAGATGGCCTTTGAATGTCTTGCCGTCCTTGGAGTGTACTTCAAATCCAAAGTCTAAGTCTTTGCCAATGCTTCCTCCTCCAGTCACTTTACCTGCAGTTGATGCTGCATGACATGAAGTACTTCCTGCAACATCAGAAGTGGTACCAAATGGACACTGCATTTGCTGTGTTGCTCCAGAAGTCCCGACAAAGAATCCTGGTGAAGCCAGAGTACACGATGTTTGTCCTGCATTTGGCTGGTATGAGCCTGGTGCACAGAGAGTGGACGATGTCGAACCAGTAGAACCAACAAAGCTACCGGCAGGCGAGGGCGTGCATGAAGATTGGCCTGATGTGCTAGTAAAGTTTCCAGCAGGGCAGAGGTTAGAAGACATTGCACCGCTTGTGTTTACGTAACTTCCTGCTGGGGCAGGCGTACAGACAGACTGTCCCTCAGTGCTGGTAAAAGTTCCGATTGGACAGAGTGTTGATGAAGTTGCGCCAGTTCCTGCCACAAACGAGCC
>JAJPGU010000003.1 GCA_021325615.1 Nitrososphaerota archaeon | reverse complement strand
TGCCGTTCTGCTGCGGTGCCTGGTTGTTCAGCGGCGGGACTGGAGGTGCTGGATTGTGGTTCTGGACGGGCGGAATGTTCTGGACAGGCGGAGCAGTAGAGTTCTGCACAAGGCCCGGTGCCTGCGGCGGCTGGCTTGGGCTGTTTTCATGCTCGGCTGAGAGTTCTGCAGCCTTTTGGGCCAGCTGTTCATGTTGATAAGCTTGAATCATCTTTATGAGTGCGATTGCCTGGTCGACTTTACCCTCCGCGACCAGCTTCTTAAGTTGGGCTACCATCTCCTGCGGGTTTTTGCTCATTGTAATGTTGGAATTGCCTCCCGGGGGCAGGTTGGGGCTTGCTGTCTGTGGCGGGCCTGGCGGCTGGACTGGAGCCGTGGCATTTTGCGCGGCGGGATTCTGTCCCGTACTACCCTGGCCTTGCTGGCCGTTCTGCTGCGCCGGCCCTGTCTGCGTCTGATTCATCTGCTCTATCTGCCTCTCAGTAAAGTCCTTGGCGCGCTCCGAGATCCTGTCCTGCGCAGCCTTGTTCAGCGCATTGTGGGTCGCGGCGATAAAGTCATTTGCGGATGAGACCTGCTTTGACGCGTCGGTAAGGTTGCCCGAGTCAAGGTCCTGGCTTGCCGCCTGGATCATCTGGTCAAATCCAGTAAAGTTTACCGGTACGCTGTTCTGGGCAGCTATTGTCTTGAGGAGTCGTCCGACGTTCTCAAGCCTTACCACCTCTCCCCTCAGGTCCTCGGTCTGGGCCCTCTGCCGGTCTGTCGGGGCGCTGGCCGTGCCAAGCGAGTTAATCTTGTCGTTTGTCTCCTTGAAGAACCTCATTGCAGCAAGGAAGTGCTCCTTGGCGGCGCCCACGTCCTGCTGCGCCGCCGCCTGCGTGAGGGCGTCCGTCTCGTTTGACCCCTGCCCGTAGAGCTGGCTTATGTCGTTAGGTACGCTGCTCATCTGCGAGATTGTTGCGCCTAGGTTGTCCTTTGCCTGGGTTGCGATGTTGACAAGCGTGTCAAGCTGCGGGTCTGCATACGACTTGGCAGGCATTGCCGCAACCAGCGTGACTGCCATTACAATCAAAATCATGTGTGAAATTTTCATGGCCTTTCCTCCTCCACCTTCTGCAGCTTGATGAGGTTCTGCTGGTCGACCTTTTCAATCTCGACAATCCCCTCCCTCTCCAGCCTCTTTACGGCCCGCCAAGTGGTCGTGCGCGGGAGGAGGAACTTTTTGCGGAGCTCGCTCTCAAAGACCCTTCCCCCCTTTTCCGAGATGAATGCAACTATTTCCTTGTCCTCCTGCCTGAGCTCCGGCCTGACCCTGAAAATCTCCTCCTTGTCTGGCGCTACGTAGGAGCTTGGAGGAATCTGCGGCACTGCTGCAACCTTTGCAGCCCTTGTCCTCCTGAGCAAAATGAATGCGGTGGTGCCGGCTGCTGCTGCAGCGCCCGCAATTAGGATCGGTGTGGTGTTGGTATCGGCAGGCTGCTTTGGGGCCGACAGGGCGGACTGTTGCTCCTGGACTGCCAAGTTCTTGGCGTCGTTTGCAAGCGACTCGGCGTCGGAGAACCTTCCCTGGTTGAACGCCGTGTTTGCCTCGTCAAGTTTCGCCAGGGCAAGCGGTGTCTGGATGCTCTCCGAGTTTACAGTGCTGATAAAGTCCTTGGCCTTCTGAATCGCAAGCGTTGCCGTCTGGCTGGTCCCGAGCACTCCGAATATGTAGTTGATGCTTGCAGGCCCGCTAGGAAGGGATACCAGCGGCTGCCCGTCTACAACCTGGAGGTTTGACGGTGCCGTGCTCATCCCCACAATAACGGTATTTGCTGGCAGAAGGACGGAATAATCGATAGGCGAGTTGACCTCGAAGGTCCAGGTCTTGCCGTTCTTTGACACAAGGTCTGGGGTGTCGTAGTCGACCTTTATGGCCGAAGCCCCCAGGGTTTCCACGTCGACGCTGTTGGGGTCCATCTTGCTTGAAAGCAACGAACCGTTCTGGTCCCTAATAACCATGTTCTGGGTGGTATTCCCGTATAGGGAGAGCAGGTAGTCAGGCGACTGCGGGTCCACGTTCCCCTGGTAGAAGACATGGGTGGTTCCGTCGGCATAAATGGTAAATTCCAGCACCTTTGAGGTGCTTAGTGCATACTGGACGCAGAATGACAAGGCAAGTGAAAATAGGCAAACAGCGATCAACGGAGCCTTTAGCATCGCTGTCAGGATATGGGTAATCCTTACAAAAAGCATTGCTTCTGCTGGGTCTTGGTACCCAATTTCCAAGGCTTCTCGCTGGATTACCGGCTCTTTCTGGTACATTCTTCTAGTACCTTAGGTTCAGTCCCTGAACTACACCCTGAAACCTTTGGAATTCCTGAAAGAACCTTATGCCCTTCTCTGTTATCCTAAACAGCCTGTTTCTGTCAGCCTTCATAGATTCTACCAAGCCTGCATCTATCAGCTTCTGGCACTTCTCCAAGACTGCATAGTGGGAAAGGTTTGCCCTTCTTGAGATGGCGGAGACTATAACCCCCTGTACGCCGCCGTCCATGGTTACTCCAAGGATGTCAGCAATGATGCCCATTTCGGACCTGTATTGTTGTTTTGACATGCCCCTTCTATGGAATCGATGGATTATGAGGGACAGCATGGAACCGTGAAGCGGAACGCCTAGCGGAACAGCCGTTTCACACCCCTGAAACGGTCAGAAACGGCCAATTTACGAAGCGGGGGCGGGCCTCCAAAGGGGCGGTTTTGATCAGATTTTATAGGGCATAGGCCTAGGAAAGGTAACAAAGGAGGTGCAACGGTGAGCTTTAACGACTCTGGTTTTGGTGAAAGCCCAAGCCAAGGATACAGTGGAAACAGCGGTTACGGCGGAGGTCGAAGATTTGGAGGCGGAGGTCGAAGATTTGGAGGCGGAGGTCGAAGATTTGACGACAACAGGCCAAAACCAGTAGAAACTGGCAAGGAATACGACGTATCCATTACAGAAATTAGTAGGAAAGGGGACGGTATCGCAAGAGTAGAAGGTTTTGTGATATTTGTCAAAGGCGGGCAAGTAGGCCAGAACGCGAAAGTAAAGATTACGCAGGTAGGCGGACGCTTTGCTACTGCTGACGTAGTAGGCGAAGGAACTCCGCAACCAGCGGCAGAATAGATTCTGGTTGCCCAAAAGGCACCCTCAGATTTCTTACAAACTACTCGTTTTCTTTTTTATCTCTTCTATAATTTTCAGTTTTCTTGAAATATCCATATTAGGTTCCATGGTAACGTATACGGTCTTGCGCTTGGGATAGACCACCACCTGAGTTACCCTCTGGCGCTCGATGTGCACGTAGTCCACAGGACCCAGGCTTTTGTCAAACTGCCGTCGGATCTTCCTTCTTACGGCAACCTGCTTGCAAAAGTGCTCCTCCTCCCTCTGGGACTTGAGCGAGGTCTTGCCTTCCTTCATTATTGCCTCTGATATGTTGCCCTTGAGATCGATGATCGCGGCAAACCTCATCATAGGATCAAGGTCCAGAATATCCTCCACAATGGAAAGAAGGTTATTGCCGTTCTTCCTTTTTTTCAATTAACGAACAACAAAGGCCTGATTCTAAATATATCTTGGTTTGATGCCAAAGATCGCTAATGGCGCCTTAAAAGGGGCATTTTCTGATCCGGTGCGGCCTGAAACTGGGCGTTTCATCTATTAACTTTTTATATATTACACATTACACTAGTCATAAGCAATATGTTTGAAAAATTCCGAAAAAAGAAGGACGAGATTAACCCGGATTCTGATAAAAAAGAACAGGATTTTACAGCTGCATACCAGCCGGCACAGGTAGAGACGGAAAAGGAGGCACCTGTGGTAGAACAGCCAAGGCCAGAACCTCCCAAGGTTGAGCCTCCCAGGGTCGAGCAAAGGCCTCCTCCCGAGCAGGTAAGGATACCCGAACCCTCGCCGCAAAGAACCGCGAGTTCCGGAGAAGAGATAGGGATAAGGGCGCTTATGGACAAGCGCACCAAGCTTGAGGAGGCAATAGACTACGTGGGCCTCATGATAAAGAACCTGAAAGACAAGAGGACTAACCTGGAGAAGAGCATCGAGGACGAGTCAGTTGATATCAAGAACCTGAAGGAGAAGCTTGTGAAGGTTGGCCAGTACATAGACGAGGAGAGGCAGGGCCTCAAGGAGCTTCAGCAGAAAAGGAGCAGTGTCGAGAGGGAGGCTGATGACGTTGCCACGATTGTCAACAACCTACGCGAGAAGATTTTGGGCATAGACAGGGTAGTAAACGAGGAAGGAAGCAGGATAGAGAAATTCAAGGATTCAAGACCAAAGTCTGAATCCTCATTCAGCTAGAAGGTAAACCCTTCCTTTAGGATGCTTTGCAGGTTGTCCCTTATTTCCTCGTCGGAGGACATGGAGTTTAGCTCCCTTATCAGGACCTCGGCCGCAAGGCACTGGTTCTTTGAGAACTGGTAATAGCAGTCCAGCTTCTCTTGGTAGGTCTTCGAGCCGTAGTAGATGGTCCAAAAGTTTTCCGTGGACTGCTGCACGTACACAAGGAACTTGCGTATAACGGCCTCAATCTTTGGGGATGGGTTGTCCTTCATCAGGCCAATCAGGATCTGCTCCAGCTTGCTATCCAAGTTGGACTCGTAGATCAGTTGGTAAATGTCAGAATTTTTTGTCACGGACACTTTACGTGATCGTATCATAAAAGGTTTCATCAACAATTTTCAAGAATTCTTTTGCTAACTTGCAACAACTCGACGGTTTACAGAAAAAGTAGAATTTCAAATAGAAATTAGTCATAATCCTTAAATAATTTGTTAGCGTATTAATTATCCCTGCCAAAGGATATCCTCCCATGGCAGGAACCATGCAGAAACATGTGACACGGCTTGGCAAACCCTGCCGTTGAGGAACCCGACGGAGAGATCCCCCGGGAAACGATGACAATGGTCATCGCCCCTTGGATGCTTGCATCCCACATGGCGTGTGCACCCCACACGCCTGCATGGCCAAGTTTTTTCCAAATTGGGACAAAATAGACAAAACGATGTAAAGTATTCAAATGAATGCCACAATAGGCACCCTGCCCAAACCACCTGAAAGATTGCAGCGCACACAATCACAGAAATGGATGTGGTACATCCTACCGGGCCAGATCACAAACCAGGGCTTGAACATAGTAATCCCTCTGTATGTCATAGCTCTCGGAGGAGGCATAGGACAGGTGGCCCTGATTGTTGCCCTCCAGAATGCCGCGATAGCAATAGGTTCAATCTTCTGGGGGAAGATAATCGACAGGTTTCATTCAAGGCGCTTTATCCTTCTGGTCTCCTTTCTTGCAGTACTGCTATGCAGTGTGGCGATTTATTTTACAAATTCAATTGTAGCGCTTTACGCAATCGCGCCGGCTCTTGGCTTTTTCATTGTGGGCAGAAATCCGGTAACCCAGCTGCTCGTGATGGAGTCGGTTCAGAAAAACATGTGGAGCTGGCTTTTTGCAAGGACCTCCGTCATCAGCACCCTTGGAATGCTGGTCGCTATGGCAGTGGGCACGATAGACAGCGTGTATTTTGACCTAAAGCCGTATTTCCTCATCTGTGCGGCCTCCAGCGGGGCTGCAATGGCGCTCAGCCTCCGGGTCAAGGGAGGGGGCTTCCATCTAGAGCGGAGCAGTGTTGCACATTCGCTCCACGGCCTTTCCTACACCATAAGCCACTACCACTTTGTCTTCCCAAAGGTGCCCGAACTCCACGACTTTAAGCACATAATAACGATCTTCATGGGCAAGATGACAAACGAGATCGGGATCTTCTACATCGCCATCTTCTGCTTCAATCTGGGAAGCAACATGTATTCCACAGCATGGAGTCCCTTTCTGGTCAGCCGTCATTTTTCAAATTCGGCTGTCTTCCTGAACTACATGGTCCAGATGGCGGCAATGCTCCTCATCTTCTTTGTGGCCCCCAGGATAATTTCCAAGATAGGCGAGGAACGCTCGACAGCCGTTGCCTTTGCGCCAAGGATCCTCGCGGTCGTCATCCCGGCCTTAGCCATTCCCATGATGGTGGGAAGCGTTGGTGCCACACTTGCAATGATATCGTCGTGCCTCCTTGTGGTCGGTTTTTCCATCTTTAGCACGTCAAGCTCGATAATTTTCTTCAAGAGCATCCCGCAGGGTTTTGAGGGAAAATACCTCGGGGTAAACAGCGCGGTGACCGGCACAAGCGTCTTTGCAGGATCCCTAATCACTGGCGAGTTCACAAAGGCATTCGGATACTCTGTCCTGTTTCTTTCAGCCGCTGCAATCCTTGCAGTATCCCTTGCCTTGTTTGTGGCGTATTTCCGCTACAGGCTTTCACACAAGACAGGCTAGAGATACCTGGTCGCAGAGGCCTGTCCGCCTGCAGGAGTAGAGGGCAGCTTGTCGTTCACCGCCGCCTCTGCCACCGCAGCAGCCTCTTGTATGATCTTTTCCGATTCCTCGTCCGTCACGCCCGAGTCGATTCCAAAGTCGCCGCTGTGGAAGGTGTCGGTCATCAGCCCGCCGAGCATATCTGTCATTCCTGACAGCTCTCGGTCCGCCTCTGGCATGAACTGAGCCAGCGATGAGCGGAGGCTGTTCATCAGGCCGATTGTCGGCATGATTGTAACAACCGTGTCTCCCAAGTCGTGGAAGGTGCTCAGCCTGAGCTCTATCTGCTCAAGTGCAATCCTAGCATTTCCGAGAAGTTTGGTTACTTTTCTGACTTCGGCTAATTCCTTTGATAAAACCCTGCTAGCAGTCATGTCGTGCGACTGGGTCGCAACAACTATTCTCTTGAATAATTTTTCATCCCTTTGCTTTAATTTTGTAATCATTCCGTCCAGTTTTCCAATCTGGGTCTGGAGCCTCTTTATCGCTTGTTCCATCCTTGGCTTCAGAGGACCTTTCGGCCTTATGGCATCGTTGAATCGTTCTCCAACGCTTGGAGTTTGTGGCTTTTGCCAATTCTTAGCAAATGTTGTCATGGTTACGACTTTAAGAATGCATTTTTAATTTCAGGTGTGAATTGTGGTTCACTGGATGCTAAATTTAGCTAACAAGGTCTTGATTCTGAGACAACAGCTTCTTGGTGGCAGCACAAAAAATCAAAATTTTCGGATAACCTAGATTGGATATATCCTACGTTCAAACCCCCGTTCAAAGGCTATTGCATTACCTGCATTGCAATGTTTCTTTGTGGATGGATTTTCTTTATGTGAACTGCGAGCGCACCTGTTGTTGGCTGCGATTCACAGCAAAGTGGACATTTTTCCATTTTATTTGATGCCTGTCATCCAAAGCTAACGTATTTAAGGTTTTGGTTGAATGGATTTCAAAAACGAAAAAACCGAAAAAAATTCCAAAAAAAATTTTTGCAAAATAAATTTTGTTTTCAACTCATGTCATGACATTTTTTTGGGATGCAACATCTTGCCCACTTTTGATGAGACAAGAAAATTTCAAGGATCAAAGAGGCTTTCGTTGCACGGCTCCAATCTCCGAAACTTGTGACTCGTCTGGTACAGGCTAATTAATGATTTTGAATTAAATCTTAATATTTTTCCAATTCTCACATATTTTCTTCTTATAACTTGCAAAACCTCTGAATTTCACTTATAGTTAAACCTTTTTATTTATGTAAACCGAAATTCTTATAAGATATAACATGACTCGCGAATCTTTCGGTTCTGGCGGACGCTGCCCACGTTGTGGAAAAGGTCCCATAGTAACAGACAGCACCACTGGCGAAATGTTTTGTGGTGGATGCGGCTTTGTAATGACAGAGCGCGTCGAGGAATCTGGACCAGAGTGGAGATCATTTTCAAAGGAAGAACACGAGGACAGGAGCAGGACAGGAACCCCGACATCGCTTGCAATGCACGATATGGGACTGGCTACAATCATAGGTCCCGCAGACAAGGATGCGTCAGGAAAGCCTCTTTCCGCATCAATGAAGAGTACGATTGAAAGGCTTAGGACCTGGGATAGCAGAAGCCAGGTACACGAGCCAGTGGACAGAAACTTCAGACAGGCCTTCAGCGAGCTTGACAGACTGAAGGACAAACTTGCCCTCTCTGACGCCGTAATAGAAAAGACGGCATACATCTACAGAAAGGCGCTTGACAAAGGCCTTGTCAGAGGAAGATCAATTCCAGGACTTGTTGCCGCTGCACTCTATGCTGCATGCAGAGATACAGAAACTCCGAGGACTCTGACGGACGTAGCAAGTGGAATCAACATTAAACGAAAGGACGTAGCCAGATGCTACAGACTTTTGCTGAGGGAGCTTGATCTCAAGATGCCAGTGGTCGACCCGATAAAATGTGTGGCAAGAATTGCAAGCAAGGCAGGACTGAGCGAGAAGACAAAACGAAAGGCGCTACAGATCCTCAAGGATGCGGCCGAGATAGAGATCTCTGCAGGCAAAGACCCGATGGGACTTGCAGCTGCTGCTTTGTACTTGTCCTGTGTCATGAACGGGGAAAACAAGACGCAGAAGGACGTCGCACAGGCGGCCGGAGTGACCGAAGTTACCATACGAAATAGATACAAGGGATTGAAAGAGTCCCTTAAGCTCTAAATTTTTTTAACCCGCAAGACTGACCTGCGCAAAAATTTTACATGGTTTTCATCCCGATTTTAAAATGAAAAAGAGGGCGTGGCCCGGTCGCAAACGTTTAGAGATTACCTCTTGTTTTCCGACCATGCCGGAAATTCATTTCTGGTCTGCGAAGCCACGCTCATAGAGCAGTAGATTTTGCATCTTTCTGCATACTTTCCCATATTAGATAATAGTATTTATGATTTTATATGGAATTTTTCATGTTTTTACTATAATTTATTGAATTTTTTTAAGGATTCGGCTTCCCAATTCAAAATAGAGGATCACGGTACACATTATTTACAATCGTATTTGAACGGTACAAGCAGGCAGTCCACCCCGCACTGCATGCATAACCTCCGCGTGTATTTTTTCAGGACGCATCAGGCAAATCGCAACCGTGGGGACCACCTAGCAGTTGGGAATTTCCCGGTTGACAAAACGAGATTTGATATTTCCGTGCGGGATCATGGCCAGAGCCCCGAGTAAACATAATAACTTTGGAAATACGATCAGAGACAAATGAGCCTTTCAGGCAAGGTGGCGATAATCACAGGGGGCAGCAGGGGGATTGGCAAGTCGACTGCCAAGATCTTTGCAGCAGAGGGGGCCAGCGTGGTAATCACCGCAAAGAACAGCGAACGCCTCCAGTCATCCGCAAGGGAGCTTGGCGTGACAGG
Organism: Nitrososphaerota archaeon; assembly: GCA_021325615.1. GTDB lineage: Archaea > Thermoproteota > Nitrososphaeria > Nitrososphaerales > Nitrosopumilaceae > Nitrosotalea. The sequence continues at coordinate 107,501 of JAJPGU010000003.1, read as the reverse complement.
GTTTGCAGGAGACATAAGAAAAGGGACGGACGTTGAGACAGTGGTAAGAAAGACTCTCGATAAATTCGGGCGGCTGGACATACTTGTAAACAACGCGGGCATATTTCCCGAGGTAAGCCCCCTGCACGAGACCTCCGAGGAAAAATGGAACGAGGTAATCGACATAAACCTTACAGGCCAGTTTCGCTTCGCCAAGGCTGCCCTGCCCCACATGATGAAGAACGGCGGCGGCATAGTGAACGTCTCTTCGGATGCAGGGCTCAAGTCGTTTGAGAATTTCGAGGCAGATGCCTATTCAGCATCAAAAGCCGCCCTGATACATCTTACAAGAACCTGGGCGGTCGAATACGCCAGATACAAGATCCGGGTCAACTGCGTCTGCCCTGGCATCGTAGAGACTGATATGACAGAGCCCTTCCTGAGAACGGAGGCAGACAGGGCCATGGCCATATCCGAGCACCCGATAGGAAGGATAGGGCTTCCTGAAGACGTGGCACATGCGATACTCTACTTTGTTTCAGAAAGATCCTCGTGGATAACTGGCGCAATCCTGCCCGTAGATGGCGGCATCTCCACGAAGTGAATCACCCATATCAAATTAATAGAACCTTCACTCTAACATCTCTGTGGACCCTAAGAAGAAAAAGTCGCTGAAGGTAATCATCATACTAGGCATAGTTTGGTTTGCCGCAGCCCTGCCGGTGCCGTTTTTGTGGTCAAATCCTGACCCGCAGCACCCAGAACAATACAAGGTCTACCTCGAGATCGCAGGAATAGTTTCCGTTCCCTTTATAGCAATGGGGGTAGCGTGGACGCTCAAGCCCGAGCTTGCAACCAGGGGCTCTAGCTGAGAAACTCTACTGCGCCGTTTCCTTCCGGAGTAATCTTAATCCACCGAGTCCGCCCTATCCTCTCGACGTCAATAAACCTCCATTCGTTAACGAGGGGCTGGATTATGTTCTTGTCAAGGCTTGCAAATCTAGCCTGCTGGAAATTTTCTTCCTTTGCGTTGACCACTATCAGTTTTTTTTCTTCAGCAAGCCTTGCCATCTCCTTCTTCGTTATCCTGCCTCCATTCTGCTTGATTATCCTCAGCGCCTGCACCAGTGCGGGCTTGGGCGTGTGAATCTCGTACGCCGGGAGCTTCACTACCGTCTTTACGCCTGAGGAAAGCTGCTCGCCCCTGACGCTGGAATAGTTTTCAGGCTCGGCATAGTACGGGGTAAGTTTGGTCCTGTTTTGAAACATCATGCAGGCCATCATGCATGCGATTGCCTGGATTTTCGAGCCAGAGGAGCAGTTGACAAAGATGTCGTTTCCCTGCTCGCGCTCCACGATCTCGCGGACCGATTTTAGTATCTTGAAGAGATCAAACCTGTCCGAGTATTCCGCATGGACCTCAACCTTTTCCTTTTTCAGCTGCGTCTTGATCCTTTCCATGTAACCGTGGGCCTTGTCCTTTGCAGGATCCCCATGCATAAGGAGCCACACCCTGTCGGCCTTCATCTGTCTTGCAGGGATTGCAATCCTATCTATCTCAAACCCGACCGGGGCAATGTGCACTCTCAGGTTTACAATGGTACTCATGTTAGTATGTATAGTTTGCATACTAAGATGATGTTATATAATAATTGTGCTTCCGTAGCCTATTGCATGCAGCAAACAAGACAGATTGAACAAAACGAAGTGTTCTATCCAAAGGTCAAGTCAGTCTTTGAGGAACACTAGGCCATCCAATCGGCCCTTTCGAGGTAATCGATGGACCTGACAAGCTCCTCAAGTTTTGAAACCGTTGCATTTACTGCAAGATACTCCTCATACATCATTTTTTCCTCCTCGGGGGAGAGAACCTCCTTTTCCGCGACATCGAAGAAGGCATCCTCCTTCTTCATGTGATCGTCAAGATACACGGCATATGCCTTTAGGAATCTGGCAACGGGCTCCCTTGCGTCCTCGCCCTGCTTCCACTTCTGCAGATGCTTTGAAATGTTGCCTGCTATGCGCCTGCTCAGCTCGTGCTCTATCATGAACGCCCTTATCTCTTCCTTGAGGGTGCCGTAGGCGCCGACGCAGGCAAAGTACGAGTCCTCTTCTCTGGAATAATGTATGGCGTCAAGAAACTCGAACATTATCACTACCATCCTTTCAAGGTCCTCAAACGGTATGTCTTGGCCCGCATAGAGTTTCGTGTAACACTGGACAACAATCTTTTCTAGGCGACGCATCTGCCTGTGATCATTTCTAAGGGCCTCAGTGGCACTCATCTTGCATCCCGCCTGTTATTCCCGAATCGCAAACAGGATTACCTTCCTCGGGTCGTGTTGGACAACGGCAAAATGTGGAACCTCGGCATTTTTAACGTAATGGCCTTCCGGCCCCCCAATCCCCAGCCTTATGAGATAGTTGTTGGTGGAATCTATTACAATCTCCCTGCTCTCAATCATCCTGCCCGCCAGTTTTTCCCTCGCAGGCGTGATTCCTGGATAAAGGTGGTGGATGGTCCCGTCCTGCATTATTGCCTCCTCTTGGTGCTGGTGGCCGCAAAGGATCACATGGTTGCTCACATGTTTTTCCACCTCGTCAAATGCCGACGACGCCCTGTAGTGGTATCCCGCATAGGTAAAAAAGTCAAACTCCTCCGCCGTCAGCCTCTGCCACGATCTTTGGTAAAGCCATGACTCTTCCCGCGCGTTTTGCGGGGTGATCTTTGCAGGGTCAAGCGGCCCGCCGTGGACGCAGAACAGCCCGAATTTCTTGTCGATAAACTCCCGGCTGCCAAAGGTCCCGTCCTGATTTTCCCTGAAAAAGGATATGTCTTCCCGGGTTAGCTTTGCGTGGGCATCAAGGGATTCGGTGGAGCTCGCGCTCACAAGGCGGTTGTACAGGAACCCCTCGTCGTGGTTGCCCATCACGGAATGAAAGGGATAGGTTTCCTGGAGGGCCTTCAGCCTAGAAAGAACCTCCCTTGGGTGGGTCCCCCTTTCCAAGACATCGCCCAGATTGATTATGCGGGAGAACTCCCCATACTTCTTCCTGAAATCAGGGCTAGATGCAACACCAAGTATTGCATCTAGGGCATTAATGTCTGCATGAATGTCAGAAAATACAAGATCCAACAAGAGAAGGTTTGTTTGCTCCTAATTTGTAACTTTTCGTGTCCGCTTTGCCATAAAGATGCTTCCGGCCACTGCCGATGCGGCGCCTGCCGATGCAAGGATGGTTACCGTAGTCCACGAGTTGTTCTTCGGATTTGTATTGGTGTCAGCGGATACTTGTTCTGCCGGCGGAGCCTGCGGCAGTACCGAGTCGGTCTTGTAGGATGTCAGGGGCGTTGGAGTCTGCCCTGATACGGTCTGGGTCGTCCTGGGCTGAGGCTCAGTTGGAGGCGCACTTGTGGCAGGGGCGGTGTTTTGCTGCTCCTGCGGCGGGGCTGCTTGTTCTGCGGCTTTCTGCACTCCCACCTGGATTTGCTGCATTTCGTCCGGGGCCGGTGCGCCCAGCTGGTGCGGCAGCTTGCCTATTGTGGCAAGGGCCTCCCTTATCTCGCCGGCGTTCCATCCCAAGGCAACAAGCTTGTTGTAAAACTCTGACTCGCTTATCTGCCCGTTCTGGTATTCCTCGATAATCGAATTGCCGTTGTCAACCTTCTGGGGCGGAGGCGGTATTGATCCCGGTGTTACTGTAAATTGCACGGTCTTTACAACATAGTTTATCTGTGGTGCATTCTCTTCTGCCCAAGCAAACTTTATCGCATATGTCCCGGCAGGTTGGTCCTTTGTGTTGCAGAGGGAATAGTATCTTTCAAGTGTCTTGCCGTTTACGACGACGTCGCAGGGAGAGTTCTCAAGGCCGTTGAGGTAAACCGAGCCGGGGTTTGAGACGCTAAAGAGTGAGAAGGTTATGGTCCTGTCGGCAGAGTCATGGTTTACTGCATCGTCATGGGTGTAGATTGGAAAGCAGTCCTCTCCCCCACACTGGCTCTGTGGGCTTGTACCAAATGATTCTGAAAATGGCAGGTAGATGTAGAGGTCTGGATACGGATACGTTTCCTTGGATATGTCAGGAATGTTTGAAACGGTGATCGTTATTTGGGTGCCCGGCGGTCCTGACGTTGGCGATATGGCAATGTCGGGCGAGCCCAGGGCAGCAAGGTCAGAGGTAGCATAGGCTCCGTTGAGAACCGGGAGGGCAGCCATTCCTATCATAAAAAAAATTGCGATCCGCCTCAATAACAAAAATTTTCGTTTCATAACTAATAAGAATTAAGCAGGAATCATCAGGAATCTTCAACCTGCTGATTCTCGTTTCTTAGAACAAGGGCATGAAAGGCTGCTCCGGAATAAATAGCCGGAGTCTCCCGGCTTTTGCAGACCGAAGCTACCTGCATCCTCACCCCTACCCAGTGAGGATGTCGGCTTCTTAACCCTCAGGCTCCAGTTTTTGGATAGAATTTCTCGGAATGTCAATGTCCCGGAACGTGTCTGGATTGATAATTTTTGCAAGGATTTCAAGGCCTGCTATCGTCCTTGGCCCCGGCTTGGAAAAATATTCATTGGCGTTTACCGCATAAACCTGCCCTTCCCGGACCGCCCTGAGCTTGGCCCATTTTTTGTCCTCCAAAAGCTTTCCGTACTCCTCGATTGTTCGCTTTACATCAAAGCCGCATGGCATCAGGATTATGATGTCGGGATCGAAAGATTCTATCTCGCCTAGTTCCATCCTCCTTGACTTCTCTCCTGTGGAGGAGAGCCCGTTTATTCCCCCCGCCATCTCCACCATTTGAGGCACCCAGTGGCCTGCCGTGAAAAGAGGGTCAAGCCATTCGATGCAGACGACCTTTGGTAGGGCGCCCTTCCTAGTCTCCTTTATCCTGCATATTCTGGCCTGAAGCCCTGCGACAAATTTCCTTGCTGCATCCTGCCTGCCAACCTTCCTGCCAACCTCGCTTATGTTCTCAAGAATGTCGTCGAGATTCTTCGGATCAAGAACGAGCACATCGGGCTTGGATTCAAGGATGGAAACTGCCCTGTTTACCTCCTTGGTGTGGGGAGAGCACACTTCGCAGATCCCCTGCGCGATTATCAGGTCAGGCTTTGCCTCCCTCAGAACCTTCTCGTCCAGCACATAGATGTCCATGCCACAGTTCATGAGCTCCCCTACCTTTTTGTCGATCTCCTTGGACGACATCCTTCCAGGATCAAACGAGGAGTAGATTACCCTAGGTTTTGATTTTGATTCGGCTGGATAGTTGCATTCATGGGTCACCGCCAGCACCTCATCTCCCGCTCCTAGCTCGTAAAGAATTTCCGTGGCACTAGGAAGAAATGAAACTATGCGGTGTCCCATCTTTACCATGATTTGGATTCGGCTTCTTTAAACATATTTGATGTTTTCAATTCCAGCCCCTCAAAACTTAAGAATAGCCCTCTGCTCGATGAGTCTGTTGGTCAGGTTTACAGTAATTGGGGGCCCTTCATCTGAACAGCTGGCAAGAAGGATAGCGACGAAATTAAAATCAAAATATGTGGGATGCGATCTCAGGGTCTTTCCAGACGGGGAAGGCAAGATAACTCTGCGGTCAAGGCCTGCAGGAAAGATCATCGTGGTCCAGTCAGTCTATCCGCCAGTCGACTCTAACCTCGTGCGCGTCCTCGCCCTAGTTTCACAGGCAAGAAAATATTCCGCCCAGGTCTACGCAGTTATCCCGTACATGGGTTACGCTAGGCAAGACAGAGAGTTTTTGCCAGGCGAGATCGTTACCATGTCCCTTGTAGGAAAGATGCTCAAGGCTGCGGGGGCTACAAGGGTCATCGTGGTGGACATTCACAGCATGATGGCATTAAAGCACTTTCCGATACCCGCAAAAAACGCCACTGCGATTGGGGAGCTTGCAAGGTACTTTGGGAAGCTTTCCCTGCACGACCCTTTGGTGGTATCCCCCGACATGGGAGGCTTGGAACGTGCGAGAAATTTTGCAAGTCTGATGGGCCTGGATTACATTGCACTCAAGAAGCACCGCGACAGAAGGACCGGCGAGGTATCGATAAAATCGCCTGACCACAGCGAAGTGAGGGGAAGGGACCTCATTCTTGTTGATGACATGATATCTACTGGCGGAAGCATAGTAAAGGCTGCAGAACATCTCAAGAGGCAAAAATGTGGCAGGGTTTACGCTTCCTGCACCCATGCTCTTTTGATAGGCGATGCGGAAAAGAGGATAAGAAAGGCCGGGGTCGCAAAGATAGTCTCGACCAACACAATCCCTGGAAGAACGAGCCTCGTAGACGTCTCCTCCGTAATTGTAGAGGCAATTGAAGGCTAGAAAATTTTTTGTACTTTCCGGGGAACATCCCGAGCTTGGACGCGACGAAGTTGCCGCGATAGCAAAGGCTTATGATCCAAGGTCACAATTCGAGTCAGAACATAGGCTGCTCCTAGCCAACACCTCTGCCAGCTTGGAAAAAATTGTCAGAAGGGCCTCCTTTGTCAGGGCTGCAGGGGAGGTTGCGGGGACATTTGAAAGCATTCCTGACGGCAGTTTCCCCATTCCCAGGCCGCATACGTTTGCCTGCAAGGCTGTCAACCTTTCCTCAAATCCCGTTGATACGAGGGCCTTGGAACGCGAAGCGGGAGCCCTTTTTGCAAAAAGGTGGAACTCCAAGGTCGCCCTCTCAAACCCGAACCTTGTACTGTACCTAATCATAACCGACACCGCCAGGTACCTAGGCTACTCCCCACCCATGGCCGTCCCTCCAAGGCCTAACAAGCCATACAAGCACCCTCACGAGCTGTCGTGGAAGCTTGCAAGGTGCATGGTAAACCTTTCAGGCGTTATGGAAGGCCAGACGCTCTGCGATCCCTTCTGCGGAACGGGGACCATACTTCTCGAGGGTGAGTCCATGGGGATAGGGTCCGTGGGAATTGACCTTGACATGCGCATGTGCAGGATCTCTGAAAGGAACATGGCGCGAAACTCTTACGAACCGAGAATAATCAACTCTTCCTTTGATTATGTCAGGAAAATTGAGGAAAGGATTGATGCGGTCGTTACCGATCTTCCCTACGGAACCGCGTCAAGGTCCTCACACCCCCCAAAAAAGCTGCTCCGGGACCTTTTGTTGGTGGTTCCATCAAAGAAGAGGCTCGTCCTAGTTTACAAGAAAGGCCTTGGCATAGAGGACCTTGATTGGTCAAAAAAATATGAAATATTTAGGCATAAAAGCCTCACAAGGGTAGTCGTGGTAAGATGAAAATAGTATTCTTGGGCACCTCCGCTGCGCAGCCTACAGTAGACCGAGGGATGACGTGCATCTGCCTAGTCCTAGACAAGGAGATACTCATGTTTGACGCAGGAGAGGGGGCCCAGATTGCCTTCCAAAAGGCAAGGCTTGGCTGGAACAAAAGGATAAGGATCTTTGTAACACACCTCCATGGAGACCACTGCGTGGGCCTCCTTGGGCTTTTGCAGACAATGTCACTGCAAAACAGGACAGAACCGGTAGACATCTTCGGACCTGCGGGCATCGAGGAGTTTCTTGCGGCAAACCTCAGGATTCTAAACTTCGGGCTCACCTTCCCTGTCAGGATTGTCAGGATAAAGGAGGGGCTTGTCCACGACGATATTGCTTACTCCATCAGCGTGTGTGAGGCTGAACACTCCATTCCTGCATATTCCTACCTGTTTGCCGAAAAAGACAGGCCCGGCAAGTTCTTTCCCGAAAAAGCCAAGAAACTTGGCGTGCCAGAGGGGAAGATGTGGCACGAGCTCCAGCAGGGAAACGAGGTCAAGGTGGGGGACAGGACGGTAAGGCCCTCTGACGTAATGGGAGAGAGGCGGAAGGGCCGGCGGATAGGCATCTCGGGCGATACAAGGCCCACCGCAAAGCTTGAGGAGTTCTTCAAGGGATGCGACTACATGACATTTGACTCGACCTATTCTGACGACCTGCTTGACAAGGCCAAGGAAAACTACCACTCTACCGCCGTCGAGGCTGCAAGGCTCGCAAAAAATGCAGGCGTGTCAAACCTCATCCTTACACACTTTTCTGCACGGTACGAGGATCCGGAGGCGCTCGTAGCGGAGGCAAAGGCCTTACATAACTCGGTAATTGCCGCAAAAGACCTGCTTGAAATTGAGATCAAGTAACATGTTTGGGGCGCTTTCTTCCAAGATGAGGGATGCCGAAAAAATAGTCTTTGTCACGGGTGCCGGAATTTCACAGGAGAGTGGCATATCCACGTTCCGCGGCAAGGACGGCCTGTGGAGAAAGTATGATGCAATGCAGCTAGCAACCATCGACGCGTTTTACGAGAATCCCAAGCTCGTATGGGAATGGTACGAGGAAAGGAGGAAAAACATAATGTCGGCAAAACCAAACGCGGGTCATGATGCGATAGCCAAGATTGAAAAGTTCAGGCCGACAAGGGTCCTCACACAGAACATCGATGGCCTGCACCAGCGCGCAGGCAGCACCCAAGTTTACGAGCTACACGGCAGCATAATCCGGATCAAGTGCACGGTCTGTGATTTCAAGGAGACTGCCACCTCGGGCTTCTCCGATCTTCCCCCCCTCTGCAGGTGCAAGAACATACTGAGACCCGATGTGGTCTGGTTCGGGGAGGCGCTGCCGCAGGATGTCTGGACTGGGGCAATCCAGGAGGCAAGTTCCTGCGACCTGATGGTGGTGGTTGGCACCTCGCTTGCAGTATCACCTGCCAACCTTCTGCCGGTTTATGCCAAGCAGGGAGGGGCATTGCTTGTAGAGGTCAATCCCGAGGAAACCCCGATGTCGAAGGCCATGGATCTTTCGCTCCGCTCGTCTGCCGCAAACGCCCTCCCCCAGATGCTTGAAATCTTCCAATAGCAATTGGAATTTCTTCATGCAGTTTCGTGATGTTTTCATTGAATTCCGATGCAGATGCTAAAAATTTGTTAATCTCTGAATAATTCATATGATAATTATGATATATTGTTAAATACAATGAAAACGTACATTAATCAATGATAAAATACGCAAATTCTGGCGATTGAATTTGCGTGGCTCTGCGAAAAACAGTACATGGTAGAGCGCACAAAGGTGCGCGAGTGGCAGGAGAAAGCTCTTGCCTATACAGAGCCACGCCATCAAAACCCTTCTAAAATTTCTGCCACGAAAAGATGCCGGTATGGAATTATTCTAGTCTAAATGCTCGGGAGCAAGCCAGTCAATGATCTTCTCAATATCCTTTGAATGCAGGATTATCTTTATCGGGCCCATGGGGGATTCCTCGGCCTCGTCGCATATTGCTATCACGTCAACAAAGGCAGCCTGCTTGTTCAGGTAAAACCAAGTCGTATCGTCGCTGGCGTTAAAACGCAGCTGCCTGCGGTAAACCCTGTTGGCCTTGCGCTTGCGTATCGTTTCCTGTATCTTTGAAAGGGACTCAAGGTCCCTTGAGACCGCCTTCATGCTGCCCTCCTTGAACTCGTAGTCTGCATCAAGGATTGCGTTAGAGATGGCAGTCCTGATCTTATCCGGATCCTCCGATGGGGTAACTGCCGCATATGCCTCTATCTTGCAGGAGATTTTGGGGGCCTTCACGTTGTCCAGCCTTTGATGATTTTGTACGCCATCTCAACAAGCTGTTCTATTGTCAGATTGTTGTTGGAAATGGTCTCGTCGGCAAGCGCGATTGACTCGCTCATTCCTACACCCATCTCCCGCGAGTCCCGTTTTGAAAAATCATTCCTGTCCGCTGGCGCATCAGACCTCCCCCTGCCTGTTAGAAATTTGAACCTGGTATCACCCGATGCATGGATTGCAAGCACCTTTACAGTACCTATCTTTTTGAGGACGTCAATCTCTGCAAGCGACCTTACTCCGTCGACCAGCACAACGTCCGACTTGGAATTTAGTATCTTGTCCTTCACAAGTTCTGCCACCGCCCCCGGCCCATTTTTTTCCCGGAGCTCAAGCATCAACCTTCCCAAGTTCTCCCCGGTAGGCTCTATCTCCCTCCTCTTTGCCTCCGCCCTGACGGCATCGCCCATTGTGATCTTGTCAAAACCTCTCGGTATGAGGGCCTCAGCTATTGTCGTCTTGCCAGCACCCGGCATGCCGGTCAGGCAAACTATGAGCTTTGTCACAGTCACAAACCTGAGCTTCCAGTCTATCAATCTACCGGAATTATTATACAAGGCGGGTTCGGAAGCCTTCTGATGCGCACCTTTGTGGCAGTCGAGGTTTCAAATGCAGACACTCTGGATTCCATATCTAGACTGCAATCCGATCTGCAGATCAAGGCAAGCCCAGTAAAAAGACAGAACATGCATTTTACCCTGCTTTTTCTTGGGGAGATAACGGAGGAGGTTGCAGATTCGGTGAAAAAGGCCCTTGCAGACATTGTGTTCAGCCCCATACATGTAAGGTTCACGCACGTTGGCGCGTTCCCAAACCCAAAGTTCCCCCGTGTGGTCTGGATTGGGATTGACGAGGATTCTGCAGGTAGGCTCGTGGCCCTTGCAAAGCAGGTCGAACAAAAACTCCATCCCCTAGGTTTCCAGCCAGACAAGCCCTTCAAGCCACACCTTACAATTTTCAGGATAAAAAACAGGGAGGATTTGTCAGAGAAATTGACAGCATCCAGCAACCGGTCCCTTGGAGGCGACATAATAAGCGAGGTCAAGTTCAAGCAGAGCGTCTTAACTTCAAATGGGCCGGTTTATTCTGACTTGATGGTGGTAAAGGCAAAATGAGCAGGGTCCTTGAGCAGGCAAGGAAAATTTCCATCCCTTCAGCCCGCGAGCAGGAAGAAAAGCGCAAAGTTGCAGAGATGCTCCTGGCAAGGGTGGGAAGTGAGGCTGCAAAGCACCCGGAAGTGGCCTCAGTCGAGCTTGGCGGGTCATATGCAAAGGGGACATGGCTTAGGAGCCAGATGGATTTTGACATCTTCATCAAGATCAAGGCCGAAACCGGCGAGAAGGCGTTTGAGGAGGTGGGCAAGGGAATAGGGTTTGCGTCCATGAAAAAATTCAACCCGCGTGTCAGGTATTCCGAGCACCCCTATGTGGAGGCAGAGGTTGGCGGGACTAAGGTAAACGTAGTCCCCTGCTATGACGTCATGCATGGCCAGTGGAAGAGCGCCGCCGATAGGTCCTCGTTTCACACCAAGTTTATACTAGAAACCTTTGACGATGCCAAGAAAAACGAGGTGAGACTTTTGAAAAAGTTCCTAAAGGGAGTTGGAATTTACGGCGCGGAAATAGCCAAGGAGGGGTTTGGCGGATATGTTGCCGAGGTTCTCATTTACAATTACGGCACCTTCCTTGAAGTCCTACGGGCCGCCTCAAACTTTTCACAGCACCAAGTAATAGGCAGCCCTACCAAGAAATTTGAAACCCCCCTTGTCCTAATAGACCCGATAGACAGCAACAGAAACCTCGGAACGGCCATCTCCGCGCAAAACGTTGCAAAGCTCATCCTTGCGGCAAGGTCTTTTCTGAACAAAGAGTCACTCGGGTTCTTTTCAGGCAGGCCGGCACGCCCAAATGCAAAGAACCTGAAAAACACCCTGGTTGTACGGTTCAACTACAAGTGGCGCAGCCCCGACATAATATGGGGCCAGATCAAGCGCGGAACCACGTCCCTTGCAGGACAACTTGAGCTGGGCGGCTTTGAGGTCATAAGAAAATCCTCGGTGACCGACGAAAAATCCGAGGCGGCAATGATCTTCCTCCTGAAAAGCCCCGCCATCGAAAAGTTCGCGATTAAAAGCGGCCCGGATGTCTACAGAAAGTCAGACTCGGAGAGTTTCGTATCGAAGAACTCTAAAAACACGATGACATGGGTAGGCGAAGACGCCCGAATCTTCTCTATGCAGGACCGCCAGTTTTATGACGCCAAAAAATTCCTCGAGAACCTTTTGAGAAAAAAGCTCCAGCATGCAGGGGTTCCAAGCGGCATAATTCCAGACATCAGGCGCGGCTTCCGCGTGTTTTCAGGAAACGGGCCTGCAAGCAAATCCATTAAAAAGGCTCTGGCAGAAGTTACATCTACTGATGGACTCGTTTTCGGTACCGCCAAGTAGGATGGACAAGGAGCCATATTCCCATATTCTCGGATACCCAAAGGCCACGAAAAAGGAGCTTGCAAGGAGGACCTTGGAGCTCAAGAAGCTTGGAATAAGCCGCATAGTTTTCGGCGGGCCTACAATCCTGAACAACCTGCCCGTGCTGGGCAAGGGATACGTCGGGGTGGTGGTGCTATCAAAGATGGGCAAGAAGGACGTAGCCCTCAAGATACGAAGGATCGATTCCAGCCGCGCGGAGATGGAAACGGAAGCAAAGCTTCTAGGCGAGGCCAACAAAGTAAATGTGGGCCCGAAGCTAATCAAAAGTAGCAAGAATTTCATAGTCATGGAATATCTCGAGGGAAAGAAGATAATCGACTGGGTGAGGGACCTGAAGGGCAGGGGTAGTGCCAAAAAGTTTCGGGAGGTTGCACGCAAGGTCTTGGAGGACTGCTACAGCCTAGACACGGCACACCTGGACCACGGCGAACTAAGCTACATCCACAAGCATGTCATAGTGGGGGGATCTCCGTGCATAATCGATTTTGAGAGCTCAAGCCTGAACAGGAGGACATCAAACGTTACGTCCGCCGCCCAGAGCATCTTCATAGGATCGGCTCTTTCAAGCGCGGTCAAAAAGATCGTAAAGGTTCCAAGCACGGCCCGGATGATCAAGTCCCTGAAAAAATACAAGCACGACCAGTCACGCGAAAACTTTGACCAGGTCCTGCAGGTGCTGGGGTTGGACTAGAATTGAGGATAGAAAACATCAAGACGGACGCGCTTAAAATTTCCCTTGCCATAATTCTGTCGGCGTTTCTAGTCGAGCTTTTCATCGGGATCTTTTCAAACAGCCTCGCCCTGTTAACCGATAGCATCCACGCTATGCTGGACTCGGTGGTTACCGCGATACTGCTTTTGACTGCAAGATGGGCCACAAAGCCCCCTGACAAGGAGCACACCTATGGGCACGGGAAGATAGAAACAATGGGCAGCTTTGTTGGCGGGATCATAATACTTGTCATAGCATGCTTTTTCATCCTTGAGGCAGTCTCAAGGCTCCAGGAGCCAAAGCCGGAGGTACTGCCCGGGCTCATGGCAATCGGGGCGGCACTCTACACAATAGGTACCGATGCGACAAGGGTAGTCATACTGAAAAGGGCAATGAAGAGGGCGGAAAGTTCCTCGCTCCAAATTGACTTTTACCACGCATTCATGGATATGGGTGCAACCTCGGTTGCGCTTGCGGGAATCATCCTTGTCGTCTTCGGATTTTACCAAGGGGACTTTGTGGCAGCCCTGATTCTGGGGATCTTTCTTGCATTTTTGAGCCTCAAGCTGATTTACAGGAACGCGATGGAGCTTACGGACGCAGTACCCGCAAGCATGGTGAGAAACGTGCACGACATAGTCAGTGGGACGGAGGGTGTGATGAAGACCGAGTCCGTCCAGATGAGGAGGTCGGGAAGCGACATCTTCGCCGAGGTCACGATCTCGCTCAAGGGCAACTCCACCTTTGAGGAGGCCCACAGGATAAGTGCCGACGTTGAAAAGAACATCAAGCAGAGCATTGCAAACAGCAAGGTAACCGTCCATTTTGAGCCCAGCTGGAAGGAGGTGCCGATAGACTACTTGGTGCACAACGCTGCCTCAGCGGTAGGAGGCGTGGCGGGAATTCACAACATCAGTCATTCCACTGCAAAGGAAGGGGTGTTCATAAGCCTACACGTAATGGTAGACAGAAACATGTCGCTGGTAGATGCCCACAAGGTCTCCGACGAGATAGAAAGCAGGATTAAAAACTCAGTCGAAAACGTGAACCACATAACCATCCACCTTGAGCCCTATGTTTCCATCCCGCAAAGCGCGCCGGTCGAGGACCTTACAATAGAGGAGCGCGTAACTGCCATCATCAGGGGATACCCAAACGTCAAAAAAATCGGCCGCGTCATCACGTTCCAGCTCCAGGACGTCTTCAAGGTGGACATAGACTGTTCCTTTGACGGAAGCCTCACCATAGAGGAGGTCCACGACATCATCTCAGAAATAGAAAATAAGATTAAAACCGAGATAAAAAATGCCATAGTGACCATACATCCCGAGCCCAATTAATATGGCAATGCATGAAGGCGTGAGGTTTCTCAGGCGAGATCCCGTCATGGCAAGAATAATTGATTCAGTCGGCGATTACACCCTCAAGAAAAGGAACCACCATTTTGCGGTGCTGGTAGAGTCGATAATATCCCAGCAGCTTGCCACCAAGGCCGCAGAGGTCATCTTCCAAAGGTTCAAGTCGTTGTATCCTACATTTCCCGACGCATCCGACATACTTGCAACAAAAAAAACTAAGCTGCGCTCCGCAGGCCTGTCCGGCATGAAGGTGGACTACCTCAAGGACCTGGCAAGGAAGGTGGAGGATGGAAAGGTGAGGCTCGAGAGTCTCTCGAGGATGACCGATGATGAGGTGGTGGCGCACCTCACGCAGGTAAAGGGGATAGGGAGGTGGACTGCGGAAATGTTCATGATCTTCTCATTGAACAGGCCGGACATTTTGCCCGTGCACGACCTCGGCCTGCAGAAGGGCGTCCAGCGAGCCTTTGGACTTGAGGCGCTTCCAAAGCCGAAGCAGGTAGAAGAGATTGGCGCTAGGTGGAGGCCCTACCGCAGCATTGCCACATGGTATCTCTGGAAGAGCCTGCAAAAGTTCGACAAAATCGGATGACTTTATTAGAAAGCGAGGCCATTATTATGCCACGGCGTCTACAGATCCTGAGACAGAAGAGGCCATACGACGAAGACAAGAGTTCTACACTAGCGAGACCGTAGACAATTTCATCAAGAAACACGGCGTTCCGAAAACAAGGGTTGCGATGCAGAACCTGATCTCGCTTGCAAACGGAAAGGCGGAACCGGCCCAGAATCTTGTAGAAATGATGAGCCATGTCTACTTTCAGGTCCATCCCGAGCAGGTAAACATAAGGGACAGGGCAAACGGCAAGATCATCGTATCGATCCGCAAGTAGAAGAACCTGGCAGGCGCTTTTTGATCCCCGTTCACCCCAAATCTGGGCCCGGCAATCCAAATGGATTAAGTAGGCTTTCTTTTTAGCTTGCCTTGTCAGAGAAAAGATGGGCAGTCTCCTAGAATGTTTTCCAGAGGAATTCCGACCGAGGCAGATTCAGGCAGAAATCCTGCAGTCTATAGAGGAGCAGCTCAAATCTGGCTACAAGATAATCGTGCTTTCAGCCCCGACAGGCGTAGGCAAGTCGCTCATCGGGGCCACCCTTGCAAGGCATTTTGGCAAGTCTTTCGTCATCACCGCGTCAAAACAGCTCCAGGACCAGTACTCAAAGGACCTCAAGTTCTTCAGCCCCGTCAAGGGCAAGTCCAATTTCGCCTGCCTCAAGCTGATGGACCACCAGGGGATCCCCTTCGAGGAAACGAAAAAGGCGGTGCAGAGGGGGCTCACGTGCGAGAAGGGCCTTTGCGATGAGACGGTCAAGGTCAAGGGCAAGGAGGTGAAGGAATTCTGCAAGTTCAAGCCCAGGCTTGGGGAGCCCATGACCGGTTCAAAGTACCCCTACTGCCTGTACTATGAGCAGAAGTACCATGCTCTTGCCTCGGACCATTCACTCTGGAATTATGCAGCCTATTTTCAGCTGATGAGGTATGGGCGGAAGGCCTATGCCGAATACATCAACAAGCCAGTTGCAATCTTTGACGAGGCCCACAAGATAGAGGACCAGATAATCCAGTTTATCGGAATCGACATTTACAGCACGCATATGACGGAATGCGGCCTTGACGCCAAGAACTACTCCCTCCGGGACGCAGACATGGTGATGGAGCTGCTTCGCGACCTCTCAGTTTCCTACTCCAGGCAGATAAAGGAACTTACGGAAAGCAGGAAGTTCCAGGTAAACCCGGACTACATGCACCTTGCAAGACTAGAGTCACGCTATGAGAAGATGGCCAACGCAAGGGCAGAGCTTGAGCTTAACAAGGAAAACTTTGTCATAAACGATCCATATCTTGACGATAGGGGAGGGCTGCGGTCCCTCTCTATCAAGCCCCTTGACATATCAAACTACGTCAGGTCATTCTTTGACGTCGAAACCCAGGTCTTCATGTCAGCTACCATCGACAAGGCAAGTTTTTGCGAGAACACCGGCCTTGACCCCTCCAAGGTGGCGTTTGTAGATACGCCAAAATCCCCCTTCCTTCCCGACAAACGCAGGATAAATTTCCTAAACGTCAGGAAGCTCAGCTATTCATCAAGCTGGAACGACGAGCTGGCTGTGATTTCCAAGATTGATTCGATCCTGTCGGAGCACCCAGCCGAGCGCGGCCTCATACTCACCTCCTCTGAAAAGCGCTGCATTGACATTCGCAACAACCTTTCCGAAGCAAACAGGAAGAGGATAAGGATCTGCCACAGCAGGAACGAGAACGGGATGACGCAGGACGAGGTAATTCAGGAGCACGCCACGGACAAGAGCGGGGTTTTGCTGTCATCCTCGCTGTGGGAGGGAGTCGACCTGAAGGACGACCTTTCCCGGTTCCAGATTATCGCAAAGGCACCATATCCCAACCTCAGCGAAAAAAGGACCAAGATCAAGATGCAAAAGTTCCCGCTCTGGTACAAGTCACAGACCCTTGTGAAGCTGTTGCAGGGGTTTGGCAGGTCGATTCGGAGCGAGAGCGACTGGGCAGTGACATACGTACTTGACGAGGCGGCAAACGACCTGCTATACCAGGGCAAGCAGATGATTCCCAAGTCATACTACGATGTGCTGGGCTTCAAGAGCTACGTCGAGTCAGCAAACTGACCCTCGAAGGCCCGTTGTGGAATTGCCAGAAAAAACCTAGTGAGCGATTTCCATCGGACTTGCGAGTTCGTCCAGTGTGAAAACAAACCTCGAACCCTCAAATTCCGTCGTTCCCTCTCGCTCCCAGTTTATCTTGTATGTCTTTGTTGCATGCCCCCCAATTATGGAAATTTCCCTTGGGACTGCCGCATAGAGTTTTTCGACCTTGTCCTTGTCACGCGTCATCAGCAGCGACCTGCGCCTTTTCATGAGGTACTTGATTGCCACGTTCTTGTGCTGGTGGCCCTCAACCTCTATCCTCTCGTTTCCAAGGTCGATGGTAAACTTTCTCTTTCCCATGGCGCCAAATGTACGGTTTTTGCTCAAAAAACGGCTTGACAAATTGGCGTTAGCTTCTGCATTGAAAATAATGACAAAAATATGGTGGGACCGGCCGGAATTGAACCGGCGACCTCTAGCACCCCAGGCTAGCATCATAACCAAGCTAGACTACGGTCCCTCAAGTTGCTGACAAGTATTGAAATTATAAATTGTGGGATCGGGCCCGGTTCGTCACAGCCACTTTTCCAGCCGTTCCTTCTCGAACTTTTCCTTGTCGGCAAAATAGTCAGCCGACGGGGGCCTGAGTTCCGTAATAGGCGACGGGTCGGCATACATGTCAACCCCGATATAACCTGCAATCCGCTTCCCGGTCTCTAGGTAACACCCACCCTTGCCGTCAAAGGTTGCAGCCTCGGCCTCTTTTTTTATCTTGGAGGCGATGTTCCTTGCTACTGCAACCCCCTCGCCCTCGGCAAAAATTCCGGCCTTTGGCACGGCAATCTTTTCTGTTACCATTATCTGGTTCACGTCCCCTATTGCGTAAACGTTGTCAAACTTGGTCTTGCAGCTCCTGTCAACCTCGATGAACTTGCCCGGCTGCGCAAGCCCGCAGTCCACCGCGACAAGCGGCACCTTGTGGGGGGGAACAGAGATCAGGAGATCAAAGTCTGCCTCTCCAGACTCGAACTTGAGCTTGTTTGGCTCTACCGTTACCGTCTTTTGGTTCCCGTGGAACTCGATCCTCTTGGATTTGAGGATTTGAAGTATGTCCTCACTTACCTTGGGCCCCCCTGCGGGGAGGGTGATTGGAGTGGGGCTGTAAAAGTCCATCTGGACAGAATCGCTTGCCCCAGTCTCCTCAAGCACTGACCTGATTATCAGCGCGGCCTCAAAAGGAGCGGGCGGGCACTTGTACGGCAGGCCCGTGATGGCTATTGCTATCTTTCCCGACCTTATCTTGCGGATGGCTTCGCGTACCTTTGGAACGTCGTTAATATCATAAAGCACTAGGCCGTTCTCTTTGAGCCCAGGGATCTGTTCTGGCGCAAGCTCGACACCAAGCGCGATTATCAGGTAGTCATAGTGCAGCCTGCGGTAGCTTGTCCTTACAACTTTGTTTTCTAGATCTATCTTGGTCACGCCCTCGTTGATGAATTCTATGCCCTTTTTTGTGATCGTTTCTAGCGGCCTTTTCGAGGTCTCAAATTCCCTCGAGCCCCCTATCATCCAGAGCTTTACCAGGTCCATCATGAACCAGTCCTTCTTGTCCACGACCGTTATTCTTGTGTCCTGCGTGAGGCTTGCCCTAAGTTCGTTTGCGGCGGCCAGTCCCCCAAAGCCGCCCCCAAGGATTACTATGTTTGCCGGCCTAAAATCAGGACACCTGCCTCATCTTTCTTGGGTCGTGGGCCTGATAGTTATCTCGTTTACGTTCATGTGTGCCGGCGACTCTACGGCAAAAAGTATCGAGTTTGCAATATCCTCTGCCTTGAGGGCCTGCATGTCCTTGACTGACTTGACAAACGCCTCAAGGGACTTGTCGGTAATGGTGTCCGTAAGCTCGGTAGCCACCACCCCAGGCTCAATAGTGGTCACCCTTATGTTGTTGCGGGTCGAGAGTTCCTGCCTGAGCCCCTCGCTAAATGCCCTTACTGCGTACTTGGTAGCGCAGTAAACGCTCCCCGCTGGAAACACGACCCTTCCTGCAATGGAGGATATGTTCACAATATGCCCCGACTTTTGCTGGAGGAGATGCGGTACGGCAGCAGCTGTACAGTACAGCACTCCCTTTATGTTGACGTCGACCATCCTTTCCCATTCGTCAATTTTCAGGTTTTTAACAAAACTAAGCGGCATAAGGCCCGCGTTGTTTATTAGAATGTCAATCCGGTTCCACTTGGCCATTGCGGCCTTTACGAGGTTTTCACAGTCGGCGCGCTTTGTGACATCGCATGTTACGGCAATGCATTCCCCGCCAATCTTCTCAATGTCTTTTTGAAGTTGCTCAAGCCTTTCCTTCCTCCTTGCGCCGGCGGCAACCTTTGCTCCAGCTTTTGCAAGTGCCAATGCAGTTGCGTATCCTATACCGCTGCTTGCGCCAGTTATGACAGCGACCTGTCCCTTTATCATACCAGAATTCATTTTTCAACAGAGCTTTTTGTGTAATTAAGTCTTGTCAATTAATTCCGATAATTCCAGAAACTACCTTTGTTTGTCAACATTGATTTAGGATCATGCGGATCAGAATGCATGGAGCAAGTGGACTGCGCGTACTGCGGGGAAAAGACGAACCTCCCGTTCCAGTGCAACTATTGCAGCGACAAGTTCTGTCCCGACCACAGGCTGCCGGAGGATCACAGGTGCGTCAAACTTCACCAGATAAGGGCAAAGAGATTTGGCGAGACCAAGGTCCAGCGGAGGAAGGGTGTCGGACGGCAGGGTTTCATAAAACGCGTTTTCGGCAAGTTCGGCTAGTAGAGCGCCTTTTGCGGGTTTAGCTTTGATACCTTGGCCTGGTAAAACAACGCGATTGCAAGTGCTATCAATACTCCTGCCGTAAGCCAGTGGGACACCTGCATGACAAGATAGGCAATGCCAAACCCCATGCATGTAAAGGCTTGGGTGAGAAGTTTTGCCCAGTTTGGTATCTTGGCTGCCCTGCTCACCATCTCAATGATAAAAAGCGCCACCACTGGATAGATTATGATTTCAAAATAAAGGGCCAGTCCTACGCCGTTGTGCATTACACATCATGCAAGGTCATGCCCAATTTTTAGTCTTCCCAACTTATCTTGGCTGCCACTTTCTTGGCAATAAGCGCAAGCGCATTCTCAAACGGAAGTGTTGCCACGTCCTCCGCCTCGAAGGGGCCGTAGGTATGGAGGTCCGTCCCCACAATCTGGTCGATCGGCTTGAGGAACCTAACCACGACCGTCCTTGAGCGGTGGTTCCTTGCGACGGTTTCAAGAAGTTTCAGCCTGCCGTTTAGCGTTGCAGAAAGTATGGTGTCCTTCCTCTGCCTAAGCTCGTCCTCGGAATCAAGTATGAACCGTTCCTCGTCTAGCAGGTTTGAATAATCAAGTTCCTCTGCACCTATTGCCTTCTCAATCCTGATTTTTAGGAGGAGCGATGTCATGTTAGTTATCATTGTTACAAGCGAATCTTTGATCTTGGATTCTATGCCGTCATAGTCCTGGCTCTTCAAATTTCCAAGGAACTCCGCTACGTTGTTGTAAAGTTTCGAGTCGAGCTCCTGTACCGAATCATTTTCCACTTCACGAAGCAACAAGGCATACAATGAATTTGCGTCAATCTTTTTTGTTTCCGACATTTACACACCCAACAATACTTAAATCATAGACCTCTTTGTTTTATGATAAAGGTGCAAAATTGCCATATAAAGTGATTGGTGGAGAACCAGTCCCGACATCATATTCTGCCGACGAAGTTTTTGCAAAGATAAAACACGACCAGATCAGGTTCATTGACTTGCAGTTTACCGGCCTGAGGGGGAGGTTCCATCACACCACGATCTCGGCTAACCTCTTCACGCCCCAGCAGATGCAGGACGGCCTTCCAAAGCTTGACGGATCCTCGATAGTAGGGTTCGCCTCAATCCAGGACTCGGACATGGTGCTCAAGCCAGACCCAAACACATACGCGGTAATTCCGTGGATGACAGGCTCCAAGACTGCCAGACTGATTTGTGACGTTTACTGGGGCTGGGGAAAGGGAAGGCTGGATGCAGACCCAAGGGGCATCTCGCAAAAGGCAGAGAAGTATCTGACAACACAGGGGTTTGATTCCAGTTTCTGGGGGCCTGAGGTGGAGTTTTTCGTTTTTGACAGAATCCAGTGGGATGTGCTGACCCCGTACAAGGGACAGTCGTATTCAATCGAGTCAAAGGAGGCCCCATGGAACCAGGAGGGAAAGGGTTACCCTATGGCCCTCAAGAAGGGGTACTACCCCAGTACGCCGGCCGACACCCTGACTGACTACAGGAACGATTGCGTTGAGTGCCTTAACGAATACTTTGGCATCCTGTGCGACAACCACCACCACGAGGTGGCGACAGCCGGCCAGTGTGAGATTGACATACGATATGACACCATGACCAATGCTGCTGACGGCGCGCAGACGTACAAGTATGTGATAAGGAACATCGCTACAAAGTACGACAAGGTAGCCACCATGATGCCAAAGCCGATTTCAATGGATGCAGGCTCGGGGATGCACACCAACGTCAGCCTGTGGAAGGACGGCAAGAACATGTTCTATGACAAGGATGACAAGGAGGAGATAAGCCAGACAGCCCGATACTACTGCGGCGGAATCATGAACCATGCAAGGGCCCTGTCAGCAATCGTAGCTCCCACCACAAACTCGTACCACAGGCTCGTCCCGGGCTACGAGGCGCCGGTATACATAGCATGGAGTGCAAGCAACAGGTCAGCAATCATAAGGATTCCTGCCCACTTTAGGGGAGAAAAATATTCCAAGATAAAGAGGCTCGAGTTCAGGGCACCCGACCCGTCTTCCAACCCCTACCTCGTGTTTGCAGCCGTGCTAGCGGCGGGGCTTGATGGAATCAAGAAGAAGATGGATCCTGGCGACCCGGTAAACGAGGACATTTACAAGATGACCAAGGTTCAGAGGGATGCAAAGGGAATCAAGGATTTGCCGGCAACCCTGGGCGAGGCGCTGGACGAGCTTGAAAGCGACAGAAAGTTCCTCAGCCCGATATTTTCAAATGACACGATAGACAAGATCATCGAGATTGAGAGGGCAGATGATCACGAGATCTCAATCAGGCCCCATCCGCACGAGTTCTACCTTTACTTCGACATCTAGGCTCTGCCTATTGCGGCATAGATAAGGAACGTTGCAAGTGCCATGATTGCAAGCCCGATAATGATGTAGGCTCGCTTGTGCTTCTCGCCGGTGCCTGCCTTGTATAGGGAGACCGCCCCTGCCATCCCGATAAAGAGGATTATTGTCCCCACAATTACTGGATCCCACGCGGTGTGGGTGATAACAGGGTAAAACATGCCGGAGAGCAGTGCAAAGAAGACTATCAGGTAGATGTATTTCGCCCCTGCAAGTATCTTGCTGCCGCTTAGCTGCATAGGACTGTCTATCGAAGCTGCTCAAATAAACTTTCAGGATTTATTCCATGCCCATAGGTGGCATTCCCATTCCGCCCATGCCTCCCATGCCGCCCATTCCTTCCATTCCGCCCATGCCTCCCATGCCGCCCGGCGGTGGTCCGCCCGCGCCCTTTGCCACGGCAATCACGTCATCAATCCTTAGAATCATGGATGCCGCTTCCGTCGCGGATGAAATTATCTGGTTCTTGACTGCAAGCGGTTCAAAGACGTCAGTTGCATGCATGCTTGCCACCTGTCCCTTCATGACATCAATTCCGGTCCATTTGTTTCCCTTGAGTTGTTTTGATCGTAATGAGGCAAGGGTGTCAATTGGGTCCATGCCGGCGTTTTCTGCCAGCGTGATGGGAATTACTTCCAGCGAGTCGGCAAACTTTTCAACCGCAAGCTGTTCGCGGCCTTCCAGGGATTTTGCCCATTCCCGCAGCTTGGTTGCCGCATAGGTTTCTGGTGCGCCCCCGCCTGCCACAATCATCGGATTTTCCATGACATCCTTTACAACCATCAATGCATCATGGACGGACCTCTCTACCTCGTCTACAACCCTTTGGGATCCGCCCCTTACGAGAAGTGTTACCGCCTTTGGATGCTTGCATCCCTCGACAAAGACCCATCTGTCAGTCTCGACCTTCCTTTCCTCGACCAGTTCTGCAGAGCCCAGGTCTTTTTCAAAGAGGTCGTCAAGGTTTGTGATTATTCTTGCGCCAGTGGCCTTGGCAAGCTTTGACATGTCGCTTTCCTTTACGCGTCTTACTGTTAGAATTCCCGCCTTGGCAAGATAGTGCTGCGCCATGTCATCGATGCCCTTTTGGCAGAAAAGGACGTTTGCACCGGACGCGATTACCTTGTCAACCATGTTCTTTATCATCCTGTTCTCCTCGTCCAGGAAGGATTTCATCTGCTGCGGGTTCTGGATGTTTATCTTCGCGTCAAATTCGGTCTTGTCAATCTCAAGTGCGTTATTGATTATTGCAATCTTTGCGCTCTCTATTTTCTTTGGCATCCCGCTGTGGACAACCTCCTTGTCAAGGACTATGCCCTTGGTAAAGATCGAGTCCTTTATCGACCCGCCTGCCTTTTTCTCCACCTTTATGTCGTCGATATCTACAAGGTATCCGTCTTCGGTCTTCTCTGCCACCGTGACAACTGACTTTACTATCATGTCTGCAAGGTTTGCAGAGTCTCGCCTTACCAGCTTTGTCTGCATAGAGGTCCTTGCAATCCTTTCAAGTACATCCTTGTCAGTTGCACTAACCTTGTCCGCTATCTTGGCCAAGAGTTCGCGGGCCTTGTTTGCCGCCTTCCTGTACCCGTCTACTATAATCGTTGGATGCACATCCTGCAGGATGAGAGACTCGGCGTTCTCAAGCAATGCACCGGCTAGCACAACCGCAGAGGTGGTACCGTCGCCTACCTCGTTATCCGTTGCCTTGGAAATCTCTACCAGCATCTTTGCTGCCGGATGCTGGACATCAATCTCCTTCAGGATTGTAGCGCCATCGTTGGTAATTGTAACGTCGCCTAGGGAATCCACGAGCATCTTGTCCATGCCTCTTGGACCTAGGCTTGTATGAACAATCTCGGAAATCAGCTTCGCTGCCGCAATATTGTTTTTCTGGGCATCGCGACCCTTTGTCTGCGTCGCCCCCTCCTTCAGTATGACGACTGGAATTCCGCCGGCCGAGGATTGAATTGACATATTTTGCTGAGTCCGATTTTCCCTTATTATTCTTTATGTAGCCAAGGAAGTGCCAGCCAAAACTTCCACGGAATTATTAACGATATTTTAAATTAGGAAAGCCGGGCGAAAAAGGCATGTCACGTTCCTCACCCCATCAAGATTACAAAGAAGTACTCTCTCTCCTCAAGACCCACAATGAGTGGTTTGCCAACGCCATACCCCTTATTGCCAGCGAGAACATCCCAAGCCCTGCGGTAAGGGAGGCGACTATATCCGACTTTGCCAACAGGTATGCCGAGGGCTGGCCAGGCGAGCGCGTCTACGCCGGATGCGTCTACATAGACAAGGTGGAGTTCAAGTGCATGGACCTTGCCAAGAAGCTCTTCAAGGCAGAGTTCGTTGACGTAAGGCCGATCTCAGGGGTGGTTGCCAACCTTGCAATATACTCAGCCTTCTCAAACCCCGGCGATGTCATGCTTGCCCCGTCCATCCCGTCTGGAGGACACATATCGCACGGTAAAAAGGAGCATGCGGGAACCGCTGGTCTGGTCCACGGACTTGATATCGAGTTCTATCCGTTTGATGCGGAGGAGATGTCAATCGATGTCGACAAGACAAAGCAGAAGGTCCAGGAGCTTGAAAAGGCCGGAAGGATTCCAAAGATAGCGATGTTTGGTGGCTCGGTGTTCCTCTTTCCCCATCCAGTAAAGGAGCTTGCTGATTTCCTCAAGGGATACAATATGTTCATCAACTATGACGGTGCCCATGTCGCCGGCCTTATTGCAGGCGGGCAGTTCCAGGACCCGCTAAGGGAGGGTGCGGATGCAATGACGATGAGCACCCACAAGACGCTCTTTGGACCGCAGGGGGGCATGATCTGCTCGTTTGAAAAATATGGCGAAAGCATCAAAAGGGCAACCTTCCCCGGAATGACCAGCAACCACCACCTCCACCACATGGCAGGCAAGGCAATAGCATTTGCAGAGATGCTGGAGTTTGGCAAAAAATACGCCGCTCAGGTGGTCAAGAATGCAAAGACACTGGCCGAATCGCTAAGCTCTGCAGGCTTTACAGTCCTTGGAGAGAAGCGGGGCTTTACCAAGTCGCACCAGATAGTAGTAAACGTCCTTTCCTTTGGAGACGGCGGAACAATCGAGGCCGACCTTGAAAAAGCGAACATCATAGTAAACAGGCAGATAATCCCCGGAGATATCAAGGCGGGGCGAAACTACTTCCATCCTGGAGGGATGAGGCTGGGCGTCGCCGAGCTTACAAGGCTTGGCATGGGCGGATCCGAGATGAAACAGGTTGCCGAATTCATAAAAAATGTCGTAGTAGACAAGAAAGACAAGAAGAAGGTAGCTGCAGAGGTAAAGAGGTTCAGAAAGAAATACCAGAAGGTGCGCTACTGTTTTGAAAGCAAGATGGGCGGCTACGACTATGTCAAGCTTCGCTAGGCGTAGTCCGTAAGAAGCGCCTGACTGCCGTCTTCCTTGCCGAAGACAAGTTCCAGCTCGTCAAGCAGTGAAAGTACCCGGCCCCTGAGATACGGCTCAATCCTGTACTTGCCCAGCATCCTCCTTGCCAGCTTGAGATATTTCTGGACGGAAGGCCTTGTCATGGTTTGGATGAGCTTGTTCTCGCATTCAAGACACCTGCCTGCCAGAGGCACCCTCCTATAGCTTGCCCCGCAAGAGGTGCACCTAAATGACTGGCCAGAGTACGCCCTAAGGTTTCCCATTATGTCGGGAAGAAGATGCGTGGTCATGACCATGGAGACCACCTCGCTTGGGTCTACTGCGTTGATTATGTCGGCAGTCCTTATCTGCATGTCGAGTTTCTCAAGCACGGATCCTAGGGTGGAATAGGCGCTGCGCGATTTGGAGGTCGTAAGGGTGCTTGTCTGGTGCGTAAAGAAATGATCGTAGAACTGCCTTTCAGTCTCAAGCCTTGATTTTAGGATCTCGACGTCCTTTATCTCGCCAGCCTTGGCCTTTTGGAGGGTTGCTTGGAAGAATGAAAGCGGGTATTTCTTTACGACCTCAAAGTTGTGGGCTTGCCTCTGTACCTCCTGCGGTATGACAATAGGCTGGACAAGAAGCGGGGCATCCATGAGCCCGCCAATCCTGTCCGACAGGAAAAGCCTTGAGAAGTTGAGCAGGCTGTCCATAAGCAACATTATCGAGTCGGCATCTCCGTCCGCGTCCCTCCTCTTTGCAGAGTGCCATACAGCCGTGCCCAGGCAGACCTGGGTGTTGGTGTATCCAATGATCCTTCCAACAATACCGACGGATGTATGGGGTGCAAGCCCGATAATCAGGTGCCCCACAAGATCCGAGGTGCTCTTCACCCCATAGTAGGGGGGATGGGAAAACAGTTTTTCAAGTTCCTTGTCAAGATACTGGCATACGAGTACGAGGCTCTCGCCGCATTCCCTAGGAATAATGACGTCCTGCGTCCTGAGCTCTACCAGCTGGTCGGGGCTCTGGAGCGGCTTGCCGTCCGAGTCATGGGTGTATCCAAGTTCGACGAGTTTTTCAGGGCTGGTACCAATCCATGCTGGCTTGAAGTGAGAGATTGGCGCATTTGTCGCATCAAACCTTATCGTCCCGTCCTTGAACACGTTAAGGTTGAGGCTCTGGCGGATGAGGCCCTTCTCCATCGGTTCCGGCACCCTGTCCTGGTTGATAAGATCCTTTACCCCCTTGAAGGGTTCCTGGGCACGGATTCCAGTCCTTTCCTGGGCTGAGTACAGCAGATCTTTTATCGGGAATGACTTGTATGAGTGGGCCGAGGTTCTGATCTTGCACTTGGGGCAGCGTGGGCCCTCCAGCTCGTCGCGGCATTTCGGGCAGATAAATGTGGTAGAGGTCTTTGTTTTGCACCTAGGACAGACGATGCTTATTGATGGAAGGTTGCAGTTTTTGCACATCCTGTTGTTGATGTTGCAGTAAAAGTTTGGTTGCTTTGCGGCCTTGAGCAGGTCACGCGAGGCGCCTCCCTTTGTTCCCACCGGAAACAGGGTGTGTACCGGAGGCTTCATCTTCCTCAGCGATGCCTTTTCGGGCCTTCCGACCCTGACGCCTATGGCAGTGGAAAATTTGGGCATTATCTTGATGCCCGAAGACTTGGTAATTATCTCAGGAACAGTGAGGTCCCTGTCAAGAAGGACCTCCTTCCTGAAGAGCAGGTTGAAGAAAATTCTCGCCTCGGTCTCCTTTAGCATGATTGCCTCGCCTGCCATCTCGTGCGGAACCCCGAGTTTTTCGAGGATCTCCTTTGCCTCTGGAGGATAGACTATGAGGTCGGATTCGATCTTGGAAGGCACGAGGAGTTTTGTGAGATCCTCAAGCCTCAGCTGGTCCCAGTAGTATAGGTAATGTGGATGAAGGCCGATTCCAAAGTTAAGCGAGATCCTAAATGCATCCTCAAGTTCCGGAACCCGGTCGGCATAGCTTAGGAGCTCCGAGTCGGCAGGCTCGTACCTTGCCACGGCCTCCTTGAGTTCCTCGGCCCAAAACTCCTCGACGTATCCGGTCGGCACAAGCTCGGCGTTGTTCTCAAGAAAGTCCCCGAATGACACAAGGATGTCCCCCAAGTGAAGGATCTTTTCCAAGTGCGGCTTTATCTGGATCCCATGCGCCGTGTCCCTTATCTTTACCACGTTTCCGTTTGCCAGCCTCACGACGGGGGTGTCTATGGAATCCACAAATGCCACGGTAGCCGCCTTGCCCGGGATGTCAAGTTTAATCTGTGTCCCGACTGCGATCACATGATCCAAGATCTCTGCGACTACCGGATGGATGCCGATTGATGCAAAGCCTGTGTTGCATGCCCGGCCGTACCTGAGCCTGAAGCCGCCCAGTTTTTTTGGCATGGAAAGGACCGACCTGCCGGTGATAACCTCCCTCATCCTGTGCGCTGCCGCGTCCTCGTCGCCTGTCTGGATGGCGCCCTTGAGGTCCTTTAGCCAGTCCCAGCCATCAAGTTTGTAGAGGTCTATGAGCTTCAGCAGCTTGCGGGATCGCCCTATCAGGCCGTCGTTTAGGACCCTGAGTGCTCCCCCCCGGACGCGGTTTGTGCTTATTCTGGTCATGTTCCTGTGGCTCACAATCTCCACGGGATCCGTGTCTATCCCGTCAATCTCGACCGCCAGGTTGGAAATTACTGTTACGACATCCTCGTCAGGCACATGGAATTGGAAGTTTCCCACCTCCCGCTCGTATATGCGGAGCTCCTCCACAAACCTACCCGTCTCGTCGTCATAGGAATTTGCCTTGTATTTGTCAAGGCCTGCAATCTTTCGTACATGATCAGCGATAAGCATGGTAGATGCCGCTTCCGTGCCTCCCGCAGAGCGTATGGGGCCTGCAAATGAAACCGAGAGATATTCCGTCCCGTCTGCGTTCTTTTTTATCTTGACCTCGCTTATTCCCTGAAGTGGGGCGATTGTCACTCCCTCCGTGACTATGGCCAAGGCTACGCGTACGGCAAGGTCGAGTTTTTCTTGAAGGCTTGTGTCAGTGCCGGAATACTTGCCCTCGGCTATCTCCTCTGCCAGCTTGAGGGCCGCGAGCTCCTTTGTAGTTGTCTGGATTAGTTTCCGAAGGTTGTCGGTGACGTCTATGTCGTGCATCTTTGAGACGCGATCCGCGAGGTCAAATGCTATCTTGGGTTCCACCATTCCCGACGAGTCCGCAAGGGTCGCCTTGGCGGCTGCCGCCTTCTCGAAAATCTTGAAAACTTCTGCTGATATCTTGTTATAATAATCAAAATAAGATCCGGGCATAGGGACTTCCTTGAGCCTTAGTGCTACATCTTCGGACATGCTAATTCCTTATGGATTCGATGGTTTTTACGATATCGGCTATTGTCTTGAAACTTCCGCCCTTCTCGATGAAGGTTCCGATCACTATGGCGTCCGCCCCCGCCTTGACGATCTCGGCGGCGGTCTCCTTGTTTCTTATCCCTCCACCTACTATGAGGAATCCCTTGAAGAGTTTCCTTACGGCCGCCACCATCTCGGGTGTTACGTTTGATTTCGCCCCAGAACCGGCCTCAAGGTAGACAAACCTCATCCCCAGGAACTGTGCAGAAAGCGCATAAATGGCAGCCAGGCCCGGCTTGTCAAAGGGAATGGTCCTTACGGAGCCGACGTGCCAGACAGTTGTGCCCTCCCCTATTATGATATAGGCGGTGGGAAGGGGTTCAAGGCCGAATTTTAGGACATTTGGTGCGCCTAAGGCTTGGGCTTGTGAGATGAAATATGGATTTTCCGAGTTCAAAAGCGAACTGAACAGAATCGCGTCCGCTCCCGGTACAACTCCCGTAACGTTTCCTGGAAACAGTACGACTGGGATCTTTACGGATCCTTTGATCTTCTTGACTGTTTCTGCCATGGTAATCTGGTCGGTGGCTGATGAACCGCCAACGAGGATAGCAGAGGCCCCATTTTTCTCGGCCTCTCTCGCAAGCGTCGTAGCAGACCCCTCACCGTCATTCTCAGAGTCAATTAATACAAAAAGCAAGGCGCTTTTTTCCTTCCTAGCTGCTTGAAGGTAGCCTTCAACATTTTTCATATGACTGGTAAATAGCTATTCGTTAAAAGTTTAATTGAAAGAGGTAATACAGTTCTGTATAGCTTTGAGTGACCCTTCTAAGGATAATTCAAACAAAATTATCGAACAAATTATAAAAAATTCATTATTTACCAAGCGCCAAATTGAAATTATTTTAAAACGAAGAAGGCTTTCCGACACCCAATTTGACATAAGCAGGGGGGCCTTCTACAGGCAGGTGGGACAGTGTGAAGCCAAGTTCCAAGCCTTGTGCTATTCATGGGTACTCTTGAAGGGCCTGGGAGTACTTCGTGAAGAGGATATTGATGTGATAAATCGCCTTTCTGAACAGATTTCCGTGATAAAAGACAGTGATGTTTTTCCCGAACGTGAGGAACAAGTCGTTTCTGTGATACAACAGCTACTGAATCGTACGTGTAAACTGTGATTTTTTCCCTATTATCACTAAATTCAAAGCCATTTTGTGATGGTCTTTGTTCGTGATTTACACGTAGTGTGTGAAATAATTTTACTCAAAGATGATATATCACGATAGCATATGACAGTTAGTGATGTTAGTGGATATAGACGTAGGAATGATACTGAGTGTGATTGCAGCCTTCGTGATAGGCCTTGCTAGCATCGCAGTCTACAACAAGATCAAGCCCAGGCTTACTTCACAGACTAATGATTTGAAAATTCTGCTTGAAAAGGTACAATATTATGAAAATTTACTGATAGATATGAAAATAAGGCTAGATTCGTTAGAATTAGCAAAGGAATCTGAAGAACCTGTTCAGGCACAAATCCCGAAGCCGAAGGAGCAAAAACAGGAACAAGAAGTAATCATTCAACCCAAGGAAGAAAAGCCAAAGGAAAGGGTTCATAATATGAACTTTGGAAGTGCTACAGACTATGTGTTGCGATTAATCACGGAAAAACCCATGACGTCACGTGACATTCAAGTCACAATAGGAAGGACCCGCGAACACACATCACGCATGATGAAAAAGCTCTTTGAGGAAGGGTTGGTTGAAAGGGACATGCAGTCAAAGCCCTTCACCTACAAAATTACGGAAAAGGGGCTCATTAGGATAGGCAGTCTAAAGACTCCAACTGTCTGACCCAAGATATAGTTCTGTAGGCAATTATATCAACTTCCACCCCCCAGCTCGCTTTTCCCAGGTTTCACATACAGGAATTTGGCAGTATCTCCCCCCAGAAACCGAATTTTTGTTGGGCAAGATCAGCAAAATCAACATAATTCCTTAATTTAATTTAATTATAAAATTTTAAATTATAGAATTAATAATCATGTGTATGACAGGCACGGAGCAGCTCATTAAGATAACAGCGGTTGGCACAATATCCATTCCCAAGGACTTTAGAAGATATCTTGGCCTGCAGAAGGGGGACTATGTGAAGGTAACAGTTGAGGATGACCGCTTGGTGGTCCGGAAGGCTACCATCTCCTAAACCCTATTCTGTTCCCTTTGGGCCAGTTTCAGGACCTGATAGGCCCACTCCTTGCCCTTTTTCTCCCTGCCTATCCTCCCCTTGAGAGCAAACCTAGAGAGATAGGTGGATATCACGCTCAGTTTTACCGGTTCCCCATACTCATCCTCATATTTCTCAAGTATCATATTAGAGGTAAACTTGCCGAGGGGGAAGTACTTGTCTACTATGTTCCATATCTTTGCCCCCACCGAGTCCAGTTGAACCGATTCTTCTGGCTCCTCAATGTTAATCAAATCCATCAACTCGAATATCTTTAACATCTTTTCCCTAGTCACATTGCCCTCTAGGCTAAAGTTGTACTTGGCGCCATCCGTGTCCTCAAGGTCGATTCGTATGCGTTTTCGGGCCATTTGTGATCGATCACGTTAACACCTTAACACTTGAACAGATCATAGAAGATTTGTTAACAAGCGAGTTTGTTAACATTCACTGCCTAGCCTAGGCATGCCAGCCCTACCCACCTTAACACGCCCCCACAAAGACATCCCAGAAGGGGTAAAACCCATGCCTAGAGTGGAAATAAAGGGGTATCCTCGGGATATTAACAGTGTTAAGAGCCAAATTCACGCCTAGAGTGGAAATAAAGGGGTCATTTTTGGACCTTTTCGGTCCCAGGTTCACACCAAGTTCACGAATTGTTAACTTGTACCTAGGAAGACCCACACACCTTTCCTTCCACTCTAGCTTTATTAAAAAAATTTTTTTTAAGAAAATAAAAATAATTAATGATATACTAAATTTGAATTAGTGTTTCTATTCTAATCCGTTTGATTTGGTAGAGTCCATATGTGGACAGAGAAGAAACGATGGTGTGTGGGTTGATGGTAAAAGATCCTATCGATAAATTACTTGATGACGCAACGACCGGCAAGTCCCTATTCAAAAACAGGGAGGTCTTACATTTCACCTACATGCCCGACGTGGTCCTGCATCGGGACGAGGAGCAGAAAAAAGTTACGCAGTCCCTTATTCCTTTGTTGAAAAGGGCACGGCCATCCAACCTGCTGATCTACGGAAAGCCCGGAACGGGCAAGACCTTGGTCGTAAAAAAGGTCCTAAATAAGATTCAGGAAAGGGTAAAGGACGGCTCATTCCCGATACAACTGCTTTATGCTAATGCAAAGGAGGAAACAACCCTTTACGGGCTTTTGGTCAAGTTTGGCCGCCAGTTGGGGCTTACCACCCAAAAGGAGCTTCCAACAACGGGGCTTTCTATCAGCGAGGTCTTCAACAGGCTCATGGATGCTATTGAAAAGAACAACCTAAACACGGTCTTTGTGGTGGACGAGATTGACTACCTTGCAGAACTGGTTTCAAAGACCGGGAAGGATGTTTTCTACTCGTTGACTAGGGCCAATGAGCGGCTCAAGAAGGGCTCACTTACACTCATCGGCATATCAAACGACCTTACCTTCAAGGAGAGGCTGGATCCCCGGGTCCTAAGCAGCCTAAGCGAGGAAGAGATTGTCTTTACCAACTATACAGTAAACCAGATCAAGGAGATTCTTGTTGAAAGGATCAAGGAGGCATTTATCCCGAACGTGCTTGACCCGGCAGCCCTCAACCTGTGTGCAGCCATGTCGGGCCAAGAGCACGGCGATGCAAGGAGGGCAATAGACCTACTACGGGTAGCAGGCGAGATTGCCGAACGGGAGCAGTCGGAGTCGATAAAGGAAGACCACATCCGCCGGGCCTCCCTCAAGATGGAGGAAGACAAGGAAACCACCGCGCTCAACTCCTATCCCCTACACGAAAAACTACTGATACTGGCGGTAATGAAGGCAAACGGCAACACGACAGGCGAGATTTACCAGTCCTACAAGAACCTGTGCAAGACCACTAGGCAGAAGGAGCTTACCCAACGGAGGATCACGCAGATGCTAAGCGAGATAGAAATGACAGGCCTTATCTCAGGAAAGATAATCCACCAGGGAATGCATGGCAGGACGAAGAAGTTTGCCCTGACACTCAATCCGGAAACCGTGAAAAAAGCCTTCAGGGAAGACCTGGCGCTCGAAGACCTTCTATGAGGAGTTCTCGGTAAAGTCCTTGGTAAAGACCTTCATTGTTGCCAGATTTACAATTATGGCAATCCCGGGCGTGGGGGTTATTCCCACGCTTGCCTGGTAGCCTGTCTGGCTCTGCCAGGCACCAGAGTTTACGATCAGGGTTCCCTTGTACATGTCAAGGTCCACCACGTGAACGTGGCCAGAGTGAAAGATGTCGGGAACGTCGTTTATTACCATGAAATCCTCAAGTTCCGGCGCAAGGGGCGTCCTCTTGCCATAGATGGGGCTGAGGTGCCTTGTCCTGAGCAGAGCGCGCATCGCCTTTGCCGGCTGCGCATAGCTGAGCCCGGGGGTTGTTCCTACCACGTCATCAAGGCTCTGGCCGTGGAACATCAGGATCTTAACCCCATTGAGGTCCAAAAACGCGGGGTTTCCGAGCATGAATACATTCTCCCTGTTCCACAGGCTCATGTTGTGCTTTTCTGGGATGGCCGGCTGCGGCAGGGCCCTCCTTCCGGGGTCGTGGTTGCCAGGGATTATGAAGGTCTTGATGTGTTTTGGCACCTTTTCCAGCAGCTGGGCAGCCTTGGCCATCTGCTCGTTAATGTCAGTAAGTAGGAGCTCCTTGTCCTGGTTGGGGAAGATGCCCACCCCATCTACGATGTCGCCGCAGATCAGGAGAAACCTGACCTTTCTTGCGACGGGATCGGGGCTTGAAAGCCACGAGACAAACTCTGTGAACTCCTTTTCCATAAAGTACTTGCTCCCTATGTGGATGTCAGAAATGAGGACCGCATAGGTCTCGGTCTTGGAGCGGTTTGCTATGTGGTCTGGAATGTCTGGAACGATAATCTCCTTAACGAAAAACCCGCCGTTCTTGCCGCTTGCAATGCCTAGCATTACGAACTGGTCCATGAGAAGCGAGTTGGCGGTCTCCTGAAGCTCGGCGTTGAACACCAACACCTCAAGGGATCCCGAGGGGTCGTCTATCACGAGCTTCGTCACATCCCGCTCACTCTTCCTGTCCATGAGGAGGCCCGCAACAAAGACCTCGTCCCCGAGCTTGACCCCGGTCACGTTTGATATCTGGGTCAGCTTCTTTGCCTGTGACCTCTGCATCATTACCCTTAGCAGCTTCGAGTACCTGTCTGAAAAGAGCTTCATAAAACCGTCAATCCCCTCAGCCGAGGTCACTTTACTAGTGGGGTCAAACAGTATGGTATGGGAGGCCTCCGTGCTTTCGTCCACCTCGGACTCTACAAACATCTTAAGGTCGCTCTGGTTGATAAGGAACAGGTTCTGCTTTGCCTTTTCACGTACGATCTGCTTGATTATGCTCTGGAGTTCCTTTACGTCAATCTTCTCAAGTATCTTAAAGGCATCAGGGTGGATCTGGAACCCCTTGCTGAGAGCATAAGTTATTGCAGAGGAAACCTCTTCGTTCACAACCTGTCATTAAATCGCTTTTAATTAAATCTGCTTTAGCTCTCAACCCTCAAATTAACCCTAAAACCAGACGGTGTGTTGGCAAACCGCAGAATCATTATTTTGCTAATTTTTATCGCAGTATTTTCGGCGGCATACTCGGCGGGCAGCGCCAGCACCATCTCAGAGCAGGACTCGAAGAACTTCATCAAGGAATTCCAGCAGGTCGTCGAGGGAATCGACGCAATAGGAATCTTCACCCACAACGTGACGGTTGCCCTGCCAATGTTTGTACCGGGATTTGGCATCGCGTGGGGCTCATTTGCAGCATGGTCTACCGGGCTTGCCTTCCGCGCGCTGGTATGCACCACTCCGGCCCTTGCAAAGCTTCCCCCGCTTTCCATAATCTACCTCTCGCCATTTGGAGTGATGGAACTTATCGCATATTCCATAGGCATGTCGCGAAGCTACCTTCTCATCAGCGCAATCCTGAGGAGAAAGCCCCTGATGCCCTTGCTCAAACCCACCGCCATCGAGGTGGGAATAGCAGTGGGTTTGCTGCTTGCAGGAGCCTTTATCGAATACACCATGATCCAGCATTTTGGCTCATCGCTGGTGCACCCCAAAGCTCACTAGATTCGTTTTTATCTTAACTGTAAATAGGCATGGTGTTGCTGGGCCTAAAAATTCACACCCTGCCGCAGCTTTCAAGGCCGAGGATGGTGGCAGCCCTCCCTGACATGGGCAACGTGGCAGGGATTGGCATGGACTTTCTAGTAAGAAAGCTCAAGGCAAAGTTGTTTGCTGAGATCTACGCCTACTGGCCACCCGCGGTATCGTATAACGAAGGACTGCTAAAGTACGAACAGTCAAGCTACAAGTTCCATTACTCCCCGAAGGAAAACCTTGTGCTTTTCTCTGGAGAGTTCAACCCATCAGACCCCCGCCGGCTTTACGAGCTTTGCTATGAAGTGGTAGGCATGGCAAAGAAACTGAAGGTGAGCACCCTTTATTCAATTGGTGCGGCACTTAGGCAGCCAGCACCTACCGAGCCGAGGTTGTTTGGAGCAACCAGCACCCAAAAAAATTTGGAGCTGCTGAAAAAGGAGAAGCTCAACTTGCTGGCAGGGAAGGGCCAGATTACAGGTTTCAATGGACTTGTGTTAGGGATTGCAAAAGAAAAACAACTTGACAGCATATGCATCTTGTCAGAGATAGACAACCCAAACATCATCCAACCCAAAGCTGCAAAGTTCATACTTGATAAGCTGTTGCACATCCTGCAAATCAAGCCCCTTGACACGGCGGAGCTTGAGGAGGAGGAAAAGAGAAAACAGTTCATGGAGCAGCAGATGAGCTACATGAGCGGGCTTGCCCGGAAAGACAATCAACCCGGAATTGCCTAATTGCGTTACTAAATTATACCCACTGATTAAATACAAGTTTGGGGGTTAGCAAACTAAATGGAATACCGTTTCTTGTCCCTAATCGCGATTGCGGGACTTTTAATTTTGTTATTGCCTTCCCATAATGCATATTCTGATTTTGCGACAAATAGCAAATATCTCATCCAGGCCAGCGGCTTTGTGTCAGGGACACAAAATGTTCTGGACTCTTCATTTGACATACAGCTTACTGCAGGCCAACCCAGTGGTTCGAGCATCCTTTCTACGCTGGATACGGGGCTTGTTAACATCAACGGAGTCAACTATCTCAACACTGGTGGCTGGACCACCACCCTCCTGAGGGATGGCAAGTACCTGCTCCTCCAAGGAAACGCCCAGGATGCACAGGGCAACACGATTCAGCTAAACCTCTTTGGACGACAGATAAGCAGCACCCCAAACGGCCTTGTCTACAGCATTGGGGGAAAGATAACAGGCCCAGAAACCTACAAGGTAATCTATAGTGCAAAGGTGATCTCGGCAGGCGCTACGTCTGTCCCGCAGACACCGCCACCTTCACCCACCTCGCAGAACGAGACTTCCACGAATATCATGAGGATAAGCATAGTTTCCGGAGCCTCAGACCGAAACAACCAGCTATTCTTCTCACCCTCGGTCGCCTCGATTTCCCCCGGTACCACGGTGATATGGACAAACAACGATTCCGTGCC
This sequence comes from Nitrososphaerota archaeon, assembly GCA_021325615.1. GTDB lineage: Archaea > Thermoproteota > Nitrososphaeria > Nitrososphaerales > Nitrosopumilaceae > Nitrosotalea. The sequence continues at coordinate 70,830 of JAJPGU010000003.1, read as the reverse complement.
CCACAGGATAATGAGCGGCGTAGCCTCTGCAGTGAGGGGCAATGATTCTCTGCCAATCTTCAATCCAGACGGGATTATCGACAGTGGAATAATTGCCCCGGGCAAGTCGTTCCAGTACACGGTAACCAGCTTCAATTCAAAGACATATCTAAGCGCCGCAGCCTCGCAGTACATGAACCTTCCAGAGGAGCAGACCGCAGGAGACATCACATTTTTTGATCCGAGCTACACCTGGATGGTAGGCGTACTGTCGCCAGCATCTGCCACGATGGCCGCAAAAAGCGTCGAGATAGACATACTGCAGGGCGCGTCCACCGCAACCAACATGCAAAACCAATTCCTCTCACCTGAAACCGTCCAGGTGGCATCCGGCACTACAATTGTATGGGTAAACCATGATTCCGTGCCCCACCGAATCTTGACAGGACAGGCAAGGCAGAGTACTGCACCGACGCGAGGGGCACCGCCTACGGGCAACCTCCCGGCACCAGCGTATATTCCAGACGGAAAGATAGACAGCGGCACAATTGCCCCGGGGCAGAGCTTCCAGTACACGATTACCGGAACCGGCACATTCTCATACTATGACTATTCCAATACGTGGCTCAACGGCAACATCGTAGTCCAATCAGAACTGACACAGAATCCCCCCGTCCAGGTAAGCATCCTGCCCGGAGCCTCGCTTGCGCAGGGATCGGCTTCCCAGCAAAACCAGTACTATACAAACGGGTACTATTCCCCCGACCAGATCTCGATAGTTCCGGGGACCACCGTAATCTGGACAAACAACGACAATGTCGCACACTCGATAATGAGCGGAACCGCTACCTACAGCACGGCAAACCCGTACATCCCAGACGGCAGGCTAAAGAGCGGAATGATTGCGCCTGGGCAGACATATCAGGCCACAATCAACTATACCGGAATCATAAGATTCTACGATCCTTCATATACATGGATGAATGGGCTGATAATTTCAATCCCAAGCTCGCAAACCCACGTTCTAAACAGCGCACCTCCTGCGAACCTAGTCACGCCAATGCTCCATTGAAGGGAGCAATTTTACTTGAAGTTGATGTAGGACTCTAGCTTGGTCTGATCAAAGACCATCACGGAGAGATCGGAGAACTCCCTCCCCTCCAGATCTCTAACTGTTCCAACAAAGTGCGTCTCCTTCTCGGTCGTGAGAAACTCAAAAACATGTACCTTCATCCTCGACGTGTCAAATCCATGGGTCCTGAGGTATGACGCGATCTCGGACTGCATGAAGTGCTTTGAGGGCTGCTTTGGCCACGGGCGGGGAACAAGCACAACGCTAAGCCCGTCGATGAGGGCCTTTTGCAGCTCAAGCTTCTTCTCCTCAATGCTTGTGGAGATATGCATGGTCATGACCCTGCTCTTATCCGTCGGAACCCTTGCCTTGGCAGCGGCTACCTGCGTGGAGCTTATGCCGGGGACTATCTGCACATCACCGAAAATCTCGATTAGCCTGTCCACAACCTCGGATTCGGAGAAATTCACATCGCCTGTAAAGGGCACAACGCATGTCCTATCGCCCAAGGACCTTGAAACCTTCTGGTAAGCGTCCTCTTGGTTCTGCATTGTTATCTCGTGGACCTCCTTTCCCTTGATCAGGTCCTCGATAGTCTTGAGTGTGTACTTGTAGCCTATTACAACGTCGCAGTCAAGGACGATTTCCTTGACAATCTCTGTCACATACTTGGGAGAACCCGGCCCAACACCAACCGCGAAAACCTTTCCCATCAAACCCCCTCTTGGTATGTCCAATATAATTCAAAATTTGCAACCAAGGTTAGCTTTTATTTGCCGGCAGAAAAAGCCCAACATTGGACGCCAGAACGTTAGTCGTACTTTCCATTCTACTTATTGCGGCAGGTTTGATGCAGAATTCGTATGCTGCTGACCAAAACTCCACACTTGACTCGCAGGGCAATTATGCCAATGCAGAACTTGGCATCCACTTTCAGGCCCCAGCCGGATGGGCAGTAGAAGAACCGAAAAAATCGGATCCCGCAGCCCCCGACGTTGCAGTAATTGCACCCTATTCGGGCGGGTTCACCGCCTCCATCTCAATTAGCGTCGAACAGGCAAACGGGACCTCGCTTGGTGATTACGTCAAGAACAAGGAGCAGATGCTTGCAGGAAACCAGTCGGCCGACATATCGTTTCTCTCCCAGCAGGACAGCACCATTGGAGGTCTTGCCGCAAGGACCTTGCTCCTAGAAGAGAACTTTGTCTCCCAGAAAAACGACACTATAATGTTCAACCAGACGGAGGTGCTGGCAAACGGCAAATTCTACACCATCACATACGCAAACGACAAGGCGAATTTCGAGTCAGACATTCCGGAATATAACCAGATGCTAGGCTCCATCAAATTTGAAGGCGGCCAGCCGTCGGTCATTTTTGACTATCTCCCGGCAGCAATAGTAGGGATAGCCCTTGCCGGCGGGGGCCTGATTTACTATCAGGGCAAAAAGCGTAGAGAAAATTCCTAGGCAAACGCGCAGGATCTGATATAAATAACGCCCGGCAGCCACGGCGTGGCCGATTTTGGGGAGAAAGATAAAATAAAGTGCATTGCGGAACTAGGGTATGAAGAAGGAGTACATTGTCGTAAGAATCGAGGGTTCACCCGACGGTGCTCCATATGTCATAGTATCGCTCTCCTCTTCAAAGGACTTTAAGGAGCAGAACAGCCCTCCCATGTCCCCGTTTGGCTCAGGGGTGATGGGATTTACCAACATGGATGACATGATAAAAAGCCTTAACAAAATGATGGCAGGAGGCATGGGTGGATTGGGCGGGGGCATTACCTCCATCAAGCTAGACATGCATGAATACAAGGAACTGAACCTTTCTGTAGGGGACAAGGTATACCTTGAACTGACAAGGGCCGAATCCCTAGGAATTTAGAAGCCTCACCTTACCTGGAAATCTCGCCCCGCAATATCTCGTAGGCCTTCGCAGCGTCTTTTTCATGCAAAACCAAAACTATGTTATCCTGTCCGAAGAAGGCATTGACGAGTTCGATACCATTATTGTGCAGAATTTCAGACACATAAGACGCCACGTCCGGATTGTTTTGGGAATCCGGTATCATGATGCTAATCTTTGCGAGACCCGTCTGGAAGAGGTTCTTGTGCGAGGAAAAAGACTCGAGCAACTTCCTGACGTCGCTAACGTCTTCGGTGAGAAACCTAAAAGAGTTTGTAAGCCTAAAAAATTCGTAGTCGGGATCTATGCGGGTAAAACTATCCATGAGGGACACGGCATCGTCCATTCCCATGTCCTGGGAAGAAAACTTGATGTCCATTATCCCATCCGTGAGGGAAAGCCTGGCATTTTTCAGCACTGGCTCGTTTTGAACGTCCTCCTTTTTCTCAAACGAATCTGCGTATCTCTTTATCGCAACTACAATCGTGTTGAGGTTTACCGGGCTTCCTACCTGCCCTTCCACCTCCTTTTGGAGCTTCACAGCGAGGGCTGTGTAGTTGATAAGATCCATCTTTACGCAGTCGTAAATGGACCTGTTCCTTGTGATTATATCGCGTACCGCGTCTGGTACAGAAACTCCCGATTGGCGCATACAGGATGTTTTACTCCTGTCATCTATATTAGGCTATGTAAGATTATGTCAATTCTCAACATAATCTTTATATTATGTCATACATATTACACTATACAGGTGAATATGACATGAATGAATGGGATGAATTTGACGGACTCTTCCAAAGAATGATGCGACCTTTCAAGGATCTGGACAACGTATGGGACGAAATGAGGAGTTTTGGCAATACGCAAACGTTTGGCCCGTACTATTACGGATATTCCGTTACCGTTGGACCAGATGGCAAACCCGTCGTTAAGGAATACGGCAACCTCCGACAAGGCCTGCTTCCAAACGCTGAGGTCAGGGAACCGCTTGTTGACGTCCTGGTTGACGACAAGGAGAAGGTCCTCAAGGTTGTCGCAGAAATGCCCGGCGTAGAGAAGAACGACATCAAGATAGAGGTAGTAGGACGCACAATCGTGCTGGATGCAGAACGAGGCGAGAAGAAATACTCGACCAAGGTCCCCATCAAGCACAAGGTTGACGAAAACTCCATCAAGGCAACATATGCCAACGGAATCCTCGAAATAAGGTGCAACCTAAGGGAAGATCCGCGACCTCAAGGAAAAAAGGTGGAGGTCGAATAAACCCACCTTATTTTTTATGGTGATTAAATTATGAGTGAAATCTTTCTAAAAATAGCAGAGGCGTCCCAAAGACACGTAGGAAAAGGTATTGCGGTAGTAGATCCTAAGGTGGTCGAAGACCACGGATGGGAGGCTGGCAATGTTTTGGAGCTTGCCGGAAACAGGAAAAGTCACGCTAAGCTCTGGCCCGGATCCGTAGAGGATTATGGTACCGGAATCATAAAGGTGGACGGGATCACAAGGCAGAATATCGGGGCAGGCATCGGCGAGAAGGTATCCGTCAAAAGGGTAGAAGCCGTCGAGGCAGAAAATGTCACGGTCTCGCCTATTGAGAAGCTTAGCTCCGAAGGCCTTCAGGAATATATGCAGGCAAACTACATGGGCCACGTCCTTACCGCTGGAGATACATTGTTAGTAACTACCCATCTTGGCGGCAAAACCCAGCTCGTGGTAACAAACGCTGCACCCGCCGGAAAGCCTCTGATGATAACCTCCCAGACTGAATTCAGCCTTGGCACAATCACAAAGGCAGTAGATAATTCCGTTCCAAAGGTTACATACGACGACCTTGGGGGATTGCGGAATGAAGTACAAAAAATACGGGAGATGGTAGAATTGCCGATGCGTCACCCGGAGCTCTTTGAAAAACTGGGAGTTGAGGCGCCAAAGGGCGTCCTGCTCTACGGCCCTCCTGGAACAGGCAAGACCTTGCTTGCAAAGGCGGTAGCCGGTGAAACCAACTCCAATTTCCTCTCAATCAGTGGCCCTGAAATAATAGGCAAGTTTTACGGTGAAAGCGAGGAAAGGCTGCGCGAATTGTTCAAGCAGGCCGAGGAAAACTCGCCAAGCATAGTTTTCATTGACGAGGTTGACTCGATCGCGCCAAAGCGAGAGGAGGTAACGGGAGAGGTGGAAAAGAGAGTGGTATCACAGCTTCTGACCCTGATGGACGGAATGAAGTCACGTGGCAAGGTGGTCGTGATAGCTGCCACCAACAGACCAGACTCGATTGACCCAGCCCTCAGGAGACCGGGAAGATTCGATAGGGAAATCGAGATAGGAATTCCCGACGAGACCGGCAGGGGGGAAATCCTCGCAATCCACACCCGCGGCATGCCGCTTGACGAGAAGGTGAACCTCCAGCAGGTATCAAAGGTAACGCACGGCTTTGTTGGCGCGGACCTTGAGATTCTTGCCAAGGAAGCCGCCATGAGATCGCTAAGGAGGGTACTGCCGGAAATCGATCTTGAAGCGGAAAAGATCCCTGCAGAGGTCCTGCAAAAAATCATGATAACCGAAAATGACTTCAGGGATGCCCTAAAGGAGGTGCGCCCATCTGCCCTGCGTGAAGTCCTGGTCCAGGTCCCCAACGTTTCATGGGAGGATGTCGGAGGACTGGCCTCCCTAAAGGACGAGCTTCACGAGGCAGTAGAGTGGCCGCTAAAGCACAAGGAGGCATTTGAGCATGCCGACGTCAAGCCGCCAAAGGGCGTCCTGCTGTACGGTCCACCGGGCACAGGAAAGACCCTCATTGCAAAGGCTGTTGCTCACACGACGGAGTCAAACTTTATCAGCATAAAGGGACCCGAGCTGCTCTCCAAATGGGTTGGGGAATCTGAAAAGGGGGTCAGGGAAGTCTTTCGAAAGGCACGCCAGGCCGCTCCCTGTATCATATTTCTCGATGAGATGGATGCCCTTGCACCAAAGCGCGAGTCGGGCGGTTCTGACTCGCACGCCACCGATAGAATTGTGTCGCAACTACTGACTGAGATAGACGGCCTTGAGGAGCTCCACAACGTGCTTGTCATAGGGGCTACGAACAGGGTGGACCTGATAGACGATGCCTTGCTCAGGCCGGGAAGGTTCGACAGGATACTGCAGGTACCGCTTCCAGACGCTCAGGGACGCCAGCACATATTTGAGATACACACAAAAAGGAAACCTCTTTCGTCTGGCATAGACTTTGCACGTCTTGTAGAGATGACTGATGGGTTCAGCGGAGCGGAGATCGAAGGAGTGTGCAACAGGGCGGCGTTGGGCGCCATCAGAAGGTATGTCGACGGGGGCGGAAAATCCGTCAAGTCAATAAAGTTGACCCGGGAGGATTTTGAGAGCGCGATCAGAAAACTCCGACCCGGAAACACCAACCCAAAACAGGCAGTCGCATCATGACTTATATGATAAAATCGAATAATACTGATGACGACTAAAGAAGCTGTTTTATATCAAAAGCTACCCGGCGACAAGGTACGGTGTACGGCATGTGCTAGATACTGCGAGATTGGAAAGGGCCAGATAGGGCTGTGTGGTATAAGGGCGAACAACAACGGAAAGCTTGACCTTCTTGCATACGGAAAGGTGATTACGGGACACGTAGACCCCATTGAGAAAAAGCCCGTCGTTCATTACATGCCTGGTACAAGCATATTTTCAATCGCTACGACGGGCTGTAATTGGCTCTGTCAACCGAAAGGAACCAAAATCTTGATGGCCAATGGCACGAGGAAACCCATTGAAAAAATAAGGAGCGGGGACAAGGTCTGGTCGTATAATGTGGGGGGTAATTTTGAAATTGTTCCAAACGTTGTAACGCATGCCGGCTCGAGATTTGCTGAACTTTTAGAAGTGACTTATGGAAACAGGGGAGAGGGAAAGTTATACCTCACTAGGGAGCACCCTGTATTTACAACCGACGGGTGGAAAACAGCCGAAACGTTGGACCGGGGCGATCAAATCCTTAAGGTTTGGCATCATAATGCCAAAGTCTGGAAGCGGCAAAGTTCGGATCCGGTAAAACAATCTAAATTCTCATGCAAAAACTGTGATAAGATAATCACAGATGGTGACGAATGGAACCGACATCAAGAAGTGTGCTGCTTGAACGGACATGAAATGCCAAAGGAGCTGCATGGCCGCCCCTCGGAATCTCAAAAATCGCTTTTCAATCTCCTTGATAGAATGGGGATAAAACATGAAAAGGATTATCGGATTGAAATAAAGGATCAGCCCGAGGATTCGAGGAGTTTCTACATTGCAGGTGCCGCTATAGTCGAAGCCAAAATAGACATCGAAGTTGAGGAGTGGCGGCACTATGATTCTGAGAAAATCCCGCAGGCAGACAGATTAAGAGACATGACACTGGCCGCAAACGGGTGGAGGACCATACGCATTTCCGACAGACAAGTCTGCAATCATCCTGACGAAGTTGAGGCTCTTATCCTAGATTATATCGCCCCATCAGTTAGAAAAAATAAGAGAACATGGATTAACGTTGAGCAAGTAAAATACACAGGCAAAACTGCCCAAGTTTTTAGTTTTGAATGCATTCCAAACCACAATTATGTCGGCGATGGCATATTGCTGCATAATTGCAAATACTGCCAGAACTATGACATTAGCCAGAGGAGAAAGGTGGAGGGGAGGGATCTCTCTCCACAAGAAGTGGTAGAGCTTGCGACAAGGTCTGGCTCCCAAGGGATAGCCTATACATACAACCAGCCGTCCATATTCATCGAGTTTGCAAGAGACTGCGGAGTTGCGGCAAGGAAGGCTGGGCTGTTCAACGTCTTTGTGTCAAACGGCTACGACACCCCAGAAACGGTAAAGATGATGGGTGAGTTTCTGGACTGCATAACGGTGGACTTTAAGGGAAGCGCCGAGCCTGGGTTTACGCGGCAGTACATCGGAGTACCGGATCCGCAGCCAATATTTGACACCCTCAAGGAGATACGGGACAAGACAAAGATCCATGTCGAGATAACTGATCTCATCGTGCCGCGCGTCGGAGACAGCCTTGAACACGCGTCAAAGCTCTGCAGGTTCATCTACGAAGAGCTTGGCCCCGACATACCCATCCATTTCCTCAGGTTCCATCCAGACTACAAGATGATGGAGTTCGAGCCCACGCCCGTGGAGATGCTGGAAAGACACCACGAGGTGGCAAAAAAGGAAGGCCTGAACTTTGCCTACGTTGGAAACGTCCCCGGGCACAAGCTCGAGCATACCTACTGCCCCGGGTGCGGGAAGGTGGTGGTCAAACGTTTTGGCTTTGACATACAGGGCTGGCATCTGGACGGGCAAAACAACTGCAAGTTCTGCGGATACAGGATCCCAATCACCGGCAAGCTTGCGGAAAACTACAGACAAAACAGATTCCAGTTTGTCGTTTAGACCGCCAAGGCCCGTACGGGAGAACCCGTCGCGCCCTTGAGCTTGAGCGGCATTACTATGAGCCGAAAAGAGGCATCTTTGATTCTGTCGAGGTTGCACAGGTTTTCCAAAACCAAAATGTTGCTTCCAAGCAGCACGTGGTGGGAAGTAAAGGCGGCATCGGTTCCGGGATCAATGCTCGGAGAGTCTATCCCAACAAGCACCGGCCCCATTCTTGCAAGCTGTCTTGCAGCACCGGGCGACAGGCCGGGGTTTCTGGTAAAATAGTCCCTTCTTTTCACGTTTCTTGACCAGCCTGTCTTGAAAATCACGGATGAGTTGGGGGGCAAGGTGCCAACCTCCTCCTTGAAGGCCTGTATGTCCTGCCGGGTTATCTGGCCGCCGGAGCCCTTGCTTGTTTTGCAAAGGAAGGCTTTTGTCATCAGTCTGCTCAGCGGTATCCTGTCTATTTTTAGGCCCTTCTGTACAAAGTGGTACGGCGCGTCAAGATGGGTGCCGGTGTGCGAACTTAGGAAGAGCATCTCAAGGTTGTATCCGTCGGTTTTCCTATCCGCCCAAGAAATGAACTGTGGCCTGGGTGATCCGGGAAAACTGGGAAGCTTGTTTGAAATTTCAAGTGTCAAGTCGACAGGTTTCAACCATGGACCTTTGGATCCTGCCATAAATCAATTTTGACTTGGTAGGCAAAGGCTAAATATTGTGCAACGCGAGTTAACTCATGCCGACCACCTACATCCTGATAAATTCTGATCTGGGATCCGACATGGAGATAATAAAACAGATAAAGGGAATTTTGGACAAAGAGGCCGGTGTAAAGTACGAGGTGCAGGGCGTATACGGCGTCTATGACATCATAATCAAGATCACGGCAGAGACGATGGACCGCCTGCGGGGAATCATTACCAACAAGATTAGGAAGATTGACAAGGTCTACTCGACCCTTACTATGATGGTAATCGAAGAGCAGGAAAGATAGCTAGCCCCTTACCGTCTGGACAACCTTCAAAATCTCGGATTCCGTGTTGTAAAAATGCGGCGAGGCCCTGATTATCTTGGTTGAGTAAATCTCTCTCACCGCAAGTATCATGTTTTCCTTTTCAAGCCTCTTTGCCAGGTGTTCGGGATCCTTGTCCTTTATGGCGAAGGACACTATGCTTGTCCTTTTTGCTGCCTCCTCGGGCCCAAAAAGGGTCACACCGGGCACCTTTGAGAGCTCCTCGCGCATAAGGTTTGCAAGCCTGATGTTGTGTTCCCTAATCTTTCCGATTCCTACCTTGAGAAGCAGGTTCACCGAGGCCTCCAATCCTGCCGCCCCCGCCCAGTTCCGGAAGCCTGCCTGGAACCGTGCAGGCAGGTCCTTGTACACGAGTTTCTTGTCATGAAGCATCGCAGATTCACCGCCCACTTGGAGGGGCTCCACCATCTCCGCCGAGTCCTTCCTGCAGAAAAATATTCCCATACCCATCGGCCCGCACAGCCACTTGGACCCGTTAAATGACATGAAATTGCATCCTATCTTGTTCACGTCCACGTCTTCAAGGCACCCCACAGTCTGGGCTGCATCGACAAAGAAGGGAACGTTGCGCTCGGCAAGATACCTGCCCACTTCCTCAAGTGGGAGGATCGCCCCCGTGTTGAAAAGTGCATGGCTTAGTACAACCAGCCCGGTATTTTCGTCCACCGCCTTCCTTAGATTGTCAAACTCGAAAAAGCCCTTCTCGTCGATGGGCAGTTCCCTCAGCTCAGTCCTTCTGGACATCCTCAGCCAAGGAAAATAGTTTGCGGGGTGTTCATGGTTTGCGCCGCGGGTTATGACGTTTGATCCGGGCTTGAGGCCCATCCCGTTTGCTACAAAATTTATTCCATCAGTCACGCTCTGGGTGAGTATCACCTCCTCAGGCCTGCACTTTATCAGGAGCGAGATGGCCTTTCGCAGGCTGTTGAGGCGCTCCTTGACGTAACTGTCTGACAATTCCGAGTCGGGACCGTGCTCGTTGTACTTTGAAAGGAAATCTCCAATTGCCTTTATGCTCGATCTCGGCATCCTTGAGGTAGAGGCGTTGTTCAGGTAGATCCTGTCATATCCAAACTCGTCTGAAAAATCTAATTTCATTATTATATTACAGCTTGGTAGATACTCTATTGTTTAAAAACCATGGCGGAGGCCCCATAGGACATGCACCGGAACTCGGAGAAATTCTCTCGCAGACCCGGGTCAACTCCATAATTTACTCCGACCCCTTTCTGAAGGCCGGATTCCTATCAAGGCTTGTAGGTGAGACGAAGATGCCGGTCCTGTACGTGGATCTAGACCTTCTGTACAGCGGATATGTTGCGGCAGGCTCGCTTCGGGCCATGCCAAACGTCACGGTCTACCAACCCACCGAAGAAACCATTGCATCGATGGTTGCCGAGGTACTTGGCAAAGCGAGCCTCTCCCAGGCATTGATTGTAGTGGACTCTGTCAACGGGCTTTTCAACATCCTGCATTACAAGAAACAGGCGGGCAAGGTCGTGGCTTCCGTCATAATGCTTCTTGCAGGCCTAACGCGAAAGACAAACTCCCCGGTTGTGATAACCAGCATGGCAAGGTTCAGGAAGCAGGAAGGATGGGTGCTGGCACCCACCGGCAGTAGGTTCATAGAAACAAAAAACAGCAAAAAGATTTTGCTTGAGCAGGGAAAGGACGGTATACTTGTAAGCTTGCTGGACGACTCGGTCAGGTTCTTGCTTCCCGCAAGATCGGTCCCTCTCTAGTCCAGCCTTTTGATGATGTGATACCCAAACTGGGTCTTTACAATGTCTGATATCTGGCCCTTCTCAAGGGCAAAGGCGGCCTTCTCAAACTCCTTCACCATGACGCCCCTTCCAAACAGCCCGAGGTCGCCGCCCCTCTTTTTTGAGACATCTATCGAGTACTGCTGGGCAAGCTTTGAGAAGCTCTCGCCTGCAGCAATCTTTGCCTTGATCTCCAATGCAACACTCTGCTTTTCAACCAAGATGTGGGCGCAGTGGATTTTAGTGACCACGAACGAGAATCTGTTTCCAAATTATAAAAAATTTGGGGCATAAATGGGGGCTCATTCCAAGTTTTTAGAATGAGGAAAAATCTCCTAACGGTGTTATAAAATTCCCAAACGGCGTTATAAGATCGATTTTTTCAGCAAGTTATATTAAGATCTTTTCAAGTAATACTGAACATGCCAGTTGGAATTATTCCAGATATAGGCGAACAAATGTGCATAGGATGTGCACTCTGCGTAGAGATCTGCACATCACTAGGCCCAGACGTATTGAGAGTAAAACCAGTAGAGGGCTGGAAGAGAGGAAAAGCATTTGTATTTTATCCAGAGAGATGCATCTCAGACGGCGCATGCATAGGTGTATGCCCGACAAAGGCAATCTTCTGGATGAGACCAATGGACTTTACTCCAGGACAACCAGTGCCGCTGTACAGGAACTCAGTATTCGTCAAAGGTTGGACCGAACTAGTAGAATAGGTCTAACAAAAACTTCTTTTTCTTATTTTAATTTTCACGCACGCCTAGCTTGATTTCGTTTTCTACTTATATGGAATCGACCCATATTTCCTAGTGAGCAAACCCGGAAACCTCTGGAGGAAGATACACGGAAAGGTTACAAAAAAGCCAACAAACTTCAGCTGGCTCATTAACAACAAGCTTGCAGGAAGCGGGATGCCGACCACCCCGTCTGAGATCGAATGGGTGGAAAAGCAGGGCGTAAAATCAATCGTCACGATGACGGAGGCATCGCTTCCAGAGGAATGGGTTAAGGATGTCAAATACCTTCACGTGCCCACCGAGGATCTTTCCGCGCCCGACATGGACCAGATTGACCTCGCAGTCGAGTTCATCCACGAACGCATTCAAAGCAATGAACCCGTCATGGTTCACTGCGCCGCGGGGATAGGAAGAACCGGCACTATACTTGCATGCTACCTTATCAAGTACCAAAAGGCCTCTGCAAGGGATGCAATAGAAAAAGTCCGAAGAGCAAGGCCGGGTTCCGTCCAGTCCGAGTCTCAGGAAATAGCCATCGGCCTGTACTACAAGCACGTAAACGGGTAGCTATTCCGGAATTGATGTAGTGACAATCTTTCCGTTCTCGAGCTTGATGAAGAGGTACCTGTTGTCCTTGAAAATCAGGGTGATCTCATTCTCCTTCTCAGACTTGTCCTCAACCTCAAGGAGTTCCTGGCCTCTAATGCCGTCAAATTTTGCCATATTTCAGCCCACACCAATCCATTAATAATTATTTTTAATTCGGGCCTGCCATGCGCCAAGAATTTGCCATGGGTTCTGAGGCGATGCTGATTCCACAGCATGCGTTTCTGACCGTGCAAAGGGTGTCCGACCTGCATCTGGCACACCAAACCGCAAGATCCAATCTGATGGACGCAGACGAGCCTCCGGTTTTGAAAATAACCACGAACAGGGCAGCCTCATCTCCTTACTGTGAGAGTCTCTGCCGGTCATGTAGGATCCGGGCCATAAAGCACCATGGCAGTTGGTTGAGTCATGATGAGGGACGGGCATGATGATGCCCTACTTGGTTATCTCTATCTCTATCTCTTTTGAGGATGATCTGGCATCCATTGCCTCGGTATAGTCATGCTTGAACCAGCTGACATAGACCTCTGCTCCTATCTTGTGTTTGCCCGCTCCAAGATCCGATGCCTTGAGGTTCATCTTTTCATCAAAATCGAGCAGTAGTTGCTGGGCCTCAGCCTGGTTCATGGGGATGTGCGGCTCGAAGTTCTTTGATATTTGCACCCATACCTTCTTTTCAGCCATCTGGGTGAGCTTCGGATTTCGAGTCCAGAAGAGTGCTGCCTTTTTGTATGTGTCAAGGGAATCTCCCACCTCGTGCTTCCTCAGTCCCCCTGAGAAGAGCTTTACGCCATACTTCAGCTTGAAGACATTGTCATGCTTGTTGTATGCCTTCTCCCAATTTTTCTCATTAAATGCCTCACGTAGTTCCCCAGTGACGGAAAACTTGACGTTGATGGTAATGTTGTCATCTATGCCGAACTTGTCAGCAGGTTTTTCCAACTGAATTTCGCCTATTGCGTTCTTTTCGCTAGTCAACTGTTCTAATGATTTATATCCTCAATAAGTATTTTTTTGACTTGCAGATGGACGTTCAGGTCAAAAAGTCTTCCTCAAAAGAAGTTCTCCTAGATATCCGAAAATCCGATATAAGCACGCTTTACATCGTCCAGCACGAGTTGCTAAAAGACCCTGCCGTAGAGTTTGCGGGCGTTATTCTCAAACACCCGCTAACCAAGGAATTTGCAATGCGTGTAAACACGTCCAAGGGCAACCCAATCAAGGAAATCGAAAAGGCCACCAAGGCTGCGATCGAGTATTCCGACGAACTCAAAAAGGCAATCAATTCTAAAATCAAGGGTGTTTAAATGAAATTTTGCCCCAAGTGTGAAGCTAGGCTGAAGCTAGCTGATTCCGAGTCCGAGTTTCTTTGCCCAAAATGCGGCTACAGTGAAAAGGGTTCCAAGGCGACAAAGGAGGTCAAGGTGGAGGGGGCTTCTACCATCAACGTGCTTGACGAGGAGGAGAAAAAGGAAGCACTTCCAGTCATTAAGATCGATTGTGAAAAGTGCGGAAACAACGAGGCGGTCTGGTGGATGCTCCAGACTCGGAGTGCTGATGAACCGACAACCCAGTTTTACCGCTGCGTAAAATGCAGCTACACATGGCGCAACTATGCATAGGTATTTTTCAGATCCATTTCAACTGCATAACCTTTAACTTGAACGTGCTAGACATGTGAATAAGTTTGGTATTTTCTGCAAAATCAGCAGGCTCCGACGAATGGAAGGCCGTAATTTCTGCAATCTCCACACTAGTTGAGGAGGCAACATTTGAGGCAACCGGGGAGGGGATTGCATTCAGGGGGATGGACCCGTCCCATGTGGCACTTATCGACATAGCATGGCCAAATTCCGCCTTTGAAAAATACGTATGTGACGAGGATGTCAAGTTCGGTGTAAGGATTGACGAGTTTGCAAAGCTGATCAAGCGGGCAGAGAAGAAAGACAACATAGAGATCAGCATTTCGGAGGAAAAACTTCTCCTTGTCACGATTGGCAAGAACAAAAAATACAAGATGAGGCTGATAGAGAGTTCTGCGACTGACACCCCCCTGCCAAAGATAACATACAATGCAAGAGTGGCAGTTACCTCGACAGAATTTGACAAAATTCTTGGAGACATTCAGGTTGTTTCAGAATACCTATCGATTACCGCAAACCCTTCCAAGGCAGAATTTTCTGGCAGGGGTGATTCGGGAGAGGCCGTCATAACCCTCGAGAAAGGGATGCCCGAGATGCCCGAGATTGAGGTCAAGGAAGAAAGTACGGCGACCTACAGCCTAGAGTACCTCAATAGCATCGTAAAGGCGGTAGGGGCGGTTGCAGGTACGGTAGTGTGCGAGTACTCGACCAAGATGCCACTGAGGCTAGAGTTCAAGGTTGCCAACATAGGCAGGATTCATTTCTACCTGGCACCAAGGGTAGAGAGCTAGGCGGCAGGCTTTTGCTGTCCGGTAGGAACGGCCTTGTTGATGTAGACATACGCAAGTATGATTGAAAGGATCGAGATAACTCCGCTTATGACACCCATCTTTTCATAGAGCACCACCCACCCCACTCCGACTGACAGCATTATGGCTGACCATGTCAGGTGGTATCCATAGTCGTGCGGACCGGCGCGCATTTTCTTACCTATGCCGACCACAGTGGCATAGATTGAAACCGGGATGAGGAAGACAGGCACGGCAAGGACAAAAGGCAGAAGGTGTAGCTGCAATAAGGCGGATATGCCAATGGCATCAAGAATTGTTACAGTTGCAGCAGCAGTGCCTCCAGAAATCTTCCGGGTCTGTATGGTACTCAACGGGCATTAATGGTACCTTCATCGATATAAACGTCGTTGGTGAAACCCGGCACAAAGGAACGGGCGGCTGCCCAGCCCCTGCCCGGCAAAGCCTAAAGGTAGAAAAGCAGAATGGCCGTCCTATCTGGCATGGGGAAGCAAGGCGCTGCCGCACATGATATTGCCCTCGTTTTCAGGCAATACCTGAAATATGCAAACTATGTGACATCGGATATTTCCTACAAATCAGCCGCCTCAAAGCTCGATCCAATTGAATTTTCGGCGGACGATGTCATGGATTTTGCAAAAGCAGTAAATGGAAATTTCTCAGAGTCGGCAAATTACTGGACAAGGGGAATCTTCATCTCTGCTGCGATAAACAAAGTGATAAAAAAGGATGAAACGGTAACGCTCGAGCTATCCGGGGCCGAAGTTGTTGATTGCATCGGGTATGGGTTGGGCCGGGGAACCATAAAGGTGGTGGGCGATGTCGGGGATTATGTCGGCGAGTACATGTCGGGAGGAGAGATAGCCGTGATGGGAAATGCCGGGAACTATGTGGGATATGCCATGTCAGGGGGAAAAATTTCGGTCGCAGGAAACGCTGCAGAACACGTCGGCACCTACATGTCAGGGGGCGCCATCCATATAGGAGGAAGCCTGGCCTCCATAGCCAGCTCCTGCAAGGGGATGGTCTATGGCAAATCCTCCAGCAGTAAAAGCATTTAAAGTCATTAACGTCAGGTATACTGATTTGAAGTTAGTCCTAAAGTTTGGCGGAACCTCGATTGTTTCAGCTCCAAACATCAGAAACGTCGCCAACATGATCAAGTCGTTGTCAAAGGAACACAAGATAATCCCAGTCTTTTCCGCGATAAGCGGGGTAACCGATGATCTCATCAGGATAACAAATTACATCAGGGACAGGAACGGAGAGGCGGCAAACTCTCTTGCAAAAAAGATTGTCAAGACACACATGGAAATTTCCAACCAGTGCATCAAAAACCCCAAGGTCCGAAAGGAACTGGTAGGCAAGATGAGGTCAGACCTTGGCGAGTTCGAGGAACTGCTTCACGGAATGCTCCTAATAGGGGAGGTGACGCCAAGATCCTCGGACTATCTCATATCTTTTGGCGAAAGGCTGTCCATCAACCTTGTCGCCTTTGCGCTAAACGACATCGGGATAAGGGCGGTGCCGCTGACTGGCAAGGACATTGGAATTGTCACCGACGCAAACTTTGGCGAGGCAAAGCCGCTAATGGACACCACGAGGCTCCACGTTTCCCACAAAATCGAGGCACTTGCCCAGAAAAAGACCATGCCAGTGATAGGGGGATTTGCCGGCGCGGACCAGCACGGAAACATTACAACGTTTGGAAGGGGAGGCTCTGATTATACTGCCACGATAATAGCTTCAAGCATCAAGGCCGACGAGGTGTGGTTAATGAGCGATGTGGACGGGTTGATGACAACAGACCCAAAGATTGTAAAAAACGCCAAGCTGATCAAGGAGGTCTCCTACGTCGAGGCCATGGAAATGGCGCTTTTTGGGGCAAAACAGATCCATCCCAGAGCCCTCGAGCCCTTGGTTGCAAAAAAAATTCCGCTCAGGATACGAAACACGTTCAACCTCAAGAACCCGGGAACGATTGTGACTGCCGATCCCTCGCCTGACACGCAAAAGACTGTCAAGTGCGTGAGTGTGATTAGGCACACAGGACTCATCGACGTGAGGGGGGGAAGCATGGTTGGTGCGCCGGGCACTGCGGCCACAATATTTTCAACCCTTGCCAAGGCCGGGGTGAACGTCATGATGATCTCCCAGAGTCCTTCGGAGTCTAGCATCTCAATCATAGTAAAAAAGAATGACATGGACAAGGCCGTTAACGCCCTTGAGATGAACCTCCTTGGAAAGATAATAAAAAAAGTGGACGTTACCGTGGATGTCTCAATAATAGCCCTCATCGGTTCCGGCATGCGCGGGATTGTAGGCATTGCATCCAAGGTGTTTGCCGCCGTGGGAAAGAGGGGAATCAACGTGATCATGATCGCCCAGGGCTCTTCGGAGCTGAACATCGCCTTTGTTGTTAAGGATTCGGAATGCAACGCTGCGGTACAGGCACTACACGATGAATTCGAACTTGCAAAAGGCGGCTAGAAATTTCACTAAAAGGTATTTATGCCAACCCAATACTTTTAGTATATGAACCGATTCCTGGTTGCGGGAATTATCGCGGCTCTTATTGGCATTATATTTTCAATACCCCTGCTTTCAGATCATCCTGCCAGCGCGGGGACAGTAAAAAAAATCCAGTTTACGCAGACCTTTACGTCGTCCGAAGACCCCGGGCTTGGCCTCAGCAATGAGCAGCTTGCGATGGTGCTTGCACCAAACAATGGCACCATATATGACGGCACGCTAACCTATACCGCAAGCGCACCAGTACAGATAGTGGTCTTCCACAGGATAGATAAGAGTGATTCAAGGGGCCAGCCAGCATGGACCGTAGACAACAGCGCAATTTATGCCGAGACCATCCTTGACGCAGGCTCCAGTGGGGGCACCCTTAACTTTGCCGGATCAGCCGTGGGCATCCGCTCCATAAATTCGTCGCAGTTTACCGCAACCGCAAGCGTCGACGGGTGGATAAGGGGCGTTACCCCGGTATTTCAAAATAACACGCAGCTTGTCCCCGTGAATAGCATAAAGATATCGCGGGCCCAAGTCCCGGTTACCATTCCCCTCCATGAAGGCTTTTACGACGGCAGCATGGTATACTATGTCATAACGGATTCAAGCAGCAGCGACTATGCGGGACAGGTTTCAAGCAAGCAGGGATGGACCGTACAGACTGCGCCACTCCTTGCACAGTCGCCGCAAAAACTGCTTACCAAGGCCTATGTCTTTACAAACGGCGTCTTCGGCCAGGGGACGGAGGGATTCCAAGACGATGTCTTCTCCGCCAGCCCAGCCAGCCAGAGCTATACGCCGATCACACTAGTGGTTCATGCCAAGTGGAACGTTGGAAGGACCGCGCAGGTCTTGAACTCTACAAGGGACATTCTTGCGGCAAATGCAACGGGCAAGGTAACACTTACACAGACTGGCACCATCCTGAACATGCCGCAGGTTGTCTGGCCGGGCGGTCAGATGCCAGTGAGGGCAAGCCCGGACCTGTCCGACCAGAACGCATACCTCGGCGGGCAGATCCTTGACATCGACAATGTCACCCACAAGTATGTCACCTTTGTTGCACACAGGGGCTGGGGTCCTGATGGGAAGACGCTGTATTACATAGTTACAAGCGGTACGCCCGAGGGTCCTGCCAAGATGATGGGGCTGATGAACACTCCAGCACTGGCGAGGCTTTCTGCAGTGGCCAGGGATCTTTTCCACTTTTCAAACGGGGTGGTAGGAGGGGGACCCTTTGGCTTCCAAGAGGGCATCTCGGGCGCCCAGCCTGGGGATGCTTCCTACTCGCCCATCTGCAAGGTCTCTATGGTCACATGGAGGCCCAACGCTACGGCGGCAGTACTGGAAAATACTGGCGACATCTCCTATGAAAAATCTAAGGGAGACATAGACGTAGGGCCGGCACTCGTTTACAACAACAGCTTCATTGTTGACTGTCCCGTGATTGAAATTCCGAAAAGCAATTCATGAAAACGGATAAATTGACTCCGGAAAGCTCCTTTTAATCATGACTGGAAAGCTGTTCATTGTCGGGGTGGGGCCGGGGCACCATGACCACATGACTTTCCGGGCAAAGCAGGTAATAGAAGAGAGTGACACTATTGTTGGTTATGAAACCTATGTTAACTTGGTTGAAGATCTCATAGGCGGAAAGGAAGTCCACCGTTATGCAATGACCCAAGAGGTCGAGCGGGCGCACCAATGCATTGAGCTTGCCAAGGCGGGCAAGATAGTCTCCCTAGTATCAAGCGGAGATCCAGGAATTTACGGCATGGCAGGACTCATTTACGAAATCCTAGCCGAGGAGGGCTGGGATAGAAAGGACGGCCTGTACGTCGAGATAGTACCGGGAGTCTCCTCGCTCAACTCATGTGCTGCACTTGTGGGCTCGCCGTTAATGACGGACTTTGCGGTTGTCAGCATGAGCGACCTGCTTGTCCCATGGGAAATCATAACAAAAAGGGTCGAGGCTGCAGCCCAGGGAGACTTTGTGATAGTAATATACAATCCGGCAAGCAAGAAAAGAATCCACCAGTTGCAAGACACGCGCAAAATCCTACTGAAATATCGCACTCCAAGCACCCCCGTAGCTATAGTCAAGGGGGCATTCAGGGAATCACAGGAGGTGGTGCTCACAGACCTTGAGAACATGGAAAACCACCAGGACAAGATGGGAATGATAACAACCGTGATAGTTGGCAACTCATCTACCTACAATTACAGGGACATGATGATCAACCCGCGCGGATACACGTCCAAGTACAATATAGCGGAACCACAGAAAAGCAGAAACTCATGAGACCTATCAGGGTGGGCCTTACCCTGCCGCAGGGATGGCTTGACGAGTTTCCAAGAGCCAAGCCAAGCGAGCAGTTCCTTTTTTCAAAAGATGTAGCTCTCGAGGCAGAGAGGCTTGGATACGAGGCAGGATACGTCTACGATCACTTTATTCCATATTATGGGAACAACGAAAACGGTCCCTTTTTTGAGGCATACACGCTCCTTTCTGCAGTGGCATCGGTTACCACGAGGCTCAGGATAGGCCAGGTGGTTACCTGCAACTCCTTCAGGCACCCATCGCTCCTTGCCAAGATAACCTCGACCCTCGACGCCATTAGCAACGGAAGGCTGGAGTTCGGCATTGGTGCGGGGTGGTTCGAGGAGGAATACGTCTCCTACGGGTACAGGTTTGACAACGCCCGCACCAGGATAGAGCAGCTTGACGAGTCCCTTGCAATTATCAGGAAAATGTGGAAGGACGAAAAATCAACCTTCAAAGGAAAGCACTATTCCGTAGAAAATGCCATTTGCAGCCCCAAGCCTGTCCAGCTTCCCCACCCGCCCATAATGGTAGGCGGTGCCGGAAGCAGGCTCATGGAAGTCGTGGCAAGGCATGCAACTAGGTACAACCACCCATTTGGGACGCCTGAGGTGCTCGAAGAAAAAATTTCAATGCTGAAAACAAAATGCAAGGACGCGGGCCGGGATCACGGGGAGATAGAAAATTCCGTGCTTCTCCGTGTCTTGGTGGGCAAGGACGGGGACGAGGTCAAGGAGATAGTCTCGGGGCTCAAGAAGAAAAACGAGTCAATAACAGACTTTGTACTCCGCTCAAGCGACAGCATAGCAATGGGGACCCCCGACGAGGTATCCGAATACCTGGGGCGCTACGAGAGAATCGGGATCACGTACTTCATAGTGAACTTTGTCGGCCTGTCAAGGTCGCTTGACATGCTTTCCACATTTGCGGCAAAAGTGATTCCGAAGATCAGGCAGTGCCGCTGATGGCGTCGCGCAGGTCGTCTGACAAGACAAGCTTCTCCCTGACGGGCCTTACTATTTCGGAAACATATCTTGCCGCCGCAGCCTTGAGGTCCATTGGGTGCAGCTTCCTTGAGGCAAAATCGCCCTCCAGCTGCTTGTAGCTGGAGTAGCTGACATTGCCGCCAAACTTCTCCGGCCTTTCAATCCTGACCTCGTTGACCTGATGGAAAACAACATACCTGAAAATCTCAAGGACGGGGTTTTTCTCCACGACGCCCTCGGGGCACCAGGCCTTCTTGAACTTGGCGGCTATCTCATCGTCAGTGTCATGAACGAAAATACCTGAAGAAGACTTGGACTTGCTCATCTTGCTTGATATCATGTGTGAATCTGAATCTGAGGCGGCTTCAGGCTCGGCAAGGCCTGCAAGAATGTGATGGTGTACCGCCACCGGCACCTTCCACCGCATCTTGGGAAAGATCTCCCGGACAAGCATGTGTATCTTCCTCTGGTCCATGCCAGCATGCACGATGTCAAGATCCATGGAATGGATGTCTACCGCCTGCATCGGAGGGTAGAAAAGCTGCCCAAGCTCTATCTTGTCCTTGTCCGCAGTCCTTCCCATTATGGTAAGGGAGCGCATGGTCCTGTCAAGCGACATGTTCTTTGCAAATTTTATGAGGTCCATCCAGTACTCCTTGCGAGACTCGTAAAGCTCCGAGCCCTCGACGAGATTGACCTCGGGGCAGACCAGCTTGAAGGCATCCTCGTAGTACTTTGATACCATCCGAATCTTTTCCCAGTCGCCGCCCAGCTTGTTGTTGATGTAGGTGTGCCAGTCTGCCAGAAAGACGTGGCATTTGACCCCCGCCTTGATAAAGTCGTTTATCTTGTAACCGGTGAGTATGAGGGACCCCAGGTGTAAAAATCCTGAAATTTCAAGCCCGATGTAATGCCTGGGATGCGAGTTGGTCTTGAAAAGGTTCTCGAGCTCCTCGGAAGTGACAACCTCCTCTGTGGGATCCCTTGTGACAAGGCTGATTTTCTCTGTTATGTCCACTGCAAGTCAAGTCTTTTGCGTGAACCTATAAAGTTACGGTCAGAGCTCGTCCGCTTTCTTTCTGGGCCTCGTGCTGAGGTACAATGCGTGCGAGCTGATGACAAACGCTGCAAGGAACATCTTTGTCGCAAAGTTCAGGTTCCAAGGCCTTGTCGGATCGGGATAGGCAATTGTCAGCGAATCAATGTCGGGAACCTTTCCATTTACAATGCCTGCCGTAATTTGCGCGTCAAGTACGACAAAGTTGTAAATCACCTCGTAGAGGGTTATTGCTGCGAGGCTTGCCATCATCAGCTGTACCAGGGTGATTTGCCACGACGGCACCTGGACCGTCCTCTTCCAGCCAATCCTTGTGACGCAGTACCAGCCGATTATCGAAGAGAAGAAAAGCCACGAGGTAAGCTTTGCAAAGTGGGCCGTGGGAAACTCGGTTTTTTCAAGTATCTCGCCCATGACATAGGTGCCATTCTTCATCCACTGCTCGGTCATCCCGTAAATTCCATAGACGGTGATTGAGAGCATTATGAATCCGCAGATATAGAAGATGTATAGGAATATCTTGTATCCGGACTCGTCCTTGTTGAGGTGCACCTTCATCAAATTAGAACGATCCCATCTGAAATATAAAAATTGGTTTCGATCTTATTCATGAAGTTTAATTATGGTGTGAAATTTGGTAGTGTATATTGAAAATTCCCATTAATGTCCCTGCAATAGGGCGGGAAGAGGTGGAAGAAGTTCGGTCCGTATTGCTTGAGAAATCACTTACCACGGCGGCAAATGCCGGAGGCAGGCGCGTCCAAGAGTTTGAAAGGCTGCTCGCGTCTTATACTGGGTCAAAGTATGCTATCGCGGTCAACTCTGGCACCGCGGCGCTGCAGGCAGCTCTTTACGCACTTGACATAAAAAGCGGGGACGAGGTCCTAATTCCATCCTTTACGTTTGTTGCCACCGCCAACGCCGTCGTGTCGGTGGGCGCCAAGCCGGTCTTCGTGGACATTCTCTCAAGCAACTATACCATGAGCCCCGACGACCTGAGAAAAAAAATAACGAGGAAATCGCGCGCAATAATCCCCGTTCACCTCTATGGCAACTTTTCATTCATGAAAGAAATCTCCGAGATTGCAAGGAGGCACAACCTGGACATAATCGAGGATGCCGCCCAGTCGCTTGGGACATCCTACAGGAAAAGGCAGTCCGGGACCTTCTCCAGGCTTGGATGCTTTAGCATGTATGCAGCAAAGGTCGTTACAGCAGGGGAGGGAGGGGCAATTGTCACTGATGAGAAGGGCCTCATGGAAAGGCTCCGCAAGATTAGGAACCACGGGATGCTTCACGGATATGATACGCGCATGCTTGGCCTCAACCTGAGGCTGCCCGAATTGTCGGCAGCCGTTGCGAAGGTCCAGATGAAAAAACTGCCAATGCTCCTGAAGAAAAGGGAAAGAAATGCCAAGGTGCTCAACGACCTGCTGCACGATCTAAACATCATCCTTCCTACCGAGAGGGCAGGAGTAAAGGTAAACTGGTATCTTTATACGATTTCCACCAAGAACCGGGACAGGGTTGCAAAGCAACTCAATGACAAGGGAATCGGTGCCATGGCATACTATGCCATTCCAGCTCACAAGACTCCCTTTTACAGCAGCAATTCTAGGCTGCCGATAACCGACTGGGCCGCCTCCACAGTGCTCAGCCTTCCAGTGCATCCCCTCGTTACCGAGGACAACCTGCACTATATCTCAAGGGCGCTCCACCAAGCGCTTGCAAGATGAACCTCTTAGGGGAAATTGCAGGCGAGGTATGCAAGATCCTCCTCCCAATAGAAGAGAGGGTTTACCATGGAAACCCAGATTCGGGCATTGCGGTCTGCACCCTTTCCAGCATGGGGCTCCTTGAGGACATTGCCAACTCTCCCCTCATGTCAAGGATCAATGTAGCAGGAAGGCTGCTTTCCGAAAACAGGGGCATAGACACACTTGTCAGAAACGCACTTTCAAACGGCAGGATTCGCGTGATTCTTGTTTGCGGCAGGGACGTGGCGGGGCACAGGGCGGGGCACTCACTTCTCTGTCTGCACCGAAACGGCATTGATGCACATGGGAGAATACTGGGATCGCAGAGCCCCGATCCGGTCCTAGACCTTACGCCAGGCGAGGTTTCCCGGTTCCAATCAGAAGTTGAGCTGATAGACAGGATTGGAATGACTGAGATCCCAAGGGTCGCGCATGAGATCGAGGCGGCTCAATAGCCGTCAATCTGCCGCTGCTTGTTTATCTGGTGCTTCTTCCGGTATTCCCTTAGTATGTCGTCTGGTGTCATGTTAAGCTCAAGCGATGCCTGGACCACAAAGTGCCAGATGTCGATAAGCTCCTCCCTTGCGGCGGCCTCGTCAAACTCCGCGGGTTTTTTCCACCACTTCCAGTTTGTAGTCCTCTGAAGCTCCACCGCCTCATGGATGATGGCCGTGCAAAGCGAGGATATTTTCCCCTGCGTGTCCTTGGGGTATCTCTCAAGGTTCATCATCCTTTCAAGGCTCTTTTGCAGACCAAAAATGGCGTCAAGCCTGTCTTCCATGCAGTCTTTTTTCCACTGACATCTATAACCTTTCTTTCAGAACTTGACCATCTTTTTGTAACGCCTGAATCTCTCCAGTATTTGTGACCTCTTAAGGTTCACAAGCCCTGCCATGCCGTATCTTTCCACTGCAAATGATCCCATGACATTGCCGTAAATTGCGGCCTCCCTTATCGCAGAGAGTTTCGTGCTGTTCCTGCTGGCAAGGTATCCTACCATGCCGCCGGCAAACGAGTCACCGGCCCCAGTCGGGTCGACTATGTTTTCAAGCGAAAATGCAGGCGAAGGGAAGACAACGTCGTCATAAAACAGGAGGGATCCGTGCTCTCCCTTCTTGATGATGACAAACCGCGTCCCCCAGCCCATTATCTTCTTTGCAGCCTTGATCAGGTTGTGGGTCTTGGTCAGCAGCCTTGCCTCCTCGTCGTTTATGACAACCGAGTCCACAACCCCCATCATCTTTATGACATCGCTCCTCTTGGTTGAGATCCAGAAATCTATGGTGTCACACATCGAAAACTTTACCCTGTCAAACTCGCCGATTATCTTCGTGTTCTGGGCAGGGTCGTTGTTTGCAAGGTACACAAACTCCGACTTGCGGTACTGCTCCGGGACTATTGGCTTGAAACCCCCAAGTACGTTGAGCTCTGTCTTGTTGGTCTTCCTGGAGCTCAGGGTGCTGTCATAGCTCCCGTCGTACCGAAAAGTCCTGCCGCTTGCGTGTACGACGCCCCTTGTATTGACAAACCTCTCGAGTATTGCCTGGTATTTCTTTGGAAAGTCATGCCCGATCACTGCAATGAGGCCGGGTCTTTCAAAAAAGCTGGCAGAGACTGCCGCATAGGTGGCCGCACCGCCCAGCGCATTCCTTAGTGTCCTAGAGGGAGTCCTGATGGTGTCAAGCGCAACGGAGCCAAAGACTGTCAGCATATCCTGCTGATTCTATGCGCCGTCTATAAATTCCCTAGCTTCGTCCTGTGTCGGGTAATACGTGAATGGTACACTTACCGTCGTAAACAGGATGTTGTACTGGCTAGTACCTGTCAGCTTGAGGCTTGGCAGGTCCGTGTTCTTGTTGTACTTGTCAAGCACCGCATTGTCCGCAAGGAACGGGGTCTGCGAAACAGACTTTCCCATTGCAGGGATTACCGACGGGGGTAGCACTCCGGTGCCAAGCTTTTCTCCGTTTGCAGAAACATCAAAGTTGGTCTTACCCACGTTTAGGAACAGGAGCGAGGGGTTGTTGAACTGGAGCTGCAGGTCATACAGCGTTCCTTGGTCCGTCCTCTGGACCACCTTGCTCTGGATGATAGAAACGTGAAGATGTGAAACCGACATGTATTGGACAAACCCGAATATCCCGACTGCCGCAACTATGATGCTTACAACTGCAATTTTTGTCCTTTTTTCCATGACCGAGATGATAAAATTTCCTTTTATCACAAGGAGGAAAAAAAAGCCAAATAACTTGTGTAAACTTTTTGATCTGTTTTTTAAGCTACTTAGAGCTAGCAGGATAAATCAAAAAGGAAGGATTGAAGCTTACAAATGGCAAGAATAAGGGTTAGGTACGGGCAAAACGAGATTGAGATAGAATCCAAGGACTTTTACATAGACAACCAGACCGCTGATGAGATTATAAACAGCCTCTCGGCTCACGTGCGAGACGGCAGCCAGGACACGGTCCACTATGACTATTCATATGGGCAGCCTGGCCAGCCAGGCGGGGTGCTCCACATGCTCAACGACGCCGAGATCCACGAACCGGAATTTGTCAAGCCTGCCTTCCTTGAGAAGGGCCAGATAAGGGGCAAGATTAGGACGCTTATCGAAGATGCCTTTTTTGACCAGCCGCGGACCGTCTCCGAGGTGGTTTCCCAGCTGCACGAGTACGGGTGGACCGCCGTCCCGCTTGACGTTTCAAAGGTCCTGACCGACATGTCCTTTACCAACGAACTCCAGAAAGACATGAGAGAAAAACGCAGCTACTACTCGATGGCAAAGATGGTAGAGCTCAACTAGCACCGTAGCCGCACTTGGCGCAGGAGGAAAAGACATCCCCCTCAAGGTGATCAAAATGCGCATTGCACTTTAGGCAAGTGTGGTGCATGTCAAAATATCCGTCACTTTCAACCTCTCCCACGCGCTTTGTTTCAAGTTCTGTACTGCCGCATCTTATGCAGTGGCACCCGCATTGCATGGAATCCGATACGGCCGCGCCAATAATAATCTAGATGAAATTCAGCCTGCTTGTAAACCTCAGTGCTACCACAGCAGATATCGCGATTGCTAGCGGCACAAAGAGCGGGAATTCCGGAATTGCAGTCGTGCCGGTTATTTGCAGCGTCCCGTTCTGGTCCGGCATCATCCCTATCCAAGCATACGTGTCATTCTCGTGAAAATCGGTGGTAAGTAGGGGCTTTGCATCTATCCTTCCCTCGTACGGGCCCCAGAGCAGGGCCTTTGGCATCACCACCGTGACAAGCGAGCCAGGCTTGTCAATATCAAAGGCATACGCCTTTGATGCCTGGTCAAATGCCGGCGGCCCCACGTTTGCAAGGGTCCTTATTCCAATGTTGAAGGTCTGGTTCTGCCACTGCACTGTCTGAACTGTTTGGGGCTCGTTGATATAGGCAAGGTGCACCCCGTTTCCCACCTGCCTTATGCCGTTGCCTGCAAGGTAAACGGGCCTTCCCGCATCCTTTGTGTCCGACAAAGTCCAGATCACGTCAACCCCCTTTGGAAAGAAAAAGTCGGTATACTGGGCGTCTGCCGGCGTGTAGTAATCCCACTCCCATATGCCGTTCCTGTTTGAGACCGCGTGCTGTAGGTCGTACTGGATGACGGTAAAGTTACGCTGGGTTGGCAGCAGGAGGATCGATACGGGGTTTTGGTTGATGGTTGAGTACTGCACTGTCTTGCCTGACTCGTCGGAGACTGAAAGGTTGGTTAGGTTCCCCTGCACCAAGTCGACATGGACTGCACTCGAGGCGTTTCCCGCTACCAGATGGACAACATGGGCCGTGCCGTTTTCATCGATTGAAACCCGCAGGCCCTCCTGGGGGGCAGCACCCATAGATATCTGGCCGAACGCCGGGCCTGCCGAGAAAACGACCAGTGCGGCTGCAACGGCTATCAGGATTTTGAGCATCGTCTACTCCGAAATGGACACGCGGAGTATCTTGGCCTCTTGGTTTGGGCAGTCGTTCCTGTCCCGAGGCAGGTTTACTATCTTGTCGGCAACATCCATGCCGCTTTTAACCTCGCCAAATACGGTGTACTGCCTGTCAAGGAAGGTACTGTCAGTAGTAACTATGAAAAACTGTGAACCTGCGCTGTTTGGGTCTGCTGCACGCGCCATTGAGACTATCCCCCTCAGGTGGGACCTTGGGTTGAACTCCGCCTTGATCGTGTATCCTGGGCCTCCGGTGCCCCATTTTGACTTGTCCTGATTCTTGGTGTTGGGATCCCCGCCTTGT
Organism: Nitrososphaerota archaeon; assembly: GCA_021325615.1. Taxonomy (GTDB): domain Archaea; phylum Thermoproteota; class Nitrososphaeria; order Nitrososphaerales; family Nitrosopumilaceae; genus Nitrosotalea. The sequence continues at coordinate 42,951 of JAJPGU010000003.1, read as the reverse complement.
ATCATGAATCCTGGTATCACCCTGTGGAAGAGTGTGCCGTCGTAAAAGTTACTTTTCGCAAGCTTGGCAAAGTTGCGGACCGTCTCGGGGGCAAGGTTTGGCAATAACTCAAAGACAATGCTTCCAAAGTTAGTTTCTACGGTAGCCTGCGCCACCTTTGACACCTCGCCATTTTATCATAAGAACCTTTCTACAAATTGTACTTTTTCAGTGAGGCAATCCTCTTGGTTATTCTATTTTAACCTGTCAAGTCAGATAAAAACATTGTAGTTTAAACGCAGCCGGGCTTGAAAAAATCTGGAAACTTTTGAAAATTATGATACAAACATACGATTCCGATACCTTGTCAAAAACCGAAACCAATTTTGCGGCGGACAGTTTTGCTACCAAAAACATAGTAACAGTCTTATATAGAAGATCTGAAAAATAAAAAACGTGAATCGTACTACCCAGAGCACAAACATCAAACAAGCAATCAACAACCTGCTTGACAAGGGATTGACAGACAAGCAAGACATCTACACAAAAGTTGTGGAGGAGCTTGGAGTCCCAAGGCCTACGGTAAGGCGGGTTGCAAGAGATCTTAGAAATGAACTTTTACAGAAGATTAAGATTTTGCAGTCTGAGGTTCCAGAACTGGAAGGCAGCTCAAAGACTACGGAAAGCAGCGACTAGCAAAACTCTTCTATTTTTATAATTCGGGATTTTCCCAATTGAAAATTTCCATTACTATTATATTCCACCACCCTAAGGATAATTTTATGGCACGGCAATATGACATACCCACTATAGTCACAACCTGTCTTGCTATAGCAATGACCATATGCTACATTATAGTGCCTGACAACGGCAAGACCATATTTCTGGTCTTTACGGGCATTTCATGGTTTATTGTGGCGGTATGCTGGCTGGCCCTAAAAAGCACCCAGTACATGCACAATCTTGAGGGTCACGCAACCCATGGCCATGATGAAAAAAAAAAGCTAGCTAATTACGGTCAGAGGCAGCACACCGTACAACTTACCTCGAACCAGATAAACGAAGCCAAGGCGGAGCTTAGCGCCGACTTGGAGTCATTGCAGAGCACGCTCAAGAACAAGGACGCCGAGATCGATAACCTAAAGGCCGAGATTAAGAGCCTTCAGACCCTTGTTGAGATTGAGAAGCTGAGGTCGGAACTGGCAAACCTAAAGGCGCTTGCAGCAAAGGAAAAGGCCAAGAAATAGGGCCTTATCCGCAGTGGGGGCACCCGTGTCTTCCATGGTTTTCTTTGCAGGACGGACAGCTAATTGCGCCTCCGTAGTGACAGTCGCACCTGCAGCCGTCGTTTAGCTCCTTTTCTGGCATCATTCCGAGTGAGAATTATGCGTCAACTTAATATTTAACGATATGAAATGTTGGGGCGTGAAGCATCTTACCTTGTCAGTCATGGCAATTGCCGCGCTCCTGATTCCTACGCTTGCATTACCGGCCTCGCACGCACAGGTTCCGTCAAACCTTGTACCCGAAGACCAGGTGTCGGTTCAAAAATCTGTCATCACAATGAACATCCCGCCGAATCCCGCCCTGCCGTTTGGCTGCGTATGGGGGACGGTGCAGAATGCTGCTCCGGGATACCCTGTTGACATTGAGATCTACAAGAACAACAAGCCGGTCTACTTTGCGCAAACCGGAGTCGCTCCGGACGGATCGTACCAGAAATACTTCCGCGTTGCAAATACTGTAAACGGTCACGAGACCAATATCTTTGAAGGCGGATATACCGTAGAAATTTTCAAGTACGTTGTAAACTCGACCGCTGGAACCAAGGTATAGGAAAAAGTAAAAGGGTAGCCCCGGAGGGTTTGTCTTTTTCAGAAAAGTGAAAACGACATAAAATGCGGCAAGCTCCGCAAAGGCTAAGATCCATTCTTACCAATAGGAATGGGAACCAACCTCTTATAGAGTAATAAAAATAGTATTTCATGAATAAGAAGATTGCAGTCGGTGCAGGCATTGTAGTAGTTGCAATTGCGGTAGCGATTGTTGGGATCAAGTCAACCATGGGTGACAAGGCAATGGGGTTGCCAGGCGAAGAGAGCACGGAAAACGCGCTTCATCTTCAAGAATCCAACCAATCCTCGTCAGCAGGTGCAACCGGAGAGTCTGGGGAATCCGGCTCTTCAGAATCGGGCGAATCCGGTCCATAGTCTACTGACTAGGCTATATTTTTGCAAATTTTTTCCCTTGCCTTGTGCTTGGCCTGTACCAGTATATGTAAGGATGGGCTCGGAGGGCTTTGGACTCACATGCTGATAGGAAACCCTCCCAATTTTTTATTTCCAGCATATACTTGCAGTTCTCTACTGTTTTTTTGTAAGCATGCTATAGTCTCGTAAAAAAACTATAGTTTTTGTGGACCGCGTCCTAATCCGAAAATCAGACTTTGCACAAGCCCAATACAATTCTGCTGCTTCTGCAGTTGATTCCCTTCTATACCAACCCGATAACTTCGATTTCTCAGAAAAACTGTAAGAAGGTAATATACGCCAGTTTTTTAAATTTTGGAGACTAAAACTATGGTATACTTTGAAGACCCCCATCCTTTCCGTCTTGCCAAACAATCAGGCAATACATCAAAGATTGAAATTCGTACACTTTTTGATAATTGGAATGGCACTAATTTTGCTCCTTTTTGGAAACAGCAACACTCAAGCTCAGACACCTCCAGACAATACAAGCACCCCACTTGTACAATCCCAATCCGGCGTCCCAAATCAGGAGATAAAATGCAAAGCAGGATTTCAATTGCTAGTCAGATCGGAAGGCTCCATGCCTGCATGTCTTAGGCCTGATACCGCTCAGAAACTGATAGAGAGGGGATGGGGGCATGCGCCAACTGTAAGGAAACAGGAAAATCCAAAAGACCTCTTTGCTGCAGTTGCCGTAGATCCTGTCACGAGCCGAGTCTATGCTGCAGACTATCTTGGCAGGTCATTGTATGTGCTTGATGCTTCCACAAACAGGACTTTGGATGTGATTCCAATAAACGGCAACCCCTGGGATGTTGCAGTCAACCAAGTAACAGGCAAGGTCTATGTTGTAAACAGGAACTCACCTGATGCAGTAGTGGTAATAAACGGTTCAACAGACAGGATGATTGGAGTCATCAAGATCACAGATATGGGTGCGCATACTCCTCAGGTAACATATAATCCAATTCGGATCCAGCCAAGATTTTACAAGATAGAGCCACTTGAGGTTGCGGTAAACCCAAGTACCAACAAGGTCTATGTAAGCGACTGGAATTATCCCGACGGCGGTATCACAGTAATTGACGGCAGGACGGACAGGGTAGTCAAGACAATCTTGGGCCTCGGCGGAAGCTCCTACGGGATAGGGGTAAATCCCATCACAAACAGAGTCTATATCGACGAGTTTCAGGATGACCACCACCATGTCCCATACTATGTCACCGTAATTGACGGCTCAACTGACAGCATCATGGCCAACGTGACAATCGGCAGGACAGGCCCTGGGGGCATATCTACAATTCCGGATTCGTTGCGAATAGTTCCACTTGCGGTAAACCCTGCATCAAACACGATTTATGCTGTGTGTGGCGGGTGCAGATGGCCCGGGCAGGACCACAACTCGGACTGGATATCCATCATAAACGGTACCACCAACGAGGTGATTGGCAACTATACTGTCTCTCCAAAGTCCATTGCTGTCAATACAGAAGAAAACAAGGTATACGTGGGTGTAGCAGGCTACGTCGACTTTTCAAGGAATCTTGTAGTCTCAGGATCACATGACATCGATGTACTTGATGGCAAGACAAACAGGAAGGTTGGCGAGCTGAGATCAGACACTGTTATCTTCTCTCTTGCAGTCAACCCAAAGACGGACACTATCTATGTCACAAACGAGTATCCCAAAAGTTCGATTGAGATGCTCTCTGGTACCCTGAACTAGTCAGAGATATTGTGATTGAATGTAACGATTTGGTATCGAAAAACCAGAACAAAGATACGTCATTTTTTTAAAGAGAAAAAAGAGAACAAAAAATTGGGGCATCAAAAAGGCTATGCGCACAGGCACTTTCTTCTGTACAAGATCTCAACAATATTAATAACTCATGTACTTGCATTATTACTAGATGGAATCACAACAGCTTGACACCTATCGTAAAGTAAGGGTTGATCCCAAGATCGAAGTAAAAATGATAGGTGCGTTGCGCAAAAGCGGCCAACAATTCAGAGCAGTCTCAAGGACAGAATACTATATCTCACAAAAACAATGCGATCTGCTCTCAAAGTTAAATATCCAGTACACAAAATTGTAGGAGTTGTCAAAACCCCTTCTAGAAAATAAAGTAAAGCTCCACTACAAGCTGCCAACAAATTACAATAACGGCGATCCAATACCCGATCAAGCCATCGTAGATGTGAAAAACTTCTTCATTGATAAATATGAAGGACTAAGTGTTGACAGCCCTTCTGAAGGATATTGGAGGGAGGACGGCTTTGTTTATCAAGACACAAATCTTGAATTTTCTATCTTCATACCAAAGACCAAGTTTGAAAGACAGGTAAAAAGAGAGATCCCAAAGCATATTGAAAAATTCAGGCGAGATTTCAGGCAGCTTGCCATACTTTGCTATTATCACGATGTGGTATCTACCTGAACGGAAAATTTCCTCAAAAACAAAAAATGATTATAAATACAGAACAAAGATACGCCATTTTTTTAAAGAGAAAAAATTCATTGTATGGCAAATTATGAGAAAGACACATCATCTTGTATTGATAACGATCCTAGTAACGGTAATTACTTTTCTTACAAGCCAAACTACAGAATGCAAAATATTTTGCCAAGCTAATGCTTCACAGCCAGTATTTCTTCAAATCGACAAGACTGTCTACCTCAAGGGAGATATCATACTCGTTTACGGTTCAATAGGAAATTACAGCCTAGGCTCTAACGTTACTGCCAAAATATTTGACAGCAAAGGAAATCCCATACTGACCCAAGTCACAAAACCAAGACAGGACCTGACCTTTCTTTTGCGCATACCTATCAACAATACAGACTGGAAGACGGGCGGTCCTTACGACCTAAGGGTTCAGTATGGCACCTGCTGTTACATTGGTGACGCCACATTCACGTTTTATGCAGGCCTCCTTCCTCCGTTAAAGCAAGAAGAGGCAGGAATGGCTTTTTGGAACATCCAATGCAATTCCGGCCTTGTTATGATAATGAAGCAAGAAGATGGATCTGTTGCATGCGTAAAACCGGCCAGCCTGCAGAGGTTAGTTTCCCTAAATTGGGGCTATGATCCTTCTGAGAAATTAACTGTCTATGGACTCAAGAGTGCTTACCATGTGGGGCAGGAAATAGATTTCAAATTCAGAGTCAATGGATTTGGATATGGATGTGATCAGCCAACTATCACAGTCAGAGATTCTTATCAGAAGATCGTATGGAAGAGTTCCCAATATGCAACGGGATGTGCAATAGGGATAGGCACAGGGCACATGGAAGATGAGGCGTTTCTTGGACGAGAATCACATCTGGGATATGACTGGAATAATTATGGGCCGTTGATAATTAACCAGACGGGAACATATTACATCAATATTTCTTGGCTTGATGGAAACATTACAAAGGAAATTTCTGTTGTACCGTGATTTTTGAACCCAGAACAAACATACGTCAATTTTTTAACCTAAATTTGCACATATTAGGACAAGTATGAAGGTTCGGATCCTTTCTATGGCTTTACTTGCAATTTTGGTAGTTGTCATCACCATTTTTTACCAACCAGTCTTGGCACTCCAAACAATCACGGTTTCTACCGATAATCGATGGTACCATTATGGCGACCGATACACAATCTCAGGCAAAGTCAGCCCAGTTGTACCAAACAAATCGGTATCAATCCAGATTGAGGCACCTGACAATCCGAATCTGGCAACTTTATCAGTTATTCCAGGCCAAGATGGGAGTTATTCCTACCCCATGCACATAGGCAACAAAAATATTCCGATTGGAACGTTTACGATAATTGCCACTTATTTGGGAGCCAAGAATCAGACCACATTTAGCTATGAAGGTACTCCATGCATTCAACCAAGCATGACTTGGTACAACGCGATTTCCTACCCGGCAAGTAACCCTAGGATAGTTGACACGTTTGGTAATGCGATCAATGGAACAGTCAAAGTGGGCCAGCAGATACAAATTATTACTCCTTTGGCAAACGGTCTCAACTGTGTCCAACCGTTTGCATACATAGTACAGATCCAGAATCAGAATGATGTAACGGTATGGCTCTCCTGGATTACTGGCACCATGATTGCAGGCCAATCACTCAACCCTACACAATCATGGATTCCGGCTGCCCCCGGGGCATATACTGCCCAGATCTTTGTATGGCAGAGCATTGACAACCCAAATTCATTGGCTCCAACCCTGAGCGTACCGATAAATGTAGTACCAAAATCAAATTCTGAATAATTGTCATGCGCCTATGCAAGATAGAGTCTGGATCACTTTTTATGGTTCGATTACCTGTCTAATTGACAAAGCGGGGAGTAGATAGAACTGTATACCATGTACATCGATGAATCGGGAGTTCAAAGCTTTAATGATACAAGTAAATACTATATGCTGTGTGGTATCATAGTCCATAACGACAAGATAAAAGCAATGAAACGAAGTGTTTTTGATTACAAACAAACTTATTTCATAAATAATTACACTGACGCAGAGATCCATACTCATAATATTTGCAAATCAAAGGATGAATTTGCCAGCTTACGGATGCATGAGAAAAATAACCTACTCGATCAGCTCTATCGCATGATTTCAGGCCTACCAGTCAAAATTATCACGGTGGTCATTGACAAGGAGATGCTAAAACAAAAGCATCCGAATTGGAAAATATTCAAGACTGCTTGGATCATCCTAGTTACAAGATTTAACCAATACCTAGAATCGATAAATTTTCTTGAAGAAAAGGGGTTAATCAAAATGGATAGGGTAACGGTAGAAGAGCGCCAAGAACTAGGCAAAATAATCAAGGGGATGCGTCAAAACAAGGAAAAATGGCAAAGAATCGACAACATCGTTGGTGAGCCCATGTTTGCAACCTCACATGGAACAGAAGGTATCCAAGTCGCCGATGCTGTAGCATATTGCACAATAAAATATCTTGCAAAAAATGCTCATTTTAACCAGTACTGGAAGATACTTGAAAAATTATTCCATACCAAGGATGAGAAAATTGTGGGCTATGGCCTAATCGTATTCCCGCCTGATAATAATGAAAAGGACGAAGGCACACGACCGTGATCCCACCATCGTATACCCTCTAAGATGCGAATTCGCACCTCTTAATACTGTAATAGACTCCTTATTATTTCGATCTTTTGGTTCACAGTATTTTACCACGGTTCAAACTCAATTGACAGATCTGGAAGGAGGCAGATAATCGGATTCCGGTCGGTAAGTGAGAGCGGGCTCGGAGGGCTTCGATCCCTCGACCTGTAACTTAGGAGGCTACCGCGCTGTCCATGTTTCGCGTCGATAACGACTCTGCGCCACGAGCCCAGAAAAAATCAAACTTGGTAACAATTTAAGCCTAATCAAAGTTCGAAAGTATCATTTCCTGAATCTGTTCCCAGTTGGAGTCCTTGGCGTTGTTCCACCTCTCATAGTATATGACGTCCTTGAGGGGGAGCCTGTTGAGCCACCCTGCCGACTCTAGGTCGGGCTTTTCGGCAAAGTTGGTGACATGTCCGAGGCACAGGTATGCCACTGGAACTACATGCTCCGGTATTCCTAGTACCCTCTTCAGATCGTTATTAGAAAGGATGCTCACCCAGCCTACGCCGACGCCTTCGGCTCTTGCGGCAAGCCAGAGGTTCTGAATCGCGCAGCAGACGCTGTAAAGGCCTGTTTCAGGTATGCTTGACCTACCTATGACAAACGGCCCGAACTTGGAGGGGTCGTATGTCACGCACAGGTTCAGGGCCGAGTCCAGGATTCCTTCAAGCCGCAGAGAAAGATACTTTGACCTCTTTGGATCCTCGACAAGGGCAGAAGATCTAGACCTTTCTCTCTCGAAGGACTCCTTGACCTCCCTCCTTGCCTGCTTGTCCTTTATCAGAATAAAGTTCCATGGCTGCGAAAATCCCACCGATGGGGCGTGGTGTGCGGCATTTAGAATCCTTGAAAGAACCATGTCATCTATGGGTTCGGCGGTAAAGTGTGACCTTACGTCGCGCCTTGAGAATACTGCCTTGTAAAAGCCGTCCTTCTCCTGAGGCGAAAAATCACCGTTCATACGATCCTCATTTCGATTCATTGCATATTACTCTTGTTTTCATTGCCGAGCAATCCGCGGAACATCTTTTCTAAAACGTTAATAACATGCCGAACAAGGTCGTATTCTATCGGGCCGATCGTCTAGTTGGTTAGGATACCGCCCTGACACGGCGGTGGTCGAGAGTTCGAATCTCTCTCGGCCCATTTTCTCTGTCTTTACGGGTCACGTTGCGGTTGAACTTACAGGCATTTTGGACATCGTTGCGGTCTGAACTCCCTATGATTTGAATTCTTTTTTTTCAGTATACCCTTCGATTTTTAGGGGTGTTACAAATGGGAACCATCATCCTTGGCAAAGAGGGACTGTTAGTCTCACTACATTTGTGAGCTGAATTTAGACCCAGAATTTCAGTAGACTAAAATTTGTTTGAGAATGAAATTGGACTCTGGAATAATCTTACGATGGGAATCTACGCCAGTTTTAATTATTATTTTCATTCCACTTTCTGTGTGTGTGGCATAGGAGCAGTCTGCCCAAACCAGTTTGATGTAAATTGGTTAACACAGAACCGTTGGGCTGGTTGGGCTATTGTGGTAGGAGTCTCAGGCATGGTTGCGGTAATTTTGAAACGCCTTAAAGATTGATATGAACAGGAAAGCTCTGAACGCCATAACAATAGGATTACTTTCGATAGGCGTAGGAAGCGGCCTGCTGATTCTTTACAACTTTATTGAAAACCCTCACCTTATACCAAAATCACAGGCAGTAGACGTTTTTTGGAGGGCATTTAACTGCACGGGACAGTCTGAAAGGCATGGAACTGTAATAGTCGATTTAATCCACATCGTAAATAGCACAAGAAGCTACCACGTAGACGAAAATACCATGCAAGATTATGCATTAGCATCCGAGTATGTCAAAAATGGATTCAAAGATAATCAATACGTATGGAAAGTCCGGGGGGATTGTGATATGACTAGTGGGGTCAGGGCAGATGTTCATTATGTGGATGCTAAAACTGGTCAACTTTTGGGTTGATGAGATGAAAACTTTACTTGCAATAATTGCGGTTCTGGTAATCTTGTCTGTCATTACAACCCGAGACTCATTTGCGCAACAAACTTACTCTGGATCTACAGGCGGGAACGTTACAAAAATTGTGGTATCCAACCTTGCAATGGACAAGCAAGTAGATCCAGAGCGCCATCTACATTTTCAATTCAAAATTACTGATAGTTTTGGAAATGTGGTTCCTGATGCGGGTGCAGAAGCAAGCTTGGATTATCAGTCATGCGTTATAGGGAGAAATGGGCTCCCGATCCAAATCAGCCATGCGCCAGATTACGCCACAAATGGGATCATGGATGGAGACATTACGATATTGACCGACGTCCTACCGGGAAATTATACCATGTACATATTTGCTCTAGGACCACAAGATTCATCCTACAAGGGGCAGACAATTCAGGTTCAGTTCCAATACCTTGATGACTCGTCAGTAAAACTCTCCAACTGGGACGTTTATCAGTATGATGATCTTGCCCACCCAATACAGGCAAGACATTCCAGCCTTGACATTGACGGGTATAAAGTAAACATGGATTCGGATAACAGGATATGCAACTGGAGTTTCATTCCGTCTGAGAGGAAGCTGGACCTTGATGTCTCCGCAACTGAATGGCATCATTTCATGAACGTCGCGATTCCAAAAGGTCTTCTTGATGGACACTTTACTGTACGGCTTTTGGGTGGATATGACATACCATTCACGCTAACTAGGGCAGGAAATTATTCTACTCTGTCTATGAAGTACGTGAGTTGCAATCTAGATATGTATCATACCTGCAATCTTGACATTCTTGGGACTTCAATAGGGCAGTCACTGGCACCTGCCACGTCGATTACGTCACAAACACCGAAGAATGAGACTGGAGATGCGAATCCATATGATAAAACACGATTGCTGATATACTGCTCAAGACAGCTTGGCATATCAAGCGACAATGAAACTGCAATTAATATGGCTGAAAATTCCGACCAGTTCCGGTCTAAAGTCCAAGGCTATTCCTACAAGTTTAACAGTATTGCCAACATGCTCAATGGATGCAGCCTCACAACGGTAAACGTCGTGTTCACCCTTACTGACAGCAACGGTAAATTTGTGAAAAATCTAGTAATTACTGAAGACCCATCCCTGACCAGAATATTGAGTATCAGTGAACAACAAGGGGCACAGTATGAAGGAAATCCGGGCGGCCCAATGAAAAGTTCAAACAACTCGACGGGATTTGTACCCCTTTCTCTTGGTGGGTCAACCTCCAATTCGCAAACTTCGCAGACTTCATTTATTGTACTAGGTATAGTAGGTGCAGGTTTGGCAGCAGGACTGTGTATTTTTATTTGGAGGAGAAAATGAAAACTTCACCTGACCTAATAATTTCACTTTTCCTTATCATGCTTGCATTAGATGCAAATGGTTTACAACACTTTGCATACGCCGATTATCCCCCTCCAATACAACAGGCAAAGCACGGTGTTCCTTTGGACCAGATAAAATGCAACCAAGGGTTTGTCAATATCTTCAAGAAGGCTGGTGGGTCGCCTGCCTGCACAAAACTAGAAACAGCGTTAAAGTTGGTTAATCGCAATTGGGGACTGATGGGGATGCAAACTGCTTGGCTTGCATATAAAATGGTGGGAAATAATATTCCGCCTTGGTCAAATGCAACCATACCTTATTTCCATAATAATCAGGGATCCTGCACCTTGGGAACAGCAGTTACCCTGTATCTCAAAGATAAGGAGGTGAATTATTTTGCTGCAAGATTTAACCAATATGGCGGTCCAAATGGTTATTTTGAAACCGATCTGACCTTACTTGCGCCTCAGAATGAAACCTCGGAATTGACAACCTTGGGCTTCGCCATCATTAAACCCCCCTTTACGGTAAATAACAACGACTATTTCGGTCAAATTTTACCTTGTGTGAACCCGTGAGAAACTACAATTGTCCGGCCGAGCTGTCAGGCTGGATATTGAAATAGTTTAACCACATCCTTGCCGGTTTAATCCTCTGTCTTTGATTTCCTTTCTCGACCATTTTCTCTGTCTTTACGGGTCACGTTGTGACTCGTACAGCCAGTCTTTATGGGCAGCTTCCTGCCCAACATGGGCCTCCTAATAATTCCGACAACTTCTCCTTGTATTACTTTTGACTAGAATCAATGTAAAGGCCACATCCTGTCCTATCGTGCCATTAATTCCACGAATCCTTCACTTATATGTGCATGAAAATTCGAGCATACATGTTAAAAGAAATAATTGCAAAGATAATGTCTTGCTCTTGTAACAAAAAAGCATCGGATGACATTGACGCAGTGAAAAAAGCCGAAGAATCCAAAAAATAGAAATTGAGATTCTGCTCCACTTTTCCCCTAACGAGCCCATGCAAATGGCTTGTCCGAGTTATTTGCCAAGCTCCTTCATTTTTGCTTCAAGAGTGGATAGCCTTCTCTGCGTAACGTCCATCGTACGCTTTAAAACATCAACCTCATCCCGGTTCTGCCCGGCCATCTCGTTTATGCTGTCAAACAGGACTTTGGCCTCTGTCGTCATTCCGTTGTCATTCTTATCTATGCGGGCTGCAAGGTGCCTGTAACCCTCTTCCAACTTTTCCAGCCTATTCAAAGTCTCTTCCATTCTTGCATTTACTCCATTAACTTCGTCATGAATTGCGCTCAATTCTTCCTCAATTTTGTCCAAGGAAGGCGCAAGAAACCTCCCTATTCCAGAAACCTTCTTGTCCATGATTTAGCCATGTGCGCAGTTCCTAGTTAAAGAGTGCTAAATGCCCATCGCAATTGCAGTCTCTGCTGATCTGCTTTGGGGCATAGTTTTCCTTCTTGAACGAAATGCCAAACTAGGTAGCCGGCCCTATGGGCCCTTCCATGTCCTAGACTCTCTGACTGCGCCGCTCGGAGCCCCGCGTGCAAGTCTTTCTTTGGCCTCTCTTCCCATTTCTTTTTATCTTGATACATCCTATGAGGGGCGTGGTAAAATTTACCCCAAAAGAGGTCAAGTTCCTAAGGGAAAACGAGGGCTGCAGGGTTGCCACAAGCTCCGGCAACGTCCCGCATATTGCCCCGGTGACCTACTACTTTGAGGACGGGTGCTTTTATTTTGCGACAGATTATGACACAAAAAAATATTCAAACCTGAAGAAGAACAAAAAAATCGCGATATCTGTGGACGTTTACAGCCCAGGCAAGCACAAGGCAGTCGTGGTCCAGGGAACGGCCAGCTTTATCGAGAAGGGCAGCGAGTTCCGGCGACTCTATGAAATTTTTTACAAAAACTATGCATGGGTTAGGGCCATGCCTTGGAAGGAAGGCGAGGCACCATTCGTAAAAATCGTACCGGCAAGCAAGTCTAGCTGGGGAATCGGCTAGCCGAAGGTAGAGTCGAAGCTCTTGGTGATGAAGGTAAGAGTCGATTCTATCGTAACCTGGCCCTTTGCCTCGAATTTGATGGGATCTCCCTTGAGTATAGAGTTGTAAATATTGGAAATGTTTGGCGTCTCAACAAGGTCGAACTTGTCCGTAACCGTCATGTTGCCGCCCGGGAAGAGCGCAGGCCTGCCCGCCATGGGTATGTCCTCCACGCTGTAGTGACCCTGTCCAATATCCTGCCCGTTTGCATAAAGATCATAGTCTATTGTGGAGATGGTCGAGGTAACGCCGGTGGGGTTGTTTAGGAGATAGTCCACCTCTAGGTCCGCTCGGTTGTTTATCTTGTCAACATCTAGAACTTTGACGTTCTGGAGATCAATGGTAACCTCCTGCAGCTGCGGCTGGTAAGAGTTTGCATATAGGTAGAAAAAGAGCATTAGACCTCCAAGACCTACAAAGGCTGCAACCAGCGCCGCCTTCCCTTTGCTAACCAATCTATTGCTAACGGTGTCTCTTGATTTAAAAAACCTTTAGACATCTTGCACCCCAAAAATCATGACAATAGATATTACGAGTTGTCTGCGGTATAGAGGCATGCCACTCGCTGATGCGCTTGTCATGTGGGCGCATCTTGTAGCCGCCTCCATATGGGTCGGCGGGTCAATTTTCATAGGTATCGTCCTTGCCCCCCTGCTCAAGACCATGTCAGATACAGTTGAGGGCAGGCTGTCAATCATGATAAGGGTAGGCAGAAAATTCAACAAGATTGCTGTTCCGTCACTCATCGTCCTCATGGCAAGCGGGATCTACAATTCTAGCAACCTTATCCAGCACCCGTCGCTGATTCTTTCCACGACATATGGGCAGATCCTCGTAATCAAGGTGGCACTGGTAATAGTCCTGCTCGTAACTTTTGGCGTGCACGTCAGGCTCATCAGGACCGAGGTGGAAAAGAAAATAGAGTCAGGGCAGTTTTCGGAGGAACTCGTGCAGAAGATCCGCCTGAAAATAATTGCCCTTGGCAGGATAACCGTCATTGTATCTGTCGCGATACTTCTGATGGCCGCACTATTGCACTCGGGCGTCTGATCTTCCCTCTATCCTTACTTCAAACCCGTCCCCCACCCTCCCGATGCCGTACCTGCAGCCGGTAATCTCCGATGCTACAAAGAGGTTCGTTTCCAAGTGCTTTGTAATCTTGTTCACCCTGAAAACGGATGTTTGGGGCACGACCGATAGGGGAGTGACCAGCATGTCCGAAAGGAACGGGTCCACGCCGGGACCGGACTCGAGGAACCTCGAAGCAACTGCCTTGCCCATTCCCTGGGTATTTTTTTGGTATATGATGTCTGAGCCAATTACCGAGGTCTCGTCGTGCGAGAGTATGACCATCGAGCATCCCTTGTCAAGGGCGGGTTCCTCCCTTGTTGAGACCTCGACCTCAAACCCCTTTTCCTCGAGGGCTGCCCTTGCATCGCCCACCTCCCGGCGTATCATGTCCCCTGAAATGCCGTGGAAGGAACAGTACATTTTTGCAGACTTGGTGGCTCGGTTGGTAAACGATACGGCCCTTGGGTTGCCGCAAGGCAGAATCTCGGCATCTACAAGGCCTCCGCCCCTAGGATAATAACCGCGCTTCCTTACGTCAAAGCGAAACTCTATTCCGATCGCAGAAAATGCCCTTCCCATCACAAATTTAGTGTAGTCTGACGTGGGACTCCATGGCACGTCGGTTCCTCCAGTGATTGAAATTTTCAGCCTCCTTCCTATGAGCGAGATGGCTGGCACCAGGACCTGCATGACTAGAGGGATGCTGCCTGCGGTCCCTATATCTTCCCGCAGTTCCAGGTCTGCCCCCTTTGACGGCGAAAACTTTAGGCATGTGGAATTGACACGGAGTCCCTCCACCTCCGCCCTGCAGGCCTTTGCAAGGATGCTTATTCCAGCCATGTGCTGGGGTCTCAGGCCCGGAACTTTGCGGCTCTTTCTTATGTTGTCAACCTCGATTGCCCTTCCCGTTATCGCTGCAAGGGTGACTGCACTGCGGACTATCTGCCCTCCGCCCTCGCCATAAGAGCCGTCTATTTTCACTGGTTCCATACGGAATTTGGCTTGGTATCGAATCTAATTAATTATGTCCTAATGGACTGGGGCCTGACTAGCAGAACCTGGTTATTACCCGCGCAATTTTCGTTGCCAATGATATTGGACCCATGGATTTGGTTGCGGTAACTACAACAAGGTAATTTCCAAAGGGAAAAGTAAACGTGGAGGCATTCCCATGTGAAAAATGGTACTGTATTGGGCCGTAAAGGTCATCGAACTCGTCCCCTAGGGATATCTCCAGCAGGCAAGGCCGATTATTGCCCGCGCCGGTCCTGTTCCCCGTTGCTCTTTGGGAGGGAAATTTTTCGAGTACCACGCCTGACTTGGTAATTATCTCTACCTCTTGGATGCTGGTGTTGCACCCGAGCACGGCCTTGCACAATCTGCTAAGATTCAAGGAACTTGTCGTGGAGCGCACGATTTCAGTGCATTACGGACGTCTAAAAAGGTGATCGTGGCTGGAGTAGGATTAGAGTAGCAAAAGCCCTTGTTTTCAGGCAGCTCCTCACGGTCCATGATTATACCAAAAAACTAAGATGACCATCTGGAACATTGAGGTAACTGGGGAGTTAGGTCTACTGCTCACGTATGGACAGAGTGATCACAGTAGACCCTGCCAATCTTTAGTTTCAAAATTATCTAAGGCTATGCTATGGTTTTTTGTATACTTCATAGTCCTATGTAACCGCTATAAGACGAACGCGTTCTATACGGTCAAGCCTTTTCACGAACGAAGCCCTTTATCAGATATGACCACCGAGGCTCTTGAACCCCTGCAATCTCTTGAGATCCTGTGCGAACAGGTATCGGCCATAGATGACCGCATAGAGGTGGTAGCGGTCTTGAACCGAAAAGGTCGTGTAGTCGAGATGATCGCACGTGATGATGGAGTAATTAAAGATCTGACACCGCATAAACGGGAGATGCTATTCATGGAGTTTGTGCTGCTTGCTTCTATGAACAAGGAATACGATGAAGAGTTCGGTTCCGTAAAGTGCCTGAACATCCAGAGGGAGAAGGTCTCGGCCTTCTCATTCCAAGTTTTTGATAACCTCTTGGTTGTGGTGGCAAGACCAGTGTTTGATCCCATGGCAATGCAACAAAGAATAGGCGAGGCAATCTTCAACCAGTTCAACAGATAATGCAAAAGGGAGCGTTATGGCAACTTTTCCCTCCCATTTCAAATAAAAGCTACCCTGCTAACCAGATGAGACCGGTAAGGTTTCCTCGAAATAAATGCAGGTCATACCACACAAATAAGCAATCCAACGAGTCCCCAACAAAATTTATGACACGTGGACAAGATCAAATGAAATTTACACATGCCAATCCCCTAAATGCCACCATGTAGTGTATGAAATCAAAAATAAAGGAGGGGGGGAGTTATGAAACCGTGGGGCAAACGCCGCCCGCTGGATTCACTATGGTGCCATTCATCGGATCCAAGCAAACCTTCGGCGTGCTTCCATGGTTACCAAAGTCAAACATGTCGTCAAGCGAACCTGCAAGGCTGTCAAATGACTTTTGTCCTAGCGTGTTCGGTATTCCACCGGTGCCCCAATTCTCCTCGATGAATTTCAGGGGAGAGGTCAGGTCAGTCGCCTTGTGCGATATGTAATCTGACTTTGCATATGGCGAAACCACTAGGAGTGGTTGTCGCGGACCATGGCCGCATCTGTCGTCTGCACCGCCAAGTCCAGCAGGGTGACCTCCACATGTTGGTGCAAAGTCATTTACTGGATCGTTTGAGTGGTTTACAATCGGCGGCATGACATGGTCGTACCAGCCATCCGAGTCGTCGTATAGGATGACCTCGGCAGTGCTTGGCCAATATTTGCTGTTCTCCAGAGTGTTTGTGACGTTGGCTATGAACACCTGCTCATCGAGCGGGTCGGAGTTGCTTGGATGAGCATCCTCAGCACGTGGTGCCTTCAGGAAGGTAACTGCTGGCAGGTTTCCGGTCTTTACGGCAGTCCAAAAGGCACTGAGATCGTACTGGTGGTTTGCTTGGTCGGTTTTTCCAATCATGGAATCAGACATTGGGGGCAGGTGGTGTGGATTTGCAGTGGACGCATAGTACTGGAAAGGCTCATGATGAGCGCTGTAGGCTGTAACAAGCGCATTGTCAGTCGCCATTCTCGGTGTCTTTTCTCCGCATACAGCCTTGTGAGCCGGGTTTCCATCCCATGGCGTTGTTGGCGTAAATCCGCCTTGGAACCAGCCCCATGTAATGCCCTTCGCGTTGAGCACATTCCCGATGTTTTCTCCACTCATTGCAATGGTTGGCGAGGCTGAAGAAGAACAGTCATCGTAGGCGCCATCGGCATCAGAGATGGCCGATCCTCCGCCCACTGCATCCTCGGTAGCACCAAAGGTCTGTCCTGAGATCAGGTTCAGAGCTCCAGGCGTGGAGGGTCCAAACATTGTGTCATACGAGTTGTCGCTCATGGCAAAGTTCTGGGCAATGTTCCAGAGTCCTGTAACGGTGCTGCCATCATAGTAGCCCATTGTCAGGTTGCCATTATTCCCCGGCAGGCAGTTAACTACACCGTTGTCAACCTCGCCGTTTCCAGTCTCCTGCACAAATTTGTCTAGCAAACCGCCGTCGTAAGCCCTCTGTTCTGCTAGGTAGTCGTGATCTTCATCGCAGGTTATCGCCTGCTTCTTGGTCAGAAGGAACGGCAGTGCCAAGTTTGGATTGTTTTTGAGGAGATTTGGGTGTTCGAGAAAGTTGTTTGACATAGGTGTGTTGTGCTTTGCGGTGAAATTTGCAACTGCATGGGGATATGTACCAAAGTAGTGGTCATAGGAAATGTTTTCCTGGAATATCACGACCACATGCTTGATGGGTGTCTTGGTATCCATGCTGGGGTCTTGTCCCAGAGCCCACGCTGAGCTGCTCAGGACAAGAGATGTCATTAGAAGTCCAATGATAGTTGTTGTCAGAATTCTTGTCATCAATAAAAAAATTACCATTCATGAATTTGTTGATTCTGCAAATAGATCTCATGGTGTTACTCCCCACATGGCAGCACCCGAAAAATTTCCTATTCCTATGTATGACACTTATCATATTTCAAAAATATGGACCCAACATTATCAATATGGGAAAACTTTAGGTGAAATGAAATAGGTGATCACACGGGTCTACTGTGATCACTCTGTCCATATGTGAGCAGTAGACCTACTCCCCGCATATGTCTATAGATCATTTTTAATTGACCATGTAGAAAAAATTCACTTTCCTGAAGTATGCAAGATAGTGTACCGTAATTTGATATCGATTGGAACATGAAACCGTTGGCGGTCTACCCTAGGAGACTTTGGTCTGGAACACTTGCAAATAGAGAGGTAGACCGCGGCTTTGGTACGCGGGGTTTCTATCTAAAATTTTACTATGGTTTTTTGGTAAGGTACGGGATCAAGTAAAATATTACGTGAACAATATGGGACTAGATACCGCCGGAATCCCAAAAGATGCATTTTAACAAACAATTTCAGCCATAGGCATGGATTATCCTAATGACCCTTTGTGCGGTTTTATCTATGTCTATGTCAGGCTGGGCAGCAACAAGAAGAATCTTACCCCCAAGGGGAAAGCTCATCATGACTGCCTTTTCTCTCCGGGAGGCCGAGTATAGGACTGGTCCAAGACTATAATCAAAATCACTTCTGAGGGAGGCACGCAGGACTACGTCCATGTACATCTTTCTGCGATCCGCGTCGTCCTCATCTGGCAAAACCTCATGCTTGAGGCCTCCGGCAACCAGGTTTCCCATATGATCTATAAGGCCTGCAAAGATGATGTCAGGAATTTTGAGCAGCCTTACGCACTTTAGATCATACAGGGAAAGTTCCTGATTCCGTTCCATCGAATAAGGTAACGGTACACTATTGATAAGCATTGAATCAGTATTTTATGGTCCCTATGTAAATCTCGTATAATGTACAAACTTCTCAATGCATGAGGAATATCGAGACCTACTGCATTACCCTTTCGAGATACTGATCAATTCTATGCTGAAGATCGGAGTTTATTTCGGACACCATTCTATTCCCGTTGATTGCTGTCAGGCCATACTTTTTTTGCATGAGGTGGAACTCCCGGGAAATCCTCTCTTGATAAATAAGAAACGATTCATACAGGTCGTTTGAGAGGCCTATATCCGCCCCTGACTCGTAGTGGTCGAGTGAAAGATTTTTTTGAAAAACCCTATGAATGAGGACCGAAGGCTTGACATCAATGTAAAAAATCAGATCTGGTTTTATTGCAAAGCCATACAGGTTGTGGCACCACCGCCTATCCAAGCCCCGGACCACGTTCCTAGCGATCAGAGTGTAAATGTAGCGGTCAGCAAGGACGATGTAACCTGCCTGCAGGGCAGGGATTATTTTGTATTCGAACTGGTCTGCAAAATCTGCCGCATAGAAAAGGGCCAAGGTCTTTCTCCCAAGATCATAATGCTGCTTTGCCTCCAGAATGCCCCTGCTTACAAGGTCTGATCTTTTTAAACCGGTGTTCAGGACGGCATGGCCATCAGCCTCAAGTCTCGCAGTAATCTTTTCAATCTGTGTGCTTCTTCCCGAGGCATCAGGACCCTCAATTACGATGAGCCTGCCCTTGATTTCTATGTCTTGCAGGTTTTTTATCCCGTGACCGTAGAATTCAACGGGTCTGCCATGGAGGTTTGTTTGGCTATGTCTCATATGTTCCTCATTTTTTTCCTTTTACCGCCTGCGGAAGAAGGGGGGATATCACCCTTCTTACAGTTCGCTGTTGCTCCTCAATGCTCAGCGTACCGTCAATGACAGTAAAGCCCTCTGGCTCTGCCATCGAATCATACTGATCAATTATTCTGCCTTGGAATATCCTATAGCTTTCATAAGGATCGTTGCTCAAGTTAAGATCCATTCCGGCCTCGTAATACTTCAGCTTGGGCCTGCCCACCAGTATCCTGTCCACTGCCGTATCCACAGGCACCTTGAAGTAAAACGTAATGTCAGGTTCGATGGAGAAATCGTATACCTTCCTGACCCATTCAGGGTTGCACCCTCTTACGATATCCCTCACAAAAGCGGTGTAAACATACCTGTCTGCTAGTACAAAATATCCCGCACGCAGGAGCGGCAGTATGTTCCTTTCATACCTGTCCGCAAAATCGGTTGCGTGCAAGAGGCTGAATGTAGTGGGTGTTAGCAGCCCCTTTTTTTTACCCCTTGAAGTGATTTCCTTTACCATCTCGGAGGAATTCCACTCGGATTTGAAGACGCTGATGCCTTTGTAGTTAAGCCATTTCTCCAGAAGATGAATTTGCGTCGATTTGCCCGATCCGTCGATGCCCTCTACAACTATTAGCTTGCCCTCCAACCTAGAGGGTCTCGCGGTCTTCAAGGCAGCCTCACTACAATCCCTACCCTTTTAGGTCTTCCACTACTGTCGATACGATTCGGTCTGCGTCGCAACATAGAGTATGTTTATGCACAGTATTATGACCTTGTTCTATATAGACAACATAAGCCTATGAAAGGTAGGAAAACATGGTCATATCTCAGATATGTCAGCGAAGGTACCTGGTAGTGGCATGGAACATGTTTTGGAAGGTCAAAGCAAATCCTAAAGATGCCAACAGGTAGACGAGTGTAAAATGGACCTTTTCATAATACGGCATGGGGAGGCAGGGAGGAGCTCCCCTGCTAGGGAGGACTCCAAGAGAAGTCTTACCATAGACGGGGAAAACGAAATCAGGGAGATTTCAAAGGGGTTGAGGGCGCTGGAGATAGAGTTTGATCACATATTCACAAGCCCATTGATCAGGGCAAGACAAACGGCAGAAATCGTTGCACAGACCGTTGATCACAAAAACGGGGTTCAGGATATGGAAGAACTCAAGCCGGAAGGAAGCAAGGATCAGCTCTTCCAAAAACTATCAAAATTAAAGCGGGATTCGACTGTGTTAGTCGTAGGCCATGAACCCTATCTTAGCGAATTGATAGTGGGAGCAATATCAACCGGTCAGTGCAAAATTGGCCTCAAGAAAGGAGGCGTTGCACGCATCAAAGTAACAAACATCCTTCCAGCACTCAAAGGCGAATTGAGGTGGCTGCTAACGCCAAAACATCTGAAAAGGATGGCGTGATGATTCGGGTATTCCCTGTTTTTCACTTGGTAAACAAATGTAAATCTAGTCTAGATTAATACTCTGGGGGCTTTAACGAAACGGTGAAGGTTTGTTGAAAATTTCAGTAATCGATCTTGGATACAACTCGGCCAAACTTGTCACATACAATGTAAAGGACGATGACACCTTCGAGGTTTTTCAGCAGGAAGGGATCAAAGTAAAACTGGGTGATGGATTGGACGAGAAGAGAAGGCTGGGCAAAAAGCCAATCCTTAGGGCAATTGACACCCTCAGGTTATTCAGGGACATAATCCAGACACAGCCAATAAAATCGGTCCTTCCCATTGCGACAAGCGCGGTAAGGGAGGCAAATAACAGAGCCGAGTTTCTTGAGGAGGTTTACAAAGAAACCGGGTTTAGATTCAAGGTCCTGTCAGAAAAGGAGGAGGCTCTGTATTCCTATGTGGGAGCGATCAAGTCCCTTCAGGTGGCAGACGCCCTCTTCTTTGACATAGGGGGTGGGAGCTTGGAAATTGTTCACTCCGAGGGGTTCAAGATAAGAAAAGTAATATCTCTCCCGCTAGGCGCCCTCAGGCTCACCCAGCAATTTGATGGAAAGGACGGCAGTTTTAGCGAAAAAAATTACAAGAGTATGAAAAGATTCGTCTCGGCTTTACTGCCTGGTAAGAAAGAAATGAGATTCGGTAAAAATACCCGGCTTGTGGGAGTAGGCGGCGTCTTGAGGGCACTTGCAAGATATGACCAGAAGGTCTCAAAATACCCACTTGACAAGATGCACAACTATAGGATGAGCGCTAAATCGATAAGGTCAATTTCAAAACAGCTCAACAAAATGAGCTACGAGGACGTGGCAAAGATTTCCGTCATAGGGTCCAGCCGGGCTGAAACAATTGTTGCTGGCACCTGCGTTATAGAAACCCTGATGGAAAGGTTCGGATTTGACAACCTATACCTTAGCAATCACGGCGTAAGGGAGGGTGCACTTTCGGTATTTCTTGAAAACCCAAAGGCATATCACTCGAAAAACATCACGGCCGAACAAGTACGCCAGACCATAGGATCTGGAATTTCATTCCAGGTGTTCCCACATGCAAAGGAATTTGTTGAAAGTCTTTATTCGCTGAGGCTGCTTAGCAGGAGGGAGTTGGATATCCTTTCTATTGCAGAGAGGAAAATTAGGGACAAATTTTCATTTAACAATCCACAAAACCTGTTTTATTCGATAATGGACGAGGACATGTCTCTTAGCCATGCAAGCCAGCTCATTCTTGGCCTTGCCTTGGTGCACACCAGGCACGTGAAGACATCTGACTGGCTTTTCACAAGGTACAAACCAATCCTTTCCCAGCAGGACAGGCTTTCGATAAGAAAGATCTCGTCTCTGATTACATTGACAAGGGTTCTTGAGCAGACAAAATCCAAAATATCGTTAAAGAGGTATAGCGATGGTATTTTGGAATTGGGTATAGTACAGGCAAAAATAATGCCCAAACTCCTAATTAGGAACGCCCTGAATAGATTTGAAAATGCCTTTGATACTCACGTGATTTGCACTCTGCGGGACGGCCAGAACATGCAAAATTCCGTGCTTGAACTATGATACCATTTTCATTGGATCGATTTTCTCCTTTCTGAAAACCCTGACGAATCGTTGGTATCTTTTTTCTCTCTCTAGGACTTCCGCGCTTATGATACTTGATAGTACACGGGCAGGTTGAATTTTCCACAGGTGCTCAAGAAAAATGTCACTATCGTGGATCATACCCAACTCGTCCTGGATTTTTTTTAATTTTTTCACGGATTGCAGCGAATCCGATTCGTCTGCCATAAGTTCTATTGAATAGCGCAGTTTTTTGAAGTCTTTTCTTAATTTGTGGATTTCGTCGATTTTCTTGTCATTGCCAATTACTATTGGTATGTTCCTCTTTATCTCGTTGACAAGGCCCAAAACCACCTTGCGGTATCTCTTTCTCAGCCGGGGCTCCGCAATCTCCACCTGTCTTAATCTAGGCACGGGCAACTTCCTTGCGGCAATAGCTACCTTGTGCCCGACATCCAGCTGTTCTTTGCGTCGATTTTTTATCGAATCAATAATTTGGGACAGCTGCGGCTGGTTTTTTCCCTCCAGTTTCATGCAGATAATGTCGAAATCCCTTATCTGCGTGTTAATCCTGAATATTTCCTTTGCATTCTTATAAAATTCTCGCATGATTCGGCTCTTCCTGATCTTTTTCGGAAGAACCCTTTGTATGGCCTGGAGGCGCCTTATCACTACCCTCATGTCATGTATGTTTTCCTCATCTGGATTGGTGATGTACCTATCCAAAACTTTTGAAAACGTTCTTAGATATTTTGCGAATTTCCTAGAAAGCAATTTTTTGCTTGGATGAATAGGTTTCATTGGACTAACTTCTTGCAAGTTGTATACAATGAGATAGTCGTGGTAAGGACGGGCAGGGAAAAGAATTTGCCCGAGAAACGATCAGAGCCGTTTTGCTAGGAACCATTTTCTGATATTACATCCTGGACCGTCTCGTTGATCACCGCTTCCGCTATGTCGCTTGAATATTCCGCGGTTCTCCGGATGTCCTCCAAGACGAATTTTATCACGCTTGTATATTTTCTGGATTCCTCGAGGCTATCGGTAAACTCCTTTTCCTTTATGGCAATCCTGCGCGCTGTTGATGCAACCGTGTCAGCCAACCCGTAGTCTCTCTTGTTCAAAGCCGCAATCGAGTCCTCGAAAACCTTCAGTGATTCCTCGCTTAGTTTTGTTACCTTCTGCAAGAGGGCTGGTTCTAGCGTAGACTTTAAGAATTTGATCCTGCTTGCTATGGAAACTGCATGGTCTGCTACCCTTTCTATTGACTTGACTACTATCCTGTAACTTATGCAGTCCGACGGTTTCTTCAGCCCAATGTCGCGCAGAATCCTTTCGTGTTCCACCGCAAGGGTAAGGTTGCGAAGTATGTACAGGCTAAAGCGATCTACCTCGTCATCCAGATGAGTTATCTCCTCCCCTAGTTCGGCATCCATTTCTTTGAGGGCGTCTATTGCCTGCCTGTGCATTGTGGTGGTAAGTAAGAACATTCGTTTCAGGGCGTCATTTATCGAGAGTTCGGGAAGGCTTGTTAGTATTTGGATCGTAATGGACTCGGGGGTTGATTCGACAATTTCAGTTCCAATCATGTTACGCCTTACAAGGTCTCTTATGGCCTGCTTGTGTTCAAGCTGAATCCTGCCCCCCTTTGACTGGATCTCTAACATCTGGTAGCCTGCGAGGTACATGGCTATCACCTTGCGCTGTATGGATTCTACGGGTTCCTTCTGGCTGATGACAGTTTTGGATTTCAATACCTTGGGGGTCTGAACGGCCCCAGTAGGCAGTATTGAAAGAGATCTGTTTACATTTTTAACAATAGAAACCGGATCGCCCGTCTTTAGATTCAGTTCATCAATCCATTTCTTAGGCAGAGAAAGAACATAGGTTGATCCCCCAACAAGCTGTAGTTTGCGTACCTCCTTTTCATTAAGTATCTCCGCCAATGACTATTCCTATATCGGTAATAATTAAAGCGGTTGTGACCTCATTCTATGTAGCACTATATAGATCTATATTCAAATATGAAACTTAAGAAATTATGGTCGAACCTCTGATATGGCGAGTAAATCCCATACAGGTTGTCCTTGATGGAATCACTTAAGATGAAACGGGGATCTCATATGGGAGACAAAGTCTTCAAGATCGCCGCAGCCGTCGCCGCCACCTACGTCCTTGCGATCATTGTACTTATGGTCTTTCAACTCATAAACGGCTCCTCTGCCATATGGTCAAAGGAAGGAATATCATTCCTTACGGGTTCTAGCTGGAATGCAGTCGAGGGCAGAGAGTCCTATGGTGCTGCACCCTATATTGCAGGAACCTTTGTGACTGCGGGACTTGCCATGCTCATCGGAGTCCCCATCAGCATGGGTATTGCGATGTTCATGTCCGAACTTGCACCCAAGTTCCTGCGCACGCCGCTTTCCTTCGTGATAGAGCTTCTCGCCGCGGTACCCAGTGTGATCTATGGTTTATGGGGAATCTATATTTTCAGGGATTATGTCCGGAACTGGATAGAGGCACCTCTCAACAGTACCTTTGGCAACAGCGTCTGGTTCCTGTCTGGCGCGCCGTTTGGTCTTGATATTTTTACCGCAAGCCTAGTTCTTGCCATCATGATCATTCCAACCATTTCGTCAATCTCAAGGGAGATAATGATCGCGGTTCCAAACAGTCAGAGGGAGGCGGCATACATGCTTGGGGCGACAAAGTGGGAGGTATTCAAGATGGCAGTGGTCCCATATTCCAAATCCGGCCTTGTGGGAGCTTCGATACTGGGGCTTGGGCGCGCGGTAGGGGAGACCATGGCTGTTACAATGCTGATTGGAAATGCAACGGGCAGTAGTGCATTCCCGTCCTCACTATTTGCCCCGGGACAGACAATGTCAAGTATTATAGCAAACGAGTTTGCAGAAGCATCTGCCGGCAGCCTTCATCTTGCGGCACTCATAGGAATAGGTCTCATACTTTTCATCGTGGCAATAGGTATCAACATCGTAGCCCAATTGCTGGTTTCACGAGTATTGAAAGCCCACGAGGGGGCAGTCTTGGCATGATAACGATAGAGCAGAGGGCCGAGTTTAGGAAGCACTTTAGGAACAATATTCCTACCAGGCTAATGACTGACAGGATTGTAAAGGGAGTTGTATTTTGCTGCGTGGTAGTGGCAGTAGTCCCTCTCGGTAGCATCCTTATAGAAGTGATACGAAACGGCGGTCCAGTACTGAGCGTCGACTTTTTGACCCAGATACCTGGTGCGGTAGGGTCGAGCCAGCTTGGGGGAGTAGGGCCAGCGATACAGGGCACGCTCTTGCTTATTGGGCTGTCAAGCCTCATAGGGGTTCCAGTCGGAGTTCTAGGGGGCATTTTCCTATCCGAGTTTGGGAGCAACAAGCTTGGAAACACGGTGAGATTCTTCAATGACGTATTGGCAGAATTTCCAACAATCGTAATAGGGCTCTTTGCATTTGTAATGATTGTTCTGACATTTGGCAGCTTCTCCATTTTGGCTGGAACATTTGCTCTTTCGATTATAATGCTTCCAATAATCACCAGAACAACGGAAGAGTCCCTAAAGCTGGTGCCGGTGACCTACAGGGAAGCAGGATACGCCCTGGGGATAAAGAGGTGGGTGGTCATCACAAGAATCCTGCTGACCAGCGCGAAAAGCGGCCTCATTACAGGGATTATGCTTGCAGTGGCAAGGATCGGGGGAGAGACAGCCCCTCTGATATTTACAATCCTTGGAAGCAGCCAATTCTTTTCTGGTCTTGACCAGCCCGTTGATGCACTCCCTCTTCGAATCTGGAGGCTCTCACTACTTCCATACAATTCTTCCATCGCTGAGGGGTGGGGGGCTGCGTTAGTTCTTATCATGATCGTGCTTTCACTAAACATCGGAATAAGGTACATTTTCTTGAGGAAACAGGGTGGAGGAGGGGGACGATTTAGAATCGCAAGAGGTGGATAGGGTGGAAACAATCACGAGGGCACCGATAGTGAGAACGGCTATTGAGAGATCAAAATACAAATTGGTTGCAGAAAATATTGTCGCAAGCTACAGCGGTGTGGTTGCCGTAAAGGACGTAACCATGAAGTTCAAAGAAAAAGCGGTAACCGCCCTCATAGGACCGTCAGGCTGCGGCAAGACAACGTTCCTCCGCTGCCTCAACAGGATGCACGAGCTTTCAAAGGGTGCCCAGGTGACGGGCAAGGTGCTGCTGGACGGGCAGGATCTTTATTCAACGCGGGAAGACGCAATCATACACCGCAGGAAAATAGGAATGGTATTCCAGAAACCCAACCCGTTCCCTACCATGTCAATCTATGACAATGTGGCGGCAGGATTGAAACTTAACGGAGTAAGGGATCGGGAAATAATTGACCAGATAGTAAAGGGGTGCCTTGAAATGGTATATCTCTGGGACGAGGTAAAGCACGATCTTAAAAAGCCCGGCATGAGCCTTTCCGGGGGGCAGCAGCAGCGACTTTGCATAGCGCGCGCACTTGCCATACAGCCTGAGGTGCTGCTTATGGATGAGCCAGCATCAGCCCTTGACCCCATAGCTACCCAAAAGATTGAGGAAATGATAACAGAACTGAAAAAAGAATATGCAATAATAATAGTAACCCACAACATGCAGCAGGCCGTGAGGGTGTCAGATTACACAGGATTTATGTACCTAGGCGAGCTGGTCGAATTTGGTGAGACCGTGCAGATATTTGAAAATCCAAGGAATGAGATCACGGCCAAGTATGTGCAGGGGCAGTTTGGCTAGTTGACAAGACTAATCGATCCCCACCTGCAAAAACTGTCATTTCTCATGGAAAAGATGGGGACACTTTCCCTGCAGTCAATAAACTTGGCGCTGGATTCATACTTGGGAGGCAAAAACGCCCGCCAGGAATCCTACAATCTCTCTCACGAGATACTTTTGCTTTATGACGAGGTCGGTGACCTCACCTTTGACATGATGCTGAGATACCAGCCGGTTGCCAGCGACTTTCGGCTGATAAGGTCCTCGCTTGAGATAGCATACGGCTTTACCAGATTTGGGCGCTATGCCTATGACATCACATTGGTAAGGGACATGTTTGGCGATCTTTCAGAATGCCGCAACGAGGTAATCTATACGCTATCGGGTGAGATAAAACACATGATAACACTGGCAGTCCAATCATTTGCAACCCTTGACCTAGAAAAAGCAAAAGAACTTCGAACGGACGAGGATCTGGTAGACAAGTACTACAACAAGCACCTTCCGATGCTGATAAATTCAGGAAACGTAAAGTGCGCGCTTGCCGACGCGCTGGTACTGAGGTATCTAGAGAGGATAGCCGACCACGCTGCATTCATCGGAGAATCGGTAAACTATATTGTCACGGGTCAACGGGGCCATCACTAGGTTTTCTTCTGGTCACAACCCTTGATCTTCTGAATCTATATAGTCAACATAGGCTATGAGTAATTATGTAATCTATTCTGATTATGTGTAAATAAGTATCCTCTTTCCATAAGATTGATGAAGAAAACTTTCTTGGCAGTAGCACTCGTGCTATTGCTGACAGTACCGGCAGCTACAATGCCCGCAAGGGCACAGACGAGCGGTCAATCCTATACGATCACAGGCGCCGGATCGACATTCATCTTTCCGTTGATGGACACTTGGAGAGTACAGTACAACAACTTGCATTCCAACATACAGCTGAACTACCAGTCCATAGGAAGCGGGGCGGGAATCAACCTGCTTGAAAAGAAGACTGTCGATTTTGCAGCCTCTGACGCGCCACTGCAGCCAAACGAGGAGGCAGCGGCACCGGGAGTCCTGACCATTCCAGATTCGCTGGGCGGTATCACCATATCCTACAACATTCCAGGTGTCAATGGAGGCCTCAAGCTAACGGGCCCAGTGATTGCACAGATCTTCATGGGAAAAATAAACTCGTGGAATGATCCCGCAATTACCAGTCTCAACCCAGGAGTGAATCTTCCAAATCAGAAGATCCTGATTGCACACCGTGCAGACGGTTCGGGCACAACCTACGCGTTTACGGACTACCTGTCCAAGGTAAGCCCTGATTGGAAGAGCACGGTAGGTCAAGGCAAGGTCGTTCCCTGGCCAGTGGGTACGGGCGCACAGGGGAATGCAGGCGTGGCAAACATAGTCAAGACCACACCGTACGCATGCGGTTATGTCGAGCTGGCATATGCTTACCAAAACAACTTTACCTATGCGGTCGTCCAGAATGCGGACAAGACAGCATTTGTAGAGCCTACGATAGCAACTGTTGCAGCCGATGCAGCAGCAGCCGGATCGAATCTCCCAACCGCTGATGGAGACTGGTCACAGGTATCGATTGTGAACCAGCCTGGGGACAACGCCTATCCAATATCGACCCTGACCTACGTCATGGTCTACAAGGACATGGGACAAATAAGCGGCGAAACTCCTGACAAGGCAAAAGAAGTAGTAAACTTCCTAAACTGGATAGTCAACGATGGCCAGCAGTATGCAACATCGCTTCTTTACGTTCCGTTGCCTGACTCGATAAAGAAGATCGACCAGCAGGGACTTGCCGAGATACAGTTCAACGGCTCGCCTATGAGCGCCGTGCCAGAATTTGGTCCTGTTGCAGCCCTAGTGCTTGCGGTTGCGATTACATCCATAGTCGTAGTTTCTGCAAGAACCGGACTCAACCTTGCGCCAAAACTCTAAATCCTTTCTTTTTTTATTTTATTTTCTTCCGCGCCGCCCTGCTGCGCACCGCCAAGGCGCCCGCCCTTCCGAAGGGGAAGGATATGCTCCTTGCCGTCGTCAAACCAGTAGCAGTCGCAGAGGATGTCGGGCTCGACGCCCTCCCGCTTCATGCAGACCAATGCCCTTCCCTTATGGTCTTCCTTAGGATGCCCACAACGCTTGCATTCGTCCAATTCCACCAGACTGTAAACCGGTAATCATAAAGTACCTTTCCTTTTTGAGTCATATCGTAGGTTATGGGTCCCCCGGGACTGCCCGGGTTTGACATGTGACATATGGGAACTATTTGCACTCGGTTAAAGTTTCACGTTGTGCTTAGATGAAAGCGTGAGAAAGTGATGCCTGACAAAATCTGCAGGACTTGTGGAGAGGAGCTCGTCGGATACTCCCAGTGTTCAGAGTGCAAGAGGCCCATCCAGCAAATCTGCACAAAATGCGGCAGGAGGACCGCGGAAAGGTTTCATCAGGGGTGCTTCGCGGAGGCTAGGCAGAATGCGTTCATCCCCGCACGCATCTCTATGGCGGAATGAGCGACCTCACACCCTGCGACTGCCTGCGATAGCAATGGTTTTTTAAATAAGGCAGCAAGAGTCTGGCAATGAACGGCCTACTAATTGGAAGGTTTCAGCCATTCCATGTAGGACACCTTGCCGCAGTAAATTTTGCCCTGTCTCAGGTAGAGAAACTCTGGATAGGCATAGGAAGCTCAAACAAAAGCAACGAGAGAAGGAACCCCTTTACCGCGGAAGAAAGGAAGGAAATGATACTATCTTCACTTGACGCCAAGGCCAAGGCGAGGATCGAGATTTACTTCGTCCCAGATATAGGAGATCACGAACGGTGGACCTACCATGTGGACTCGATCGTTCCTAATTATGATGTCGTATTTTCAAACGACGACTTTACCATCTCGCTATACCAGAGGCGGGGCATCAGGGTGGTACCAGTACCTCTCTTGAACAGGGATGTGGTTTCTGGGACAAACATCCGGGAGATGATCGCAGCGGACAGGGACTGGTCAGGTCTTGTGCCTGAGGGCACGAGGTCGGTTCTTGTCAGAATAAATGCAACGAAACGCCTGTCCGAAATTCTGTAGTTATAAATAATGGTCTATAATTTTAGGGAATGGAGAAATTTATTTGGAATATCTGGTGATGCTGCCCGGACCGACCAACGTTCCGGAAAGAGTAACGCGTGCAATGTTTACTCATATGATAAACCACAGGAGCAAAGATTTTGTAAAATTATACTCGGACGTAGTCGACAAGAGCCAGAAGATCTTTGATACTACTGGAGACGTTGTTGCCCTTAGCGCCTCCGGCACAGGCGCCGTAGAAGCCTCCGTAGTAAACATGGTGAAGAAGGGGGACAAGGTGATAATTCCAGTCAACGGCGAGTTTAGCAGCAGGCTTGCAACAATGCTTGAATGGGCTGGAGCAAGTGTCATCAAACTACAGACACCATTCGGTCAGAACGCAAGCTTTGATCAGGTAAAGGAGGCATTTGATAACAACAAGGATGTCAAGGCATTCTATGTGGTATGGAATGAAACTTCCACCGGTACGATGGTAAAATATCTGGACAAGATATCCTCCCTTACCGCAAGGAACGACTCGTTCTTTGTAGTGGACGGCGTATCCATAGTGGGCGGCGAGGAACTGCACATGGACAAGTGGGGCATAGATGTCTGCGTTACGGGAGCGCAAAAAGCGCTTGCAGCGCCACCGGGAATCTCGCCTATAGCAGTGAGTGCAAAGGCAAAAAAGCACATGATTGCAAACCAGCCCCCGACATTCTACTTTAACATGGCACGCTACTTCAAGTATTATGACGAGAACAAGGAGACTCCTTTCACCCCAGCAATACCTCTGCTTTATGCATACAAGGAAGCTCTTGACATGATACTGGAGGAGGGAATGGAAAAGAGGGTACGCAGGCACAGGATATGCTCCGATGCGTTTTACAGCGGGCTGAGTGCGCTTGGTCTTTCGCCCTTTGCAAAGGAGGATGCGCGTTCCACCGTTGTGATTGCCCTGAACTATTTGCAGGGCCTAGACGACAAAACCTTCCGGGGAACGCTCTCAGAAAAGTTCCGTGTACTTGTCGCAGGGGGCTTCGGCGAACTAAAGGGAAAAGTGTTCAGGGTAGGATGCATGGGAGAGGTCGACAAGTACCACGTGATGAGAACAATATCGGCAATCCACTCGACTCTTGACATGATGGGGCACAAGACAAATCCCGAGGCACTCAAAGTAGCTGAAGAGAAACTAAAAGCACTCTGAATCCATGTTAACTTAATATAAGGAACAAAGAGGATCGATGACGTTGGCTTTCCAAAAAGGCACCCTCATTCTGGTGGATTACACTGCCAAGGTAAAGGACACCAACCAAGTCTTTGAAACGACAAGGGAAGCCGATGCAAAGTCAAGCAACATTTTTGATGCAAACATCAAGTACCAACCAAGGCTTGTTTCAGTGGGCGAGTCTTGGGTGCTCAAGGGTCTTGATGATGCCCTCCTTGCAGCAGGTTCTGGGGACAAGCTCACAGTCGAAGTGCCCCCCGAGAAGGGATTTGGCGCACGCGACACGGGCAAGGTCAGGATGATCCCGCTGCGAAAGCTCGGCGACGATGCCGATAAGGTTTCCGTAGGGGACACGATAGAGCTTGACGACAGGACCGGAATTGTCAGGTTCATCGGTTCCGGCAGGGTACAAGTAGATTTCAATCACAGGTTTGCAGGAAAAACCATTCTCTATGACGTAAACGTTGTCAAGTCACTTGACACCGACCAAGACAAGGTAATGGGACTGCTCAAAAGGAGGTTCCCGCTTGACGAGTCCAAGCTCAAGTTTGAGATAAAGGGGACGCAGCTTGACATCAACATACCGGATGAGGCGATGATGATGGAGGGCCTACAAGTGGTAAAGCGGGCAATAGCAAACGAGATATTCAAGTTTGTCACCAAACTCGAGAAGATAAGCTTCGTCGAGTCCTACACCAAGGCCAAGCCTCAGGAGAAACCGGCAGAACAAAAGGCAGCCGAGGCAAAGCCGGCACAGCCAAAGGCAGCCTAGAGCACGCCGGTACTTTTTGCAAGGACCAGGGCCTTTTGCCTGGTCATCTTTATCTCGCTTAGGATTGTGTATCTCTCAGGCCTGAGGGACTGCGCAATGCAGAGTGCCTCCGCCAGGATTTCCGGCTGCAGCCCTATCTCCCTTGCGGTAGTGGGCGCCCCGACGTTTTTCAGCATCTGGATTATCTTCTTCCAGTCCTGGCCCTGGAGCTTGGCAATCAGTATAGCCCCAATCCCGCACTTTTCACCATGTAGCCCAATGCCGGGGTGTAAATAGTCGACGGCATGTGAGAAAAGGTGCTCGGCGCCAGAGCACGGCCTGCTGGAACCCGCGATGCAGGCAGCGACGCCCGAGCTTATGAGGGCCTCCACGATCATCCTGACATCAGGCCTCTTCTTGAAATTCTTGGAATTGTCGATCACTATCTTTGCGCTCATGGAAGCAAGGTTTGCGGCATATGTGCCGAAATACTCGCCTACCTTGTCCCTAGCAAGCTCCCAGTCCCTGACCGCCGTCACCTTTGCCATAAGGTCTCCACACCCGCTTGCAAGAAGCCTATGGGGCGCCTTCTTTAGGATCTCAATGTCCACGAAGACCCCAAGTGGAGCGGTGGCAATTATGGAGTATGGCTTGTCCCCGCGCAGCGATACAAACGGGCTTGCGATCCCGTCATGCGAGGCCGAGGTTGGGACGCTTACAAAAGGCCTCTTTAGTTTGAAGGCAATCATCTTAGCAATATCGACGGATCTTCCCCCGCCAATCCCCACGATGAGGTCGCTGACATCCCTTTTTATCTCAAGCAGGGTCTTCTCGGCAGAATCGACGTCATTGCTTGTGCACCTGTGCCATACACTCCTAATCTTGGAACCGGCAAGCGACCTTGAAACCTTCTCATGGGTAATCCTTCGCACTTGGTCGCCCGACACAAGAGAGATCTTTGCAGGGTCGGAAAGGCCCCGCAGGAAATTCCCAATCTCGCCGATGTTCTTTTCACCCACGACAATCTGCCTTGGAAGTTCCATCACATGGGAAGGCATGAGATTTTCCTCAAATCTCGTTATTTATCGATATCCCACAACAATACAAAGTTATTTAAACGGGTGCCTTGCTAGTGATAGTATCTCTAGTTAGGAGAATGTTATTTGTCAGACTACATTGAACAACACACATTTCATGGGACGACCACGGTAGGAATAACCTGCACCGATGGCGTTGTCCTTTGCGCAGACATGAGGGCAAGCGCGGGCTATTTCATAGCGAACAACAACACCATGAAAATTCAAAAGATAGACAACCACGCCGGCATGACAATAGCAGGAGGGGTTGCAGACGCCCAGAATGTAACCGACATGCTGAGGTACCACTGCAACATACACAGGATTGAGAAGAGTGAATACCTTCCGATCAAGTCAATCGCAAGACTTGCCTCGCTCATTTTCTTCCAGAACAGGTACTACCCATTCATCGCGGATATTCTAGTCGGCGGATATGACAAAACGGGGCCTGCCCTGTACAACATCGACATGTTCGGCTCGCTTGACAGGAAAAACTATGTGACTACGGGAAGCGGCTCACCCGTGGCTTACGGGCTTCTTGAAAGCGAATACCGCGACGGCCTTACAGTAGAGGAGGGCAAACTGATAGCCCTGCGCGCAGTCAAGGCTGCGATAACCAGAAACATCGGAACTGGTGACGGAATCAACGTCGCGATCATCGACAAGCAGGGATACCGACTCTTGACAAAGGAACAGAAAAAGGCCATCATTACGCTCTAAGTGATTTAATGCAAAGAAAACAGCAACAAAGAGAACTGTCTCCATTACCCAATATCATGGGCACCATACTCCAGAGTATACCAAAGGATGCCGAGGTTACCAAGATAGAGTACGAAGGACCAAGGATTGCAATCTACACCAAAAATCCTAGGTACCTAATGGAGCACAACGATGTAATTTCCAACATGGTAAACGTAATCAAGAAAAGGATAGTGGTTAGGACAGAAAAATCCATCCGGAAAACGGAGGAGGAGGCAAGGGAGATCCTTGTCCAGATGCTTCCAAAGGATATAGAACTGCGCGGTACCTTCTTTGACACCGCCACGGGCGAGCTAACAATTGAAGTGAAGCACCCGTGGCTTTTGAACAACAACCCGTCCTTCAACATAGCCGACCTTGTGTCAAAGTCAGGATGGCGTGTCAGAATTAGAAAATCCACCGCAATCCAGTCCCAAACGATTCAGACCATAAACTATAACCTAAAGATATCGTCAGCCGAGAGGAGCAAGCACCTCCAACAGGTAGGGGAGCAGATATTCAGGCCCAAACTTTCAGAGGATGCCGAAGTTTCACTCCTTACTCTTGGCGGGTTCAGCCAGGTGGGAAGGTCGTGCATGCTCCTTACCACCCACGAATCCAAGGTGCTGATTGACTGTGGCGTGAACCCGGGTGCCCGAAACCCGCTGGAGGCATATCCTAGGCTTGACTGGGCAAACATCACTCTTGACGAGATTGACGCGGTAGTGATAAGCCATGCCCACCTTGACCACACTGGGTTCCTCCCCGTTCTTTTCAAGTACGGCTTCAAAGGGCCGGTCTACTGTACCGAACCCACGCTACCGATGATGAACCTCATCCAGCTTGACGCAATCAAAGTCGCGGCTGCCCAGGGAAAGATCCCACTTTACTCCGAAAGGGACGTAAAGCAGATAATGAAGCAGACCATCCCGCTTGCATATGGCACGGTTACGGACATTTCCCCCGACATTAAACTGGTCTTCTCAAACGCTGGTCATATCCTTGGCTCCGCGTCATGCCACTTCCACATTGGGAACGGCAACCACAACTTTGTGTATACTGGCGATCTAAAATATGGCAAGTCCATGCTCTTTGAGAGCGCATCATGGAACTTCCCGAGGGTTGAAACGCTCCTTATCGAGAGCACCTACGGCGCAAAGGAAGACATCCAGGCCACAAGGGAAGAGGTTGAGGGCGCCTTTATCAGATCGGTGAACGAGACCCTGAGAAATGGGGGAAAGGTGCTAATCCCAATACCCGCGGTTGGCCGAGCACAGGAACTGATGATGGTAATTGACCAGTACATGAAGGCAGGACAGCTCATGGAGGCTCCGGTCTTTACGGAGGGAATGATCTCGGAGGCAACGGCAATACACGAGGCCTACCCGGAATATCTTGCAAGGGATCTCAGGGAAAAGATACTGAGCACGGAGGAAAACCCATTCGAGTCGGAGTACTTTACAAACATAGAGCATTCCGACGCTAGGGAAGAGCCGCTCCGCGAGGGGCCGTGCATCATAATGGCAACGTCTGGCATGCTGGAAGGCGGTCCAGTACTTGAGTATTTCAAAAATATTGCACCAGCGCAGAAGAACAAGATACTTTTCGTCTCATACCAAGTTAACGGCACGCTTGGAAGGAGGGTTCTTGATGGCTCTAGGCAGGTGTCGGTGGTAGGAAAGGATGGCAAAATTGAGGTAATCAACATAAACTGTTCCACCGAAAAACTCGACGGCTTCAGTGGACACAGCGACTACAACCAGCTCATGTCTTTCGTCCATAAACTCAGGCCCAAACTCAGGAGGGTGATCGTGAACCATGGAGAGAGAAGAAAGTCCGAAAACCTTGCAAGCTCTATCCACAGGATGTTTAGGATTGCCACGACCTGCCCGCAGGTGCAGGAAGGAATCAGGCTACTTTAGGTCGTACTCTGCACGCCAGATCTTTACCCCTGACGGGGTGACAATTATTCTCTCTTCGCCGAGCCTTGCGATATCCGCGTCATTTGTCTTTGCAATGCTGTAAATTTCCTCGACCGTCTTTCGAAGCTCGTCTACATTTTTTTGGGCAAGAGGAGTAACACGCAGGACAAGGATCATACCCTTTTTGATATCCTCCTTTACAGCATGGATGTCGCTATAATCCCTCAGGGTTACAGCTTTGAGGTATGTGGGGGCCTTTTGTGCCTGCATAAATGATATGCAAATGCCTCCCTCAAAAAGGCTTTGCAGTCAATTGCAATTCACTGACTAGATTGACTAAATTCTGTATTTCAGATACTCTTGCTCGGCAATGTTGGCTGCGGGGGCCTCCAGGACCGCCTCTCCCCTCTGGACTAGGACTGCACCCGGAGAATCCTTCGGGGCGTCTGAATATCGGAAGGTAATGTCGGCGGCAAGCTTTAGGTTGGTCGCAGAATCTTCGCCCCGCAAAAGCGAGATTGGTCCGACATGGTCTTTTGTTTCAAGAAGAACATCCCCTGCAAGGGCAAGAGCTTTTAGCATCTCGTTCTCGTCCTTGTGTCTACCTACAATTAATTTTGTTTTATTGTCAAACCTGAAATGCCTTCCAATCTTCAGAAGATCAATGTCGTTTGTGGTGGGGGTATCGGTATGACTGAAGAGATCCTTTGCCCGTATTGCAAATTTTGGATCGGTAAGCAGGCAACCACCTCCAGCGTTCGGGGGGTTTTCAAAACCAAACTCTTGTGCAAGCTTCAGTTGCTCCCTTCTTGACCTGCCGCGGATCATTCCAAGATCCTCTCGCCGTATGATTCCGCGCTCTTCCGGTTCCGTTTTTGGAAGAAGCGCACCAGAAAGTGGCCTTACTATTTTTCCTTCGAGCCCTGCCTCTTTTTCGATTGTGCGAAGCGCCGGTCCATGCTGCGACATCGGACGCTGACCTAGCACCTCGCCTGAGATCACAAACTCTGCACCAATATCCTCCATTACCTTTTTTCCAGCGCGGAACATCATCGCCCTGCAGTCAATGCAAGGGTTCATTCCGGATCCAAACCCGTGCTTTGGATTCTTGAGCATCTCGATGTATTCGTCACCCAGATAAACAGTCTTGAGATCAACATTGAGCATGTCGGCAGTCTCACGTATCTCAAAGCCGCATCCCCTTCCGCAATCGAAATCACAAAACGGAGTCTTGATTGCTACAGCAGTAACATCAAATCCCTGGTTCTGCATCATTTTTACCGCGAGCCTGCTGTCGAGCCCTCCTGAGAGCAAAGCTACAACCTTCTTCTTTTCTTCCACATGGCAAAAATTCCCTGTCCGATATCTAAACCTTCCAACAAACATAAATGAGATGCGCCCGAGTCGGAGGATGATGCAAACTCGGAGGAAAAACCTGTTAAAATATTGCAAAGAACTTAACTGTGACACCCTTGTCGCGTTTGAGCCTGAAAACCTATTCTACATGACAGGGTTCTGGGGCGAGGCCATCGGGGTTCTTGACAAGGACGGGACTACAATCATAGCGCCCGAGTTGGAAGTAGGACGGGCAAAGGAGGAATCAATCAAGTGCAAGGTGGAAAAATCAGAGCGCGGAAAGGGCTCCCTGTCCACCCTCCTCGGGATGGTAAAGGGAA
Organism: Nitrososphaerota archaeon; assembly: GCA_021325615.1. Lineage (GTDB taxonomy): Archaea > Thermoproteota > Nitrososphaeria > Nitrososphaerales > Nitrosopumilaceae > Nitrosotalea. The sequence continues at coordinate 5,116 of JAJPGU010000003.1, read as the reverse complement.
GAAAGGTCTGTACGGACACGAACAACTATGACATCGTCCAGTCACTGAAAAAGCACCTTCCACGGGTACGATCAACTACCCAGCCTTTCTACCAGGCAAGGCAGGTAAAGGATCCGGACGAGATCGCGATTCTAAGAAGATGCTCGTCAATACTTGATGAAATGTACGAGCTCTGCGTGGATGAGATAAAAATAGGCATGTCGGAAATGGCACTCCAGACCATCCTGATGTCTTATGCCATGGAAAGGGGGGCTTTTGCTACGGGATACCGGTCCACCCTTCAACCCCTAATTATTGCAGGGGGTCCCAACAGCGCACTGCCGCACGCCCAGGTTACAAAAAGGCAGTTTGAAGACGGCGACATGATTGTAGTAGACCTCACGCTCCGACATGATGGATACGTTTCGGATGCTACAAGGACTTTTGGCTTGGGAACTGTTTCTGCAGAGGCAAGGAAGGTATACGAGATCGTAAAAACGTCGCAAGAGGCAGGAATAAAAAAAATCCGTCCAGGCGTTTCCTGCAGGGACGTAGATGAGGCCTGCAGGAGGGTCATAGGTAAAAGGGGCTATGGAAAGTACTTTATCCATTCTACAGGGCACGGGATAGGGCTTGAGGTCCACGAGCTGCCAAACCTAGGCCCGTCAAGCCAGGCGGTCCTCCAGAGAAACATGGCAATAACGGTGGAACCGGGAATCTATCTGCCAAAAAAGTTCGGGGTGAGAATCGAGGATTCCATGATTGTGGGCGCAAGAGCAGATGTGATGCACAGATTTACCAAAGACCTGATCGAAATCTGAAATCCTCAAAAACCACTCTATGGGAAAACCGTGGAGACGATCAGATAAGAATTGAATCCAAGTATTATTGCCACAATACCGAAGGAAAGGGCCGTCGTAATCTTCCTGTTTACAAATTCGCCCATAATGTTCTTGTCCTTTGAGAGTAGTGCCAGCGGTATCATCGGCAGCGGTATGAGCAGGCTGAGAATGACTTGGCTGTAGACCAATATGTTTAGCGGATCAATTCCCAAAAGCACCGCAACGGTAGTAGGCACTACGTTGACAAATCTTGTCACAAATCGCCTGACCCAGATGTTGGCCTTTCTCCCCAAAAGCCCCTCAAACAACGACTGGCCTGCCAGAGTTCCGGTAACGGAGGAGGAAATTCCTGAGGAAAGAAGTGTAAGAAGGAATATGACCCCAGCCCCGATTCCAAACAGCGGAACCAACGTCTTGTACGCTTCGGAAATGGATGAGATGCCTGCATTGTGTGGGTGAAAAGCAGCTGCAGCCATAATCATAATGGCGGCGTTTACGAGCCCCGCAATGGTAAGCAACAATATGCACTCGTACAGGTGCAGCCTCCTTGACCTTCTTTTTGCGTCAAGGGGCTGGTCATGAACCTTCTTGGCGGTGAGGGAGGAATGTACGAATACTGCATGCGGCATTACTGTTGCCCCTATGATCCCCACTGCAACCATGATGGCGCCGTTGCTGCCCAAGGTCGGTATTAAGGAGTGATATGCAATCGAGGGGACGTCCGGATGCGAGAGGAATATCTCATAGAGATATCCGATTCCTATGATTGACACAAAAAGCATGAACATTTGTTCCACTAGCCTGAACCTGCGCGTAGTGAGGACCAGAATGAGGATGACGTCAAGCGCGCCAAAGATCGCGGCATAGATCATGGGAACTCCAAACAGCAAGTTCAGCGCAATGACGGTGCCGAGGTATTCTGCAAGATCCGTTGCAGCTGCTGCGGCCTCTGCCGCAAGCCAATACGGGACTATGAATGCTCTTCTTTTCAGTTTCTCACGAAGTATCTCGGGTAGTGAAAGGCCCGTTGCAATCCCCAGCTTACCTGAGAGATATTGAAGCAGCATCGCCATCCCGCTTGCCAGCCAGACAACCCAGAGAAGGCTGTAGTTGTATGCCGCACCTCCTTGGAGATCAGTCCCATAGTTGCCAGGATCCATGTAGGCAACACTCACGATGAGAGCGGGACCCATATAGGAAAGCAGCTGGGCAAGCATACTCCTCCGGTATGCGTCCCTTATCCTTGCGAATCTCGTGGAATTGGAAGCTTCTGTCATGGGAATGAGTCATGCGTGGTCAAATGCGCCTTATTAGTTTAGCCCAAGCTAACTTTGATAATGACGGCTAACATTAATAAATGATGGAAAACATGCAACAAAGTTCTGGAAATCAAGTCAATGTATTTAAGATCGTGCCTTGTTATTGTTAGATGAAGTTTGGATTGAAGGGCAAACTAGCAAAGAAGGAAAGCAGGCTCGAGGCCATTCGCGATGCACACAGCGTACAAGGTCGCACTTCGCACACATACAGGATGGAGGATTATCTTGAGGTTATCTATGAACTGATAAAGGAAAAAGGCTACGCCTCGGCAGTAGACATATCGGAATATCTCAATGTGAGCTCGCCAAGCGTTACCAAGATGATGCAACGGCTGGATGAGAGCGGTCACCTCAACTATGAGAAATACAGGGGTATCATGCTGACCGACCAAGGAGCAAGCGTGGCTAAGAGCATGCATGAAAGACACAATTTGCTGGTCGAATTTCTCAAGATGATTGGAGTAAAGGATGAGGTGGCAAACAGGGATGCAGAGGGCATAGAACACCACCTGCACCCAGAGACGCTCAAGAAGCTAGAACAGTTTGTAAAATATTGGAAGAAGGGTAAGAAGGCCAACAAGTGAAGGGGCAGCTTACCTAAAGTTTCGGAGGAATTTGTGCCTAAAAATCAGGACTGTCATCAATACCGACGCCATGAAAATGTAGGGTACGGCGCTCCCAAACTCTGGTATTGCCTGGGTTCCTTTGATTTCAATGTCGTTGTTCCCGCTCGGATACAATACGGTTAGATCCCTCGAACTGGCAGATATTACCTCCTTGTATCCTACACCGTGACCATTCAGAAGGACAACGTAGTGGCTACTATCGCCATTTTCTGTTGCGTCGATAAGGATCCTTGGCAAATTTATCGTGAGGTTGCCCTTGGTATCCGACTGGATGTCAACCGATATCGCCTTTTCTTGGCTGTCAAGGGTCATAGATGAAACCTTTCCCTCGTTCAAGGCATAGGGAATGGAAAACTGCGTCCCATTAGCAATAATCGTGTAGTTTTGATATGTTTGTGCATGGGAAACTTGCGGAACAAGCGGGACGAGGGTTATGAAGATCACAATGGCTAGAAAGAATTTTTTTATTTTGGGCAATATCATGAGGTGTCGGTCGGTTATTCGCTAATTAACCTTTGTATGGATCTAAAACGGAAGGAATGCATGCAATTTCCCCGAATGAATTTTTGATGCACAAGATTTGTATAGAAACGATGTCATTTTCCTAGCAATTTTGACAAAAGCACTCATAGAACATATCCTTCGTTACATGGGAAAGATTTTCGATTCATATGACAAGCTCCATGAATTCGAGACAACGGGATGTACCACAGAACAGATTAAGGAGGAACTGATAGGGATAAAGGAATCGACAGAAAAATTGTCAGTTTCCATGACTAGACTTTTCAAGGAAAACCCATCGCAAATAAAGGGGATTCCAACCCTGTCAGGAATTTTCAAGGTTACCTATCTGCCGACGCTTAAGATTCACCTGCTGTATCTTTCTCAAATCAGGGAATCAGACACTGACCTGCTCAAGATTCAGTCAAGGCTTGCCATTACCTACCTAAATGTCGATGGCTGCATCGACAATTTGCGGATAATCCATGCGTACCTCAAGTAAGGCGTAGGCCGAGTAGCAAAGGATAGGCAAGTGGTACATTCGACTAAACAAGGGGTAGAATTTCATCACGACTAGAGGTTTTCATTTAGACCAGTGTCTCTCAAATTTAATATTCAAAATTGTGGAAGGATATCACAATAGGAAGAGATGGACCTTTAAGTTGTACATAGTTATTCCCGTCTCTTCCTATTTCCTTACTATTGTAACAAAGAACAGTAGAAGTATGGCTAATGTGATGGAGGAAAACAAAGCAAACCTCACATCATCGGGCATGATGTCTACCACCTGTGCATCTACATAGTTAATGACATGCTGTACCGCGAACAACCCAAAAATAATTATTGCAAATAGGATTTTCCTGTTCCTCATATTCCTATATGCCGTAAAGGACAGTGCCATGAGGACAAGCGCTAGGATGATCACGGCTAGTTGTGTAACTGTGAATATCTCCAAACTCCCGTGTCCGAAGGTGAACGGAGGAAGCCCCATTATTCGCCGTTCTCCCTTGATAGTGAAAGAAACATCTCTGCCAACCTATCACTCCACCTGTTCCACAGGGTTGGGTGGTAGGTCTTTAATATTTTGATTATTTCCTTTGGGTCTACGGCAGGCTGGTATCTTCTGTATTTTCCTTCCCTTGACTCCAAAATGACGCCTAAATCTATTAGCCTCTTAATATGCCAGCTTGCCGACGCCGGAGCTATTCCTAGGTGGTTTGCAATGTCTGTCTGGGTTGAGTTTTTCCACTCTAGGATGAACATCAGGACCTCCCTTGCAGTCTGCTGGTTTAGAATTTTTAGGATATTTCTCTCATTTTCCTTGAAAAGGCCGGATGCATAATAACATCGATAAAGGTTGAACCTCTCGGAGATTATCCTGCCTGTCTTTTCCAAGTGGTTTAGGTGGTATTGGACAGTCCCCATGGAAAGGCCTAGGTCCCGTTTTAGTTGGCGCAGGTGGCACCCGGGATTTTCCTCTATATATTTAAAAATCCTCCCAGAATTATTCTGAAGATTTTCCATTGGTTTCCCATCTGGTGATGTCATTACACTGTTGATTAACAACCTTATTTGTTTCAAGTTCACTTATTTTCCTTTCTAATACAGTTATCTAATTGACCGGGAGGGTTTCGATCTTCTAGGCGTGAACTACAAGTTGGATGATTTTTTTCATTTAGAGTAGTGTATCACATTTTTTATTAATTAAAAAACGTCGTGAACTCCAATAACATGAGCAATAGCACACTACGAAAAGTAACTAGTCTAACACTACTATCAATACTACTTACCAGCACGGTTGTCTTTGGCTTGCCAGGAGCAATGCCACAAGCACGTGCACAAGTAGCAT